>DAOTTX010000001.1:0-1556 GCA_034437515.1 Anaerolineae bacterium
CCTAAAGGCGGGGGGTTCCTATCGTTCGCCAGGCTTTCCCAGGCTCTCCCTCGACCGGCAAGCGACGAGGTACAACATCCTGGGCCTCACCTGGGTTCAGACAGGCTTTCATAGGCGACCGACTCTGTCTCAAACCTCTACCGAGGCCGAAGCTGGACGGCAGATGTCTTCCATTCGCCGGTTGTTCAATTCTCAACGCCGTCTGGAGGAGCGTGTCCACACCCGGCCATTGCGCTTGTGCGCGGCTCGCGTCGAGCCATTCCCCTTCCACGCACCGGGCGAGGTACGAGTTGGTCCACAGGCTCGGCAGACGGCGCTTTTAAGCCCAGGAAACTCCTGGCGCAACAAGCGCGAACTGCGTCCTTTGAGCCGTTTCACCAAGCGATGGATACCGAATTGCGGGTCTACTTCACACAACAGGTGTACGTGGTCAGGCATCACTTCCAACTCGATCACTTCAGCCTGCAACTCAATCGCTGTTTGGCGGAGAATCTCTTTCAAACGACCATCCACACCTTTCACCAATACCGGTCGTCGATACTTGGGACACCAAACAACGTGGTACTTGCAGGAATAGACGATATTGCGATTGTTTCTATATAGAACATCTGTTCGCATACGCGCATTATACAAGAGGTAGAAAACTAATGCAAGAGATCGAATTCGATCTTTACAAAGAGGGACGACGGCCCTTCCTCCCCACGCCTAAAGGCGGGGGCTTCCGGGCCGAAGAATCGGTGATGTACTCGGCGGCGGGGTTTTGGGACAACCAGCGGAAAGAATGGCGCCGAAGGTATTTCATTCCCCAGGCGTTGCGCCGGTGGCTGGACTGCGGGGGATTTACGCTGCTAAACAAGTTTGGGGACTATCCCTTCTCCCCGATGGCGTTCTTGAACCTAGTCGTGCGCCTGATGCCACACTGGTACGCGACGTTGGATTACCCGTGCGAGCCGGACATTGCACGGGCAAGTCATTTAGAGACCAACGCCCAACGTATCCGGGCCACGGTAGAGAACGCGCGCAAAATGCTCTACTGGTCCGAGATGGTCGAGGGGCCAATCTGTGTGCCTGTAATCCAAGGCTACACTTTGAGTGGGTACAAAATGTGCATTGACCTGCACGAAAAAGCAGGGAATATCAGGCCGTACATGGCTGTAGGGTCGATGTGCCGCCGGATTAGCAGCGCAGATCTGCACAGGCTCGTTCCGGGGATTTATGAGCACGCAAGGCAGGCCGGCGCGGAGCGGCTGCACTTTTTCGGCCTAAAATTGTCCCCAGACCTGGAAGACCTGAGAGAGTTTATCTGGTCAAGGGACAGCGCCGTAGCTTTGGACGCCTACGATCCTGAGCTAAGAGCGGCCAGGAACGGCCGGCGCTGGCCGAGAGGCCAAGAGGAAAAGAAAGCGGCCTTTTTTTCTTTCCTTGGTCGCGTCGAGGGGGATCTGGGGCTTGAGATGGTCAGGTATCGCCGCGATTGGTGGGAACTGGTTGACGAGTTCGGCCTGGACCCAAGGGACGCTATGTGTCTCGCTAACCCCAGAGAGGATGACGTAGAC
>DAOTTX010000002.1:0-1938 GCA_034437515.1 Anaerolineae bacterium
GGAGGATCAGTTCTGTACTTCTCTCACTCAATCGGCCAACCGCCGCGCGACGCGATCACGGCGTCGATCTGCGCCATCAGGCGCATCGTCTCCTTGAGCTGTAGGGGAGAGAACGACCACGAGGGATCGCCCCTACTATGCTGGTTCCAGGAGGCGGCGGGGTAATCATCTTCCAGGAGGTGGAGAGCCACCAGGTCCGCGCCCAGGCCGGTGAGGGCGCGGAAGAGGCCCACATCCGAGGTGAGGGGCAGACGTGGAAAGTCGATCTTGAGAAACTCGGCGTAGCGCTCGCGGTAGGTGGGGCTGTGAAAAACGGCATAGGTGTAATGAAACACATTCTCTGGGCCGAAGGTCTGGGATAGATCGCTGCGCCCGTCTGGGATGAAGTCCAGGCCCAACCGCTCGCTCAGGTCGGCGATGAAGTCGGGGTCGAGATTGGGCTGACGACCACCGGGAGCGTCGGTGGGTTGTTGGCGGTCGAAGAGGGTGGCGTTTTTCGTGTCGGGGTAGAGATAAATAGGATAAACAGTCGAGCCATCCTTTATCTCGACAAAAAGTGCTGGGGTTGGCCTTCTTGATATCACAGCGTGCCGCCAATCTTCCATTTTAGTTTGCCTAACGACATTAAGACAAAGATTATCGCGCCAGGCTACGTGATCCAACAATACGCTTCGGGGATAGTCCATGGCCACCGTGCTGAAATAACACCACCGTCGATCAAAGGGACGATAGGCACACTGGATGATTGCCTTTCGCCAATTCGCGTCAGCCCGAACTTGACTTCGTGCCTCAGATAGCTGCCAATCGCGATTATCGCGTACTTGAAACCGGTCTCTGAATTCAGCGTCGCTCAGCTTTTTACTGCGCATCAGCGAAATGCGCTCCTCAATATCCGCTTTGTCGAAAGCAACAGCAAAATCATCGCGATGGGTTTGAAAGCCCAGCACGCTGGTTGGCATCATCTCGGTAATCTCCCACCCCTGCTTGTACTCGCCGCGCAGCGCCACATCCTGGGGCACGAAGAGATAAAATGGCGACGCCGGGGAGAGCTGCTCCCAAACCGTCTGGCTCACATCCCCCTGCAGCAATTGGGTATACTTTTGCCCCCGCAGCCCCCACAGGTCGGCGTGGTAGACGTCCGAAGTCTCCAAGACTTCGGAGGTCTGAGCAGGGCGCTTGATCGCCAGCAAGATCGCCACGCCGGGCATGATGTCAAAGACGTTCTCGTCGGGGCCACCATCGGGCGTGGTCTCTCGCTTCTTGGTACTGCCGTGCAGGTCGAGCACGTAGATGGTGTCAAAATCGGCCATCAGCGACTGGCGCATCCCCCGGAAGGTAGGATTATCCAGGTAGCCGTGGTTGGTGATGAAGGTCAGGATGCCCGCGCCGGTCTGCTTGATGCGCCACTGCCCAAAGCGGATGAACTTGACGTAATCGTCGTTCAGCCACTTGGGATTGCGCTCGTTCAGGCCGTGACCGTCCACGGCGAAGTAGTTCTCCACGTCGCGGCCCAGCTCGTCGCTGCCGCGCAACAAGCCCGCGATCCACGCGCTCTCGTTGGCCGAATGTCCGGCGTAAGGTGGGTTGCCAATCACGACCGTGATCGGTGTGCGCCGCTTCACCCGCGCGGCGGCGTTCGACTCCTTGGATAGAAACCCCGCCAACGCCAGCGCCTCGTGGGCCTCCACCGGCTCCTCCAGCGTGTTGGTCAGGAAGACGCGCAACCGCTCATCGCTGGCGAAGTCGTAGCCCGTCTGGCGCAGCTTCAGCCCCAGCTTCATGTGCGCCACGGCGTAGGGAGCCATCATCAGCTCGAAACCGTTCAACCGCGGCAGCAGGTGCTCGGCCACGTACGCGTTCCAATCGAGGCCCGGCTTCCTCTTGACCGTCTCCTCGATCTGGTCGATGACGTGGGCCAGGAAGGTGCCGGTGCCGGTC
>DAOTTX010000003.1:0-5628 GCA_034437515.1 Anaerolineae bacterium
TACAGCGAGCGTCTTTCAGTGGGCTTCACGCCGGAGCAGATGCGCCGGGTCGAGGAGATTCTTCGCGTCCGCGCCCGCGACGGCAAGATGCAGCACAAGACCGACCTCATCAGGGACGCGCTCAATCTGTACCTATCACACCAGGATGACATCCCCGGTACGCGAGCGGCGATTACGGGCAAGCTCGAAGGTCGGCTGGATGCCGTTGAAGAGCAGCTCCAAAAGCAGAACGATCTGCTGGCGAAGATCGCCAACTACTTGCGGAAGAGGCGAGAGGCGTAGGACATGGATCGTAAGCAGATGTGTGTGTCGAACGTGAAGTACAAGAAGCCGACGCAGAACGAGGCCAAGCGGATGAAGAACCTGCTCGGTTATCTGACCTACCGCGAGTCACGTACCGAGAAGGCGCGGCACGCCGGAGGGCGGGAACGCTGGATGGATCGGGGTATGGGTGGTTTGGTCGCGGAAATTGCCGACCGCTGCGACGCCTACCATAGCGAGCATGTCTTGCTGTTCAGCCTCGTAATCAATCCGAACACCGACCTGATCCGGATGGTGCCGCCAGAGAAGCGCGAGCAGTTCGTCCGCCAGCTTACCGAGCGCACGATGAACGGCTTCTTCGACCGCAGAGGGATTGATACCGGGGTGGAGTGGTCGAGCGTGCTTCACCATCGACAGACGGATGGCACAGAAGCGCCGGAGCAGCATAACCCGCATACCCACGTGATTCTGCCGGGTACCTACTACGACGCGGACGAGGGGCAGCGCAAGCCGCTGTACTTCAGCCGGAATAAAGCGGTCAACCACATCGACATGCTACATGAGGTCACGCAGGAGCAAATGGTTGACCTGATGGATCGCTATGCCGGGCGTGACTGGGAGCAGCGTTACGACGCGCTCGCCGCCACACGCGAGCGACAGCAGGCGGTGGTCTACGACGAGGAGGCACATGGGTTGTGGGACAACGAACCGGTCTGGGCAGGCGTGCGCCGCACCGATGACGAGGTGAGTGCCGCCGGAGTGTACGGCTGGTTCGAAGATCGTGAAGGCAAGAAGCGACTGCAATTTCGTCCTGTTCAGCCTGATCTGGATCACGAAGAAGCGGAACGTCTGGCTGAGCAGTTGAAAGATCTGCTCAAAGAGGAAGCACACCGTCCGAAACATGAGGATGATCTGCGTCCGACACCAGACATTGACTTTTAACCTGAACGCACACAGGAGCCGGAAGCGCACCGTCGACCAAACGAATCGCGCCTCAAGCCCCTGTGTGACACATAAAGGAATACACACAGTATGACACAGAAACACGAATTGACCAACGACGAAAACGCGAGCAGAGATGCTTTCCTCTCTGCGCTGTACCCAAACACACACGCTGATTTATGGCTGGAACTGCGCTGCATCTATCCAGGCACGGGAGAAGTACGCGCACTTTGGACGCAGATCGGGAATGACAAGCAGCATGACGCTGTACTGCAACAGGCGGACAAGCTCAACGGCGAGGGCTATGGCGTGTACTTCGCGCCCTGTCTACGCTCACAGAAGAAGGGCAACGCGGCATCGGCGGCACTGCTGCCCGCGCTCTGGATTGACATCGACGGTCCCGAAGAACACCGCCAGCGCGATCTGGAACGACTGCAAGCCTTTGACCCGCCGCCATCTGCTATCATCAGTAGCGGAGGTGGTTGGCACGGCTACTGGCTGCTGGATGAACCGCTGATGCTTGATGAGGACAATAAGCAGAAAATCGGTCGCGTTATGCAGGGTTTGTTCACCGCGCTTGGCGGCGATGAGGGCTATGTGAAGTCCGTTGCCTCGGTGATGCGCTTACCAGACAGCATCAACACCAAACCTGACCGTGGCGGCGCAGCGGTGCAGATCACCGGCTGGCATCCAGATCGGCGCTACCCACTACACTGCTTCGATTGGTTAGAAGTGCAGCCGCGACCGAAGGTAGAGCGCATTGGAGGGCTAGATGTGGTGACGCTCAACGGCAATGCACCGCTCCCACCGCGCACAGAGAGCTATCTTTCGTCCGGTACAGCCAATGGCAATCGCAATCATGAGCTGTTCGCCGCCGCCTGTCAGCTTCGGGATGCAGGCCACAGCCAGTCCGATGCAGAACCCGAACTGGTTACGCGCTATATCGCTGATGGAAATGGCAGTGAGAACCCCACCGTACGTGAGAAAGAGGCACGAGCGACCATTGCCAGCGCCTTCAGCCAGCCACCCAGAGAGCCGATCCAGTCGCGGCGACAGGTCGCAGATGCTCACGTCAGCCAACTGGTAGATCGTTACGACACACGGCAGAAATCGGTTGAGCGTCCATCTACTGCCGAGATCATCGAAGCGGTTGAAGCCTGCGCCCACCTCAATGCGGTCGAGTGGGCAGAACAGCGCGAGAAGTTCAAAGCACTCACTGGAGACGGGCTGAAGATCAGCGACATCGACAAGCTGTACCGCGAGAAGCGCAAGACTATCGAACGCCAGCGTCAGCAGGAGTATGTCGATACCGAGAGTTATCTGCTGCTGGATGGCAAAATCGTCTATCGCAAGGAAACCTATCGCGGTGTGATGGAACGTACCGTCGCGGACTGGGCAGCCACCGCCCTTTATCAGACCTGCCAGGTTGATGACGACGGCAAGGAGGCCCACGTCACGACCATTGAATTGCAGCGGGGATCATCGACCAAAAAGCTGGAAGTCCCCGGTGAAGTATTCGTCGATGATGTCGCGCTGCGCCGCTTCATCGGGGCCAATGCCGGAGCGCAGTATGTGGTTCGTGCAGGCATGTCCAAGCACCTGGTTCCCGCGATTGTGCATCTGTCGGGTGAGTTTCCGACGCACCGCCACTACAACTTCATGGGCTGGAAGCAGATTGACGGCAGATGGGTGTACGTCTCACCCGAAGACTGCATCACCGCAAAAGGCAAGCTGGTGGAGCCGCCGTCGGTCGAACTCGACCAGCGTCTCCGTGACTACGGACTACAGGCGTTGAACTGGCAGGAGAGTTTGCAGGCATTTGACGCAGTGGTGCAGGTGATGCCGTCGAACCTGGCACCCTCACTGATCGCCTTTGCGCTGCTGCCCGTGATCCAACGGTTCTTCCCGCCGTCGGCGACCCGACCAGCAATTCATCTGGTTGGCACATCGGGCAGCGGTAAATCGGAAATTGCATCCCTGCTGAGCAGTTTCTACGGGCAGTTCAGCCGCGATACGCCGCCTGCTCAATGGGGCGACACCATCAACACCGTGGAAATGCTCGGCTATCCGCTGGCAGATGCGCTCTACTGGGTTGACGATTACAAGGACATCTACGCTGACACACGCACCTTCACGCGCTTTTTACAGGGTTATTCCCGTAACCTGGGGCGTGGGCGGCTGACCCGTGATGCCAAGCTGCAAACCTCGCGTCCGTGCCGGGGATTAATTCTCTCCACTGGCGAAACCAGTCTGGAGGGCGAAATGTCGGTGTCCTCACGCATGATGGCACTGGAAATCCCGCCGTGGAAACACCGTGATCCGCAGGGTAAAGCACTCGCCGAAGCCGAGGCATTGCGCGATAAGCTACCCGGTTTCACGGCACACTTTGCGTCATGGGTAGCGCGCCAGCTCGATGAGGGCGACTTCAAAGCCGAACTTGCCAGCCGCTTCAGCCAGAACGTGATCGGCTACAACGCTCAGGTAACTGCCCAGCTCGGCAGGTCGAACGCCCATGACCGCGCCGTGAAGAACTGGGCCGTGTTGGTAACGGTGTTCCAGATGCTCTCGAAGTTTGTGACGGAGATGGACGAGGACTACCTGCTCCCGACATGGCAGGATTGCATCGTGGAGACGGTGCAAAATCTGCGCCAAGAGCTTGCCAGTCAGGTCTTTCTCGACATCCTGGGACAGTTACTCGCCGGTGGGCAGGCGGTCATCGACGACGATATGCGGAACCCGCGTGAGTATCCGCCAGGAGTAACGGTTGTCGGCTACCAGGATGACAACTTTGTCTACCTGCTGCCGGAGATCGCGCTCAAGGCGGTGAACCACGTCCAGTCGCTCAACTTCGGTGCGAATGCTATTGGTAAGATGCTCAAAGAGGACGGCTTCCTGCTACCCGGAAACCTCAATCTGACCGTTCAACGCAGGGTTCGAGGGGGAAGAGTACGATTATGGCAACTCAAGTCCGAGATTCTGGACTGTGACGGCTGTGACACCTGAGACGCAGCATCATCAAAAACTTGAGCCACGGCTTTTGCAAAGTCGCTAAAGCAATAGCTGAAACGCTTCGTCATAGTTGGCATCGAAGTAGCGTCGTGCTTCGGGCACATAATCAAATTCTGTAGCGGATCGGATTAAACCGATGACGAGATTATTGAGAGTCGCCAGTAACCGTTGCCGTTTCGTGTGCCGAATCCGCGAGGCATCCTCGTGAAATGTCACATCGCGCACATAATGCAATCGATTTTCGATATGCCAGTGCGAGCGCATCAAGGCCATGAGTTTGTCAGGTGAGCATTGGTCACGCGAGAGGCTGGTAATGCCAAAAATAACCTGATACGTGATTTCACCCGTGGCGTGATGTTGAACGATCCGTTGCAGACGAAACACCTGTTGAACATGTGGAAAGTCAAGATAGTCATTCAGGTCAGCCGTCACGGTTAGATAGCGCGTTTCAATGCGTCCATGTCCGATCGACATCTCTGATACAAAGAGTTCTTCCAGGCCAATGGGTTGATGACCTTTGGCAACAGAGGCGGGCATAAAGGCCTCTGCAATCGCCTGGTGCAGGGTTTTCTGGTTTCCTTTGACAGGCAAGACGAAATGGCCTCCGGCTTCGACGATCTGAATACACAGCTCACGCTGCGTAAACATGGCATCGCCGGTCACCACACACCCGGTCAAATCGAGATAGCTGAGCAATTTCGGGGCAGCGATAATCTCATTGGTCTTACATTCGACCTCAATTTGCATGAGCACGACCCCGGTTTCCGGCACATAGGCTGCCAGTAGATGCGTGCCCTGCGTCTCACCCACCGGAATCGTACCCCGCAAAACCTTGCCATCAATACTAACCGTGATATTGTCGTCCTGCTGACGGACGAAAAATTGACCGAGTTTCTGGTCGACTTCGATGTCGTCTAATTCTGCCAGCACACGCTCATAGGTGGTTTGGTGAGGCATGGTCTGACGGGGCAATTTCAATAATCCGGCTAATTTCTGACTGCGTAACCGTACCCACTCGCTCATCCCTTTCATACTGTCTTCGCCTGCCAGTTTCGCCAGAATAAGTAACACCAGCAACGTCGCCAGCGAATAACGCACTCCTCTGGCTGCTCGCGGGTCGCGAATTTGATGAAGCACAGTCATCAGACTGCTGACGTCGAATAGTTTGCCGTTATCACACATTCCGCACCTAAAAACTGCAAAATTTTGAATTTATAAGAGGTCATAAAAGCTCATTTTGATTAATTTTTTGAGTAATAACTATTGTATTTTACGGTTTAGTTAATTATTTTTTAGCTAATTGATATGGGTGTGGCTACTTTGCGTTTTAAGGGGTTGAAAGACAGAGGAAAACTCGCGACGATAATGTAATCAACAATCGTCTGGGAGAAATCATGTCTTTCAATAGCAGTATAA
>DAOTTX010000004.1:0-2449 GCA_034437515.1 Anaerolineae bacterium
CATGGTTGATCCAGAATGGCGGGATTAAAGGCGAAGCACTGCGAACGAATGAAGGATTTCAAGCGTGCAGTTGTATTCTTTCAGAAAAAGTACCGCACACCCAATAACACAGTATAATAGTGTCAATGCCTTCGTCACGCCTCTCATCAACAGCCACCAACACTGCACCGTCGTCTGTATCCGCATCGAAGCCCACGGCCTACTTGGCAACCATCGCGCCAGCCAGAACCAACTCTTGCTTGTCGTTGAGGGGAAAGGTCAGGTGTGTGGAGACGCAGGCGTCTTCCGTGATATTCACACCGATCAGGCCGCTTTCTGGCAGGCCGGTGAGTATCACACCACTCGTAGTGAAACGGGTTTAGTCGCTATCGTTATTGAGGGCGAAGACGTTTCACCGGGTGGGCATATGGTATCGCTATCAGAAACGGAGTAACTGAGCGATGGATTCGAATAACCGCTATCTCCATCTCGTCCGGCAGGATTGCCCGCTTCCCCCGAAAACGCATGTCGTCGCTTATTGTCGTGATTCCGGCGGCGAGGAACAGGAACGTTCCGTGCAGCAGCAAATCCAGACCGTGCGCGAGTACTGCGACCATCACGGCCTCATCCTCGAACGGGTCTATGCCGATGAAGCACGGACAGGCTCCAGCGCCGAAAAGCGTAATCATTTGCAGGATATGCTCACGGACATCGCACGCCGCTTCAAGCAGATTCGCAATATGGACAAGCGCGGTAAGTACATGGAGAAGCACCCGTTCGGTGTCATTGTGTGGAAATCCAACCGGCTGGGACGTGACAGCATCGAGACCACCTACATCAAAGCGGATATGCGTATTCGGGGCATCACCATCGTCAACCTGATGCCCAGCCTGGAAACGGGCGACGCCAAAATCGACGCGCTGTTCGAGGTCGTGCAGCAGTATCAGGACGAAAAGCTGCTGGAAGAAATCTCCGACAACGCCCGGCGGGGACTGGCTGAACTGGTCAGTTTGCGTGATAACGATCCTGAGTTCCGCGCACATAACCCCGGCTGGCCGACGAACGACGGACGCTATCTCGGCATCGTGCCCGGCCCATTGCCGGTCGGCTTCAAAGCGGAACGCATCCTCATCGGCATCCGGGATCGCAAAGGCCGTAAACACGGCGGAGAAAGACACTACGTCCAGCGCATGGTACCCGACCACGACGACAATCTGTGGGAACGCTGCCGCCTCGCCTGGAAGATGCGCACTGACGGTGTGGGCATCAAGAAGATCATGGATGCGACTCGTCTCTATAAGACTACTGGCGGTTACAGCGGCTTCTTCAAGAACCGTATCTACACCGGCGATTTGATCTATGGGGGTCAGGTGTATGAGAATTTCGTCGAGTCTTTGATCTCCAAAGAATGGTTTGAACTGGAGCAAGAACGCCGCGCAGCACGCGCCGCCAAGCGCCAGCAGCGCCAGACTGATCATATGCTAGAACCGCGCCGGGTTGGCAGCCGTCACCTGCTTACCGGGTTGGTCTATTGCGGTGCGGTCGAGGGTGAAGAACATCCCATGAACGCGGATACCATCCCTGCACGTGAAGGCAAACGCTCCCGTTGGGACTTCTACATCTGCTCCTACAAGAAAAATTCGCGTGAGCAGCGTTGTCAAGCATCTCGCGTCAGTGCAGCCGCGCTCGACCAGGCGGTGATCGAATGCCTGATGTCTGATGTGCTCACGATGGAAAACCTGCGGCCTATCGCCGATGCGCTGGCCAATGCGCTACGAGAACGCAATGCTGATGTTTCAGACCGGCTCGTCGCCGCACAGGGTCGGTTAGATGAAGTGCAGAAGGCCATCCGTCAATTGTTAGATGCTGTTGAAAAGATCGGGTTCTCGACCAACTTACAGGCAAGACTGAGCGAGCGGGAACAGGAAGAACGTCAGATCATCGCGGAGGTCGCCAATTTGGAACGCTTACTGGTTCAGCCGGTGGACATTCCTAAAGTCAGTGACCAGCAGCTTCAAGAGTGGATTGACGGTATGCGAGCGGCTTTTACAGGTGATGATGTCGAGGTAGCCCAGCGGGCGTTACGGCAGTTTGTCGCGAAGATTGTGGTGAATCAAAAAACGGGAATTCTCTACTACACGTTCCCGCTTTCAACTATATCTAGGCTATGCTTTGTGACCCCAACGGGCTTTGGAACCCCGGCTTTACACACATCATCACTATCCAGGTCGTTATCCTCCAAATTGTCGTCATACAGTGCACCGCGCAGCGTCACGAACCGATCCGCCCACGGTTTCAACCGGAAGTCTACAATGCGCTGTGTGTCTAGATCATACACGATGTAACTGAATAGATTCCGTGCCATCCCGCGCCGATCCTCGTCTTCACTCACTTCCCACAGATTGGCAATCTTCTCGACCGCTTCGATACACAGCATCAACTCAATCGCGATCTGCTCTGTTTCGCTGGT
>DAOTTX010000005.1:0-20545 GCA_034437515.1 Anaerolineae bacterium
TTGCACACCACCATCCGCAGTGAACAATGCCTGCAAGAAACCGCGCTGCATCGCCTCCGTACCCTGGAAAACCACTTCCGGCACCTGGAACTTGTTTTCCAGCAAACCGTATTCCGCAACCAGCGTGCGCAGCCGGTCTGATTGCACACGCGCCTCATCACGCCCGGTCACATCGACGACGCCAACCGGATAGGCACGACTACGAACGGTCATCGGTTCCACGATGTCGTTGACGTACTGGGCGAACATCGGTGCAAGCTCGCGTTTCTCATCGCCGAAGAACGACAGCACGGCGCGATCCGCCTTGATGGTACCATCACCGACCAGCCAACCGAGGATGCGTCCCAGACGCTCGGAGCCTTCCGTGCCAAAGCCACCCTTGCGGTTGAGGATATGCACGCGATCCCCCGGCTTGAGTTCGCGCAGTTCGCGCCAACCATAAGGAGTCATAATCCGGTGATCTGCCGTCGCACGGACGTAGTACCCCTCTTTGGTCTGCAAACGGAACACCGGCTTCGTCCCGGTCATAAACACACGAGTCGCGGGCGTCGTAGCATTCGGCAAGCCGAAGCGACCATCAACGGTTACTTCGATTTCAGTTTCATCGTTGAAGAGATCGACCGCCTTGACCAGTCCCTTATCGGTGTAGATGCGCGTGTCACCGGTCACACAGGGGTTCGTCGCAATCAGCGGGTTGAAGTACCACGAGTTCGCCATTTTGTTACTGCGCTCACGGAACCACACCCCAGGCTCCGCACTAGACCAGGCACTCTCAATGATGGCGTTCCACAGTTCACGCGCCTTGATGGTCTTATAGTGCTGGACTTTGCGCCCGGCAGCGATCCACGTTTCCAGATCGCCATCCCACAGTTCGTCGTAGTCGGGGTCGCTGGTATCGGGGAAGACCAATTCCCAGTCTTCATCGGCCTTGACCGCTTCCATGAGCTTATCGGAGATCCCCACGCTGATATTGGCGTTGGTGATGTTGCCGGCCTCACGCTTGCTGTTGATGAAGTCGAAAACATCCGGGTGCCAGTCATTGAGGATAAGCATGAGCGCCCCACGCCGCGAATTCGAGGTATAGACACCCGATCCACTCAGCAGATGCACATCAGCCACCTCGAAGTCGTAGACATCGCTGTCACCGAGCAACTCGATCTGTCGGATCATATCCGGTAGTGTGCGCATCAGACCATCGAGTTCAGCGACGGCTTCTGTCTGTTGGTCAGCGGCGAGCCGCTGGCTAATCTTGCCCAACTGTCCGATAGAAATTCGATTGGAAACACCATCATAGATACGTTGGCGGTACTTTGCTCGCATCCCTAACGAATGCCAGACATCAGCCGGATAGGTATTGTACATATCACGCTTACCCGGTCGCCCCTCGACTTTTTCTGCCGGGATGGACGCGGCGAACCGCTGCTTAAAGATCGCACCACTGACGGTCAGACGATAAATCGTCTGCCAGCCTTGCGCTGAACGATCCGTCTCGTGAATGGACGCGGCGATGCCATTCAACGCGAGTAACTGCTGTACGTCGGCGAGCATCTCACGGCTGATGCTGTCGAAGCCATAGCCACCTTTCTTGCCCCGGTCGCTGCCGTCAGCGTCGAAATACCCGGCGATGAACGCCATCATCACCGAGGAGGGGGAACGGAAAATCGCTTCCGGCACCCGCACATCAGCCGATTTCGCCTTCAGCAGATCATTCTGTATCAGCCATTCAACCACCATGCGAGAATACAGCGCGACATTGGCGCAGGCCTCCGGCTTATCTTCGATGGTCGGCTCAACCCCAAACACGTCACGAATACTCGCTACCAGACATTCACGGATCGCCGGATAAGCGTCTGCGGTCGCCAGTTTGACCGCCTTCGGCGCACTCCAGTTGACTTTCTTCCCCCACTGGACGTAGCCATCGCCGTGCATGTAGCCGAGCAGATAACCCAGTTCTTCGTCAAGCACGTCCGGTAGAGTCACATCTTCGTTGAGGCGTGTGCTCATCACTGACCGGTCATATTCGACGGGGTTGAGCGGCACGGGGTCGGTCTGTACGCCATCACCAAATAACAGCAGAATCTCATCACCTTCGCGCAGATACTTGAGTGCCATCGTGGTGATCTTGCCATCCATCAGCACAGCGACCTTGTGATCTTCAGTGATGCGCACCTGATAGCCACGTTTGGTCGTCACATTGTAGAGCGGCTTCACGCCGTTGCGGAAGCGTGCCGTGATCGGTTTCAACCCCTGATGTGTGTGTGCGTAGAACGTCTCACCGGCATCCATGCGGTCGGCAAGCTCTGCGGCGGGGATCAAGCCTTGATCGGTCGCAATGCGCTCGTCAGGGCCAAAGCAGCCGCCCTGTTCGATCAAGCCGGTGACGAAGCTGTACAACGCCCCCCATGACACCGACCCACTCGACCGCCCGTTGACGCCCTTCACATACGCATGGCGCGGACGCAGGGTAGAAAGATTCATCCCCACACCGCCCCCGCGTGACATAATCTCCGTCATCTGACCGAGTGTGCGCATAATGCCCTCACGCGAGTCATGAGGTAATGGTAAGACATAGCAATTATAATAAGTCAAGTTCTGGTCGGTGCCTGCTGCCGTGAGGATACGCCCACCGGGGACAAATTTCCAGTCATCCAGTAGCCAGCGGAAGTTCTTGGCCCATTCCGACCGTTTCTTTTCATTGGGTTCGATCTGTGCGACGCCCGATGCCACACGATCCATCATCTGCGACGGATCAACTTCAAGGGGTTTATCAACGTGTTCGAGGTCGCGTTCGACGACTTCGCCGTCCAATAGCTCGATTTCAACACGCGGCAAGTCGAGGGTTTTGACCTTACCGACTTCGCGCTGCCCGGTCTGCGGGTTGACCACGACGATGACCGTATCGCCTTCCGTCAGCGTCTCACGGGTCATATCTTTTTGTGCATAACGATCTAAGAAAATCTTATAACCGAGGTCGTGCAGCGCGTTCTTCTTGCCATGCTGGGATTGAACCATAGGTTTTCTGCTGCCTTTCTCCAATAAACAGACATCCATATCAGGTAACAACATCGTCGTTTAGCAGGGAACAAAAAGCCATCACCGCAGATGCCATCTACAGAAGAGCGGGGAGGTTCCAATGTTCGCAAAACAATGATTTTAGACGGTGAAAGCCCCGTCTTATGGGGACTTCCAGAGCGTTACCTGTTCTTTTGTAGCCCCATTCTAGCGCATCACTTCGAGGGGATGCAAATGAAGTAACCCACACTTTTCACACAATTTCCCACGACCGGAAATTCGTCCTGACCTGTAACAGTTTACAAACCTGAATCACCGATAAGAATGTGAAAAAGGCCCTTGATGAACGATCAAGAGCCTTTGAGAGGTTATTGTGCGGTTAAGTATTCTAACGCTTGCGCAGGAAGGGCGGAATATCCATATCGTCCTCGTCGTAGACACGCGAGGAGAAGTTATCCTGCTGCTGTGGCGGGCGCTGTTGTGGTGGTGGTTGCTGCTGCTGCGGTTGTTGGCGCGGCGGCGGCTGTTGCTGACGTGGCACCGACTGCTGGCGCGGCGGTTGCTGTGGGCGCTGTGAGTCGATGCGCGTCTTGACGCGGCTCTGCTCAAAACCGGTTGCGATAACCGTAATCCGCACTTCATCACCCATGTTCTCGTCAATCTGCGCCCCGAAGATCATATTCACTTCAGGATGCGCGCTTGACTTAATAATTGCCGCCGCTTCGTTGACCTCAAACAGACTGAGATCCGGGCCGCCGGTGATGTTAAACAGGATACCGCGTGCGCCGTCTATGGTCACGTCAAGCAAGCCGCTGCTGATGGCGGCCTCTGCCGCTTCGCGGGCGCGTTCGTCGCCATCAGAGCGTCCGACAGCCATCAACGCCGCGCCACCTTCAGACATGATGGTACGCACATCGGCGAAGTCGAGGTTGATTAACGCTGGAACGGTAATCAGTTCGGAAATGCCCTGAATACCCTGACGCAGCACGTCATCCGCTAGCGAGAATGCCTGCTGTAAGCTGGCGCGTTTATCCGCGATTTGCAGTAACCGGTCATTGGGGATAACAATGAGTGTATCCACCTGTGTTTTGAGCGCCTCAATACCCGCTTCGGCGAGTTGGGAACGCCGGTTGCCCTCAAAGGTGAAAGGCCGCGTGACCACACCAATCGTTAATGCGCCGAGTTCTTTTGCGATCTGCGCGACGACGGGCGATGCACCGGTGCCGGTACCACCACCCATACCGCAGGCGATGAAGATCATGTCTGCACCACGCAGCACCTCGTAGAGGTCGTCGGCGCTTTCTTCAGCCGCTTTCTTGCCGATCTCCGGGTTGCCCCCTGCGCCGAGGCCGCGTGTGAGCTTATCCCCGATGCGGACGCGAGTCTTGGCTTTGGAAAGCATCAGAGCTTGATTGTCGGTATTTACCGCGATGAACTCAACCCCGCCGAGACCTTCGTTGACCATGCGGTTAACAGCGTTGCCACCGCCACCGCCGACACCGATGACCTTAATCTGTGCGAAACTTTCCCCGATGTCAAATTCTTCAATATCCATAGGAGCCTATTCCCCCAACCTTTCCCAAAGAACCTATTCGTACGTTAACATAGTCCAATTGTACGCATAACTATTTTGTGAGCAACTAATCAGCGTCATCTGGCAACAAGCGCCGGATGAAATTTCCAAAAAATTGACCGATCTTCGATGCCGGTACGCCGTTCCGCGTCGATGCGGCCTCCGTAACGGTGTCCATCTGCAAGCCAAGTTTCAGCAAGCCGACACTTGTGCTATAGGACGGGTGACGCAGCGCGTCTGCCATCCCGGTGAGTTTTTCCGGTTTCGCCAACCGAACCGGCATATTGAGTTCGCGCATCGCCACCTCACGGATGCCCGGTAATTCGGCACAGCCGCCGGTGATGACCGCCCCGGCGCGCAGCAAGCCATCGTAGCCACTGCGTTTGATCTCCTTGTGAACGTGCTCGAAGATCTCCGACGCACGCTGTTCGATAATCCACGCGAGGTCGGTACGACGAATCTCTGTCGGCATCCCTTCACCGAAGGGTTCCACCAACAACGTCTCGACCGGATCAACCGTCTTAGACATTGCATGTCCATACTGCACTTTGACCGCTTCCGCAGTCTCAAACGGGATGTGCGTGAAATATGTGATGTCGTTGGTGAGGTGATCGCCACCGAGTGCTAATACAGCAGTATGCCACACCGTCCCCTCGATGAAAATGGCGAGGTCGGTCGTACCGCCGCCGATGTCAATGACCACGACACCCATCTCGCGCTCCTGGTCGGTCAATACAGCCTCACCCGCCGCCAGTGGATTCAAGATAAAACGGTCTACATAAACGTTCGCCGCTTCTACCGCTTGCTCAAGGTTGGCGACACTGGTCGAGGAGGCGGTGATGATGTGCGCTTCGACCTCCAGCCGGAAGCCGTGCATCCCGATAGGGCTGCGCACGCGGTCTTGCCCGTCCAACGAGTAGCTGCGCGGCACCACATGCAGCACCTCACGGTTGTGGGGGATGGCGACGGCACGCGCCGCTTCCATCGCCCGTTCGATGTCCTCACCGCCGACGCCGCGCTGCCCGGTGATGCCGACCGCGCCTTTGCTGTTCACATAGGCGATATGGCTGCCTGCCAGACTGACAAACGCCCGTTTGACCAGGTAGCCACTGCCTTTTTCCGCTTTGTGGACAGAAGCACTAATGGCGGAAGTGAGCGAACCAATATCACTGACGATGCCCTTTTTCATGCCCCGGCTCGGCTCAATGCCAACACCGACAATGAAGATGTCTTCTTCACGAACATCCCCGATGATCGTACAAATTTTATGTGTGCCTATATCAAGGCCGATTACCAAGTCACTCATCACAGCCTCTTAATTCCTATAGTAGACCCCGTCCGGGTCGGCGACGTTGATTTCCAGGGGTGTAATCCCTTCACTGAGCAATCGGTCACGCAATGCTTCGTAAATGGCGAGTTTGTTCGGCATGTTCGTCCCGGTGCCTAACCAGACCTCCCATATGTTTTCGGTGAAGCCCAGACCGTTAATCGGTTGGTAACGCAGTTCTCGCTGCCAGCCGAGCTGCTGCATTTGCAGCGCCCCGGTGATCGCGCCCACAGGGATGGGTGCATCCGCACCGGGCGGCCCTTCGACGTCCTCGGCAACTACACGGATTAAATCCGGCAGTGGGTCACCATCAGACGGATAGCGTAACACCGTGCCACGCAGATCAACCAGCGCGACCACGCCGCCCTGCTCCCAGATGGCCTGCGGCTCACGTTCTTCGATCACGATCCGCACCATATTCGGCGGCCAGCCGATCTCGACCTGCGCATCAGCGATCACTTCGGAAGATGCGATGATGTCCTCGCGTACCTGCGCCGCGTCGATCCAGAAAATGTGCGACTCGGCAATATCTGCATAGCGGAACACCTCGCCTTCATCCAGGTATGTAGCACCACCAACGGCGACACTCCGCACGTAGAACAAATCCGTAGCGAAGAAAATCACCAATACCACCGCCAGCGCAAAGACAATACCGCCGCTGACGTAGCGCCAGTTGATGGTCGTCTCGTTGCGCACGCTGTGACCAACACTGAGCCGTTCAGTGGCCTTCTGGACGCCATCCAACACACCAGGGGTGCGGGAAGCACGGCGCTTTTGTTGGCGAGATCGAAGCGATGACATGCAGGATTCCAGTAAAGGTTACTTCAGCCGATTTGCTTCCATACTATAGGAGAGGTTACGAAACGGCAAACCCCGTCTGCTATGACCATTCTCCTATCAGTTCGATTTCAGTTTCCAGCCAGATGCCGGTCTGCGCGTACACCGTGCGCTGTGCATGATCGATCAACGCGCGGTAATCGGTCGCGTTCGCCGCCCCATCGTTGAGAAAGAAGTTCGCGTGGACGGGCGAGACCAGCGCCGTACCGATCCGATACCCTTTCAGCCCCGCCGCCTCGATCAAACGACCGGCATAATCCCCCGGCGGATTCTTAAAGATGCTGCCCAAACTCGCGCCGGGTGGTTGGGTGCGCTTACGATGGTCTTTAAATTTTACCATACGTGCCTTGATCGCCGCCGGGTCATCAGGCGGTAGTTTGAACGTCGCCAGCAACACCAGGAAGCGCCGGTCATCCCGCGCCTTGAGCGTCGAACAGCGATAACCGTAGGCCAGGTCGTCTACGGTGTATAGCTTCGGCCCGTCCGGCTCCAGCACGACCACATCAGCCACCGACGCCACCATATCGTCGCCATGTGCGCCAGCATTATTGACAATCGCCCCGCCGACCGTCCCCGGCACACTGACCGCCCAGCCCATCCCGGCGAGGCCGTGCTTCTGGCATTTGTTGGCGAAGGTGGTCAGGTTGACACCAGCCGTCGCGGATGCGGTACGCCCCTCGTGCCATTCGCCGAACACAACCTGCGCGACCCTGTTCACCACGACCAGGCCACGCACGCCTTTATCAGCAACAAGCACATTCGCACCCCCGCCGATCACACGTACCGGCATCCCCTGCGCCCACGCCGCCTGAACGACCGTGCTCAGTTCCTCGACCGAGCCACGAGCGACATACAGCCAATCCGCCGGGCCGCCGATGCGTGCCGCTGTGTATTTCGCCAACGGTTCATCACGCAGCAGTTGAACGCCAAGCGCGTGTGCTAACGGGGTGATCATTACTTTTTCCATCCGGCTAATTCCAACAGACGCACACCGATTTCGGGCGCATCGCCGGCGCTCATGATGACCACCACCGCCGGAGAAGGCGTATTTTCCGCCAGCCAACCCGCGACCGCATCAAACGCGCCGATATGCTGCACCGATGGATGGTGTATCGCCGCCGCAGCCGAGGCACCATCCACGCCGGGGATCGGGGCTTCTCGCGCCGGGTAGATGTCCGTCACGATCACGCTATCCGCATGGTTAAAGGCCGTCGCGTAGTCATCCAGTAGGCGCTGGGTACGGCTGAACATGTGCGGTTGCCACACCGCATAGATCGCCGCCTCCGGGTAACGCATCCGCGCCGCCTCTAACGTCAGATTGATCGCGGTTGGATGGTGGGCGTAATCATCGATGACCGTCAGACTGTCTGTACCACCGCGCACCTCAAAGCGCCGCCCGGTGCTTTTGTACGTCTCAAGCGCAGCCGCGGCATCCGGCACGGTGATGCGTAGCACATTCACCGCAGTGATCGCCGCCAGCGCGTTCTGAATGTTATGCTTGCCGACCAGCGGCAAACGCACCCGCGCCAGCGTCCCGAACAGACCGCCCTCGGTGTCACAATCGAAGGAGGTGTAGCCGTCCGAGTCAATGTGCTGATGCCAGCCCAACACATCCACAAAATCGAGAAAATCCACGCCGTAGGAGATGACCGTGCGGGCCGGTTCCCCGGCGGCGAGGTGGGTATAGGATCGGCGTTCTTGCTCGCTGAGTAATGACTCGGTGGTGGCGTCGTCCCCACAGCCGATGAGAATACCATCTTGCGGCAACAACTCAATGAACTCACGGAAGGTATCGCGCAGCGTCACCCAGGACTCGAAGAAATCCGGGTGATCGTACTCGACCCCGGTCACGACGATCACATCAGGGCGCAAACCCAGAAACATATTGTCATATTCGTCGGCTTCGATAACGAACACCTCACCCGTGCCGACACCGGCGTTCTTACCCGTGTTCATCATCACACCACCGACAATGTACGATGGATCGAGGCCGTTTTCACGCAGCACATGCACGATCATCGAAGTTGTAGTGGTCTTACCATGCGTCCCGGCGACGGCGATCACACGGTAGCCTTCGGTCAGCGCGGCGAGCACGTCCCGGCGCTTGCAAACCAGGATGCCGCGCTCATGGGCTGCCCTCACTTCGACGTGATCGTCTGGGATAGCGGATGAGACAATCAGCATATCCGCCCCCTCGACGTAGCCCGCCTGATGCCCCTCGTAGATGGTGGCACCATCATGCGCGAGGGCTTGCGTCAGCGCGTTGCTGCTCTGGTCACTGCCGCTGATGCTAAAACCGCGCTCCAACAACACACGCGCAATCGCGGAGATGCCGAAGCCACCAATGCCGACCAGATGGATGTGTTGCCCGTCTTTAAACTGCATAAACTTCTCGAATCACTCAGAGGACGATAATGACGATGAGAAACAACACGACCACCAGCACCAGCAGTAAATCTCCGCTACCGCCGACGCCGCCACTCATAAAGACTAACGGGATATAATCAATACGTTCCGCAGTGGGTGACCCCAACGCCGGGGCCAGAATGTAGGGATCGAATGGATACTCGTTAATGTCCATGAAATACCATAGCGTCCCACCGATGATATAACCGTTGATGAAGCCGACAAATCCACCCAGGATGCTCTCTTGCGGAGACAGGCGATCCGTCGGATTATCCGCGATGAGTGACCGGTTTTGATAGGCGAAGAAGACAATCGCAAGGAAGATGCCCACCTGGACGATGAACGCCTGTGAGCGCGACACTGTGAGCAATAACGTGCCGCGCAGTAGGGCATCGAACTGAAACAACGCAAACATCCCCAGGACGATACCCGCCAGCGCGACCACTTCGCGGTTCCACCCTCGGATGAAGCCCAGCATCCCGAAGAAAGTTGCGAGAATCCACATGAGTGAATAAAGCTGGATCATGCCATTCTCCCCCTCATTATTAGATGACGATCAGGACGATCAAGAATAACACAATGACCGCCGCCGCTAATAGGTTGCCATCGCTGCCGCCCAGCACCGCCAACGGCAGATTGTCGATAAAGTTTGCGCTGGCAGTGCCCGGTGCCGGGCGGGTGACGTAAGGGGACAGCGGATACCCCGTCGATTCCATAAAAGACCAGATCGACCCCCAGATCAGATAGCCGTTGATGAAGCCGACAATCGCACCGAGGATGCTCGTTTGCAGTTCATCGCGTTCGCCGGGGTTTTCCACGTCCTCACCGATGATGGCGCGGGTCTGGTAGGCGAAAAAGACCACAATACTAAAAATTGCGGTGCGGATGGCAAAGTTCTGGTCACCGGGCAAGTTTACCAGCAGATCGTTAATTACATCATCGAATTCATAAAGGGCAAATAAGCCTAAGATGACCCCCGATGTCGAGATGAGTTCTTTATTCCAGCCGCGTGTAAAACCGATGTAGCCGAACAACGCCGCCATCGACCACATAAATACCGTGAGTTGAATCATGCGCCTTCTCGCGCCAGTTGCGCCAGTGCCTGTGCGATATTCGCCGCGCCGCCCGTCTGTGACATGGTGGCAGCAGCGTCTCGCATCGCCGTTAATCGTGCCGGGTCGTCGAATAATTCGAGGATCAGCGGCAGCAGTTGGTCGGCGGCGTCTGCTTCATCGAGATGCACCGCCGCGCCGTGTGTTTGCATGTAATCCGCGTTGACCTGCTGATAATGCCAGCTATAGGCCAGCGGGATCAAAATCGACGGCAACCGAAAATGGGGGAACTCCCCTAAGATGCTGGCTCCCGCCCGGCACACTGCCAGATCCGCCGCCGCGAACGCCAACCCCATCGTCGGCCCGTGCAGGTAGGCATAGGGATAATAATTCGGGTGCTGCGCCAGTTCACCGACCTGCGCCATCGTGCGTTCGTAGTCGAGCGTGCCGGTGACGTGAATGACCTGCATCCCCGCTTCCAGCAGCGCCGCCAGAGTATCCCCGATGATGATGTTGATCGCCCGTGCGCCCCGGCTGCCGCCGAACACCAACAGCGTGCGGAAGTCCGGCACGAAGCCGAAGTGCGCCTGCGCCGCTGCATTTGTCGCCATGCGGATCTCCGCCCGCAGCGGGTAACCGGTGACGACCGTCTGCCCCGGCGTGAAATACTGCTGCGATTCCGGCACGGTCACCGCGACCTGCGCGGCGAAGTGTCGCAACAGCTTGATCGTCCGCCCCGGTTCGAGGTCGGGCAGGTAGACCAGCAGCGGCACCCGCAACACGAACGCACTCAACGCCACCGGCAAACTGACCCACCCGCCGGTAGAAAAGATCACCTGTGGTCTATAGCGGCGCAGCAGCCGAAAGGCTTGCAGCGTACCGAGCACTAACTTAGCGATGCTCGCCAGCGCCCGCAGCGGGTTCACCCCATGGATCGGCCCGGCCTGCACTTCGTCATGGGACTCAAAAGGCACACCGGCCTTTGCCACCAATGGGCGTTCAAAGCCGCCGACCGTGCCGACGAAATGCAACGTGACGTCAGGCGTCTGCTGGCGTACTGCCTCGGCTGCGGCGAGTGCGGGGTAAACGTGACCGCCTGTTCCACCTGCCGCGATCATAATTCGCAACACTGACCCTCCGTTCTGGCGAGTTTTTGCGCAACATGGTTTGACGTTGAATCGACATGAGTAAGCCGATGCCGACCATTAGCACGACGAGCGATGACCCGCCAAAACTAATAAACGGCAGCGGTAGCCCGGTCGGTGGTACCAGCGCGGTCATCACCGCGATGTTTAAAAGTGCTTTCGCCGCGATCCAGATCGTGATGCCGGATGCCATCAACGCGCCGAACGCATCCGTCGCGTTTCGTGCGATCTGAAAACCACGCACCGCAAAGGCGATATACAATGCGATCACCCCCCCCGCGCCGACCACGCCAAGTTCCTCCCCGATAACGGCGAAGATACTATCAGTGTGGGGGGCGGGCAACGCCAGGAACTTCTGCTGGCTTTCCCCCAGGCCGATGCCGGCCCAACCACCGTACTGCAAGCCGATACGCACCTGAAAGATGTGATAGCTGGTCGCGGTCGGGTCGCTGATGCCTTCGATCCAACCATCAACGCGATCATCGACATAATCCGGCAAGAACGGCAGCGCGACCGCCGCTAAAATCGCAAACGCGACACCAATCGCGGTGATCTGGCGCATATCCGCACCGGCAAGGAAAAACATTGTACCCGATGTGAGCAGAATGACCAGCGCGGTACTCAAGTCCGGTTGGGCGATCACCAGGCCGGTTACGATCCCGACCAGCACCACAAACGGAATCAGGCCATAGGTCAAACTGCGCACCCGCACATTACGAGAACCAAGCCACGCCGCCATATAAATGATAATCGCCAACTCGGAGAACTCCCCCGGTTGGAAGCGCCCGTCAATCAACGCACGCCGCGCCCCGAAGGTGTCATCACCGAACAACAACACCGCGATCAAAAAGCTGATCGCCATCAACATGATGACCACCGCCAGCCGCCGCACGATGCGCGGGTCAAGCTGAGAAAAGACGAACATCGCAATCGTGCCGATCACCAGGTTGCGAACGTGGTTTTGCAGCAGCACGGTTTCGCTGCCGAATTCCGCGAGGCTGTAGTCAAACGTCGCGCTAAAGACCATCACAACACCGGTCGCCAGCAGCATCACCAGGATCACCAGCAGCGGTTTATCTAAAGTGCGCCAGCGGGTGAGGTCTTCTTCTTTCTTCTGCGGCACCTGCACGACGCCAGTCCGCTGGCGGTCGCCTTGCGGACGAACCGGCATCTGCACGTCGTCATCAATGAATTGTGGGGGAAGGGGTCGTTCAACCATCGGTTATCCGATCACCTATCGAAAACTGTCTATAACAATTATAGCGCCATCACCAATTGACGAAAGTGCTCACCGCGTGCCTCGAAGTCGCTATAGGCATCATAGCTGGTGCCGCCGGGGGAAAGTAGCACGACATCGCCAGGTTGCGCCAGCTTCGCCGCCGCTTCGACGGCTTCGTCGAGGGTCTCCACACGGGTGACCTGATCCGTCCTACCGCCGGTGAGCCTTTTCGCGGTCTCGACCACGATATCACCAGCAAGCCCGAAGGCGACGATATGCCGTGACTTGTGCAGCGCCAGCGCGACCATCTCATCCCAGGGGAGCTTTTTATCCGCACCGCCTGCCAGCAAAATCAGTGGCTCGTCATAACTTTTCAACGCGGCGACCACACGCTCCGGCGCGGTAGCGATGCTATCGTTCACGTAAGTCACATCTTCGATATTGCGGATTGTCTCCAGGCGGTGCGGTACCGGCTCAAAGGCTTTGATCGCCGCCGTCATCGCCGCCGGTGCAACCCCCGCCGCCCCGGCAATCGCACAGGCCGCCAGCACATTTGCGACGTTATGCTCACCGCGCATCGGGATGTCATCCGCCGCACAGATCACATTTGGTGATCCGTCCGGGCTGGCAGCACCGGAGACAATCAAACGCTCCCCGACCATGAACGCACCATCCGCGACCATCTCGTACTGACTGAACCACAAAAGGTCGGATTTCACGACCGTTTCCAGCGCCCGGCTACCGGGGTCGTCCTTGTTGAGCACGGCGCGATCATGACCGCCCTGAAAGGCGAGAATGTGCGCTTTGGTTCGCATATAATTTTCCATCGTGCCGTGCCGGTCAAGGTGATTGGGGGTGACGTTCAGCACAGCGCCGACCGATGGGCTGGTGTGCGTCAGTTCGAGTTGAAAGCTGGAAAGTTCCATCACCACCTGATGATCGGGACGGATGCCCATCATCACATCCAGCAGCACCTTACCGATGTTCCCGCCGACCCATGTTGTACGTCCGTCCTGTTTGCACATGGCGGTGATGAGCGAAGTCGTGGTGGTCTTCCCGGCGCTGCCGGTGACGCCGATGATGGGCGCGGGGCAGCGTTCGAGGAAAAGCTGGGCGTCGTTGGTAACGGCGATGTTGCGTTCTCTCGCCTCGGCGACCAGCGGTATATCCAGCGGCACCCCACCGGAAACACAGACCAGCTCAGTACCTTCGAGCAACTGTTCCGGGTGCCCACCTAACACGAAGTTCACACGGGGCCAATCCGCCGGGTCAATTTTGAGCGCGTCTTGATCTCGCGAGTCGTTGACGACCACCCGTGCGCCGACCGTCGGCAACCAGCGTGCCAATGCCTGCCCCTGGCGACCAAAGCCGATCACCAATACCTGCCGCCCAGCGAGAATATCGCCTTGCATAGAAAACATACGGTAAAAATCCTTTTGATTTACAGTTTAACGTAGCTCAGATCAGCGCCAGCGCCACACCGACCATACCGGAAAGCATCCCGATCAGCCAGAAGCGTTGGACGATCTGCGTTTCGCTCCAACCGCTCAATTCAAAGTGGTTGTGCAACGGTGCCATACGGAAGATGCGTCGGTCTTCACCGAGATAGCGTCGGCTGTACTTCGCGGAGGCGATCTGTAGGATCACGGAGAGCGTCTCCGCGACCGGCACGATGGCGATGATCGGCAACAACACCCACTGCCCGGTCATCACGGCGACCGTGCCCAACGTCGCGCCGAGCGCCAATGAACCGGTATCGCCCATGAACAACTGCGCCGGATGTGCGTTGTACCACAAAAACGCAAACCCCGCCCCGACGATCACAAAGCAGAGTTGCACCAGGAAGATCTGCCCTTGCAGATAGGCGATGACACCGTAAGCGGCAAACGCACTCGCGGAGATGATGCCCGCCAGTCCATCGAGGCCGTCGGTCAGGTTGATCGCGTTCGAGGTGCCGATGATGATAAAAATCGAAATCGGGATGAAAAATATCGGCGAGAGGCCAATCGTCACCCCCATCAACGGGATGTAAAGCTGATTCGAGAACGAGAACCCGCCATCGAACAGTGAGATAATCGCCGAGGCCGTCCCCGCGAGGATCACCTGACCGATGAACTTGGCACGCGGCGAGATGCCCGTCCCGACCGGGCCACGAGTCCGGCGGATGCCTTCGAGGTCGTCGATGAAACCCAGCACGGCAAACCCCACCAGCACGAACAGTGGCAAGAACGTACTCAACCCATTGCCCGTGCGGACGACGTTGGCGATGTTTAGCGCGATCATGATTAACACCACCGGGATGATAATCATGATGCCGCCGGTGGTCGGCGTGCCGACCTTCTTCTGATGACCTTCTGAAAGCTCGATTTGAATCTGCTTGCCCATCTTGAGGCGGCGCAGAATCTCAACGAACGGCCCACCCCAGATCACACCCAGGATGAACGTGACCAAACCGACCGTCAGCGCCAGTGATAACCCATCAGTCATTCGCCTAACTCCACACCCTGTGCGGCAAGCTGCAAGCGCACCTCATCCGTCGGGATTTCCAGCAGCGTGACCAGACGTGATGTCAACTGTGCGAACGCCGGTGCGGTCACCTGGCTGGCCCAGCGGGCGGTTGTCGGACGCTCCAGCATAATGAGAATACTCACCTGCGGGTCATCGGCTGGTAGGAAGCCGATGAACGACATAATAAATTGATTGGGTATCCAATCCACCCCGCCCCAGATTTGCGCGGTGCCGGTCTTCCCGGCGATGCTGTAACCGGGCACACGGGCGTCCTCATCGAGGCCGTTGCGCACCGCGGCAACCATCATATCGGTGACCAGATCCGCCGTCGTCTTTGAGATGGGCGACGAGATCTCCGTCGGGCGCGAGGGGCTGATGGTGTCACCATCCACCACCTGATAGACCAGACGCGGCTGCATCATGGTGCCGTCATTGGCGATGGCGTTTACGGCGGTCAGCATTTGCAGCGATGTGACCGATACGCCCTGACCGAAGCTGTTGGTTGCCAGGTCGCTTTCGCTCCAGGTGCCGGTCAGATCGTTGGGTGTGCGGATCAATCCCGCTTCCTCGCCTTCGAGGTCGATGCGTGTGCGGCGACCAACCCCGAAGCGGTCGAGCATCATATAGAACGATTCCCAACCCATTTCTTCAACGGCGACGGTCGCCGTGCCGACGTTCAGCGAGTTGACGATAACGTCCGTCACACTCATCACACCGTAAGCGTTGCGATCCCAGTTGTAGATGTTGCGCCCACCAATGGTGAATACACCGGAGTCGTTATACGTCCAGTTGGGGCCGATTGCGCCACTTTCCAGCGCGGCGGCGACCGTAATCACCTTAAAGACCGACCCCGGCTCGTAGGTGTCACTAATCACCGGGTTACGCAGCGTAGCCTGCTCGTATTCGTAGTAGAGGTTAGCGTTGTAGGTCGGGTAGGCTGCCATCCCCAACACATCGCCATTGCGCGGGTTCATCACGATGATGTGACCACCACGAGAGCCGCTTTCTTCTACCACACGGCGCAGTTCAGTTTCGACCAGATACTGCACATCGCGGTCGATGGTCAGTACCAGTGTCGAGCCAGCGTCGAGCGCGTTGGGGTCTTCCGGCAGGTCAAACGGGATGTTGCTCACCTCTTGATCGCGCACCGTCCCCGCCAGCCGGAAGTCATAGAAGCCTTCGACGCCGTTGTACCCGCGTGAGCCTTCGCCCTCACCGGCGACAAAGCCTAACAACTGCGCGGCAAGGGTGTTGTTATCGTAAATTTCCTGCGGGTAAAAACGCCGTTGGATGCGCTCGTCGGTGATGGCAAAATCGAGTTCGAGCGCGTTGATCTCTCGCCACACTTCCGGCTCCACCACGCCGAGGTTGACGTTGCGCAGTTCGGGGTCAAGCAAGTTGAACATGAACAGCTCGTCACGTTCAGGATCGTTGAGGATACGGGCGAGGTCGGCAGCCACCTCACTCCGGCGTCCGGCGATCAGATTAGGGCTGATGCTAACCCGATATTTGCGCGTGTTCACCGCGAGAGGTTGCCCGTTGCGGTCGTAAATCTCGCCCCGGTCGGATTCAAAACGTTCTACACTGCCGGAGTTGGCATCACGCACGGCGGCAAATTCCCGGCGCACACGCGGGTCTTGCTCAAATTGGAAGGAGATCACCCGCAGCAGCAGCGCAAGGCAAATCACCAACACCGCCATGATGACGAACGGCAGCCGCTGGCGTACCATCTCCTGTTGTATAGAAACATTCTGTGTCGGTTGCATCTGCTATCCCCCGATGGATCCCATAAAGCTGTCCCATTGGCGTTCCAGCCAGCCGGTAAATGTCTCGTTGTAGGCAATGCCCGCGTCGTCTCCGTCCGCAAGCGATTCGACAGGTGCGACGGTCTCCGGTTGCTGCGGTTGGTAGCCCTCCACAACGAGATAGATGATCTGTTCATCATCTGCCAGTTGGAAGCCCATTTCTTCCGCCCGGCGTTGCAGGTTGCCGAGGCTGGTCTGCTGGGCGATCTCCACGCGGATCAGCTCATTGATGCGTTCCAGATCGTCCCGTTGGTCGAGCAATTCCTCCAGACGGCGGTTGGTGGTCGCCTCAGAAGCGACCTGCGTCAGATAAAGCGCCCCCAGGATGAGCGCGATGAAGAAGCCCAACGTCGCCAGCGCGACCACCTGTCGCTGTGGCTGCCATTGTGAATTTCTTAGCGCGTGTTCAATCCAATTTGATCGTGATGCCATCGCTCATATTTTCTCGACTACTCTCAGTTTGGCACTACGGCTGCGTGGGTTGCGTTCGATCTCGGCATCATCCGCCATGATCGGCTTGCGTGTGATTAAACGCACGGTCGCCGCTTTTTCTTCCAGCATCATCCCCGGCGGAGAGGCAATTTCGGTGCTGGCATCTTTAAACGTCCGTTTGACGATGCGGTCTTCCAGGCTGTGGAAGCTCATCACCACCAGCCGACCACCGGGTTTTAATAACGAGATCGCCTCCGGCAGCACACGCGCAACGGTTTCTAACTCGTCATTGACCGCGATCCGCAAAGCCTGGAAAACCCGTGTCGCCGGATGAATGCGCAGTTTGTGGCGTTCCGGCATCACCCGTTCGATGAAAGCGGCGAGTTCGCCGGTGCGCTCAAACGGACGGTCTTTGACGATCTCGCGGGCGATCTTACGGCTGTGGCGTTCTTCGCCGTACTTATAGAAGATGTCCGCGAGTTCGGCCTGCCCCCAATGGTTGATAATCTGCGCCGCTGTCGGGCGGTCGCCGGTCGGGTCAAAGCGCATATCCAGCGGGCCATCTTGCATAAAGGCGAATCCGCGCTCGGCGATGTCAAGCTGCATAGACGACACCCCCAGATCCAACAAGATACCATCGACCGATTCCCAACCAATCTGCCGGGCTGCTTCGATCATATCAGCATAGCTACTGTGTGCAAGTCTGGCGCGGTCACCATGAGGTTGCAGCGCGTCCCCGGCGATTGCCAACGCGGTCGGGTCAAGGTCAAGACCGAGCACGGTTTCTACGCCAGCATCTAGCAGTGAGCGTGTATGCCCACCCGCGCCGAGCGTGCCATCGATGACACGTTCGACCGTGCGGCCTTCCGGCACCAGCGCGGCGAGGATCTCCGCTTGTAATACGGGGATATGATGTTGGCTCATAAGCGTAATTTGAGGGAGACGTCAGCAAGTGCGAGTTCACGAGAGAGGTCTTCAATCGTCTCATACCAGCTTTCCGGCTGCCACAACTCGATGAACGTTTCCATACCGATTACCATCACCTCACCGTTGATTGATGCGTATTCACGCAAATATGACGGGATCAGCGCCCGTCCCTGTTTATCGGTTGAGAGTTCCACAGCGCCAGAAAATAACAACCGTCGCAGCGCACGCCCGGTCGGTTGGGTGATTGGCATCTCGCTGATTTGCTCGACGACGGTCTGCCAGGTATCACGAGGATAAATCACGAGATTGTGGTCGATCCCCCGCGTGAGGATCGCATTGGCTGCAAGACGTTTACGATATTGCGCAGGAATGATGAGACGCCCTTTGCTATCCAGATGATGCCGATACTCACCCCAAAACATCCACTCATTACCCTGCTGCTCGCCCTCTGGTATTCACGGCGATTATACCACACTAACCCACAGCCGATGACAAAAAATCCCACATTCAACCCTATCCTTAACATTCGAGGACTATTATTTACCGCAGGTAAACTTTTCTAAATAGTACGCGGTTTGCCCTGTGCGGCGTCAATCACCCTGTGAAGTTGGCGGGCACGAGTGGCGATTACATCTTGGTTGAACGTCCCCTTGCCGGTCAGCCAGCTTGCCATGCCACAGGCCACCGCCCCCGCGCCGATGAATTCACCGGCATTTTCCGCCGTCATGCCACCGTTGCACATAAATTTCATATGGTTTAGCGGGCCGGTCACCGCTTTGAAGTAATCCAGACCGAGCGGCCCAATCGGGAACAACTTCAACAGCTTGACACCCATCCCCCACGCCGCGACCGCTTCTGATGGTGTGATGACACCCGGCGCGACCAGTATATCGACATCCAGCACGACCTGTACGACCTCCGGTTGGAAGGCCGGGGAGACGACAAAATCCGCACCGGCATCTAATACGCGCTGCGCAGTTTGCGGGTCTAACACCGTACCCATACCGACGCACGCTTTATCACCATAAGCCGCTTTGATGGCCTGCATCGCCGCGATGGGTTGCTCGGAGTTCATGGTGAGTTCAAAGCAGGTTACGCCGGCATCCATCAGTGCCTCGGCGACGTCTAAGGCGACCGGCGGTGCGAACGCCCCCCGCATCCCGGCGACGATTTTTGTCTGTTCGATCATGTCGTAAGCCTGTTGGCTGTGCATATGGTCGATTCTCCTGATTATGCTCATGAATTGGCGTAGTCTACCAGAATGCGAAGTTTGTTTCTACCAACATGCTCAGACAGGACGACGAAAATAGGGCTATAATGACGAAAATAGGGCTATAATAGTGAGGAGCTATCATCCGCTACCCACTCTTGAGGAGGAGAAATGTTTCAGAATTTGCGCATCCCAGGCCATTTTTTGATCCTGATGACCATGTTGTTGCTGGTCGCCGCCGCCAGCGCCCAGGAAGAGCGTGTCTACACCGTCCAGCCCGGCGACAACCTGCAAGGCATCGCGGCATTCTATGATTCTAGCATTGAGGCCATCGCCGCCCGCAACGGCATCATCGACCCCAGCCGCATCCGCCCCGGTCAGCAGATCATCATCCCGGCACCGGGCAGCAACGTCAGCGCCACCGTGACAACTTACACCATCCAGCCCGGCGACCGCCTCTCGGACATCGCCACCCGTTACAACACCACCGTCGATGAATTGCGACAGATCAACACCATTATCAACCCCAGCCGCATCCGCGTGGGGCAGGTGTTGCAAATCCCGACGACCGCCGTCGGCAGCCCGATTGTCGCCCCGCAGCAACCGGTCGTCGTGCAACCACAACAACCGGTGATCGTCCAGCCGGTGCGCCAGGTGTTCAACGGTTTCTACCATGTCCGCTCAGGGGATACGCTTTTCGCGATTGCGGCGAGCTTCAATGTAGATGTCTACGAACTGGCCCGCGCCAACGGCATCTTGAACCTGAACCTGATTTATGCCGGGCAAGCTCTGCGCATCCCAGGGTATTAAGCCATGCCGAATTACGTCTGCATCGGTGTGCCCTATTTCGTCGGTGAACAAATCGACGGACGCGACGAAGTCGAAGTCATGCAGCATAGCGGCATCGCCGCGGCACTCGATGCACCCTGGTTCAACGTGCTGCCGAATTTTGCCGCTCACGATGATTCGGTCGTCGCGGTGAATCACGCGCTTGCGGCGACCATCAAACTGCATGAAGATCGCATCCCGTTGATCTTCGCGGCGGATTGCACCAGCAGCCTGGGCGTGATGAAAGGCTTGCAGGCGCATACC
>DAOTTX010000006.1:0-13400 GCA_034437515.1 Anaerolineae bacterium
CGATCAACGCCGCGAGTCGGGGGCTGGACGTTTCCAGCCCCCTGAAACCGCTTATGATCGAAGCGCCTACCCTAAGGCCGCCCGGATGTTGTCACAGGCGTAGCAGTTACCATCCGGTCGGATGATAGCATAACCGGCCTGCGGATCCCCTTCATATTGTGAGAAGTTCATATTCCAGACGATGAGCATCCGGACACGGCTGTCTCCGCGTGCCAATGACACGACCTGACCGAGCCATTGTTCCTGCTCGGCGAGGGTGGTATCTGCCGCCCAGGTGAACCCGGCAGGCAGCGGCCCGAAGCCTTCGCCCGTCAGGTAGCCCAACTCGGTGAAGCACAACGGCTTACCGGGGAAGATACTGGAATACACATCGACCATCGCCGGGTAGTAGCGGGTGTAGTAGCTACTGTTGCCGCGTGGGTCACCACTGCGGGCGGTCGGCGGGACGACGCCTTCGTTGTAATGGATGCCGACGCAGTCCATCACGTTCGCCGCGCCTGCGTTGCGCATCTGCCGCAAGAAGTTGTCATCGTTGACCACGCTGCCGGGGAAGGCCGACTCCGCGCCGGTGGGGGAAGGTGCGCCGCTGATGACGAGCACGTTCGGGTTAGCGGCTTTGATCGCGTTGTACGATGCCCGTAGCATTTCCGTGTAGGCCGCACCGCTGATCTGCCCGGTGGGCCATTCGCGGTCGATGTTCGGCTCGTTCCACACCTCGATGGCATCCGGGCCGAGTGCGGCGACCTGCCCCAAGTAGTTGGCGTAGTCCTGGATGTATTGCGCCCGGTTCGCACCGAGTTGTCCTGGGTCACCTACCACACCCAGCACGATCTGGAAGCCAGCATCCTTCGCCGTGCGGATGAAGTTCGCAGAAGTGCCGGTGTCTTGCCCCTGGCTCCAGCGGACTTGTTTCTTGACCCACGTCATGCCGGTGTCGCGCATCACGCCAAGCGGCTCAAAGCTCTGAACGTGCGCGCCGACGGCGAAACCACCACTCGGCGGCGGCGGCGGGTTAACGACCGGCGGATCATCTTCATCACCGCCGTCATCAGGGGGCGGGGTCACCGTGCCGCCGGGGATCTGCAAGACCTGACCGGGGAAGATCAAGTTCGGGTTGGCGATGTTGTTCGCAACCGCGATGGCCTGCGCTGTCGTGCCGAAGCGCCGCGCAATTGCGGAAAGATAATCCCCGGAGCGCACGGTGTAAGTCGAAGGTGTGCCACCATCGTCGTTGTCGCCACCGTCATCATCACCGCCATCATCCGGCGGTGGCGCACTGGCACCGCTGATAATCAACTGCTGCCCGGCAAAGATCAAGTTCGGGTTGGAAATGTTATTCGCGGTCTGGATCGCACCGATAGATACGCCATACCGGAGCGAGATACGATAGAGATTTTCTCCAGGTTGGACGACGTGGACGACCTGGCTGTCTCCCTGGGCGGATGACGACTGAGACGCCGTCACACCGAAAGCTAGAACCAACATCAACGCCGCAATCATTACGCTAAGACGCCGCATAAAACGGTCCTTTCGTTACAAGATATGAACAGTATGGTTAGTTTATCATGAGACGAGAAAATCTGCTGCGTCGTTCCGCCATAAGTAGGTTTGTACAATAGAGTTCCGGTATAAGTCTGTTGATTCTCCGTTTTAGTGACTCGTCACAACGAAATCAGTGTGATTTTAGTGATTTTTTGTAGAGCGATGGCCTGTTTAGATTTCTATAATTAGTGATCTGTGACACTCTAGTGACATTGAACAAAGGAAATTGAACGATGCCAGAATTTGTCCCACCGGATAGCGCAAAGGAATCGTCCGACGCTCTGCTCAAGTGGATCAAGTCCAATGATGTAGAGGAAGTCGATATTCGTTTTACCGACCTGAAAGGCGTGGTGCATCATTTTAGTATGCCTGTCAGCATTCTCGACGTAGATGTGTTTGAGGATGGCTTCGGCTTTGACGGGTCGAGTGTGCGCGGCTTTCAGCAGATTAACGAGTCTGACTTGATTTTGATGGCAGACCTGAGCACTGCGTTTATCGATCCCTTCTTTAAGTATAAGACGCTCGCGTTTACCTGCGATGTCTACGACCCCATCACCCGTGAACCTTACGGACGTGACCCGCGTGGTGTCACCAAACGGGCGGAGGCTTACCTCAGCAAGTCCGGTATCGCAGACACCGCCTTCTTCGGGCCAGAAGCCGAATTCTTCATGTTCAGCAACGTCAGTTACGAAGTCAATCCCTACCGCAGCTACTACGAAGTGGACTCCAACGAGGGGTTCTGGAACAGTGCCTCAAACGACCCGTCGATGGTTTACCTCAACCGCATCAAAGAGGGGTACTTCCCGCTGCCACCCAACGACAAGACGCACGATATACGTGCAGATATGGTCAAGTTGATGGTGGAATGCGGTATCGAAGTCGAGGTGCATCACCATGAGGTCGGCGGTGGCGGTCAGGCCGAGATCGACATGAAATATGCGCCAATGCTCAAAATGGCGGATCAACTGCTGCTTTATAAATACATCGTCAAGAATGTGGCGGCGCGTGCGGGGCTTTCTGCGACGTTCATGCCCAAACCGCTGTTTGAAGACAACGGCTCCGGGATGCATGTGCACCAGAGCCTGTGGAAAGACGGCGACACCCTTATGTATGGCGATGGGTACGCCAACCTGAGCGAAACCGCGCTTTACTACATCGGTGGGGTGCTCAAACATGCGGTCGCGTTGATGGCCTTCACCAACCCGACCACCAACAGCTACCGTCGTCTGGTGCCGGGGTACGAAGCACCGGTCAATCTGGTGTATTCCAACCGGAACCGCTCGGCAGCCATCCGCATCCCCACTTACCTGAACAGCCCGAAGGCCAAGCGCATCGAAACGCGCTTCCCTGACCCGACCGCCAACCCCTACTACGCCTTCCCGGCGCTGTTGATGGCCGGTCTGGACGGAATCAAGAACGAGATCCACCCCGGTGAGGCGGTAGACGTTGACCTCTACGAAGGCAATGTCGAAACCCCGACCGTCCCGCGTGGCGGCCTGAACGCCATCCTCGACGCGCTGGAAGAAGATCACGACTTCCTGCTCGAAGGCGGTGTCTTCACCGAGGACATTATCGAGAGCTACATCGAATACAAGCGCGAAGAAGAAGCGGACGCGGTCAGTATGCGCCCACACCCCTACGAGTTCCAACTCTATCTCGACATCTAGTATCCTCCATGGCACGAAGACGCGGTCCTACGGGGCCGCGTTTTTGTTTGTGCATCGGGCACTCGTAGGCCAGCCGTCGCTGAGGTCGCCGTAAGCGTCGGCACGTAGACGATCCAACATCACCGGGATTTCCATCGAACGGCCCCACTGTTTGTCACGTCCGGGGATAGCGTCGATGTTGACCGAATCACTACGAGCTACGATGCCTTTACCGCAACTCTCCACCAACGATGCCATCACTTTGGTGTTGAAGCATCTTGATAATCGCGCCCATCACGACGATCTCGACTCAAACGCCGAATGTGACATTGTCAAACTACTCCTGTTTTAGCAGTATGATACCAAACTCATCCACATGCGATTGCCCTAATAGGATTTTCGCTCAGGATATTCACAAAGGGTTTTAACGGTTCAAAAATCAGAGATTTGAGCTTTTCTGAACCGTCCTGAGATTCTCAAGCGAAAGTCCTACCTAAGATGAATAGAGGCCGATATTGACATCTAGGTGATGGGTTGAGGCGCTTCAGTCCGTAACCACCTGCCTTCTCTGGCGTCTTTCATGTAGATTCGGATGCGCTTCTGGCCGTCATGCGATAATTCGTCCTTTTGATCTCTCAGGTACGTTTCGAGTACATCGGCGCCGCGCACAGGGTCGATGTGCAGGAGGTTTTCCGCGAGAAAAACAATGTCGTTTTCACGCTCGACTTTTTCCAGCAGGTTTTTTGTCCATTGCAGCGCCTCATCATCATAGTGGGCGATGTACGACAGTATGGACGACGCTGTGATCTTCCCATCAAGCTCGTGGGTGTCACCGAACGCGATCACCGCCGGTTTGATCTCAGGGGGCATTTTGCAAAGGGCTGAGATCGCACGGTCACAGACAACAGCCTGCCAATGCTCGTTTTCGATAATGTCGAACAACAGCGGGACGGCCTCTGTCACCTGCCAGTGGCCGAACAGTTCAACCGCGTGGATGGGGGCGACACCGTTACCCAGGCTACCTTCCACATACAATTCCTTATGGTCGAGTATAGTATAACAAAATGCAATGACCTCTTCACGCTGGTCGCTCAAACGCTTGGCGACATGCTTCACGTTGAACGACGGGCTGAACAGCATCCACGCCGCACGGTGCAGCGGATGACTTTTGTCTTTAATGGCCTGACGCCAGATCGGTTGCTCGGTCATGGATTTTTCCTCTCTATTTGTTATCAAGTGCGATGATAACATATTCGGCAACTGTTTTCATCACTCCATACATGAATCCTGCCGCCGGGCACGCGAGTGTCGCATCCCGCACGCGGACGGTCGTCTCATCATCGAGATGTACCAGCAGACCAGCACGTCCGTAAGCATCGTTGATGATCTGCACCCGCCAATCGTCATATAGATGCACCCGTGCGGAGATACGTTCGCTCTCGGTGACCCACTGCCGGTAGATAGCGTCGAAATCCGGCGCTGTGGCACTGCTGGCATGGGCACGGATCAATGCGAACATCACCATACCGTTGACGGCTTCAAACCCATCGACAGCGTAATCAATCTCGACCTGCTTTAAGTTCACCTGCGGATTAATGCGCTTTAAAGTCTGCCGGAAGACCTGCGCCAGATGGTCAAATACACCGGGGAGTTCGGTTACGGTCAGTGCCGCCGGGATCGCCGCCACCACCGCCGTCCGCAACTGCTGAAGGGCATCGCCGGCCCGGTCGATCTGCGCGAGGCCGGTGAAGTCTTTCGGCTCAAAGTGTGCCACCCCGAACGCCGCCGGTAAATTGTATGCTTCACGAAAGGTTTTGATGTCAATCATTGCTTTGCAAGCTCGCAAACGAATTTTGTGCGTGTAACTCGAAACTGAATTTTATCCCGGTGGATCGTCGGTGTCCTCGGCATCATAGCGGAGCATATCGTACTCTAGCAGTGTATCGACCAGATCGCGGGAGTGCCCGGCGTGGCGAGTGAGTGCTCGCAGCAAGACGCGCATGGCGGCGTGTCCGCGTAGTTCGATCACCGCTTCGGGGTCGTCTTTCACTTGCTTGAGTCGAAACTCACTGATGGGCTTTTCTTGTTCGATGAAATTCAGCAAGTAGCGTAGCCCCGCGTAAAGATTCTGTGTCGGGTCGTGCAAGTCGGCAGTGAACTTGCTCAGAGCGTGGTCGGGTGGTTTGTCGCGAATACTCTCTAGATAGGTACGTTTAAAATCTTCATCAGGCACAGCAGGCTCCGTTTTCAGGCGATAGGCGCTTAACGTTGTTGTAAGAGAAAATTCTGAAAACGGTATGATTTTCGTATTAACTTTCCGCTCATGTAGATGAATTGCACGGAATGATGAGGGTAAATGCGCTCCCTTCATCCGGTTTGCTCCTTACTTTGACCCGCCCGTGATGTGCATCCATCACAAGTTTGCAGATGTTCAAGCCTAACCCCATGCCGCCGGTATCGTGGCTGCGGGCAGCGTCGGCCCGGTAGAACGGCTCCCAGATTTGCTCGAGTTCCGCGTCACTGATGCCGATACCATCGTCCTCGATGCAGACATAAACCTCGTCGGCTTCCAGTTTAATTGAGACTTTGATGTGCCCGCCCTTCGGGGTGTAATTGAGTGCGTTCAACAACACATGACGATAAGCCCGCTTGAGCGATAGCGCATCTACCTGGCAGTACAACGGCGCTTCCAACGGAACGAAATCCAGCGTATGTGCTTTCTGCTCGGCAAGTGTGTGCTGTTCTTTGACCAGGTCATGTACCATTTGATTGAGATCGACCCGATAAAAATGTTCACTGGCCCTGCGGTGACCGAGGTTATCGACCGTCAGCATGTTATCGAGTTGTTCGGTCAATTGTTTGACTTCGCGTGTAATCATGTTCATATGCTTGTGTAAGTCTTCAGGGCGTCCCTTCTCAAATTTACGCAGCGTGAGATACACGTTGGAGTTGATAATGCTCAACGGCGTGCGGATGTCGTGCGAGATGTCCTTGATGAACCGGCTCAGCATGGTCAGGCGTTCGCGTTCCAGCGCCAGTTCGAGGGTGCGGGTTTCCATACTGCGCCGGTCAGTGATGTCACGGGCAATGCCCATCAATCCGATGATTTCCTTACCGTCTACCAGCAGATGTTGACTGACTTCCAACGTCATGTAAATGCCCTTTGCTGTGCGGCAGTGCACCGGGAAGGGCGGCACACTCTCACCATTTAAGACTCGGTCGGTCATCGTGTGGAAGTGTTCGTCATCCGTGTGGATGAGTTCTGTCAGCGAACGGCCTATCCAATCGCTGATGTCGTAACCCAGCAAACGCTCGAACGCCGGGTTGATCCGGGTAAAGTAGCCGTTCATATCTTGCATGTAAATAATGTCATCAACCGTCTCAAACAGCAGTTGGTAGCGTTTCTCGCTGGTGGTCAGGGCTGTTTCCGCCCGGTGGCGATCGCTGAGATCGACCGTCACCCCGATGACACCGGTGACTCCCTTACCGTCTTTGAGTGGTTCCATAATCGTCATGAGTCGGTTCCCCTCAACATTGCTTTCCTGCTGTATCGTCTCACCGTTGTAGACACGCGCCATCATCTGGTCGATTGCCGGGAAGCGTGGGGCAAAATCATAGATGGCTTGACCGACGAATTCACCCGGCTCGAACCCCAGTGAATTCAGTGCTTTGCCTTCGGAAAACGTGCAGATTCCGTTGGCATCCAACGTGAACACGATCAACGGCATGTTTTGTAGCACTATCCGCATACGCCATTCGCTTTGCCGCAGGGCTTCCTCGGCATTTTTGCGCTCGGTGATGTCGGTAAACATGGCGACCGCACCTTCAAATTCACCAACCGCGTTGATAATGGGGCTGGCAGAAGAAATCGTCCAGCGGACGGTGCCATCCGGACGTTGGATTAGAAAATCCGTTTGGCTGGAAATTCCCTGCTGGCGTTCCGCGAAACTCTGCTCGATGCTATCATGAAGTTCTTCGGGCATCAGCTCGAATAACGTTTTACCGATCATCTCGTCGCGGGTACGCCCCATGATCGCCGCCATCTGTCGGTTGGTGTAGGTGGTGCGCGTCTCCTTGTCGATGATCCAGAAACCATCTTGCGCCGCTTCCACCACTGTGCGAATTTCTCGATCCATCGTTTGATCCGGCGATGGTTGAAAGATGCGATATTGAATATACAATGTGGCTGTGATGACGAGTACAGCAATCATGAACAACACCAACGCACTTGCGTAATAGGCAACGATCGTGATTAACGTCGCGCCGATGCTAACGATCATTAAGTTAGTATTGGTCAATGCTATGTCATCTCGGCTAGACAGTGTAAAGACTTTTCTATAAAGTATGATGTATGCTTTGTACACTAACATTAGCGTAACAAAATTTACGCCTTTCATAAACCTAGCATAGTCCAATGGGCGTTCAGTAAGCAAGCATTTTATAGAAGAATAAAAGTTCGTAATAAGAAATTTTTTGTTAACTGATTTACAACTATAAATTGACCGTAGAGGATGCTCATGAGCCGAAAACGTCTGCTTTTGATTGGGCTGTGTCTGTTGGTCGGCAATGGGATCATCGCATATGTCATCTACCAGCAGATGCAAAGTAACAGCAACGACTACATCGCACGCTGGTTCCAGCAACCGGACAGCCGCACCGCCCTCACCACCATCCGGCAGACCCCGTGTGAAGATGCACCCTTCCTGCTGCCTTCTGAAGGTTTCATCGGCTTGCTGTGGCGAGACCCGGCCCGCCCCTATAACATCCTGCGGCGGCACACCGGCATTGACATCTTCGGTGACGGCGAAGCGGGCGAGGTGCCGGTCGTCGCCGCGTATGACGGCTATCTTTCCCGTTTGGGTGACTGGCAATCAACCGTGATTATCCGTCACGACGACCCCCTGCGACCGGGCCGCACGGTCTGGACGTATTACACGCACATGGCAAGCCGTGACGGGACGGAGTCGTTCGTCGCCCCGGCCTTCCCGCCCGGTACGAACGAGGTCTTTGTCGAACAGGGGACGCTGTTGGGCTATCAGGGTGAATACAACGGCAGCGGCCCGGCGATTGGCCTGCACGTCCACATGAGCATCGTCGAAAGCGACGAAGACGGCAGTTTCAAAAACGAAGCACAGTTAGGCAATACGCTTGACCCCTCGCCGTACTTTGGGCTACCGCTCGATATTCGTGATTCACCACAAAGACCTATCCGTTGCTCATGAGAAAACAACTTTTGAACGCTAAGTTGATCCAAGATAATGTAACAATATCGTGAGCGAGTGATAGTCATATGACAGCGCAACCCTCATTTTACGAGCAAATCCCACCTATACATAGTCTATCAGCAGCAGCGGATGCGTCGAATTATTACGATGCGCCGCTCGATTGGCTGATCGCCCTGACGGATGTCGCCGGCTCGACTAAAGAAATCGAAAACGGGCGCTACAAGACGGTAAACTCGATTGCGGCGGCGTCGATTGCCGCCCTCTTAAACTGCACCGCAGGGTACGATGTGCCGTTCGTCTTCGGTGGGGATGGGGCGTCGGTGCTTATCCCGCCGCAGCTCGCGCAAGCGGCACGCGAGACATTACTCGCCACGCGCCGTCTCGCTGCTGAGTCCTTCGATATGGATTTGCGCGTCGGCTTGATCCCGATTGAAGATGTGGTCGCCGCCGGGTATCACATCGAGGTGGCGCGGTTGCAAGTCTCGGAAAACTACGAGCAGGCCTTGTTCAACGGCGGCGGCTTGATGCAGGCCGACCGACTACTGAAGGCTCCCGACAGTCTCTATCAACTACACAACGACGAAAACCATACTTACGAAGCGGACTTCGGCGGCTTTGAGTGTCGCTGGAACGCTATCCCCAGCAAGTACGCCGAAACACTGAGCTTGATTGTCCACGCGACGGATGCCGACGCCGGGACAACCTACCGCGATGTGCTGGATGCTATCGGTGAGATCTACGGAGACCGTGACAAACGCCATCCGCTGGAAGCACGCAAGATGCGCTTGATGACCCTGCCGAGCGGCTTTACCAACGAGGCGGCGATCCGCTACCGCGATGTCAGTTTTCGGCAGTTGTGGCAGTTGGCAAAATCGACCTTTAAGGCCCGCGTTGCGATGTGGTTTGACATCCTCGGTTGGGGTGATTACAAACGGCTATTCATCGAATCGACCGACAACGAGAAATTCGACGACGTGCTGCGCATGATTATCTCCGGCACCGCACAGCAGCGTAAGCGGCTCGTCGCTTATCTGGAACAACAACGCCGGCAGTCTGTCGCCAGTATTACATCCACCCGGCGGTGATCGAAGCCTATCTTCAAGATGAACTCAACGCTGTCATCGATCGACAACCTGACCCCGAAGACGCGCACGCTCTTGACCGGCACGAGCGGGCTTTCATCGAACTCATCACGACAGATCAATCTTGATCGGGCTTGGCCGTCGGCCGCAGCGACGCCACAAGTTGCACCAGCGCGTCTTCGTAATCCACTTGAACAAAGTCAATATAGTGCAATTTATACAGCCGGTAGGGGATGTGGCACGACTCGTGCAGGATGGGTATGATGGGCTTGCCCTGGTCGAGATAATAATTCCACTCGTCTTCGACGTTCTCCGAATCGACCGCGTTTGAACTGAGCACCAACACCATTGATTTGCAGGCATCTAACGCCTTGCCGATCTGCCGTGCCCAACTTTGCCCGGCTTGATGTGGTCGATGATGTGATAGTCGCCGTTCTGGAAGCGGTAAATATCGACCTGTCCCTCAAGCAATATATAAAGTGTCTCCTCGATCTGCCCTTCGTGACACAGGGTGACACCTTCATGATAGGTCTTGATGACCCCCTGCGCTTAAATTTGCCGGATGGTCTCCGGGGTGACGTCCGTGTCTTTGAACAATTCAAAGAGTGTTTGTAAGGCTTTTTCTTCCATAATTGGCTTTCCGCTATCAGATGCGACTCTAACAATCGTGTGATAAGGTATGTCGTGTAATTGACCCCCAGGAAAGCAAGGTATCGTAATGACCCAAACAAACGACGCCATCCAGAAAGCGATGGCAGAATTAGAAAATGTTGACGACGAGATTCGCGCCCAGGCAATTGAAGCCCTCGGCGAACATCAGCATACAGCCGCGGTGCCGTCTTTGATCGAGATCATGTACAGCGCCGACCCCGGTACGCGCTTCATCACCGTGAAGGCGTTAGGCCGCATCGCGGACGCACGCGCCGTATCCGTGCTGTTGGATGCGCTGCATGGTGACGACATCTGGACACGCGCCGCCGCCGCCGGTGCGCTGATTAACATCGGCTCGCCCGCCGTCGAAGGGCTGACGGGGGCGCTGCGCCACGAAAAGAAGGCCGTCCGCCGGGCAGCGGCGAAGGCGCTTGGTAAAATCGGCGAGAACGGCAAAGACGAAGGGGCGCTACGTGCGCTTTCCGCCGCCCTGCTGGATGTCGATGATGGTGTGCGTCGCTTCGCTGCGGAGGCTATCGGTCGGCTGGGTGCTGAAGGCATGGTGCCCGAACTCAAGGAAGTGCTGGCGGATAACAACGCCGAAGTCCGCATCGCCGCCTTCCGTGCGTTAGCAAATATCGACACACCGGAGGCACAAAAGGCCGTCCGTAGTTGGCTGCACGAATAAACACACATCAGGGGACGTGGTCACAGGGCCACGTCCTTTTTGAATCTAGCTTTCGCGTTGGGCTTCCGGTGGCACCACATCATAGCCGCTGTATTCCGGGCAATCTGAGGGAATCTGTAAGACCATGCCGGGGCGCAGGCTGGGCGGGAACATGATCTCGTTGGCTTCCAGCACACATTCGGTATCCACGTTGAACCGCGCCGAGATGCCATCGACCGTTTCCCCACGCTGCACCACATAACCGCCGCCGCTGGCGGTCGCGCTGCCGCTGCCGGTGCCATCCGCGTTAAGTGCGGGTGCCTGCCCATAAGGGGGCGCATCCGCCGGGATAAGGATCTCACGACCGGGTTGCAGATCGCGAATATCACGGTTTTCGATCTCGTTGGCGACCAGGATCGCCGTCAGCGACACGTTGAATTCCTGCGCGATCTGGTCGAGCGTGTCGCCGTATTCCAGCGTGTAAATCTGCCCGCTGCCACCACCGACCGCTGGCGTGGTATCCGCCTCTTCTTGCGCCATCTCCTCGGTTTCTTCCTCGACGACTTCCTCAATTTCATCGTCGATGTCGTCTGTGTCTTGCGCTTCATCATCAACGATGATGATCTCAACCGGTTCAATATCTGTGATTGACATCGGGTCAGGAACTTCATCGATGCCTAACGTTGTCTCTTCCGGCGCATCTTCACGCGGGAAGCGCACAGTCATCGCCCCAGCGTAAGCGGGACAGTCGATGCTAATCACCAGTGGGTCACCGGGTTGGATGATGGCAAAACGCGAGAGGTCGTTCGTCTCTCGCAGACATTCCACGCTGACGTCGAACAGCGCCCCGACCGTATCCAGCGTATCGCCTGCGCGGATGGTGTAAGTCACACTTTCCGTGATGGGCAGGTCGAACTCGACCTCGTCATCTTCCTGTGCACTGGCGGCGACAACCAGCCCAATGATAAGCAAAAAGCTAATCAGATAGCGCATACCAGCGCCCTCCTTGATGTCTTTGGACAATCTTCTCCAAAGGATACCACAAATCCGAATTTCTGCCCGATGGTACAAACACCCTAACGCATGGTCTGTACAAAGTCGCTATAATTAATGCGTTATGGATGAGGAATAATCTATTATGCGTTACTTGATCTTTTGCTTGTGCATTCTATTGGCGGCCTGTGGCGGCGCGGACGACGACGCCCCCCGTGCCTTCCCGACGCTGCTTGAAGCCCCGACGACGGCGGTCGCGCAGGCCATCACCGGCGAAGCCACCGCCGAAGTTACCCCGGACGGGCGTAGCACGCTCCCCGCGACGTGGACGCCCACGCTAACCCCGACCACGACCGAGACGCTGACCGTCACACCAAGCAACACCATCACTGACACGCCCACTTATACCCCGACGCTGACGCCTTCCACCACGCCGGAGCCGAGCGTGTTTGATAGTCTGGTGGAACTCGCCGCGCAGTTTACGCCGCTGCCGACTGAGTTTGTCGTCCGTGCGCCTACGCTGACGCCCATCGGGACGCAGATCACGCTCGTTGCCGATCAGCCGCCATCACCTACACTGCTCTCGGATAGCAATCCACCGGCGGCGACACCCGGCACCCCGGTCACCGGCAATTGCCAGTATGCCGCGCCGGGCGCGTTCGGTACCGCGCTCGCCGCCAACCCGACCGCCGCCAATCAGTTGGGCTGTCCGGTCGGGTCTCCGCCGGTCATCGCGTCGCTGAGTGGTGCGTACCAACCTTTTGAGCGCGGCGCGATGACGTGGGTCAACGACTCGCCGGGTGTGATCTACATCCTCTACAATGACGGCAGCTACCAGCGCGTGCCGGATACGTTCGACGCCGCCGTAGACCCGGAAAGCACCGGCGAGTCGCCACCGCAAGGTCTGCTGGAACCGGTGCGCGGCTTCGGTAAGGTCTGGCGTACCATTCCGGGTGTGCGAGATCGCCTCGGTTGGGCGACTACGACCGAAACCGGCGGCACCACGTCCTCGCTGTTGTTCAACACCGGGCGGATGCTGGCGGTCACCGGGCGTGGAGGTAACGTCGCGCTGCTGCACCAGGGCGACCCGGCAACCGGCAGTTGGCAGTCCCTGCCGTGAGGTGGGCCGCGCCGCGTCTCGCCGAGGAGAGGTATCTGCTGCCGTATGCCAGTATAACGTCAAACGTGCATTGATACTTTTATCGTCAATATGTTACGGTATTATCCCACTGGGTAACACTCCACAATAACGTGGACGGTAAAATTTGAACCAATTTAGCACATTTTGAGCCGCAGAAATGCGAATCTATAAGTTCATTTCAGCTCTCTATGGCTCATGTGTTGATTTTTGTCGTAACAAAAATCGCAACCACGCTATCTTGTAGCTGTACCGCCAAGAACCTGATTACCCTCAAATAGGCAAAATACAAAGTAGCCACACCCAATAAGTTTCTCTATTTCGGTTCGGATTGTTTGCGCTACACTTTCAACGGAAGACATGTGCATCTCTCACTAATGGGTCATTGAACCTCCATCTTGCCGAGATCACCGCTGTCTTTCCACTCCCATTCTCAAATACAAAGTAGCCACACCC
>DAOTTX010000007.1:0-1501 GCA_034437515.1 Anaerolineae bacterium
TGGAAACCCCCTGTGAAGGACACCGAGAACACCCCGGCGTTAGCAGGGGGAGGCGACGGATAGCATGCCGGTGATCGGTACGCTGTACATCCAGCAGTGGGCGCTGTGCAAGCTCACTGCCTGCCTGTGCCTCGGCAGACAGCAATTTGCCTGGCCGCCTGCGGGTCGTGGGGATACGTGAGCAAGCGGACTGTTGAAACCGCAGGAAAAACAGCAGTGGAAATAACGGTGATAATCCGAGGATAGACGCACCGCAAAACGATGAAATGTCCTCGGCTCGATCCATTGGCTTTTCTTCAACGATGATAACACCGGTCAAGCAATGGTCATCAACGGCGCACGCTCCCCCCTCGGTGAAGAGCAAGGTGATGCAGCAATGAAAGCACCAATGACACGCCAATGGTAGAAACACCGCAACCTCACTGCCTGCCTGTACCTCGGCGGACTGGTCGGTTGCGAGTTGCGGTGAGCGTGAGGGAGTGCGCAAGCGGGGTGTGGAAACAGCGGTGATGATCCAAGGGCGGACACACCGCAAAACGATGAAATGCCCTCGCTTGATCCCTTGTCTCTCATCCAAGGAAGAGAACGTTGGGCAAGCAATGAGCATCAACGGTGCACGCACCCCCCGGTGGGAGAGCAAGGCGAAAACATCAGTGAAAACATCGGTGTAGACATCAACGACACGCCAATGGTAGAAACACTGCAACCTCACCGCCTGCCTATGCTGCGGCAGACAGTGGTCGCTTGCGGGTTGTAGCGAGCGTGGGATGCGTGGGCAAGGTGGGGGTGTGGAAACAACAGTGACAATCCGAGGGCTGGCGCATCGCAAAACGATGAAATGTCCTCGTCTCGACCCCTTGTCCCTCATCCAAAGATCGAAACCACCGGTCAAGCAATGGCCATCAACGGCACACGCTCCCCCGGTGGAGGGCAAGGTGGGGCAGCGTTCGCAGCGTGGCGCCGCTGCTGACCTACAAGCGTCAAGAGCAGGGGCGACGGCACAGTCGTGCTTGATGTGCCGGAATCGGATTATGGAAAGGCGATCCCGTGTCCATATTACGGTGTGAGTTAGAAGCAAGAGATGTGGGGTGAGAATATGCTATGAACCCGACGATAAAGGCAAACAGCCCGCTTGCGATTTCGAGACGCAAGCGGGCTGTTTTATAGAACGATCCTGCTAGTTTTTGATCACCAAGGGTAGATAGACGTTGTGATAAGCGCTGCCAACGGTGATCACGTTGGTGACCTTGTCGAAGACGTTGGAATCAAGCTGCGACGTGGCGGTGATAACCGTGCTGCTGACCGTGCCACTGACCGCGTCTGACGGAACCGCGACTTCCACCTGCACGGTAGCCGTCGCGCCGACGGTGAGCGTGAGCGGCGTGGACGTGAGCAGCGTGCCCCACTCGCCAGTGAGCGTCAGATCGAAGGTGTCGGTAACTTCGCCGGTGTTGGTGAGGATGTGCGTGAATGTGACGACCTCGCCGGGCTGCGCTTGTTC
>DAOTTX010000008.1:0-1715 GCA_034437515.1 Anaerolineae bacterium
CGCTGCTGCCGCTTCTGCACAAGAAGGGATCACAGCAACACTTGTCCAACCTCGGAGCAGATCTGGCTGAACTCAACTTCACCTCGGGCCGGCATGGGTCATATTGCGTCCGACACCGAGAGGGCGAGGGACCAACTGCTCTGTGTAGTTCCACTGCACAAGTGGCTACCTAGAACTCAGGGCAGTTGTGCAACTCAATGTCTCTGTTAAGGTTCGCACTAGGCAATATGCTGTGCGCAGTGGAGAAATTGAAACAAAACAAGGTGTTTACCTTGTTGTGGTAACCCCCTGCCTACCTTCCGGTGACGGTGGGTGAACACGTCCATCCTCATTATCCATCACGGTTCACCCCCACGGGCGTGGGGACAACAACTCCTCATCCGTCACCGTCGGCAACGCGCCCGGTTCACCCCCACGGGCGTGGGGACAACGTGCCCGGCCTGGCTGCAAGAGGCCAAATTGGCGGTTCACCCCCACGGGCGTGGGGACAACGACACCGACGCCCAGACCGACCTACACGCCTGCGGTTCACCCCCACGGGCGTGGGGACAACCTGTAGTTGTGGCGCTTGTGGCGCGCCTTCTGCGGTTCACCCCCACGGGCGTGGGGACAACAGACCGAAGTCGCTCAATGACGCTGTTCATCGCGGTTCACCCCCACGGGCGTGGGGACAACGAGTGTGAACGATGTGGTGTAAAAGATGTCGAACGGTTCACCCCCACGGGCGTGGGGACAACGCTCTTAACATCGCCAAGGATTTTCTTCAACACGGTTCACCCCCACGGGCGTGGGGACAACTTATAGAAGACAAAGGAGGCGCTGGCTCAGGAAGGTTCACCCCCACGGGCGTGGGGACAACCCTCTTCGATAGCGTTGCGTTGTGCGTTAGGGCGGTTCACCCCCACGGGCGTGGGGACAACCAGACGACGCTCGAATTGTTGACAGTGATCCCCGGTTCACCCCCACGGGCGTGGGGACAACGTCGTCGACGTGGCGTTCGGGGTCGTGGGCGGCGGTTCACCCCCACGGGCGTGGGGACAACATGGCCAACGCGGAGGGTTTCTACCGCTACGGCGGTTCACCCCCACGGGCGTGGGGACAACGTAATAGTGCCGGCCGTTCTGCTCGTTGATCTCGGTTCACCCCCACGGGCGTGGGGACAACTAGGGATGAGGAGGTTGATGCCGCATTTGGCTCCGGTTCACCCCCACGGGCGTGGGGACAACGTATGTAGATTCAGATTTTTTGTCTATGAATTCGGTTCACCCCCACGGGCGTGGGGACAACATCTATTGGTCTCCTTCATCCGGCGCGTATTGCGGTTCACCCCCACGGGCGTGGGGACAACTTTTTAGCTAGATGCTCTGTTCTCTCTCTCAACGGTTCACCCCCACGGGCGTGGGGACAACGCATCGAACGGGAAATCGGGATGCAATTCTTCCGGTTCACCCCCACGGGCGTGGGGACAACGTCGATGATGCATCCGCCAGCGTGAATCCATCCGGTTCACCCCCACGGGCGTGGGGACAACGCATAGTAAGGCTGCCGGGGTGAAGCATCTCCACGGTTCACCCCCACGGGCGTGGGGACAACTGCCCCATCGCCTCCATCATCTCCTGCGCTCCCGGTTCACCCCCACGGGCGTGGGGACAACTGCAAAACCTAGAATTTGAGGATGGGTATTTCCGGTTCACCCCCACGGGCGTGGGGACAAC
>DAOTTX010000009.1:0-2006 GCA_034437515.1 Anaerolineae bacterium
GGCGGCGTGGACCCTGCGTTGCGCGTTGTTCTGCCAACTCACCGAGCCGTTCCTGCACTTCTTCCTGTACCTCATCGACCTGCTCTTCATCTATATCTAATTCTTCTGCCAGGTTGCTCAGGCGCTGATCGATTTCTGCCTGCAACGCTTCGACCTGCTCTTCATCTATGTTCAGGTCTAGCTGTTCAATCTGTTCTTGGAGGCTGTTAACGGCTGCCTGGGGATCGGGTTCGTAGTTCAGGCAGATGGAAGCGCCGCCCTCGAACCCGGTGTGTAACGCGGCGAGCCGCTGTGCAGATGTGCCGTGCGAGCGGTTAATCCAACTTGTTCCCAAACGAGATTGCCCAAACTGAGCAGCGATCACGATGACCTCAAGAGCTTCCTCCGTACTCATTAAGCCATTGTTGACCTCATATTGGAGATAGGCCCCGGCCAAGCAGTCGGCCTGAATCTCGATGTTAACCGTACGTGGTCCCGGTGGGTAACTGCCACTGAGGAACTGGGCAGCATGACCATATTCATGAGCGATGATGTACGTGATGGCTTTATCGCCATAGGTCTCGTAAATCGGGTGAAAGAAGTCCGGCCCGTCCCACATGACCGATTCTGCGGGGATGCAGTAGAAGGCATTCATACGGGCGTTATCGGGCGTTAGGCCGCAGGTTTCGGCAAAGGGAATGTCCGGTACGGTGTATTCCACCGTGGCACAGACCCCCGGAAAATCACCGCCGTATACGCTGGGATAGGTCTGCTGCCAATAGCTGGTGATCGACGCTACATCGGCAGTAACATCATTCACATAGGCGGCAGTGGCCCCCGCTGATAGCAAAACGCCGGGTGTACATGGGTATTCCTGTGCCTGGGCTGGCATCGTGGCAGCCACAGGGACGATGAATAACAGCAACAAAAGCGAGCAGGTGAACTTGTTCATTTGGTCATCTCCAATGTTCTTTTTGACTGGTCCTATTAAAGCAGTTGCACTCAAGCAGTTGCCATTTGCAGTTGTCACCGCTTCAGTTGATTTGCGCCACAACCGTATATGACACGGGTCATTTTGTCTTCTGACGCGAGTCAACCCGTTTGATGATTGTCGGCGGTAGGTGGTTCTCTGATCTTGCGCTTCAATGAAAGTGATCCGATTCGATGAAGGAGTTCACAGCCGCATGTTTTCATTCCTTAACAGCTTTCGAGAGCCAGAGAGCAAGCCGTATCAAACAGATGGTCCGCTTATCCGGCTGCAAGATGTCAAGAAGAGATATAAGACCGAGGCTGGCGACTTCTATGCACTCAAAGGCGTTGACTTGAGCATCAATCGGGGTGAGTTTGTCGGTATCATCGGCAAGTCCGGCAGCGGCAAGTCAACGCTGGTCAACATGATTACCGGGATTGATCGCCCCTCAACGGGCGAGATCGTCGTGAACAACCAGCCGATTCACCACTTCTCCGAGGGTAAAATGGCAGCATGGCGTGGCGTGAACGTCGGCGTGGTGTTCCAGTTCTTCCAACTGCTGCCGACGCTCACGGTGCTGCAAAACGTGATGCTCCCAATGGATTTCTGTAACTTGTATACCCCGCGTAAGCGTCGTGAGCGTGCGCTGGAATTGCTGGCGCTGGTGGAGGTAGAGGAGAACGCTCACAAGATGCCGAGTATGTTATCCGGTGGGCAGCAGCAGCGCGTGGCAATTGCCCGTGCGCTGGCGAACGACCCGCCGATGATCGTAGCCGACGAGCCGACGGGTAGCCTGGACTCGAAGACCGCCAACCGCGTGTTCGAGTTGTTTCAGAAGCTCGTGGACGAGGGCAAAACCTTCCTGATGGTGACGCACGACGACGACCTCATGGAGCGTGTCGGGCGGAAGATCACGATTGCCGACGGCGAGATTATTGACGAGAACATTGTGAAGGCACGCCCAAACCTGAATCAGGAACAGCCGTTGCTCGCCAACCACAACGCACGCTAAGGGGGGAAACATGCTACGACCACGCTGGTATAAGGTAATAAATGA
>DAOTTX010000010.1:0-13768 GCA_034437515.1 Anaerolineae bacterium
CCCTCACCCCCTGCGACATGCGTCGCTGTCCCCCTCTCCCACATCCGGCCTACGGCCTGGGGCGAGGGGGAAATGCCGCCTGCGGCGGTGCGAACCGTCGGTTCGCTGGCTTCCCTCTCCCCTTGTGGGAGAGGGACGGGAGGGTGAGGGGAAAACAGGCGATTATCTGATTGTTTTTATCGAACATAGGCAAATTTGCCTGAAATACACGACTCACTGGCAGGTCGTTCGTACACCCAACTCAGCTTGTGCTTGCATTAGTGAGCTATAATCTATTTTGAACCAACCAGAACATCTATGAAGTGACCGAGAGTGCCCAGGCTTGTCGAAAAACAGACGATCCGCAGCATCGGAATAGATTTCATGAGAGAGTAACCATCATTTCGGCAATCGTTTACGGTTCGGGTGTAGGCGAGAGCGCGTGCAGGGGGTGATGTTTGGCCTACGGTCACTGTCCGTCATCCTTGTATCTTCACCCCTTATCCTTGCGTCTTCATCCCTGCGGTCTGGTGTGATCGCCAAACCTCTGGAATAATATCTCGGCGAAAGCGTTCTATGAAACGCCAATGGATAACGGCTAAAATTTATGAATAGAATCCCTGCTGCTGAACATCTCATTATCGAAACGCACCCGGATGCGTGGCGGCTGATTACCTTCAACGAAGAGGGCGACGAGCGCGGTCTGCTAGAAGCCCGCACAGATCGCCCCTTCCGCTATGCGGCATCGTTTGCGACCTCACGGCGACTGCCCCGCAGCGGCACGCTGACCAACGACCTGGTCTGGCAGGTGGTGTTGGGCTGGTCCAACGACGACGATGCCTGGCATCTCGGTCTGGTGCTGGCCTCCGACCTGGCGACCGCACGCGGTAGCCGCTGGTGCGAGATCGCCCGTTGGCCCGACCCCGACCCGGTCGTATTTGAAGACCTGGCACGCGACGCGGCGGAGTCACTGGCGCAAATTCTCGGTAGTCCGCTTAACGTGGTTGAACCGCGTGACCGACGTGCCGGTACTGCCCAGCCCGCGCTGCCTGACATGCCCTTAGAGGTCGGCATGTGGGCGCTCAACCGCGACCCGAACGGCGAATTGGAGTTCAAACGGTCGTCACGCTGGTTGGTAGGCAAAGTCACCCGCATCTTGTGGTATCTGCTGCTGATCGCAATGTATCTGTTGCTGTCACTCGCCACGTTGAACAGCGACCTCGCGCTGCCCAATGCCGGTACGATGCTGCCCAGCCCGGAACTACTGCCCTATCTTGGGTTGATCGTCGCCGCCGTGCTGACGTTGTTCGTGTTCTACAACCTGTATGAGATCTCCACCAAGCCCGACCGCATCCGTGTGAGCGGCGCGAAACACACCGTCGCCGCGCTTAAGGGGAACAGCACCCGTTGGCGGATGAACGGCAACGACCTTGAGTCGATCTATGTGACGCAGGTCGTCAACCGGCGTGGCTCTAAGAACACCATCTACGAAGCGCAGATCAATCTGTATCTGAAAAATGGCAAGTTTCATAAAGTTGTTGAGCAAGACAAAAAAGAAGAGGAAACCGACGAACTCCGCAACAACGATGTCGTGCTGACCGAAGAAGTCCTCCCGCTGACGCGCTTCAGCGTCCACAGTGATGCACAAGCCGCCGCCCTCGCCATCGCAGAAGAACTGGACGACCTCCCCTGCTGGTATGACCGCCGCACCCGTTAGCCGTCGCGCCATCATCGGCGTGCTGGTGGTGGCGTTGCTACTGACGGCGGCGACCCTGCGCTTTCATCTGTTGGGGGCACAGTCGCTATGGCACGACGAGGGCAACGCCTACGTACAGGCCACACGCACTTTCTCTGATATTGCGACCAACGCCGCCCGTGACATCCACCCGCCCGGTTATTACTGGCTGCTGGCGATCTGGCATGATCTACTCGGTGAAAGTGAGTTCGCGTTGCGCTCGCTCTCGGCGTTTGCCAGCCTGTTGAGCGTCGCGCTGACCTATGCGCTCGGCAAGCACCTGTACGGATCATCGGCAGGGCTGGTGGCGGCGGGGTTGGTCACACTCAACACCTTCAGCATCTACTACGCGCAGGAAGCACGGATGTATGCGCTGCTGGCGCTATGGGGTGTGGCCTCCATGTGGGCGCTGGCGCATCTGCTACGCAGGTCACAGCCACGCTGGGCGCTGGCGCTGGGTCTGCTCAACGCGGCGGGGCTATACACACACTATGCCTTCCCGTTTGTGATGCTGGCGCAGGGGGCGCTGTTTCTGCTCTGGTCTATCGGCCTTATTTGGGATAAACACCCGAAGAATTTGGGATATTTGGGATATTATGTCGGTGCAAATGTGCTGGCGCTGGCGATCTTCGCACCCTGGCTGCCCACCGCCTACGATCAGGTGACCAACTGGCCCAACACCGGCGCACCTATCCCGGCTGCGGAAGCCCTCTCGACCATCATCGCGTATTTCGGCTTCGGGGTCACGGTCGGCGGTGGCACCACGATCACCGTGCTGTTTCTTCTGCTGTTCGGCCTGCTGCAACTCCCCACTCAGAGTGAGGCGTCCCCCGACCGCCGGTGGTATCACTGGGCGGCGCTGGTGCCGGTGGTGTGGGTGATGCTGACCGTCGGCGTGTTTCTGGTGCTGGAACTGTTCCGTGAGGCGAACTTAAAATTTCTGTTGCCCGCGCAGATCGGCTTTGCGCTGTGGATCGGGCGGGGTGTATGGGTGCTGTGGCATGTCGAAGTCCGGCGAAAAGCGCCGTTGCTGCGGCAGGTGCCGAAGGTCGCCGCCGTGCTGACCAGCACCATCCTCTTCGGGCAGATCGCCACGACCATCGACGCACTTTACACCGACCCGGCTCACCAGCGCGACGACTACCGCGCCATCGCCGCGTTGATCGACGACGAACAACGCCCCGGTGATGCGATCATCCTCGCCGCGCCCAACCAGCAGGAAGTCTTCGGTTATTATTACGGCGGTGAGACGCCGGTGTATCCGCTGCCGCGCGGCCTGGGTGGGGACGACGACGCCACACTTAACGAAACGCAGCAGATCATCGCCGGCAACGAGCGCATTTTTGCGGTGCTGTGGGGCACCAGCGAGCGCGACCCCAGCGGCATCGTCGAAAACACGCTGGATACACAAGCATTCGAGGCGTCGAGCACATGGTATGGCGATGTGCGGTTGGTGCGCTACGCTGCCCCGGTCACATTTGCCGAGTTCGAGCCGGTCGAGGTCACGTTCGGAGAGTCGATCACGCTGGAACGCTACGCGTTGAACACACGAGAAATCCGTGCCGGGGATGTGCTGCAATTGCAGCTCCAATGGACGACGGACACACCGCTTGACGTCAACTATAAGGTGTTCGTGCAATTGCTCGCGCCGGATGGCTTTCTGGTCGCGCAGCGTGACGCCCAACCCGCCGGGGACACACGCCCGACTTCGACATGGGCGACCGGTGAGACTATCGTCGATAATCATGCGTTGATTGTCCCGAACGATTTACCCTCGGCTCATTACTCACTCATCGTCGGTCTTTACAATCCAAACGATCCAACGGAACGCCTGCCGGTCGGTGATGGTGATTATTTGCCGTTGGGAGAAATTCACGCACTTTCCACAGTCGTAATTGATTAGCATTGCACCCCATTAAGGAGAATCCAAATATGCGCGTTATTGTGACAGGTGGCACCGGTTTAATCGGTAGCAAACTCGTAGAAAGTTTAGGCCAGGACGGCCACGAAGTTTATATTTTGAGCCGCAATCCCCGCCAGGACGGTCCCGTGCCGGATACGGTGCATTTCGTCAAATATGACGCCAAGACCGCCGACGGCTGGGCGCATCTGGTCGATGGCGCGGATGCCATCGTCAATCTCGCCGGGGAGAACATCAGCGGTGATGGCCTGCTGCCGGATCGCTGGACACCCGAACGCAAAAAGACGATCAAGCAGAGCCGTATCGACGTCGGCAAGGCGATTGTCGAAGCGGTGGAGCAGGCCAGCACCAAACCGGGCGTGCTGATTCAAGCGTCGGCGGTTGGGTATTATGGCACCCATCCCTACACCGACATCGTCACCGAAGACCACGGCCCCGGCGATGACTTCCTCGCGGAAGTGTGCCAGGCGTGGGAGGCATCCACCGAGCCGGTCGAAGCGATGGGGGTGCGCCGCTGCATCATCCGCACGGGGATCGTGCTTTCTAACGAGGGGGGTGCGCTGCCCCCGCTGATGATGCCGGTGAAGATGTTCGCCGGTGGGCCAATCGGCAGCGGCAAACAACCCTTCCCGTGGATTCACATCGACGACGAGGTACGCATCATCCGCTACCTGATCGAAAACGAAGGGCACAGCGGGCCGTTTAACCTCGTCGCGCCACAACCGCCGACCAACGCACAGTTCGTCAAGGCGGCAGCGAGCGCGGTCGGTCGCCCGGCGTTCGTGCCGACCCCCGGCTTCGTGTTTGAACTGGCGTTCGGTGAGGTCGCTGTTTTGCTCACGAAGGGGCAGAACACCCCGCCGATCAAGTTAGAGCAGAGTGATTACACCTTCAAGTTTACGGATGCGAAGGCCGCCGTCGCCGACCTCTATGCTTAACATTGTCATGCGTCGAATATTTCTCTTGATCTGCTGCCTCGCCCTACCGATCGTCATTAGCATAATCGCCCAGGACGACGGCGATCTCGTCGTCGGGGAGATTAGCTACATCGAACGGCCCGACCCCTTCAGGGGTATGGTGCGCGTCGGGCAGGGGACGCTCACCAACGAGAGCGACACCGCCTACCGGGGTATCGACATCTTCGCCGACCTCTACGGCCCCGGTGATATCTTGCTTGGCGAAGGCTTCGGCACACTGGTCAATGCCTGTGGTGCTGGCCTCCTGCCGGATTTTACCATGCAACCGGGGCAGTCCCAGACGTTCGAGCTAGGGCTGGAATTCTTCAACGAGGGCACCGAGATCGAGCGCGTTGAGACGTTCGTCGAAGCCGTGCCCGTCGAGGCGACCGAAGGCGCGGACGACGCCCCCCTGCCGGACGGTGTGCGTGTGGTCGATGACCGTGAGGTGGTCAACGTCACCTGGGAAGACCCCGGCACGCTGCGCTTCGGTGTCGGCTGTGAAGGGGATGTTTTCACCAATCTGGATTGGTTCCGTTATGACGTTGCCGCCGATGAGCAGGCCAACATCATCCATCCCAACACCCCCGATGTGACCGAGGCGCTGCTGTTACAACTCGGCTTAGAAGACCCGGTACTTTATAACCGCTCCGAACTGACCTTCTCCCCAACCGGCAACCGCATCATCTATCAGGATGACATCAACACACTGCTGACCGCCGAGGAAGACGGCTCCTTCAAGCGATTGATCTACGAGAACCTGGCCCGCTTCAGCTTGCAGGGCTTCACCTGGTTGCCGGAAGGCCGCTTTCTGGCGTATTACTATGGCGCATTCGGTGACCCGGTGCGTTACTTCACCGCCAGCATCAGTGGGCAGCGCATCAGCGCGGATATTTATAACATCGCCCCCTCGTTGACCGTACCGGGCATCACACCGGATGGTGTGCGCAGCGTGGTTATGTTCGACGGATCGGACGGTCTGGGTTATTACCTGTTCCACACCATCACCCGTGACGTGCTGTTCTTGTTCGAGGCAGAGCCGCCCGGTAACAACTGGCCTGCGCCGGTTTATGTGCCGGGGGAAGACGTCAGCGCGGCGGATATTTACATCGCCCGCCCGGTGGATGGGGTGCCGACACTGCAATGCCTGGATCAAGAGACGGCCTCGCTGCGTGATGTGGTCGAGCTGCCGCTTGACCTGACCATCGACGACCGGGCGTGGATGTGGCTCTCGCCGGATAACAACACACTGGCGCTGGCGGCGAGCGGCGTCAACGGCGGCTTGTGGCTGGTCGGGCTGGCATCGCTGGGGGGCTGCACCGGCTAATCTGATCTGAACACCTTCCGAAAAAATTATCATATGGGACGAAACCCAGATGCTGGTCGAGCCATTTACGGCAAAGCTGGTGCTGTTGGGGATCATCGGTCTGTTTAACGCCGGGTGGTACGCCATCTTGCAGGGCCAGCTTTATAACGCCCTGGGTGAACAGAGCGGCACGGTGCTGGTGGTGGGCAACGCGACCGGGGTCATCGGCGCGGCGCTGCCCGTGTTGCTAGGCGTGGTCGCGGAGTCGTTTGGCCTGGATGTTGCCATGTGGCTGTTGGTCGTCGGGCCAATCGCGCAGATCGTCGCGCTACCCCGCCCGGACTAACGCCGCCGCACGGCGATCTGCACACCGGGGCGCGGTTCCAACGTCGCGCCCATGTACGGACGTACCCGGTCACCACGCCAGGTGAGGTCAAATTGCTGCAAGATGCGTGCCAGCACGATCTTATTTTCCACCTGGGCGAAGGCCGCGCCGATGCAGTTGCGCGGCCCCCCACCAAACGGCAGATAGCTGTAGGGCGTGGGCTTCCCGGCTTCGAAGCGTTCCGGGCAGAACTCGTCGGGCGCTTCCCAGTAGGCCGGGTGGCGTTGCGTCAGGTAGATGGAGTACAGCACACGCTCCCCGGCGGCGATGTGATAGCCGTCGAATTCGAGATCGACCGCCGCCACCCGTGAGCCGAGGTGAATCGGTGGGTAGAGCCGTAGCGCCTCGTCGATCACGTTGCTGAGGAAATGCAAATCGTGGATGTGCTCGAAGCCCGGCGGCGCGTCACCAATCACACGATCTACTTCTTCGACCGCGCCACGCAGCGCGTCGGGATGGCTGGTGAGCAGGTAAAGCGTCCATGCCAGTGACGCGGTGCTGGTGTCGTGCCCGGCGATGAGCATGGTCATCAGTTGGTCACGGATGAGGTCGTCGGTCATCGCCGGTGTGCTGATGAGCGCCCCCAGCAGATCATCGGTGCTGCCGGGCTTCTCTCGCCTGCGCCGGATAATGGTATACAGGTAGTCGTCGATCATCTTCAGGTTATCGTCATAGCCAATGTGCGACAGTCCACGCCACAGCACCCAGGGACCGGGCGAGATGTAACGCACCGCCCGCAACACACCAGGCCACAAGCGGCGCAGTTCCGGCGTGAAATCGGTGCCGAACAGCGTGTCGGTCAAGATGAGCAGCGCGATCTTACGCATCTCGTCGAGCATGTCGTAGGTATCGCCGTCCCGCCAGCTTGCCATGATCTGGTCGGTATACGTCCGCATGGAACCCACATACGTTTCCAGCATTCGGCGGTGTAGTGCGGGGTTCATCGCCCGGCGGATGGCATCGTGTGATTCCTGATCTTCGACTAACACACCATGCCGCAGCAAAACCGTAATTGGTTCGCGTTCCATGCGCCAACGAACGTCATCACGCGACGTCACCAGGATAAATCGGCTGGCTTCCGGGCCGACCAGCATCACCGGGTTGAAGCCGGGCACACTCAGGCGAAAGACGTCGCCCATTTCGGCGTGCATCACTTCCAGCGCCCCGATGATGCTGCGCCGCCGCATGACGCCGTGCAGCGCCTTGAGTCCGGTGATGCCGTCGGGTTGTGGAACGGGGTTGAGAGATGGCACGTTGCATTACTCCATAGGTTTGAGATTTCGACTTATGATTCAACCCCACCCCCTAATGGACAAATGAAAAAGGAATCGCGTGATGTAGGGGCAGACCGGTGTATCCGCCTACGGGAGCGCCTACGAGAGCGCCTGGGGGAGCGCCTACGGGAGCGCCTGCGGGCACACACAACGGTGATCCCCTACAGAACCGTAGAAACCTGCCCTACTTTACACGCGAAGTGGCCCGAAGCGGTCAGGGCGGGGATGAGGCGTATCGTGAGATGGTGCTGCTAATCCGCAGCGGCGCGAGTGGGGACCTGCTGACCGTGCTTCTTAATCAGCTTGCGTGCCACCACCATGCGATGCACTTCAGATGCACCATCGTAGATGCGGAAGGCTCGCGCCGCCTCGTACCACTGGCTCAGCGGTACATCTCGTGAGATGCCCAACCCGCCGCAGATCTGAATGGCGCGGTCAAGCACACGGTTGACCGTCTCCGCGACATGGACTTTGGCGATGGATGTCTCCCGCCGGGCCTGGTCACCGTTGGAAAGCAGCCATGCCGCCTGCTGGACCATCAAGCGACCGGCGTGCAGTTCGATGTCACTGTCCGCCAGCATCCATTGGATGGCCTGATGCCCGGCGAGGTTGGTGCCGAAGGCTTCGCGCTCACTGGCGTAAGCGGTGGCGATCTCCAGCGCCCGCTGTGCGATGCCCGTCCAGCGCATACAGTGTGTCAAACGAGCCGGGCCGAGCCGAGCCTGCACCAACGCGAAGCCCTGGCCTTCTTCGCCCAGAATGGCGCTATCCGGCAGGCGTAGGTCATTGAACTTGACCTCGAAGTGACCACCGGGGTCAGGTTCGCCCATATGCGGGATCGGACGGATCAACTCAATACCGGGTGTGTCCAGCGGGGCGAGGAAAAGCGTCGCGCCGTTCTTGGTCGGGACGTCAGGGTTGCTCCGCGCCATGATAATAATAAAGGACGCGATGCCCGCGCCGGTCGTCCACCACTTATGCCCGTTGATGACCCACTCGTCACCGTCTTTAGTGGCGGTCGTGCTGAGCATGGTCGGGTCACTGCCTGCGCCCGGTGCCGGTTCGGTCATGCCAAAGCAGGAGAAGATCTCACCTGCCGCCAGCGGTTTGAGATACTGCTCGCGCTGTTCGTCGTTGGCATACAGATTGAGCAGGTGCATATTGCCCTCATCCGGCGCGGAGCAATTCATCACCAGTGGCCCTAACATGCTGCGTCCGGCGGTTTCTAGCACGGGTACCCATTCTTGCAGCGACAGCCCCAAACCGCCGAGTTCGGGGGGCATGGTCGGTGCCCACAGGCCGGCATCTTTGGCCTTTTGCCGGGCGTCGTGTACCATCGCCATCGGGATGCCGTTATCGGGGTCGTCGTGGGCGTGCTTTTCCAGCGGGATGACCTCGTCTTCGATGAAGCGGCTCACGCGATCAGTAAGTTCCTGTAATTCCGGTGAAATACTTAAATCCATTTTGTCTGCTCCTAAAATTTACTTGGGTGCTGATGCATAATCGAATCGTTCGTAGATTACTTCATAGTATAGATGATTTTATCGGCAAACTCGAATCTGTTATGACGCCCGCCGGTTGAAAACGGACAGCTCTTTTAAGCGCGACTGGCGACCGCATACGGTGATCGTTTATATTAGGGGATGAGATTTGCGAGCATTGGAAACGAAAAACGCACATGCTGAGATGGTTAACGGTCGCTGTCTTCCTGATGATGGCGGTCAGTGGAGCACAGACGGACGATCATACACCCGTCGTCATATGGATCGAGGTAACGAACGACGGTAACGCGCTCTATCTATGGGATGATACGGAACCGCGCCTGCTGGCGAGCGGTGCGATCTACAGGGCACGACTGTCACCCGACGGCGCGACTGTGGCTTACTTCGTCCGTGAACTTACCACCGATGCCGCCGCCACGCCCGGCGAAACCCTCTGGATGATCGATGTGGACGGCACGAACAACCGCCAGATCACGCCGGAGCCGGTCTATTTTCTGCTGGCAAGCTGGGCGGATGCCTCGACATTCTACTACAACACCCAGCAACCGCAGGGCTTCGCCTTCGTCCCCGCCGATGACCTCTATCGCGTGGAGGCCACCACCGGCACCATGACCGCCGTCGAACCGGGCGGCGCGTTCGTGGTCGGTCCGGGTGGGGCGATCAGTGTGGTGCAACCCGGCGATAATGCCAGCGAAGGCCGGGTGCAACTCATCACCGAAGGCGCACAACCCGTGCTGACTTTCCCCGCCATCAACACCGGCACCCACAACTATTTTTATCCGCTGACCCAGTGGACGGACGCCAACACACTGTATATCGCCATCCCCCAACCGGATAGCTACCTCGCCGCGCAGCCGCAGGCCGCGCTCTGGCGCATCGACGCAACCACCGCCGACGCCGAACAGATCGGCACGATACCCGCCATCACCGCCCGCTGGTCACCGGATGGGCGGCACCTGCTCTACATCGACCGGCGCGACCCCGGCATTTTTACGTTGTTCCGCGCTGATGCTGATGGGCGTAACCCGGTCAGTGTGCGCACGGGTAAGGCCGAAACCGGTTATATCGACGGGCGCTGGCTGGATGCCGAGCGTATCATCTACTTCACCGGGGAGCGCATCGGTGTGCATACACTGGGGGACGACAGCGGCGACCAGACACTGGAAGGGCGTTACTTCGTGGGTGTCATCCTGCCGGAGGTACTGGTTTTCGTCGATGAGGACAGGTTACAATATCTGCCGACCGATGCATTAGACGCCACACCGCAAACCATCACCAGTGGCACGATCATCGCTTATGATGCTGTTGAAAAAGGATTATTTGATGACTGAAACACCAGAAAATTATCGCTATCACACCGACGTGCAGATCCGCTATGGTGATCTGGATACGCTGGGACACGTCAACAACTCCCGCTTCTTGACCTACCTGGAACAGGCGCGGGTGACTTACTTCGCTGACCATAACCTGTGGGACGGCGGTGCTTCCGAACTGGGGTTGATCGTGGCGCGTATCTGTGTGGATTACAAACTGCCGCTGCGCGGTAGTGACCAAACCGTTGATGTGTGGACGCGCATCTCCCATTTGGGCAACAAAAGTTTCACCATGCAACACCTCATCAACCGGTCACGGGACGGCGCAACTGCCGGCACCAGCGAGATCACGATGGTGTGCTTTAATTACGTCGCCGACCAGACCGTCCCCATACCGCAGATCTGGCGTGATACCATCATAGCCTACGAACCCGGTTTGCCTTAGCTCAGGAACCGCACTATTCCGTCTATCATCCCTCTGATAGATAAAACAAAACGACCGTTCACAATTCGTAGGGGCGACCCGGCGTGGTCGCCCTGGGCAGGCACTCTGATCCGTAAATGCGCAAATAAGACAGCATCTCTGTAGACATCCGGTTTTCAATCGGCGGCGCGTCGAAAATCTCTAGCCTGACTTATAGGGGTGCGACATGCCACCCCTGTTCGTCGCCCGCCAACCGGGTTCATTCCAGATCAGGTGTCGCCGACCACGTCTCGACGAGATCATCATAGTGGACTGTCACCGTCTCCTCGATCATTTCCGATGACCCGGTGTCAAAATCCGAGTAGCTGACCGCAGCGATCCATGCCCCGTTGAGCGTCCAGCGGCGGATCTCAACACCGTCGTCAATCGCAACCACCGCCAGCGTGCGCCGGGGGCGATCCGAGCCAGCGGTGGCATCGGTCGACTCGCGCAGCCATTTGTTAAATAGATTGTTGCCGTCGCGCTGAACCATTTTCACCAACGTGAAAGGCTCATGGACGGCACGCATATTATTCTCCGAGGTGCCATCTAATTTAAACGATACCAACCCGGACAAACGGAACACTCCGGCGAGCTTTTCCCCTTCGATCTCGATTTCAAATTCATTGGCGACCAGGCTATCAACAACGGTTGTATCTTCAGACATGCTCTTTTTCTCCTCAACAGGGCGAATATAGCCCACATTATAGACATACTTGTCTGATTCTGCGACAGATACCGACGAACCGATGGTATAAGACCAGTTTATCTCATGTTAATCAGGTAAGTTTAAGATAAGTATAGAAGCAACACACATACACCGTAGAGGAAATCCATGTTACATCTGTTCGACCGCTGGGTCTTTGTTATGATGGCTTGCCTGATTATCGTCTTAAGCCTGGCGCTGCCGTTATTGCTCGCCGGTGCCAGTTAACCTTACGGCGCGGCAGGGCCGATCATCGGCGGTGCGAGTGCCCCGGTGACCACGACCGCATAACTGCCGGTGGCATTCTGCGCACGGCTATCAAACGTCACCGCGACCAATTCATCGCTCGGTGCGACCACCCGCACCCCGGCAGAGAAACGATCTCCGAGAACCCGCTGACCATCCGAGAACAACGTCCCGGCACCATCAAACGGTGTCATTGACTCACAACCGGTGAACCCGGCATCATCACAAATCTGCTCATCGACGCGATCACTGCTGCGCAATTCGAGCTGTGGATCGAGCCGATCCACGCCTGTTTTGACCATATAGATGTCAAAACCGCTTTCCACCATCGCCGGGCCGGGGTAGGCTTCGATGAGATCAGACTGCTGCCGGGTGCTGATGGCGAAGCCCTCCACCACGATCATAAAGCGCCCCCCACCGCCGCCCACACTGCCGATGTTGACAATCATGTTGCCGATGCGCCCACCTTGCAGGGTAAACTGTGCCGCGTTGGGACTATCCGCCTCATAGGTAATCGCAGCATCCGCACCGGGGAACGTGACCACATCCCCGCCGACCGCGCCGGAATCGGTGGTGCAGTCCTCGAAGATATCATCGCTGCCCCATTGGGTGCTGATGACGGGCTGGAAGTCGTCAGTACCATACACGGAGATGCGATGCCGCTCACTTTCGGCGTTCAAACGCAGCGAGACGATGGTCGTCGCCTCGACCTCGCCACAGGTGAAGGTCTCATCCGGCACGCCGACCATGAAATCCTCCACGCGCTCCAACGTGAGGGTGTAACTACCACTGGTCGTGCCTGTGTCCGTCCCCATGCGGGAGGCAACCAGTGTATACTCGCCGTCTTCGGGAATGGGAAATGTCAGATCAACCGTCGCGTCTGGTTCCGCCGGTGGCAGCGGATCACCGTTCGCGTCGGTGTCGGTGCGCACGATGACATCCCCGCCGCCATCCGCGATGCCGAGCAAAGGCGCGAGTCCGTCCGAGGCCGCCATCGTCGCCCGGACGGTGTCCCCGGCGACAGCGGCGAAGGTGAAGCGGTCGAAGATCGCTGCGTCGGTGATGGTGTCGGTCACGGTCTGCCCGATGTTGATGCGGGCTTGTGTGGCGTCCTCGTCGTCCTCTTGTGCGTGCAGCGGGACTGCGAGCAACAGCATACACAGCGCGACCACACAGAAGCGCACGGGCAAGGTGTAGAACCCGATAGAGATATTCATCAGCAGCCTTTCCTCAATTGATATAAACGACATGATGCTAGCATACAGCATAATCGCCTCGAAAGAGATTGTAGGCCAGCGTGTATAGTTCAGATTCTGGGTGCCTGAAATACCCGGCGTTTCTGCTAAAACATTGAAATGCTCGGCGGGGGGGCTTTATCTCTCGCGTGCGTATCAGTCTCTGCCATAACAAGTTCTGGACGGTTATAAGGGCAACATCACATGAAAACACGTTCCCTGCTTGACCTCACTCTCGACGTCGATCTGCCCTTGATGTCGTTCGATGATCTTCTGCACGATGGTCAAACCGAGGCCGAAACCGGGGGTCGAGTGGGCCTCATCCCGCCGCCAGAACGATTCGAAGATATGCGGCAGCACCTCCGGCGGCATCCCTTCGCCCGTGTCCTGCACGTTGAGCAGCAGCGATGTTTCCATCATACCGGCATGGATCGTGATGCGCCCTTCGGCAGGGGTGAAGCGATAGGCATTTTCGAGCAGTTCATCCAGCATCATACTCAAGGTTAAACAAATGACGTATAACCATTCAAGTAGCATCGTGAATAACTTTTTTTAGTGACATTTAGAGCGTATTTTTCCCACACTATTTTCTGTTGTAAAACTTTCCCACACGTTAAAACATAAGCATTTCATTTCACCAATACCTTCGCCAATTTGGAAAACAGCGTTGAATTCGCCAGAAAACATCAGAATTAGCGTGAAAAGTTGGCTTATAAGAGGTCATAAAGTGTCAAATTTTCGCTAAAA
>DAOTTX010000011.1:0-1680 GCA_034437515.1 Anaerolineae bacterium
CGGCACGGAAAATGTGACTGATTTACCGCGAGCCGCTTCAACCGCCGTTTGCAGGTGGTCGGGCAGTGCCTCCGGTTTCAGCACCCGGATGGCGGGTTCGCCGTCATCCTCATCGGTGATGGGTTTATCATCCGGTGTGATGCTTGGCTCCGGTTCAGCGGGTGCTTCTTCCGTTGGTTGAACCGTATCCGGTGATTCGTCTGTGATGGGATCAGTCGTTGTGCCGCCATCCCAATCGGTGCCGTTGACAATCGCCTCACGGCGGGCGATATGTGCCGCCAACAGCGATTGACCCCTCAAGCCCGGTATGAGCATGATGGGTTCTTCCTTGCGGATATGCCGATAGCTTGGTGGACGCTCATCATCCAGCGTGCGTTCAAAGAGTGGATGTGTCCCGCCGTCCTCAAACGTCACGCTATAACCAAACGACTCGTATTTGTCGGTCTGACGGATGTCGAAGCGCCGTACAATTGTCCCTGCCACCCCCTGATGGATGATTGCGCCTGCGGTATTCAGCTTAATCTGCGCATTGGTGTAAACCGTCTGCCCGACCACGAATCGTGGGTAGTGAACACTCGGAACACCTTCAGGCTCAGTTGGTTCAGCCGTGGGCGGTGGAATTGATTGAGTGACGGGTTCCGTAGGCAGATCTTCGGCAGTGGGGGTATTTGCTGCTGTCTGTGGTGCGACTGGCGGCGGCGCATCCGGTGCAGGTACTAAATCCATCTCGAAGCACCACGTCTCGCCAGATACCGCGAAATCAACGGTATACGAGTAGCCAAGCTCGCCTGCTTCCCCGAAACACTGTGTCACTGTGCCGAGTGTCCCGCCCTTGATCGTGCCGCCGCCCAGCGCCATGAAGTCGTCAGCCGCCTGCACGCGGTCACCGACCTTGAACTTGCCGCCTGCGCTGATGCCGACCGGCTGCTCCGGTTTAGGCTGAGCACCTTCCACCTTTGCGTCGAAGGCAGCCATGTCGATAATTTCCTGCACGGCTTTGGGGAGTTCCTCTCCAATCCAGTACCATGCTTTGCGCTTGCGGCTCCAGCGACAGCCCGCTGCCTTGAACGCGGCGCGATGGGGGTAGGTATCGCCGCTCAGCCACCACCACGGGGTATCCGATGGGCTTCGCTGCGTCCGTTCTGCCCGAATCGCGGGAACCGCCGCTGATGCCGTCCCGCTTGGCGAAACCGCACGATAGCCTGTCGGGTTATAGCGTGGACCTTCGTTGTATTTCGGTGGCTGGTAGTCGGACTGCGCCGCTGTCGGAAAGCGGTGCCAGCCGTTGTTCGTGCGACCAGGATTGTCCAACCAGCGCCAGCAACCGGAACGCTCGCTCGGATGTTTCCGTGTGATGCCTTCAACCGTCGCCAGTTCTTCATCGGAGAGCGCGAACAGCAGCGTGCCGCTGTGAACGGCAGTCTCCCCGGTGATCTGGACATAGTGGTAGCTCGCCTGCTTCGACGTGACATCAACCGCGTCACTGCCATACAGTGCCAGCAGCACATCGCGTCCGCAGGTGGTGTAACCAATCTTTTGCGCCGAAACCGTCTGACCCGTCCGCGCCTTAACGCGAGAGGATCCGTAAGTCTCGACCGCTACTAAATGAGGTGTCATCGTGTGTCCTTTCATGGACTCGCCAATAGTCGCAGCGCCCCGCCGCGATAGCGGCGCATTTCG
>DAOTTX010000012.1:0-36745 GCA_034437515.1 Anaerolineae bacterium
ACTTCTCGCTCATCAAGCCAAGTGTGGCGCTGCGGAGTGGGGCGAGGGCTTCTTCTACTTCGTCGCTGTAATCGATGGGGTTGCCGCTGGCGGTGAAGATACCCGTTCGCAGTACCTGCTCGACGATCTTGTAGGACACCTTCTCACGATAGTCGCGCTCCAGCATGGCGGCGATCCTTTCCTGAGCGGTATAAACGCCGCCCTCCACGCTGCCGCTCTCCGATGAGATGAATTCGCCGTCATCGTCCAGCGCGATGTCCACCGTGTACGTCCCGACATCGACTACACCCGTGCGCATGTAGGTGTGATGCACGTTGAGTTCGCCGTCGGCGGTCAACATCTGGTCATAGATCGCGCCGTAAGCTTGCGGCATGACCATCACCTCGGTCACGTTGGCGATGACCTCACAGGCATCAGTCTGGATCAGGTGCTGACCGAGCAGGGCGGTTTTGAGGTCATCCGCATCCCGCATATGATCAACCGGAAGGCCGACCGCCAGCCGCAGGTGGATGGCATCGCGTCCCCACACCCCGTGCGCCAGCTTGCCGACCGCGACCTTCGCCAACCGCAGCCGGAAGGCGTTGCCCATCGTCTTCTCGTTGGCGGTGCGTCCCCGGAGGCGCAGCAGTTCTCCGCCGGGCACCTGAGCCATCGCCAGGTCACCGACGAACCATGCACCGTCCTCATCCGCGATCTGGTCGCCGGGGTATTTCTGTTGGATGGTTTCCTGCTGGAACTTGATCTCATGGGCATGACCCATCACCGACGGAAAGGCGATGGCGGCTTGATCCGTCACGGCTTTGACGACACCGTAACCGATGTCAAGACCGACCGTGAGCGTATCGCCCGATTGTGTTGCTGCCGACTTCTTCTTCGTACTCTTGCGCTTTGCCATCTGAAACTCCTTCTAACTTAAAAAAGAAGCCGCACCTAACTGTCGGAGCCATCTTCAGCAGATGCCTCGTCGGTTGGTTTGGCTTCAGGACGAATGAAATTAAACGGTTCGCAGCGCGAAATAGCGTGCGCTACGTCACCGGGGCTAAAACTTTTGTTTTTGTTGTGAGTGGTATGTGTCAGATGAGGGAGCGGGTACCCGGTCGGATTATGTCGTTGTGGCGAACTCCGGTACGGGTGATTTGGAGGGATTGACCGGCAAGGGCAGCTTTACGCTCGACGGTCATCAGGAGAAATACAGCATATCGCTGGAGTACGAACTGCCATAATACGTCTCACTGAGGTCGTTTCGTGGGTATAATAGCAAGGGTACTACCCTTGCCAGAGATGCCAACAAAGGCCGACTTTATGCCCATACTGACCTTTTTCAATGATGCTCACCATGCTCACGCGCCGCAGACCGAGTTCTTGCACGGGAAGCACGTCCCGTTTTTCGAGAAGCCGCAGCGGATTGATAATCTACTCTCTGCGTTGAGTGCTGCGAATTTGCTCCAACTGCGCCAGCCGGAAACGCTCGTCAGCAAGGAAGAACTGACAAAAACACACAATCGGGGGATGATCGACCATTTCGAGCATCTCTCGACCCATTTACTCGATGTGCTGCGTACTGACTTCGGTATCTACCGGATGCAGGACGAGGTCAGCGAGGATCAATATTACTATGAGTCGGTGTTCCCGCCGCACAGCAGCAAAGGTGATAATACGCGGCGCGGCTTTTATATCTTCGATAGCACCAGTCCGATTGGTTCCGGTACGTGGGACGCGATTTTGCATTCTGTGACGCTGGCCTATGCCGGGGCGGGTGCGCTGCTCGACGGTGAGGGCCGGGTGTATACGCTGTGCCGTCCGCCGGGGCACCACGCGGGCTACGACTTCGCCGGGGGGTACTGCTACGTAAATAATGCGGCGGTCGCGGCGAACGCGCTCAAGGCACGCGGCAAGGTCGCGATCCTCGATATTGATTATCATCACGGCAACGGCACACAGCAAATTTTCTGGGACGACCCGGATGTGCTGTTCGTCTCGCTCCACGCCGACCCCGCCGTCGATTATCCGTATTACAGTGGTTTCGCAGAGGAAACGGGCGGCCCGGACGCACCGGGGAGCAACATCAACGTGCCGCTGCCGCACGGCGCGACGCCTGCCGCTTATGTCAGTGGGTTAAACACTGTGCTGGAACGCATCATCGCCTATGGCGTGGAAACGCTGGTGGTCTCGCTCGGTTGGGATACGTATAAAGATGATCCGATGGCTCAGTTTCGGCTCGAAGTTGAGGATTACGGTCAGCTTGGGACGATGATCAATGCGCTGGGTTTACCGACGCTGTATGTGCAAGAGGGCGGTTATGCCGTCGAGATGCTGGGGGCGATGGCGGTCAGTTTCTTTCGTGGAGTGTTGGATTGAATCCTCACCCCTACTCGCTGCGCTCGTTTTCCCCTCTCCAACACTTTGGAGAGAGTAAAGGCCAATCGTAAGGTTAGGTAGGGCTGATGAAAACTATCCACAAAAACTGAGGGCTTACAAAATGCTGCACAAACACATCAAACTTGTAGATCGTGGGGTCATCGAAGGGCGCGGACTCGTCGCGCAGGATTGGATTCGCGCCGGGGAGGTGGTCAGCAGGCTCGAACCTGACCAGCCGACCATGCCCATCGCTGATCTATTTGCACTGCCGCAAGACGAGCAAGACACGCTCATGCACTACTGCTACCAGTGTGACGAGACGCATATCGTCTGTGAGGGTGGCGACGAGAAGTACATGAACCACTCGTGCGACCCGAATACGTGGTGGCAGGACGACGAGACGATGATCGCCAGGCGAGACATCGCGCCGGGTGAGGAAGCGACTTACGACTACGCGACGACCGAGGTCAGTGTGCCGTTTAGCATGACGTGTGGCTGCGGTGCGGCGATCTGTCGCGGGGAAGTCACCAGTGGTGATTATCAAGACTCGGCTTGGCAGGCGCAGTACGGGGCGCATCTGCCCGCGCATACGCTGAAGGCTATCGCCAGACACCGGCAGGATCTATGAAATATTTCCCAAAAAATGTTTTACAGATTCTACGAAAGTGATATGCTATAGCTAGTTACAAACAAGATGCCAACAATTGATGAGGTAGATATGTCTTATAAGACGGGTGAAATCCCTTTAAAACAGCAAGAACTGGTCGATGAATACTTTATGGAATACCGGGCGATGCTTCTGGCGGTCGCCGCGTTCTTAGACCGTATGGATCGCTCCGAGATGAACGCTGAAGACGACTTCCGCGTGAAAGCCTTCCGTGCCAGCCTGCAAGAACTGACATCCGATGAGACAGGGCGCGTCGAACGCATTCAGATGCTGCTCAGTGACAACGACACAACCCTGATGGACGAACGCGACGTTCAAGGCGCTTATGGGGCGTTCAACCCCGAAAGCCGCACCCTGGCGACTGAGGAGGTCAGCTAAGATGCAATATATTGATATGCACGCGCACATGGTCTCACGCGCAACCAACGACTACAAGATGATGTCAATGACTGGCTGTGTCGCGGTCACGGAACCGGCGTTTTGGGCCGGGTTTGACCGTGTTTCTGTCGATGTGTTCGAGGACTACTTCAACCAATTGACGGATTTCGAGCCGAAACGTGCCGCGAAATACGGCATCCAGCACTATACGTGGCTTTGCATCAACCCCAAAGAAGCCGAAGATCGCAAGCTGACCAGAGAAGTGCTGGACATCATCCCTAAGTATCTGGATAAGCCCAATGTGCTTGGCATCGGGGAAATCGGCCTGAACCGGGTCACCCGTAATGAGCTTGAGAGCTTGAAAGACCATGTCAAGCTGGCGCTGGAATACGAACAACCAATTCACATCCACACGCCGCACCTTGAGGACAAATGGAAGGGTACCCGTGTGATCGTGGATACGCTGCTTTCCATCGACGGGGTGCAGCCGGATCGGGTGATGATCGACCATGCCGAGGAACATACTATCGACTTCATCCTCGATAACGGCTTCTGGACGGGTTTGACACTCTACCCGACGACCAAAGCCTCCTATGCACGGGCGATTGACATGCTGGAACGTTATGACAATGACCGCATTATCGTGGCTTCCGCGTGTGACTGGGGGCCGAGTGAGCCGGTCGCGTTGCCGAATTTCATCTTTGAGGCGCGGCGTCGTGGACACGATGAAGCATGGATTAAGAAGGTCGTTTTCGAGAACCCCAAGCAGTTCTTGAGCCACTCGCCCAAGTTCAAACTGCCGGAGACACTGACCACGCTCAAGTTGAACGCTTAGGCTTCATACTGAGCCTATTATTTTGTATCCTCTTCGGGACATGGCACACCATGTCCCGCTGTTGTTCATTAGAGAAAAAAACGATGCGACTCAATGACTTTCATTTGACTTATTGCACCAACATCCACCCGGCGAACGGCTGGGCGAATGTGCTGGAAACGCTCAAACACTATGCCCCCGCGCTTAAACAGCGGCTCAGCCCGGATGCGCCTTTCGGCATCGGATTGCGCATCTCCGGCGAGGAGTCAGCACAGTTGCTTGAACCGGGCAATCTGACGCAGTTCCGCACCTTTCTGGAAGAAAATAAGCTGTACGTGTTCACCATTAACGGCTTCCCGCAGGGGACGTTTCACGGGGAGCGTGTCAAAGAAGATGTGCATACCCCGGATTGGCGCACCGACGAGCGCGTCGAGTATACGCTGCGGTTGGTGCGCATCCTGGCGGCGCTGCTGCCGGAATTCGAGCGCGAGGGCAGTATCAGCACCAGCCCGCTCTCTTACGCGGCTTGGATTGACAAAGACGACGACGCGACCTGGCAACTCTTGACGCGGAACTTGCTGCGGGTGGTGGCCGAAATGATCCGCGTGCGGGAAGAACAGGGGCTATTTATTCATCTTGATCTCGAACCGGAGCCGGACGGTCTGCTGCAAACCAGCACACAGTTGATCGACTACTTCCAGACGTGGCTGCTCACCTATGGCGCAGAACAACTGGCGGAACAACTCGACATTACAAAAGACGCGGCACGTCAGCATCTGCTTGACCATGTGCAGGTATGCTTTGATACCTGTCACGTCGCGGTGATGTACGAAGACCCGGCAGAAGTGCTGGCGAATTATGATGCCGCTGGAATCAAGGTCGGCAAGATTCAGGTGAGTTCCGCGCTGCGGGTGCCATTGCCTGACGATACCGAAGAACGCCGTCAGTTGGCGATTGGTCTGGAGCCGTTCAAGGAATCGACCTATCTGCATCAGGTGATCCAACGCAACGCGGATGGCGATTACCAACAGTATCCCGATTTGCCGCAGGCGCTGCCGCACATCACCAACGAGAACGCTCAGGAATGGCGCATCCACTTTCATGTGCCTATTTTCGTCGAGGAATACGGGACGTTCTACGCGACACAGGACGGCATCCTCAAGACGTTTGATCTGCTGCGTGAGCGGACGTTTAGCCGTCACCTGGAAGTAGAGACTTACACCTGGGATGTGCTGCCGACTGATATTAAGGCCGATCTGGTAGATTCAATCGAACGTGAGTTGAAGTGGGTGGTCGATGTCTTCGGTCAGTCAGAATAATCAGTACACCCGGCGAGAAAAGCTCTACGGACACTTTGCGCTGGCGCGGATCTCCAATAGTCCGACGGTGGTGAGTAACGCACTGGCAGGGGCGGCGCTGGCGGTCGGGGCGGTAGTGGATGTGCAGATCGTATTGATCGGCATTGCGATGGTTGCGTTTTACACCGCCGGGATGTACCTCAACGATCTGATGGATTATGAGATTGACTTGCAAGAACGCGCCGACCGTCCGCTCACGACCGGGTTGATCTCACGCTCGGCGGCGATGACGGTCACTGCCGGATTGTTCGTGCTGGGGAGTGCGCTGCTCTTAATTATCGGGCGGGTGCCCTGGCTGGTCGGCGGTGTGTTGATCGGCACGATTGTGCTGTATGATGCCTGGCATAAGAATAATCCGCTCAGCCCGGTGGTGATGGGTGCGAACCGCTTTCTGGTTTACATCGTCGCGTTCGTCGCCTACGAGCGCACGTTGAGCATCGAGGTGCTGCTGGCGGGTGGCCTGTTGTGGTTGTATATCATCGGTTTGACGTTTATCGCCAAGAGCGAGACCGGCGACAGCTTTACGAAGTATTGGCCGGCGGCGATTCTGTTTGCACCGGCGGTTTACTTCGGTGTGCAACTGCTGGATGACCCGGCGTGGTTGGTGCTGGTGTTGGTTTTCGTCGTCTGGGTGGGGTATAGCATCTCGTTTATCTACCAGAAAAAGCAGATCGGCGGCGGCATCGTGCGCTTGATCGCGGGTGTTTCGTTGTTCGATGCGCTGGCACTCGCCACCACCGGCTGGACGGATGGCGCGGTCGCGGCGCTGGTGTGCTTCGGGTTGACGATTTTCTTCCAGCAGTATATCAAGGGAACGTGATTGGTAGGGCAATCGCATTTGAGAGAAGGAGGAGCACACACGGGTGCTTCCCGACATTCGGATAATTCCAGGAGATGGTGTTTATGCAAAAACTAGCGGTGATTGATGTGGTCGGGTTGACGCCTGACCTGATTTGTGAATATACGCCGAACATTCGGCGGTTTATGGAAAGTGGCAAATTGGCGACGGTCGAGGCGGCGGTGCCCGCCGTGACGACGACCGCGCAGACGACGTACTTGACCGGGGTCAATCCGGATCAGCACGGCATCGTCGGCAACGGCTGGATGTTCCGTGATGAGATGGAAATCAAGTTCTGGCGGCAGTCGAACAGGCTGGTAAAGCATCAAAAATTATGGGAAGCGGCGAAAGAGATCGCCACCGAGCGCGGTGAGGAATTTACCGTCGCTAATATGTTCTGGTGGTACGCGATGAACGCCACGACCGACTTTGCTGCTACTCCACGCCCGATGTACCCGTCTGATGGGCGCAAGTTGCCGGATGTTTATACGTGGCCCACCGAACTGCGCGACGAACTGCAAGCCGACCTCGGTCAGTTCCCGTTGTTCGAGTTCTGGGGGCCGAACAGTTCGATCAACTCGACACAGTGGATTGCGGACGCCTCTCAACGGATGGTTGAACGATTTGACCCGACGCTGACGCTGATCTATCTGCCGCATCTGGATTATGGGTTGCAACGGTACGGGCCGGATAAGATCGCAATGGCGGACGATTTGCGGGCAGTAGATCGCGTGGTGGGGCAGTTGCTAGATTTCATGGCACAGCACGGGCGTGAGGTCGTCGTTCTCTCCGAATATGGCATCACGCCGGTGGATACACCGGTGCATCTTAACCGCGCCTTCCGGCAAAAAGGCTGGATCGCCTATCGTATGGAAGTCGGACGTGAGATGCTTGATCCGGGGATGTGCCAGGCGGTCGCGGTTGCGGATCATCAGATTGCGCATGTCTACGTCAATGATCCATCGATCATGCGTGAGGTGCGCTCGGTGGTCGAGTCGATGACGGGTGTCGCTGAAGTGCTGGATAAAGACGAGCAGAAAAAGTACGGCCTCAATCACGAACGGTCAGGGGAGTTGGTCGCATTGGCGGAGCCGACCGCCTGGTTCACGTATTACTACTGGTTGGACGACAAATACGCACCGGATTACGCCCGTACGGTCGATATTCACCGCAAACCGGGGTACGATCCGGTCGAGTTATTCTTTGACCCGGTGCTGCCCGCACCCCGGCTAAAGGCGGCGTACAAGGTCGCCCGTAAGAAGCTCGGCTTTCGCTATCTGATGGATGTAACGCCGTTGGATGCTACGCTGGTAAAGGGATCACACGGCGTCCGTACCGCGCCGGGTGAGGGGCCGTTGTTCATCACCCAACGAGCGGATTATCTGCAATCGGACGCGATCAAAGCGACGGATGTCTATGATCTGCTCATGCAGCATTTGATGGCGGGTGAAATGCAGGCTAGCAATTCGTGAAAAAATTAACAAAACCGTCCGGTGTTCGGTATAATGAAGACACGGTATAATTTGGTTTACTGTTAGTTCAAGGAGAAACAACAATGCCTAAGATTGGACTCTTCTACGGAAGTAGTACCGGAAACACAGAGTTTGCCGCTTTTCAACTCAAGGAACAGTTCGACGCGATAGACGGCTGGGAATGTGAAGTGACCAACATCGGCGAGGGGACGAAAGAAAAGATCCTCTCTTACGACTATCTGGTCTTCGGCATCCCGACGTGGAACACAGGCGAACTGCAAGACGATTGGGACGTTTTCTTCCCGCAACTTGCTGAGATGAATTTCAGCGGTAAGAAGGTTGCCATGTTCGGCCTGGGTGACCAGAACGGTTACGGTTATAACTTCCTCGATGCGGTTGGTATGCTGGGGGATGAGGTCTTGCTTCAAGACGGCGAACTGGTCGGTCTGTGGCCTCATACCAAGTACGAATATGAGGAAAGCAAGGCCAGTGTGGAAGATCATTTTCTCGGCCTCGGCCTCGACCAGGAAGGGCAGCAGGAACTGACCGCACCGCGCATCAAGGACTGGGCGCAGCAGGTCGTCACCGAATTTAAGGCGTAAGGTTCCTACAGCGACATCATAAGAGCAAGGCGCGGTTATCAGCAACCGTGCCTTTTTGATTCTCCCTGCTCCCCATGAATATGAGCTATGTCTGAGGGGAAAGTTGTTTTTTTGTCATAGTGTGATTATCTTTTCATTCGTTCATGCTCATCAACGCTGCCTAAAATTAAGATCATTATGAAAGCATTTGCCGAACTATATACCGCACTGGACGAAACGAATAAAACTAACGAAAAGGTCGCCGCACTGGTGGAATATTTCCAATCCGCGCCGCCGGAGGACGCAGCGTGGGCGGTTTATTTCCTCAGTGGTCGGCGACCGCGCCGTGTGATCAGTGGGCGTGACCTGGGTGCATGGGCCGCTACGATGGTCAATGTGCCGGACTGGTTGTTCAGCGAGTCCTATGATGCGGTCGGTGACATTGCGGAGACGATCACGCTGTTACTGCCGGAAACGGGCGAGTCGAGTTCGATGCCGCTGCACCAATGGGTCGAGGATCGTCTGTTGCCACTGCGCGACATGCAAGACGACGAGCGCCACCGTGTCATCACGGATGCGTGGCGAGAATTGAATACCCGCCAGCGATTTGTATGGAACAAGCTCATCACCGGCGGTTTTCGCGTAGGGGTTTCGCAGCGATTGGTCACCCGGGCGCTGAGTGACGCCAGCGGGGTGGATCGCGCCGTTGTCGCGCATCGTCTGATGGGCAACTGGGAGCCGACCGCCGAATTTTACGCAGCGTTGCTTTCTCATGAAACCGAGGACGCCGATATCAGCCGTCCGTATCCGTTTTTTCTCGCGTATCCCATCGAGGACGATCCACAAGCGGAAATCGGCGAGATTGCGCAATGGCAGGCCGAATGGAAATGGGACGGTATTCGCGGGCAGTTGATCCGCCGGGAGGGACAGACGTTCATCTGGTCGCGTGGTGAGGAACTCGTCACCGACCGCTACCCGGAAGTCGCCGAGGCCGCCGAGGGGCTGCCCGATGGTGTGGTATTGGACGGTGAACTGCTCCCCTGGAAGGACGGGCAGGTGATGCCGTTCGCGCAGTTGCAGCGGCGCATCGGTCGCAAGAATATCAGCAAGAAGATGCTCAACGAGGTACCGGTGGTGTTCCTGGCCTATGATCTGATGGAGTACGACGGTGAGGACATCCGTGAGACGCCGTTGTTGCGACGCCGTACCACCTTAGAAACGGTGGTCACTACGCTGGAACAATCATCTGTTAAACTGTCGGAAATTTACGAGGCCGCGACCTGGGACGACCTCGACGAAGCGCGGCAAACCAGTCGAGATCGCTTCGTCGAGGGATTTATGCTCAAACGCAAGGACTCACCCTACCGGGTGGGGCGTAAGCGCGGCGACTGGTGGAAATGGAAGGTCGAACCCTATACGATTGACGCGGTGCTGATCTATGCGCAGCGGGGCAGTGGCAAACGCGCCAGCCTCTATACCGATTACACCTTCGCCGTATGGGATGATAGCGGCGCGGATGATGTAGAATTGGTCACGTTTGCGAAAGCCTATTCCGGCTTGACCGACGAGGAAATCCGTGAGGTAGATCGTTTTGTGCGCAACAACACCCGTGAACGCTTCGGCCCGGTGCGCACGGTGAAACCGAAACTTGTTATGGAATTGGCCTTTGAAGGTATCCAGCGGTCGTCACGTCATAAGTCGGGGATTGCGGTCCGCTTCCCGCGGATTTTGCGTTGGCGGCGGGATAAACCCATCGAAGAAGCCGATACACTCTCGACCATCCAGGCACTATTGCCATCGGATGAAAACCAATGAAATTTCAATAATCCTGTAAGGAGGGAAAATGTTTGAATCTATTCAAAAAAATGTGACCTGGCGGGCGATACCTATTGCCGCCGTCATCGCGGGGACGGTCTTTTTGCTCGTCAACGTAATCTTCACGCCGATTGTACTCGAAGCCGACGCGGATTTGATCTTACGTTACTTCGCATCTATCGCATTAGGTGACGACGTGCTGCTGGAAGGGGATACTACTACAATTATCGTCGGTGTCGTCGTCCATTATATCCTGTCGTTTATCTTCGCATTTATCACTTCAGTCGTGGTACATCGGTGGGGGTTGGTGGTCGGCATTATTGGCGGCGCGATCCTCGGCCTGTGCTTTTATGTTATCAATCTTTATCTCGTTGTTGAGTTATTCGAGTGGATGTTTGCCATCCGCAGCGATGTGTTCCTCGCGGCGCATATCCTGTTTGGTGCGCTGGCGGGCGGTGTTTATGAGATGTTCGATCATTTTGACGTAGCACTTGAGGAGGATCTCGGTTATGAAGGGCGGTAGTGGCATCCGTATACTTGTCGGCATCGTTATTGCGGTGATCTCTTTTATCTCATATTTCACGTCACAGCAGACCAATGAAGTGACCGGGGAGCGGCAGTTCGTCAGTATGAGTCGCGAGCAGGAGATCTCGCTCGGTCTGAAATCCGCACCGGAGATTGCGCGGGAGTTCGGCGGTGAATCGCCCGATACCGAGGCACAGCGTCGGCTGGATCAGATCGGTGAGCGTTTGACAACGAACACGTTTGCATCGGAGGGCACGCCCTGGGAGTTTAACTTTACCGTGCTTGCCGATGATGAGGTCATCAATGCCTTCGCGCTGCCGGGTGGCCCGACCTTCATCACCGAGGCGCTGTTCTACAAACTGAGTGAGCGCGAAATCGCCGGGGTGATGGCGCATGAGGTCGTGCATGTGTTGGGGCGTCACGGTGCCGAACGTCTCGCCAAAGCCGAGTTGACGAACGGGTTGGTCGGCGCGGTCGCGGTTGCCTCCGGTGAGGCAAGCGCGGCACAAACGGCGGCGGTCGTCGGGCAGCTCATCAACTTGAGTTATGGGCGTGATGCCGAACTCGAGTCTGATAGCATCGGTGTGTGCTTGATGATTGACGCCGGGTATGATCCACGGGGGATGGCTGAGGTGATGATGGTTCTCAACGAAGCGTCATCTGGTCAACGTCCACCGGAGTTTCTCAGCACACATCCTAACCCGGAGAACCGTATCGAACAGATTGAAGAGACTATCGCCAATGCTGACGAGTTTTGTGAATCTTTTCTTGGGGGGTAATTTTTCCTGATGTGGTATGCAGACTGAGCTTCTGCTGACGCTGGTCGCCGCGTTTTTGCTGGTGTTCGCGCTGATCTCCCGGCGTGTGCGCCACTGGCGGCTGACCGCGCCGATGCTGTTTGTGGTGTTCGGCATCCTGCTCGGCGAGTCCGTTTTCGGTGTGATCGAGCGCGACATCGAATACGAGCGGCTGAACCTCCTGGCGGAAGTAACGCTGGTGCTGGTTCTGTTTACGGACGCATCGCGGATTAAACTCAAAACACTGCGGCGCGACCATAATATCCCTATTCGGATGCTGGTGGTCGGGTTGCCGCTGGGGATCCTCAGCGGGACGCTCGCCGGGTTGCTCATCTTCTCGGAGTTGACGGTGCTTCAGGCGGCGGTGCTGGCGATCATCCTTACGCCGACGGACGCGGCACTGGCGCAGACCGTGATGACCAGTGAGCGCGTCCCGATGCGTATTCGGCAGGCGCTTAACGTCGAGAGCGGTCTAAACGACGGTCTGGCGCTGCCAATCCTGTTGATTGTGCTGTCTTTGGTGGATGCAAGCGGCGATGCTCAAATGGCGGTCGATCTCGCACAACTGGTCGCGCTGCAATTGATCCTCGGCCCATTGATCGGCTTTGCGGTTGGCTACGGTGGTGGCAAGGCCATCGTTTATGCCGCAAAGCGCGAGTGGATGTCTGAAGCATACGAGCGGCTTTCCGCGTTGGGTGTGGCGTTTCTGGCGTATGCGCTGGTTCAGTTGATGGGTGGGAACGGGTTCGTAGCCGCGTTCATCGCCGGGATGACACTTGGTAACACCGCACCGCACATCACGGCGATGCTGCGTGAATATTCCGAGGCGACCAGTGACCTCCTCATTTTGTTGACGTTCCTGCTTTATGGTGCAGTGATGGTACCGGACGGCTTCACGCTGGATGGACGAACGCTGTTCTATATGGTGTTGAGCCTTACCGTTGTTCGGATGATCCCGACGGTTATCAGTCTGGTGGGCACACGCTTACGCTGGGATACCGCGCTTTTCCTGGGATGGTTTGGGCCGCGAGGCATCGCGTCGATCATTTATGTGCTGTTGATGATGCAGGAACAAATTGACGCTGACGCGCAGATTTTTGATGTCGCGGTGACAGTGGTGTTGTTCAGCGTATTTCTGCATGGGTTCTCGGCGGAGCCGGCGACACGACTGTACTCCCGGCGACTGCGTGTAGCGCGTGATAGCGATGAAGAAGAAACGCCCGCGGAAGAACTCGATGTGCAGGAGATCCCGCTGCGTTGAGTGTCTGCTCGGTTGGTGTTAATCCGCGTAAGCGTCGATTCGCTGGTGGTGATACCCGCGTTGCACAGCAGGTAGAAACAAAGGCAGCAGTTCGTGTTGATCGGCCTGCTGCTTTGCGTTTGGGGGGGAACGTGTTATGAGCGGTCGCGGATTAGCACGTAGAACGCGGCGGTGACGATGCCAAAGCTGATGTGACCCACCAGGCTGTTGAGTTGCGGATCACCGACTTCAAGCACCATCTCGCCCATGCCTAGCACGGTCGGCATGATAATCAGTGCGCCGAGCACCCACCAGACGATGCCCCAGACGATGCCCGCACCAATAGCGGTAGGCCAGGTCGGGAGTGTGGCAGGCAGGCGCTCTGCGAGTAGGGCGAAGGTTGCGCCGATGAACGCGCTAATGAGCATGTGCAGGGTGTAGCCGACGACGATGCTGCTGGAACCGATCATGTCTGCGACCATCGGTAGCATACCGGCGGTGGTCATCTGCACACCGAAAATGGTGCCGCCGACCAGTCCGGCGATGGTGCCTTTCGTGATGATATCGGCGAGGTTGCTGCTTACGGTTGTGCTGGTGTTTGCTGTTTTTACTGCCATTTCAATCTCTCCTATTGTGTGTGTAAATTTGCTTTGAAGGGCGGCGAACCGCCCATGATGCACACTATTCCTCGTAAATTTCTGTTTCTGGCTGGAAGGCCGCCCATGCGAACCAGAAGTGCGCTCCGGCGAGTTCCTGGCGGAGTTGTGTGCCTTCGAGTTCGCCTTCGGTGGCGATGCCGAACACGTTCCAGGCGCTTTCGGTCTGCTCGTCGCGGATGACGCCCTGGTCATCGACGTAGAAATCGAGTGTCTCGTCGTCTACTGTGCGGCGATAGAGCGTCGCCATGCCGACATCACGCGACTCGTCGATGTCTGACTGATCGAGGGCGCTGGTCGCGCCGGGTTGCCAGAAGGCGACGACTTCGCGCTCGCCGAGGGTGTCGTTCACCACCTGTTCTTCTGCCAGTGCCTCGAAGGGATAGGCCATCGGTACATCGTCGATGACGCCAGCCAGTACACGGCTGGTCGCGGGGAGGCGCTCATCGAGTTCACCCCGGAATAAGAAGGGCGACTCGCTGCTGTCGTAGCCGACATAGGGGTTCGACCCATAGCTACGTCCGTTACGGCTGAGGACTTCACCTTCGGGGTATTGTGCTTCAAATTGACCGAAGCCGACGATGGTTGAGGGGATGATCTCAAGCTGGGTGCCGGTGAAATCCCCGACGATGCCGGTGCCGGTGAACTGCTGCCACCAGGACTCAGTTTCGTCGTCCCACATGATGAGATCACTGTTGCGTAATAGGCCGGAAACACCCAATCGTAGCGTCTCGCCATCGACCACGCGGTCGAACACGATGGCACTGTTGCATAGCGGGCAATAGGTCACCGCTAATGGATCCCCGGCGAGGACGTCGTTGACGATCTCGTGGCGGGTCATAATCGCCAGTGGATAGGCACGGGCGACCCCTTCGTATTCCAGCGCAACGACCGGGGATTGATCTGCTAGCCATTCGGTCGCCTCTGAAACCGGCTCAAACGTCGGGTCGTCAATGGGTGGGATGCCGTCACGCGGCACGCCGCCGGAGAGGATTTCTTCAAAGACCCCTTCTTCGTATTCGCAGAAGTTGGTATCCCAGACGCGCTGAAAACGACTGACATCGACGGGGGGTGGGTTTTCGCATTCCGCCTGGGCGTGGGCGCTGCTGTTTGAGGAGGACATTGCTGCGCCGATCAGGGCGAAGGCGATTACCAGTCCGGCGACCGCGATAATGCGATCAACTCGTAGTTGTTTCATGTTGTCTTGTTCCTACTTTCACTTGCTTTAAAGTCGATTACGTCTTTACTGTAAGCCGAATGTTTATGGTTTGGATAAAACAGACACCGGTTAAACACCGAATACTCGCCGAAGATGAAGACAAAACCACCCACCTTGCATTAGGATAGTTACAGAAAGCACGCAAGGAGCAATCAATTTGACGACACAGGTCAGTGTGGGACTTAACAATCACGATGATGCGATCACCTGCGGGCGCGAGGCCGCCCATGCCGCGTTGGATCAATTGGGGCATGTGCCGGTCGCGCTGGCGTTGCTGTTCACCTCGCACGAGCGCCCCGCGCAGGTGCTCAAAGGCGTAAACGCGGTGTTAGGTGATGTGCCGCTAATCGGTGCGACCTCTGCCGGGGAATACACGCACGAAGGCTACGTCGAAGGGGGCGCGGGGGTGATGCTCATTAGCACGACGGCGGCGCAGTTCCACCCGTTGACGTATCGCCGCCGTTGGTTCGGCAGGAGAAAGTTACTCGGTGACCTCACCGGGACGACGGAGGCAGGGTTGGGCAGTGTCTATAACCACCGGACGCTGATGTTGTTCCCCGACGATCAATCGATGAACCTGGACGAAGTGGTCGATAAGGCGATGACGGAAACCGCTATGCTCTACGACATTCTCGGCGGGCCGGGGCCGACCATCCCCAAGCCGCCCCGCGCCCCGGCGGTTTTCTACAACAATAAGATGCTCAAGGCCGGTATGGTCGGTGCGGAAGTGTTGAGTCAACATCGTTTTGGCATCGCATTGGCGAACGGCTGGACGCCGGTCAGTGGGCCGTACCGTGTGACTAAAGTCGCTAAGCGTCAGATTGTGACCATCGACGGACGCCCGGCGCAGGAGGTCTATGAGGACTTTTTGTTCGAGCAGGGCATCCAAGACGTTGAAGACATCCCACGTGAACTGCTGCTTCGGCATCCAGTGGGGGTGTGTGGTGAGGGTGATTGTAAGGTCAGCGTGTTAATGGGCTTTGATGAGCGTGGTGCGCTGAACGTGACATCGCCGCCGCCGGAAAACGCGCTGATTCACATCCTGGGTACGCAGGCGGGCGCGATGATAACCGCCGCCCAACGTGCCATCACCACCGCAGTCGATGGATTAGAGTTGCGGTCGCCTGCCGGGTTGTTATTCATCGATTGCATGTCTACGGCGATGGTGCTGGACGATGTTTATACGCAGCAGCGCACCGCCGCACAGAACAGCATCGGTGATGTGCCGTTTCTCGGTTTTCGCAGTCATGGGGTGCTGGCACGCCTACAGGGACAGACCGCCGGGCACTATGAATGTTCTGTGGGGGCCTGCATCCTACCGGAGTAACCATGACAGACGACTTCGCATACACCTTACTCGACGTGATGAATGCCGACACATTCACACAGACCACCCGGCGCGGCCTGCATGTGATGGTGACACACCTCCGACCTTCAGCGGCGGTACTGCTGTTGTGGGATGACGAACTCGACCGTTATACAGTTGGGGAAACGTGGTTGCCGGTGGAAGATCGCCGTGAGGCCGCGCAACTCCGGCGACGGGCGTTACATCTGGCGGGGCAGGCTTATGCTTATGATCCGCACACCGCCCGTTGCATCGAGTCGGGCATGTTTTACCAACCGCTCAACCTCGCCAAAGCACATATCGGCGCGTATTTTTGCGAAGGGGTGGACGCCATGCCGGACACCACCGCCGACGATTACGCATTGATGCGCCGGTGTGTGACCAAAGCCCTGAGTGATTCCAGTCGTCTGCGGCAGGCCAACCGCGAACATACCGAACTCGAAGCCGAACGCGCCCGTTTGGAAGAACTGTTGCAAGCGGTCGAGCAGCAACAGCACACCATCGACCGCTTGCTGACCCTCGAACGGCAGTTTTCCGCGTCGTTGGAAGCCGAGGTCGCCGAGCGCACCGAGGCACTGCAAGCGGCACAAAAACGTCTGTTGCAATCGGAAAAGCTCGCGGTGATCGGACAGTTGGCAAGTTCGCTAGCGCACGAGTTGAACAACCCGATGCAGGCTATTCAAAGTGGCCTCGGCCTGGTGATGGACGAAATCGCCGACGCTACATCACCGCATGTGCGGGAGGATCTACACATCGTACAAGCGGAACTCGAACGCATTCAGGGCATCTTTCGACAGATGCTCGATTTTTATCGTCCGGTCACGTATCAATCCGTGCCGCTGGATGTCAACGCGATCATCGATGGTGTGTATGTGTTGATGCGCAAACGCTTGCAGGAGTCGTCTGTGCGGTTGACGGTCGAACCTGCGCCCACACTGCCGCTGACCTGTGGCGATAGCAACCAGATCAAACAGGTATTGATTAACCTACTGCTCAACGCAGCAGAGGCGATGAACGGACAAGGCGGGCAGATCGTCATCACCACCGAGGCCGACGACGACCGGGTACATTTGCATGTGCGCGACGATGGGCCGGGGATCGCAATCGCACATCAGGCGCAGCTTTTCGAGCCATTGTTCACCACCAAGACACGCGGCCTCGGCCTGGGATTGGCGATTTGCCGGGAGGTCGTGAACCGGCACAACGGACGTTTGACCGTCGAGAGTGCGCCGGGGCAGGGCGCGACATTCATATTAAGTTTACCAATACAGGAGGCCTGTGATGGCAGCGAAGATACTCGTCGTTGATGATGAAAAGACCATCCGTAGTTTTATCGTCCGGGTGTTAGAACGTGCTGGATATACTGTCGAGAGCGCGGCGGACGGTCAAGAAGCGTTGGAGAAGTTGCACAGCGGCATTTTTGATCTGCTGTTGACTGATGTTCGGATGGATCGACTCGATGGTGTTGATCTGTTGCGGCAAGCGCGCAGCCGCTACCCCGACCTGGCGGCGATTTTGTTCACCGGGCACGCGACCGTGCCTTCGGCGGTGGAGGCGCTCCGGCGGGGCGCGTATGATTATCTGCTTAAGCCGGTGCGCAATGAGGATATTCTGCGGGTGGTGGCGGAGGCGCTCAACGACCGGGAACGGGAACAACGCCGTGACCGCCTGGAAAACATCGCCGGGGAATTGATGCAGGTGATGGGGGAAGTACCGGCTCCGTCGAAAGAAGAACAAACGAAAATCGAAATCGGTGATCTCTCGCTGAACACCGCCGCATACGTTGCGATGTTGCGTGACGAACGTCTTGACCTGACGCCGACCGAATTTCGTCTGTTGACCGAGCTTTCACGGTCGCCGGGGGCGGCATTGGGGTATGTACAGTTGGTGCAATCGGCCTGCGGTTATACCTGCACCCGGCAGGAGGCGCGGGAGATCATCGGCACACATGTATTGAACTTACGCGGTAAGCTCGACATCAATGCGGATCATCCTTATTACGTTGAGTCGGTGCGGGGGGTTGGCTACCGGCTGGTGCCGCCGGACGAGCGCGGTTGATTAGTTTGGCGAAATCGTTATCAAAATGAAACCTTATGGTTATGTCATCAGAACTTTCATTACAATACATAAAGAATAAGAAATAAGTAGCGTAAAGTAAAGATAAGATGACCGATCTGATAGCGGTAGAAGACTATCAGGCACGTATAGCGGAACTCGAAGACGAACTTGACGAGATGACGATGGCGCTTTCCCAGGCGTGGGATCAGTTGGTGCCGTTACTTCAAGATGCACCGGAGCAAAACACGCGAACGCAGGATGTTTTGCCGCTGCTGGAAGCGGTGAGTGCCGCAACTGAGACGGAAATGGCGGCGATTTATCTGCTGGAAAGCAACGATTTTTACATTGCGCCGATGTATATCGCGCTGCCGCTGGCACTGATGACCGCGCTACGGGGTCGCCTCACCCGTGCAAGTACAGAGCAGCCGATCTACCTGGAAAGCACCGAAGACACATTGCTGTACCGGACGGATTGGTTGTTCTTACCGTTGATCGTCGAGGGCGAGGCCGCCGGTGCCATCGGGGTCGGGGTTTCGAGTAACACCCGTGATTTCACCGCGCTTGATCTGCGTATCCTCAAGCGGATGGCGGAGCGTGTCGCCGGGCAGGTGGTCGCGGAGAAGCTGGCGCATAGCCGCGCACAGCAGGCCAGGCTGGCCCGTGAGCTTGAAATTGCGAATACGATTCAACGGTCGATCCAACCGGCGATTATGCCGGCGACGGATGCGCTGGAAATTGCCGCTGTGTGGAACCCGGCGCGGCGGGTCGGCGGGGATGCGTGGGGCTGGGTGCTGCAACCGAACGAGACGTTATGCTGCTTCCTGCTTGATGTGGCGGGGAAGGGCTTACCGGCGGCACTGGCGGCGGTTTCGCTGCAAACGGCAATCCGTATGGCGTTAGGGTTGGGGATGACGCCTGTCGAAGCATTGCAGACCGTCAACGCAGAGTTTTATGATGCCTATACCGCTACTGACCTGATGGCGACCGCCTCCATCATTGCGATTGACTTGCATACGGGTGAGATGGCGCAGGCCAACGCAGGGCACCCGCCCACGCTCATCCGGCATTGTGGCGAGTGGATACGTCTGGAAGCGACCGCGCCCCCGGTTGGTGTGCTGCCGGAACTCGACCTGGAGCCGCAGTCTGGGCGGCTCAGCGCGGATGATCTCGTCATTTTCTACAGTGATGGTTTCAGTGAAATTGAGACGGAGCGCGGTTTATGGGGTGAGGAGGGCTTGTTATATGCCGTGACCGATGAGGTTAAAACGGCGGAAGCGGCCTTAGCGCACATCATCAGCGAGGCAGACGGCGTCCGGTTGACGCCGGATATTCACGACGATCAGACACTTGTAGTCATCCAATGGCATTGAGGCAAACCATGCGATACGAACAGCAGTTTGAGGCGACACTGGGGGCGGTTTCCGCATTTGTGCAGGCGTTGGAAATCGTGCTGGCGGAGGTCGCGCCCGAAGATTATCAGGCGATTGCGCTGGCAGTGCAGGAACTGTGCGTGAACATTGTCGAGCACGCCTATGACGGGGTCGTCGGTATGATCCAATTTGAGCTGACCGTTGATGATAGTGAGCTTGTGATGACGTTCCGCGATCAAGCTCCGAATCACTACGTCCCGACCGAAGAAGTCACATCACCTGATCCGTTGGATTTGCCCGAAGGTGGATGGGGTGTTTTCCTGATCTACCAGTTGGTTGACGAGGTTGATTACCAGGCACTTGATAAGTCGAATCGCTGGCGATTAGTGAAATATCTGGGGAGGAACAAACGATGAGTGCGAAAATTCTCGTCATTGACGATGAAAGTGTGACCCGGCGTCTGGTCACCCATGCGCTGAAGAAGGTGGACGTAGAAACCGTCGGTGCGGCGGATGCTGCCGAGGCCCTACGACTGGCAGAAGCACACGATTTCGCGCTGGCGCTGGTGGATATTAACTTGCCGGATATGGACGGCTTCACCCTCATCAAACATCTAAAAGCCATCCCACATATGAATCAGGTGCCGATGCTGGTCTTTACGGCACGCAACAACGCTGATGATCGTATGCTGGCGACTGAAAGCGGCGCGATAGGCTTTTTCTACAAGCCGTTCAGCACACAGGAATTGCGTGATCTGGTGACGGCGCATTTGTAATTTGCCCCTCGCTCGTGTGGCAATACCGCCGAAGGCGGCACGGACGACCGATCCCCGGTCGTCCTTCGCATCGTCCCTCTACCCATGTGGGAACGGGACAGGCTGATCGCCGGTCAGACAGGGCAGACAGGGTGAGGGAGTGAAGGCCGTTTGCTAATCGCCGGTCGGTTGGGTTTCGACGGCTGCGGACTCTGTCGCGGTTTCATCGGTTTCATCACGGAACTGGCTCATGTAGAGGTCATAGTAAGCGCCGCCGTGTGCTAACAGCGTTTCGTGCGTCCCACGTTCGATGATTTCCCCGGCTTTGAGCATGACAACCTGCCCGGCATTGCGGATGGTGCTCAAGCGATGGGCGATCACGAAACTGGTACGTCCTGCCATGAGTTTTTCAAACGCCGCTTGAATCACACGCTCGGTGCGGGTATCCACGCTGCTGGTCGCCTCATCGAGGATGAGAATGCGCGGGTTCATCAAGGCGACCCGTGCGATGGCGATCAACTGGCGTTGTCCCTGGCTCAAGCCGCCGCCGCGCTCACCGAGGACGGTTTCGTACCCTTCCGGCAGACGCTCGATAAAGTCGTGCGCGGCGACCATCTTCGCGGCCTCGATCACTTCCTCGTCGGTGGCGTCCGGTCGCCCATAGCGGATGTTTTCCATCACCGAGATCGAGAACAGGAATGTGTCTTGCAGCACGATGCCGATCTGCTCACGCAGGGTGTCAGATTGTACGTCGCGCACATCGATGCCGTCGATCAACACCGCGCCTTGCTTCACGTCATAGAAGCGCGGGATCATGTTGATGATGGTGGTCTTGCCCGCGCCGGTCGGCCCGACGATGGCGAAGCTCTGCCCGGTTTCGACGGTAAAATCCACGCCTTCGAGCACCGGCTCGCCTTCGACGTATTCCGCCCACACGTCCTTGAACTCGACGTGACCGTTGATCTGTGGCATGGGTTGGGCGTCCGGCTTATCGACGATGTCCGGTTCCTCGTCCAGCAGACCGAAGATGCGCTCACCACCGGCGACACCACTCTGTACGTTCGTCCACAGGATGGCGATCTGCGCGACGGGTTGGTTTAACTGTTGGATGTAACCGATAAAGGCGAAGATCGTCCCGAATGAGATGATCGATGTGCCGAGCAGCGCGGTACTGTTCAGCGCGGAGAAGCCGCCGACCACGACGACCAACCCCAGCGCGACATAGTTCAACGCCTCAAGCGCAGGGTTCAAGGCACTGGTGAACACCGCCGCCCGCACGTTGGCGGCGCGGTTAGCCTCATTGGAGCGTTCAAACTCGGCGATGCTCTGTTCTTCGCGGTTGAAGGCCTGCACCTCACGCGCCCCGGAGATGCTCTCTTGCAGGTCGGCGTTGACCGTGCCGATCTCCTTACGCGCTTTACGGAACGCCTTCCGTGCCTGGTTGGAGAAGAAGGCGGTCATGAAGATCATCACCGGCACAATCGTCAGGCTGATGAGCGCGTAGGGGATGTTGGCTTGTAGCATGGCCCCGATGATAAAGACAATCGTCAGTGAGCCGCGCACCACGTTAATCAGCGCGAAGTTGAACATCTGCTGCACGGTGTCCATATCGTTGGTGACGCGGCTCATCACATCACCGGCTTTTTTGCGGGCGAAGTATCCCATCGAGAGGCGATGAATGTGCAGCATCAGGTCACGGCGCAGGTTACGTAAGACATTCTGCCCGGCGTAGCGCATGGTGAAGAACGCCAACCCGACCATAAACGCATTGAGCAAGTACAGGCCAAGCAGCACCGCCGCCAACCCTAGCAGACCCTCAATGCGCTCACTGGCGGTGGCAGCGGGGTCAACATCGGTGTACCAGCATGACCCCGGTTGTGCGGCCTCCGGCGCAATATAACAGTCGATGGCCTGCCCGATGAGGTTCGGCCCCATCACAATCGTCCACGCGGAGATCACGATGAAGGTCAGGACGAGCAGCAAGGTCAGCCAGTACTCACGGAAGTAAGCGGCGAAGCGCCGTAATGTCTTACTGACGTCATCTGGCTTTCTGACCTCACGTTCTAATATGCGACGGCTACCATCAAGCATGGTTATGCGACCTCCTCGGCTGCGTCTTCTACAAGTTGTGATGAGAAAATTTCGGCGTAGATCGGGCTGTTTTCCAGCAGTTCCTCGTGGGTGCCTGTCGCGGCGATCTCACCTTTGTCAAGCACGATGATTTGATCCGCACTGCGCACGGTGGAGATGCGCTGCGCGATGACAAAGCTGGTGCGGCCTTCCATCAAGCTGTCGAGTGCGTTCTGGATTTTGCGCTCGGTGGTGAAGTCCACGCTACTGGTGGAATCATCCAGAATGAGCAGGTTGGGTTTGAGCAGCAGCGCCCGTGCGATGGCGATGCGCTGTTTCTGTCCGCCGGAGAGGGTCGCGCCGCGTTCACCGACTTTGGTGTCGTAGCCATCGGGGAAGGAGACGATGAAGTCGTGCGCCGCTGCCGATGTCGCCGCTTCGATGACTTCGTCGTCTGTGGCCTCAGGCCGCCCGAACGCGATGTTATCACGGATGGTGCCGCTAAACAGGTTCGTCTCCTGCAAGACGATGCCGATCTGACCACGTAAACTATCCAGTGTGACGTCGTGGATATCGTGACCGCCGATTTTGATCGCGCCTTCGCTGATGTCGTAGAAGCGTGGGATCAAGTTGATGATGGTGGTCTTGCCGCTGCCAGTCGAACCGAGCAGCGCGATGGTATCGCCGGGGTTGGCCTCAAAGCTGATGTTTGACAGGACGTTATCCCCGGAACTGAAATAGCGAAAAGAGACATCCTCAAACGTCACCCGGCCTTCAATCGGCGGCAGTTCGTAGGCGTCGTTTTTTTCCTCGACATCGCTTTTCTCATCCAGAATTTCGAAGATGCGCTCGGACGACGCCGACGCCTGTGCCATCAGCGAGATAATAAAGCCCAACTGCCCCAACGGGAAAAACACATAGGCCAGATAGAGCGAGAACGCTTGATATTCACCGGGTAGCATGGCTCCGCCGACGATCTGATCCCCGGCGAAATACAATACGGCGACCTGTCCGACCTGCCCGACGAAGAAGATCGACGGGAACAGAAACGCGAACGTCCGCGCCACTTTGATCCACTGGTTATAGAGGTTGTCGTTGGCCTCCTTGAAACGGGCTTGCTCGTGTTGGTAGCGGACGAAAGCCTTTATCACACGGATGCCGCCCACATTCTCCTGCAAGATCGTGTTGAGGTTTGAGAGGCGCGACTGCACCTCGACGAACAAGGGCTGCGCGATGCGCCCGAACGCGGTGAACAGCACAAACGCGACCGGCAGAATCGGGAGGATGACCAGCGTCAGTTGCCAGTTCATCACAAACAGAATAGTCAGTGTGCCGAACAGCAGCAGCAGGGATTGAAACGCGAGGATCAATCCCTGCGCGATGAACAGGCGCACCCGTTCGACGTCATCGGTCGCACGGATCATCAATTGTCCGGTCTGGTGTTGGTCGTAATAGCTGAACGAGAGTCGCTGGATCTTGCCGAAGATGTCGTTGCGCATCTCGTAAGCCAGGCCCTGACCGGTCCACTCCGCCATGTATGCTTGCACAAAGGCGAAGATACCGCGCATCAAGGCGAAGCCGATAATCAATGCCACCGCACTGATGAGCAACCCTTCCGCACCGTTGAACGTTTCCGTCACTTCGGCGAGAGTCTGCCCGGTGTTTTCGAGTGCCTGGGCTTGCGCGGCCTGGTCTTCTATGCTGACGATGCGGTCGGCCTCGATGCCCTGACTGATCGCGTTAATCATGTTACGGACGAGCTGCGGCACCGCGAGTTGGGCGATGGTGGCGATAATCAACGCACCGTAGGCGATCAGGGTTTGTCTTTTGTTGCGGCCCAGGTAAGTGATGGCTCGTCGCAGTGGGTTGGGTCTTACGTCGTCTTGTGTGGCTTGCATACGAGATATTCCTCCTTTGCACCATGCGCGAATAAGCGGGATTCTGCCGTTTTCAAAAGGTCTTTGCCGTCCGGTAAGTGCAGCACGAGCGCCAGCAGACCTTCAAGCATCTGCTCAACGGCTGCCGGGTCGGTCTGTTGAAGTGCATTTAGTAACGGATCATCGACGTGAATAATGGGGATGTTTTTCAGCACCGTTTCGCCCTCCGCTGTTAAGGTAAGCGGGAAGCGCCGCCGGTCTTTGGGGTCGCGTCCCCGGCTGACCCAGCCTTTGCGCTCTAGCGCGTCGGCGGTGGGTACCAGCGTAGAAGGATCGACGCCGAACTTGCGGCTGAGATCGCTGAGGGTGTGCGAGCCTTCGTGAGAAAGCACTCGTAGCACGCTGAGTTGCAGGCGCGTGAGGTCAATCTCGTGTTCCAGAAGCCATTGATCCAGTGATTGCGAGATCGACTTCCACAGCAGGGACATCAACACCCGCATTTCGATAGTATTGGTGGCGAGACGTTCGTCGTTCATGTGGTGTGCCAATCTTTGGGATACCAATAGTTTGCACCCCAAACAGCATACGTCTCTGTTTAAATAAAGTCAAATGAGTAAAATTTAAGTTTCTTAAATGGGGGTGTCTGATGAGTGTTCGACCTGAAGCGCGGTGCTGATCGCATAGATCAAGCCGATGCCGATTACCTCTGCCAGCGTCCAGGTGATGCGGGCGAGGATCGCCACCACCGCCGGCAGCGGGGCAGCGACGATCACGCTCATGCCCAGGCCGATCAACACATCACGCACGCCGATGCCGCCCGGTGTGAAGAAGATCAAAAAGCCGACTACCCACGTTCCCAGGTATAAGCCGCTGAGTTCGACCCACCACGAAGCGGCAAAACCATCGCTGATGGCGTAGACCATCCCGGCGAAGGATAGCCCGACGAGCAGCCATGCGAGCAGAAAAATGATCAGCACGACGGCGGCCTGTCTCGGTGTGAGCCACAGATCGTCGCGTCCCAGGTTGGCGCGGAGCTTTTCCGGCAGCGGCAGCGTGAGCAGATGTGCTCTTAGCCGTCGGTCACGCAGCAGCAGATATAGCATGACAAGACCGAGGACGCCGACCGCGACCCCTAGCATCAGCACCCAACCGGGGAGATAGTGAGCCAGAAAGCGCCATCCGAGCAGTGCCAGTAACGCCGCCCCGATGACCATGAACAGCACCTCCCAGAACACGGCGACGATGCTTTTGGCGGTGGGCACACCCGCCCGTTGGTAGAGGAACATGCGCCCCGGCAGCGCCCAGATGCTCCCCGGTAGGTATTTCGCCACGTTGGAAACAAAAAAGATGCGGCAGGTTTCCACCAGGGGCAGCGGCGCACCGAGGTATTTTAGGACATACCAGTTTGCGACTGAGAGCGCCGCCAGGCCGCTGACCAGTACGATCTGTGAGAGGGCCAGCGCCAGCCAATCGACGGTGAGCGTGTAGTCACGCAGTTGATCCCACTGGTCACGCAGGTAAGCGCCCACGAAAATCACCAGCAGCAGCACGAAGATCAATTGTAGTGTACGCCGAACCCAGAGTCGGGAGAGAAATCGCATGGAGCGGCTTTCGTTTGTTGTGCAGTCGCCCGCCATTATAAGCGCGAATCAAGACAAAAGAGAGTGAATTTCGTAGCGTATCTCGACCGTCCACAGTAAGCTAGAGGTTGTTTATCCATGCAACTAATCGAGATTGAACCATGACTCAATTTGAACAAGTGCCTTATGGCGGCTGGCAGACCTGTTACCGGGCGACCGGTGCCGACCGTGAAATTATCGTTACCGGGGAAGTCGGCCCGCGTATTATCCGCTTTGGCAAGGTCGGCGGCGATAATGTTTTCCGTGAGGCCGAACATCTGATGGGGCGGACGGACATCACCAAATGGGTGAACTACGGCGGTCACCGGCTGTGGCACGCGCCGGAAGAGAAACCGCGCACCTATCAACCGGATAACGCCCCGGTCACGTTTGAGCAGCACGAGCTGTTCGGGCGGTTCATCCAGCCGACCGAAGCCGGAACCGGCATCCAGAAGGTGATCGACCTCAGCCTGAACGCCGATACTGGTGATGTGATCGTTGTCCATCGGTTGCACAATCACAACCTGTGGGATGTCGAACTGGCGGTGTGGGGACTGAGCGTGATGGCTCCTGATGGCACGGCGATTATCCCGTTGCCGCCGCGTGGCACCCACGCGGAAAATCTGCAACCATCCAATACGCTGACGCTGTGGGCTTACACCGATATGGCTGACCCGCGTTGGACGTGGGGACGTAAGTACACCCTGCTGCGGCAGGACGGCACCCGCGACGCTGAACCGCAGAAGATCGGCTCCCCGGTGCCGGATGGTTGGGCGGCTTACGCCAACGGCGGTCAATTGTTCGTTAAGATGTTTGGGCACATCCCCGAAGCGATTTACCCGGATATGGGCAGTGCGGTCGAGGTGTTTACCAACAGGGTCATGTTGGAGGTGGAAACCCTCAGCCCGTTGTTGATCCTCCCGGCGGGTGAGAGTGTCGAGCACATCGAACGCTGGCATCTGTTTGATGATGTCGTCGCACCACAGAACGACGCCGATGTTGACGCGCACATCCTACCGTTGGTGGAGTCGCTCACGCGATAGGGGTGTCGTCGTGGTGGCCCCACGCCGACCATGACGCATCGTAGACGGCGACGTTTCCCAGACCGAGCGGACGCAGCGCGAAGCAGGTCACCGTCGCCTAATACCCGATCTGGTAGTGAGTGATGAAGCCAGGCCGCCGCGCCTCGCATCAGCGTCCTAAATGTAGCCGCAACCACTGCAAGCCGATAATCGTCTTGGCATCGCGGATTTCAGCGTTGTCTAATTTCTCAAACGCCTGCGCTGTCGTGAGTTCCAACGTTCGGATGTCCTCGCCTTCTTCTTCGAGGCCGCCACCGTCGGTGGTTTTGTTGGCTTCGGTGATGCTGGCATAGTAGAGAAAAATGCGCTCTGATGAGCCACCGGGACTCAGGTAAAATGTGTGTATGTGCCGGAGTTCTTCCACTTCGTAGCCAACTTCTTCTAAGACCTCGCGCTGCATGGTTTTTGCAGGCGAATCGTCCTTGTCATCGACGATGCCGGCGGGCAATTCCAGCAGCCAGCCGGGGCCTTTTTCATAGGTCGAGTAACGGAATTGCTCGATCAGAATAACGGTATCCGTCGCCTCGTTATGGATGACCGCCGCCACGCCGTCGCCGCGTTCCAGGTTGAGCCGGGTGATCTCCTTGCTCATGGTGCCATCGAACTTCTCGTGGCGCAGTTTGGCCTGCTCCACTTTGAAGATCAACTTCTCGAATACAACTTCTTTTTCGTGTAGCTCGACTCGTTTTGGCATCTTTTGTCCTCGCTCATTGGTTGATCTCACAAGACTACTATAGACGCATTCGCCAAAATGCGCTCGTGCCGCTACAATGCGTAACTATGTACCTGGTGTGATACCAATGAAGGGGAAACCATGAAGATTTTTATCAGCTACAAAACCGGTGATGATGGCCTATCGAGAAACGCGAACTTCTTGCGTCGTGAACTCCAAAAGGATCATGATGTGTGGATGGATACGAAGGCCATGCAAGCGGGTTATAACTGGAACGATCAAATTTACCGTGAAATCCCGCGCAGTGATGTGCTGATTCTGGTGCTGGCCCCGGAAACCAAAGAGTCCCAGTGGGTGCAGCGCGAAGTCGATATTGCACGCGCAATGGAAGTGGCGATTTTGCCGGTGGTCTTCAGTCGCAATCTTAACCTACAAGAAACACTCGATCACTTCGATCTGCCACGCGCACACGCGCTATTTTTCATCAACGGGGAAGACGACGAGATCAAGAAAATCCTTGAAAGCGTGAGCAAACTCAAAGGCATCGCACATACCCGGCAGCAAGCCCTGTTTGGAGATATTCTCAATCTGATTGACGAGAACAGTAAGAAGCAACCGCTTTCCAATCGCCAAAGTTATAAGACCTATCAAGTGCCGGAATGGGACGGCAAGCTACACCTTGCCACAGGTGACATCACCGAGATGCGTAACGTTGATGTGCTGGTCAACCCAGAAAACAGCTTTATGCAGATGGCGCGTATCTTTGAGACACAGTCGGTTTCTGCGAAGGTACGTATGAAGGGGGCTGTGGTGCGTGCCGGTACTGTGCGCGAGGATACAATCCAGCAGCAGTTGCTCGAACAGATCAAATATCACGAAGACTATGATCTGCCGGTGACATCCGGTTTCGTTGTGCCGACGACGGCGGGACGGTCGAACAGCCAGTTGATGGATCAGGGGATTCGCTATCTTTTTCATCTGGTGACGGTCAGTGTGCATGTTGGAGCTGATCAACAGTTGGTGCCCATCGGTGACGCACAGATCAAGGTCGCCATCAGGAACGTCGTTAAGCAGATCAAAGCGATCAATGATGCGCAAGGGGTGTTCTTCGCCGAAGGTCGCCCGGAGTATGAGGAACAACTACAAGCGCAAGATGACTACCAACCGATCCGCAGCATCGCTTATCCGTTGTTTGGCACGGGGCGGGGTGGGCGAGAGGATGTCGAAAAGGTCGTGCAGCATATGCTTGAGGGGGTTAAAGAACAACTGCGGCGCTCGCAGACCACGCTCGAGGAAATTTACATCAATGCTTATGCGGAAAGTGACCTGGAAATCGTGGAGACCATCATGGATGAGATGTTTGATGTATAATTGAGCTAAACATTTGTTCGTTCAGGGGTTGCTATGCCGCGTGTTATTCTCCATCTCGATCTGGATGCGTTTTTCTGTGCTGTGGAAGAACAGCATAACCCGGCATTAAAAGGGGTGCCGTTCGCGGTTGGCGGTAGCCCGGATAAGCGCGGGGTGGTGGCGTCGTGTTCGTACCCGGCGCGGGTGTTCGGTGTGCGGTCGGCGATGCCGATGGCGCAAGCCGTGCGGCGCTGCCCTGATTTGGTAATCGTCCACCAGCACTTTGAGGATTACCGGCATTACTCGCGTGAGGTGAGAAAGCACCTGTATGATCTGGCACCTTTGGTAGAGCCACTTTCTATCGACGAAGCCTTCCTCGATGTGACCGGCTTGCCGGGGACACCCGCCGAAATCGCCCGCCGTTTGCAAGCACAGATTAACAACGATCTCGATCTGCCGTGCTCGCTGGGTGTTGCGACGAATAAGCTGGTCGCCAAGATCGCTAACAACATCGGTAAGGCGACCGCCCCGCATAAAGACCGTCCGCCGAACGCGGTTAAAGTGATTCCGCCGGGGAGGGAAGCGGCGTTTCTCGCGCCGTTGCCCATCCGTGAGTTGTGGGGTGTCGGCCCGAAAACGGCGGAGCGTCTGGCGTTGATGAACATTCGCAAGATTGGCGACATCACAGGCCGGTCACAGGCGGATCTGGTCACTCGATTCGGCAAACACGGCGAAGACCTCTACCGGCGCAGTCGTGGCCTCGATGATCGCCCGGTCGAAACCGAACAAGAGGCCAAGTCGATCAGCAAAGAGACGACCTTCAGCCAGGATGTCTATGCCGTCGATGTGCTACTGCACACCCTGCGTCAACTCGCTGATGGGGTGGGGCGGCGGTTGCGTCAGGATAACCTCAGTGGGACGACGATCAAAATTAAGCTGCGCTGGTCGGATTTCACCACGATCACCCGGCAGGATACGTTGGTAAATCCGATCAACACCGATAGAGAGATTTATCAAGCGGCGGAAAAGCTATTTTATGCGGCGTGGCCTCGCGGCAAGCGCGTCCGGTTGATCGGTGTGGGCATCACCGGGTTGGACGAAAGCCGCCGCCAGCTTTCTTTGTGGGACGCCGAGGAAGAAAAGCAAGAACAGCGCCTGCAATCTACCCTCGATGCGCTGCGCGACCGCTTCGGTGATAAATCCATTAAGCTTGGGAGCGATCTTAAAGACGATTAACGGAGGTCTGTTACAATCAGTCATAAATACTCAATGGAGGTAATTTTATGATCGTTGTCTGTAATCGCATTCCGGTAAACTTGGAATACAGCGAACAGTTCGAAGAACGCTTCAAAGACCGTGCCGCGCTCGTGGATGGCATGGAAGGCTTCGTGTCCTTCCAACTGCTGCGCCCACAAAAACCCGGTGATCCCTACGTCGTGATGACCTTCTGGGAGAGCACTGAACACTTCGAGAAGTGGACGCAGTCGGAGGAGTTCAAACAGGGTCATGCACAATCCGGCACGCTGCCGCGTGAGGCTTTCCTCGATCATCCCAAGCTGGAGGTCTTCGAGGTCGTCCAGAGTACAGCGGAGATCGAAAGCCTCTCCGAATAGGCACCTACCCGGCGGATGCGGTCAAATGGTCGCTATCCGCTGGAAAAAGTTGGCAAATACCCCGTCACCCGATAGTATTTGAACATACCGAACCAGAATTTAACCTCAAGGGAACGAGATGCAACTGACAGATCTAAATACGTGGGTCGAAGCACGCCGGCAGCGAATCGAGGACATGCTGCGCGAACTGGTGGAGATCAACACGTATACAAGCAACATCGCCGGGGTAGACCGGGGGATGAACCTGCTGGGTGAATACGCTGATGAGATGGGTTTTACGGTGGAAGTCATCAACGGGCGTCACCGTTTGGTCAAGTCGGGTGATGGCGAAAGCCGACCGCGTATTCTGCTCATCAGTCATATGGATACGGTCTTCCCGCCGAATGGTGAATTTTTGCACTATGAACCGCTGGATAATGGCTTTATACGCGGGCCGGGTACCGGGGACATCAAAGGGGGGCTGACGATGGGATTGTGGGCGATGAAAGCCCTCAGCGAAATGTTGGATCACTTCGACGTGCAGATGATCGTCAGCGCGGACGAGGAAAAAGGCTCACCGACCATTCGTGATTGGTACATGGACGGGCACATCGAAGCGGATTATGCGATCGGCCTCGAACCGGGTTTCCCGCAGGGTGACCTCAGCGCGACCGTGCCGTTAGGGGTGGTCTATCAGCGGCGTGGATATGCGACGGTTCACTTCACCGTGCATGGCACCGATTCACACTCCGGCACGCCGGAAAAGGGGTTGAGCGCCATCGAAGCCCTGGCCCAGCGGATCACGAAGCTGCACGCGCTGAGTGATTTTGAGCGTGGTCTGACGGTCAACGTCGGGATGATCGACGGTGGGATTTCCCCGAACACGGTAGCGGGGAAGGCCAGCGCGACGGTGAGCTTCCGTTACTGGTCACAACAGGACGGCGAAGAACTCAAATCGAAGATCGAGCAGGTCATCATGGAGCCGTGTGTGCATAACAAAGACCTTGATGTGTGGGATTCGGCTGAATATACGGTGGAGACGTTCTTGCCGCCGATGGAGCCGTCGGAGCACAATCAGGTGTTGATCGACACGGTATTAGCACAGGCCGAGCGGCTCGGTCACAACGTCACGCCGATTGCACGCGGCGGCGGCAGTGATGCCAATTACATCAGCGGCAGTGGCACGCCGTCGATCTGTGGGATGGGCGCACCCTGCTCTGGTCTGCACACGGATGACGAAACGATCTATCTGCCGATGCTGTTTGAGCGTGTCAATCTGCTGGCGTCTACGATGCACCAACTTTACACGTCTTAACCTAAAATTCGGAAATAATTTACGCTTTTCATCATCCGCGTTGGCTATACTGGAACATAGAGCAAGTATATTCTAACGCGGGAGAAACTAATGATGAACGGGAAGCGGTTGTTACGTTCGGGGATGTTGACGGTCTTTTTATTTTGTCTGGTTTTTATGGTCGGGCGGGCGGTCGATAGCGATGCGATCATCATTACCGATGTGGGTAGCGGCGCGACGGTCAACGGGCCGACTTACGCCGGGGATGGTACCAATGCCCAGGCCGCCAACCTCAACTCACCGACGAACATCACTCTGGATAGTGCCGGTCATCTGCTCATCGCTGACCAGAGTAATCACGTCATCCGGCGGGTAGATGCCAACACGAAGGTCATTACGACCGTCGCCGGGGTATGTGTGCCCGACCCGAACGTGACCAACCGTGTGAAGTGTCTCGGCGGGTATGACCCCGGCGATGACGGCGGCCCGGCGAGTGCGGCGCGGCTCAACAACCCGGCGGACATTGCGCTGGACAGCGGCGGCAATCTTTACATTGCGGATAAGAACAACGCCTGCATCCGGCGGGTAGACGCCGATACGGAGGTCATCACAACTTATGCCGGTGCCTGTGGCATCACCGGGGATGGGTTAGCGCCGTTGCGCTTTAACGGGCCGAATGCGCTTCTGTTCGACGGTGCCGATAACCTGTATATCGCGGATACAAGAAACAATCGTATTGTGATGGTGACGCCGGGTGGCGCTGCCTTCGAAGTTGCAGCGGTGAGCTTCCCGATGAGCCTGGCATTCGACAATGCCGGCATTTTGCATGTCGCTGCGTTCAATGGGCATACTATTGAGAAGGTAGAAAACGGCAGCCTGACGACGGTTGCCGGGGACGGCAGTGCAGGCTCCGGCGGGGATGGTGGCCTCGCCACGAGCGCCCAGTTAGACGAGCCGACGGGCATCGCGTTTGACAGCGCGGATAACCTCTACATTGCGGATTACAATAATCAACGGGTGCGGCGTGTCGATGCGGTGACCGGTTTTATCTCGACGGTCGCCGGGGATGGGACAAACGGCTTCGCGGGTGATGGTGACATTGCCACAGCAGCACAGTTCAGTTTCCCCTGGGGCATTGCCGTCGTCGATGATGAGACATTGCTGGTCGTGGATAACGGTAACCATCGGGTGCGGCGCATTTTCAACGGGCCGCTCGGTGTGTTGAGTAACACCACTTTAGAATTTGGCACACCCAACATCGGCTCATCGAACCTGCTGCAAGCCACGCTGACCAACACCGGCAACCGGACGTTAAACATTACGGATATTGCGGCGGACAATGGGGCGAGCGAATTTGAGCGGCTAACCGGTGACGTAAATGACTGTGCGGTCGGCAGCTATGCATCGGGGGTGAGCTGCACACTGCGCGTGAACTTTACACCGGTCGAGGCCGGTCTGGTGACAGATTCACTGATTGTTACGACAAACGGCAATCCGGTTACCCTGGCGTTGCGCGGCAGCGGTACCGGTTCTTACGTCAGTTTGTCGCGGTCGGCGGTCGATTTTGGCGATCAACGGGCGACCACGACCAGTGCTGTCGAAACGGTTACACTGACGAACACCGGCGACTCCGATTTGCTGTTGACCGGCATAGAGAAAACCGCTGGCGGCGCGGATTTTACGCTGCTCACCGGCAATGCGTCCGACTGCACGCCGGGGACGCTCGACATCGCCCTCAGTTGTGCGATCCGTGTGAGCTTCAACCCACAGACGCAAGGTGCGAAAAGTGGCAACATTCGTATCACATCGGATTCAACCCCGGCGACGGTCGATCTACCCCTCGCCGGTAATGGTGTGCTACCCGCGTTGACGATCACTCCGTCCGCGCTGTCGTTCGGCGAAGGTCGTATCGGCACGAGCAGCCCAGCACAGACGGTCACTATTGCCAACGGCAGCGGACTTGATGCGACCCTCAGCGGGGTCAGCATCGCACAGGGGACAGCAGATTACACCATCCTCACCGGGGCGCTGGATGATTGCACGGTCGGTGTGTTGCCTGCGGGGACGGACTGTAAAGTCCGGGTGGTGTTTGTGCCGGATGCACAGGGGGAGCGTTCCGGTGTGCTGCGCGTGGTTTCGGATGCGGCGGGGTCACCGTTTGATGTCGTGTTGAGTGGCACCGGCACCAACGTCACGCTGGTGCGCTCCGAGATGCTGTTGGACTTCGGCATGCAGCCGCTCGGTGTGGCGAGTACGCCGCTGGTTGCGACGTTGACCAACACCGGCAACACGGCGGCGCAGATCTCACTTTCGTTGAGTGTGGCGACGGATTACGCGCTGCTCAGCGGTGACCCGAACGATTGCGGCGCGGGGCCGCTGGCTCCTTCCGCCGCCTGTAATATCCGTGTGCAGTTCAAACCAATACAGGCAGGCTCCCGGACGGCGACCGTCATCATCACCTCGCCGGATCTGGCTTCATCGCTGACGGTCGCGCTCAACGGCAGCGGAACGGGTGCGCCGGTCGTGTCGCTGTCTCCGGCAGCGTTACCATTTGGCAATCAAGCGGTCGGCGTGGATAGTGCGCTGCAAACGGTGACGCTGACCAATACCGGCAACCAGACACTGAACATCAGCGGTATCTCGGTCAGTAGCGGGGGCGCTCATTTTGAGCGTGTGGTCGCCTATGTGTGGGATTGCACTGTGCAGGCGCTGGCACCGGACGAAAGCTGTGAGATCAACGTGCGTTTTACGCCGGGCAGCCTGGGGACGAAAGCCGGGGCGTTGCGCATTGCGAGTGATGCGCCGAACGCGCCGCATTTTGTCACGTTGAGCGGCACCGGCACCGAGGATGCGCTGCCCACGGTCACATTTTCGCCGCCGTCGCTGGACTTCGGCGGGCAACCGGTCAATACCACCAGTCCGGTACAGACCGTGACCGTCACCAACAGCGGGGATGCCATCCTGAGCATCGGCGAGATCTTCTTTACGGGTGCGAGTAATTTCTTCGACCGGTTAAGCGGTCAATCGGGGGATTGCGCGGTGCAGACCCTGCGTCCGGCGGAGTCGTGCAATCTGCGGTTAACTTTCAGGCCGCGCACGGCAGATGTGTACGTGGCTAACCTGGGTTTGTTTACCAATACGACCGAACAGCAGGTCGATTTGCCTTTGCGCGGCACGGGTCTGGGTGCGCCGGTCGCCGCGTTTTCGACCACGCAGCTTGACTTCGGCACACATTCACTGGGGACAACCAGCGATCCGCGCACGGTGACGCTGACCAATACCGGCACGGTCGCGCTGATGATCGAGGCGATGACCGTTTCCGACGGTTTCACCCGATTGACCGGCCTGGCGGACGATTGTGTACTGGGTGAATTGTTCGTCGGTGCGAGTTGTCAATTCCGGGTGTCGTTCACGCCGACGGCGGAGACAACCTACAACGGTACGCTAACGCTGACCTCAAACACGGAAACCTCGCCGGATGTGGTGGCGCTCACCGGGCGTGGTACGACGGTCACCGTTGCTGATGCCCCGACCGGCCTCATGGTCAGCGGTGATTTAGATGCCGCGCCGGTCGTCCCGACGCTGCATTGGACGCACCGCGATAGTCCGACCGCAGCCACCGCCCCCGGCACGTATTACGGCGTGTACATCGGTAGTACGGGGGATTGGTCACTATATGAGTGGTTCCCGGTGGGTGAGGTGTGCAGCGGTGTGATCTGTACGCTGTCGCTCGACGGTTGGCTGGAGTCGTTCGGTCTGCTCAGTGATAGCTATACGTGGTATGTCGGCGCATATCTGCCGGACGGTCAGCAGGTGTGGAGCAACGCCGGGATGTTTAACGTTGTTGTACCACCCGCCGTGCTCCCGGTACAGGTCACCACTGAGCCGCGCAACGGTCGTCCGGTAATCCGGTGGGATGATGATCTGAATACGATGTGGGTGCATCTCTACGTGGGCAACGGCGGTGATTATGATTACGTCGGCTGGCACGGGCGCGATGAGACAAACGGTTTTACCTGCATAGATGGCATCTGCTCGGCTGAGCCGCTGCTGAACGCCCCGAACGGCACCTATCAAATCTGGATGACGGCGTGGGGTCCGGGGGGGTACAGTCAGGGTGGCACGAGCGGTTGGGCGCGTGGGGATGATCTGGTTTATGCGCTGCCAGCGGCGGGTTTGCCTGCGGATTTCCAGCGCGTGAGTGCGAACACCTTTCGATGGCGGCACACCTCGGATAGTGTGTGGTTCCACCTTGTCATCACGGACGCGGCCTATAACGTGCTGCACGATCAATGGCATGATGCCGGTTTGACCGGCTGCCCCGCCGATGGTGATACCTGTGAGATCACCCTCAGCGGCGCGAGTAGTGCGGCCTATGCTTACGTCGCCGCATGGGGGCCGGGTGGACTCAGCACCGGCGGGGTGCAGGCGTCGGGCTACGCTGAGTTCGTGCTGCCTTAATCTTCGTCTACAGCGGTTGTCGGGACGACTTTGCCGAGGGTAATTACATCGCTGCGGAACTTCTGCAACGGAAAGATCAAATCATCGGATTCGTATTCGCCGGTGTCGAGTTCGACCGGGACACCAAGTCAAAATCCGTCGCGGACTGTGAGCGGTAATGTTTGGTGAGTGTTTTCATCATAGTGGCGGCTACTGGACAGGTATTAAGCTTGAGTTTTTGTTAGCCGCATAAAATATGACCGCTTATTTATTCTTAATGACTCACTGAAGATCATTAATATTGCCACTTATATGCGAGTCATGTCTCTGTCCTAAGGTTGAGACAAAGTAAATCAAACGACAGGAAATTAAATAATGACAGAGACAGTTATCTCTTTATTCGCGTAAGAAAAAAGTCAAAAAGTGAATTAATTTGACCCTTTGTAAACTTTTATGACCACCTTGATAAGCAGACATAACAAATAGCATTCTCGAAAAGAACA
>DAOTTX010000013.1:0-28777 GCA_034437515.1 Anaerolineae bacterium
CACCTATCCATGAAGATGACGATTTTTGAATTTCGGGCGCGAAGAAGCGTGTGTCTACAGCGCGAAAATAGATAGGAGACACGACATTCTGGTCGTCCGTTGTGAGCCTAAACTCATCCCTGCTCGCTACGCTCGGAAGGGGTGAGATCATTTCCACCAATTTCAGTAGAATCCGTAAAATTGCTCGTTCTAACGTTTTTGGTGGAAATGTGGAATTTACCCTTGCCCTCACCCTAAATCCCTCTCCCGACCGCCGCTTCGCGGCTAGGAGAGGGACTTTTCTTCCCTTCTCCCAGCGTAGCGTTCGGGAGAAGGGGCTGGGGCATGAGGGCTAAAACGGGATTCCACCAATTCCATTAGAATCCGTAAAATTGAACGGGGGTGCCCTCCGCCAGGAAGCACCCCCATCAAAATCTAAGTTCGAATAAATTTATCTTCAAAATCGCCGCAACTTCGTAAACCGATGCTTGATACCAGTATGACATTTCCCGAATGTCCTCCGTAGTGACAGGTGTCATCGTTCTGTCATATGATGAGCGAATCAGCTAAAATAGAATGGCAATTAGATTATTTTTATGCAAGGAGCAAATAAAAATGCGCTATACAGAACACGGCCCGCAGGGGTATCACTTTGAAGACGTCGAAGTCGGCGAAGTGCGGGTCAGCCAGGGACGCACCGTTACCGAAGCAGACATCGTCAACTTTGGCAACATCATCGGTGACTTTAACCCGCTGCACTTTGACGCCGAATACATGAAAGCGAGCATGTTCGGCAAACGCATCGCACACGGGATGCTCACGCTCAGTTTTGCGACCGGTCTGGGCAATCTGATGGGGTTGAACCTGGGTACGGTACTGGCCTTCAAGGGGTTAGCCGTCGAGTTCAAGCGCCCGGTGTTCATCGGTGATACGATTCGCCTACAGACGACCGTCACCGATAAACGCGAGTCTTCTAAACAACCGGGCGGGTGGGTCACGCAAGATTTCGAGATCCTCAACCAGGACGACGAGGTCGTGCAATCCGGCAACTGGTCAACATTGATCGCCTTTGCACCCAAATGACGCGGCGCGTCACGTAAGAAGGGCTGGGCGGGGGCGCTCAGCCCATAAACACCGGGCGTTACGCTTCTTCCTCGTACCCGTGCGGGTGTGACTGGTGCCACTGCCACGCGGTTTCCACGATGGTCTTGAGGTCGTTGTAATCCGGCTCCCAGCCGAGTTCCGCCATGATCTTGGTGCTATCAGCGACCAGACGCGGCAGGTCACCCGACCGGCGTTCGCCTTCCATTACCGGGATCGGGTGTCCGGTCACCTCACGGCAGGTTTCGATCACTTCCAAAACCGAACTTCCTATCCCATTCCCGATGTTATAAACGCGGCTCTCGCCGTCGTCGAGAGCTTTGAGGGCGAGGATGTGTGCGTCGGCGAGATCCATCACATGCACATAATCTCGGATGCAGGTGCCGTCGGGTGTGTCGTAATCCGTGCCGAAGATGCTAATGTACTCGCGCTGACCGAGTGCCACTTGCAGCACTAATGGGATCAAGTGTGTTTCCGGCTGGTGTGCCTCACCGATGTGCCCGCCGGGATGCGCACCGCTGGCGTTGAAGTAGCGTAACGCACAGTATTTCATCCCGTAGATGCGATCCATCCACTGGAGCAGACGCTCACCGATGAACTTGGTTTCGCCGTACACACTGCCGGGGATGAGTTGCTCATTCTCGCTGATGGGGACGTGCTGCGGGTCGTCGTAGAGGTTGGCGGTCGAGGACAGGATGAAACGCTTCACATCATGTTCGACGGCCTGTTCGAGCAGGTTGGTCATGCCGAAGACATTATCTTTAATATACTTGAACGGCTTCTGCATACTTTCCCCCACCTGGATGTGTGAAGCGAAGTGCAAAATGCCATCGAACTGGTGCGTGTCAAAACAGGCGGCAACGTGCGCCGGGTTGAGCAGATCCCCGTGAATAAAGTTCGCGTCTTCGTGGACGGCCTGACGGTAGCCTGCACCGAGATTGTCAAACACGACCACGTCATAGCCGCGTTCGATTAACAGTTGGACGACATGGCTACCGATGTAACCCGCGCCGCCGGTGACAAGTATGTTCATTGTACTTTGCCTTCGAGTGAATGTCGGTCATCTTGAAATTATACACACTCTACCGGATCAACACTTACGAAGAAAACGTAAAAACGCCGTTACAAATCAATGTCGTGTCGGGCTACAGTCGTTATTCAGTTGTGTGCTACCCCTGGGATATATCACTTATAGGGAAAGATTGGGCGTGTCTCGGAGTCAAACCCACTGTCGCCCTCTGCCCCGCGTTGTAAGAGAATCATCCGGCGGGCCGCGTTGACCGTCTCAACCACAAAGAAATGATCTTTGGCCTTCGGTAAAACACGATCCAACGATTCGAGGATCATCCGCATGAATTTATCCGGGTCTACGAAAACGGTTACACCATAGTTCTCCGGCATTTTTTCCAACGCACTTTTAAGTTGCAGGCTCGCCGCGCTCAGCGGCAGCCGACCGGCATCACTCATGTCAACGATTACATCAAAGCGGTGATCGACCGCTCGCCCCATCTTCGCAATCTCTACCGTCGAGTCGTGATAACTTTCCCATGACCAGTCATCAGTGATCGTACATCTGATAATACTCTGATCTCTCTCGTCCCAATTTTGTTCGATGCCCATGACTATACCTAACGTCTGTCCTCATTGGTTATTACGCTCGTGTTATGTTATGCCCCGATTAAGAAGCGCAGTTTGATAAACACCTTAACGCATTCTAACAGAACACGCTACCTAAAAATTTGTAACATTGTGCCGTCCCTAACTCATCACAGCACAGATGTGACCCGTCGTGCGGCGGCGATACCCTGGGCGATACGTTCATCGAGGCGCGGCACTTCGCCGGTGCTGATGTAATCACTACCGCATAGGCCGACTGCCCCCGGTAGCAAGTTGAAGATCACATCCATGTTGCTGATGTGTTGCTCATCACGCCACATCAGCGGATCGGACTCAGACCAGCGCATGATCCAATCTGTCGCCGGGTTCAAAGGCCAGCGCATCAACGTCGCAATCTGCCCAACCGGGTCTTCGAGTTGGTTTTCATCCCGCAAGCCGACCTGCAACAGCATCCCATTTTCGGGTGTCCGTGCCCCCCCACTGACGCAATCAATGCGCGTCAGCGGATAATCTGGCGGTGGGATGGTGTCAAACACAAAATTTTCGACGTCTACATAGCCGAAGGAGATATAACCGAGATCGTCATAGCGATAATTCAACAACCGAAAGCTAATTTCCGGTGTTAACGTGTGGAAAATACGTTCGGCGTGGCGGGCGGGGGCAGCGACGACCAACCCATTTGCATCTAACAGCATCCCGTTTTCCATGCAAATCGAGAAACGACCGTCCGGCAACCGTCCCAACGTGCTCACCGCCATCCGAAACATCACCGGCGCGTTGATTTGATCCACCAGTGTGTCGATCAATACATTGGTGCCTTCGTGGAACAACACATTACCGGATGGGGTGCGGGTGTAAGCGTCACCAAGTTCAAGCATCGTCAGGTAACGCTCGAAAAAGTCCCAATCACGTACCGGTTGGTACATCGGCACAGAATCCATGACGAAGCCCTGATGGTGCACGCTGTTGATGCTGCCCCCCAACCGGGGTTTTACCTCGATCAGTGTAAACGACCTGCCTTGTCTGGTGAGTTCGTAGGCGGCGGCGAGGCCGCTTAACCCGCCACCGATGACGACAATGTCTCGCATCACGGCTGCTCCGGTAGATAATCCACAGTTCTAGCGATGTCCCGCAGCAACGTGCCCAACGTGGTCTCGGCCTCAAAACCTGCCATGAAGATCAGCACGTAATCGTCTTGTAATTCGACCAGCACCAGCGCCGCGTCGTTGGTCTGTTCACCCTGCGTCACTTCCCCGGTGACGAGCGCCGCTGGTTGACCGTTCGCGTCAAATGCTTCAGCCACGCTCAGGGTCGCCTCTTCCAACGGATTAATAAAGGTCGGCATCAGGGCTTCTAACACCGTAGACGGAAGGTCATCCGGCGAGGCCCCAAAACCGCCGACTCCGGCACGCGGAAACGCCGTCACCACCCCGACGATCTGACCGGGGGTGACCGTCGTGAAATCCAGCGCACGCGATGTGTTGGCAAAAACCGCAGAGTTCGTCTCAGGTCGCGCCACCCAGCCGGTCGGGTAGCGCAACTGCACGGCGGCATCAGACGACGACACCGTCAACGTTTCGATCAGGACGAGCGGCCCCGGCGTGACCACATCGTCGGTCACGTCTTTGTCTGTGCAACGGGTGAGCAGTCGTTCTAAATCTGCTTCGACCACCGCCAGCAGCGCCAACCCATCACCGGCCGCACCGTCGGCGAGCGCGGTCTGCGCCCGTTCAAACAGCGCGGCAATTTCGGTGATGTCGGGTGACTCACAGGGGTCGGGTTGCGTCTGTGCGGGCAATGCCACCACCACCAGCAGCAGTAAAACCAGAAGAACGCGCATAACACCTCGGATCAGTCTAGTGAGAAATGTTAAGACCAGTTTATCAAAAAACGGTTCCGCCGTTGTGCTGGTACTATATTTCTATACAGAGTCTAACGAAACCGGCTCGACAGAGGCGCGAGTGTACGCTGTGTGTTTGCACACATCCTGATTTCTGGTAATGTATACGTAAGAAAGGATGCACACTATGGTGGTCGAAAAACCGAGATTACATTATAAAGCTGAGTCCCGCCGTCGCCCTTACTTTCGGCGCTTCATGTGGATGCTGCTTGGCACGGTCGCGGCGGCGGCCTGTTGGTTGGCGTTGGCAGAAGCCCAGGCGCGTGGTGAGTCCCTGCCGGAATTACTAGAGATCGGGGTTGTGGTCGCGATTATCGTTATGGGATTGCTGTTCATCCGTGCGCTGGTCAACTTGATCCGCTGGTTCAGCACACGTGCTGAGAAAGTCTACGTGTTTGACCAGGGCTTCATCTGGGAACGCAACGACGAGCAATACAAATATAGCTGGATGCAGCTTCGCAGCTTCCGCGAAGGCGCAAACACACTCCGTTTGTTCGGGCGTCCCTTGTTGACGACCGGCGCACACAAACTGCTGATGCGTGACGGCGAAGAATTTGCCTTCACCGGGCGGTTGGGCGATGTTGATCGTTTCGCGCATGCCATCCGCAACCAGATTGCCGAAACGACCGGCACGGTGATGGGACGCGCCCTGCGTAATAACAAGACCGTGCGGCTACATCCCAATCTCATCGTCAAACCAAAAGGGCTGGTGGTGGATAAACACCGCATCCCCTGGTCACGGGTCAACGTGGAAACACGCGGACGCAAGCTCGACATCCAACGGCTCAACGATGATGGCAAATTCAAGACCGTCAAAACATTTAACATCCGCGATATTGACAATCTCGGCGGCTTTCTCGAATTGGCGGATAGCACGATCCGCAATCACCAACCAGAACGCTTCAACGTCAAGACTTATGAGATGGTATGATGTACGATGATCCGGTCATCAGCCGTCACCGGCTGCGCCAACCGTATCGACTGCTGCTGGTCGGGTTGTGGTTACTGCCGATTCTGGTCTTCACCGTTGGCCTGTTGATCGGTCACGGCGCGACTTTGAAAGTGTTCGACCCACGCCTGCTGCTGCCCTTGCTGTTGATGGCCTTCCCTGCGCTCTACGTGTGGCAGGAGGGCATTGACGCGCACGTCGGCGGCATCACCGCACGGATGTACGTCCCGCGTTACTACGCCTTTGACGACCTCGCCGGGTGGCGCATTGAAAATCACCGGGCGGGGCACATCCTCACCGTATGGAACAAGCAGCAGCGCCGGGTGATCGCTTATCATGCCGCCCACCTGACGCGGCTGCCGCAGCTCCTCGCGCAGCTTGAAGCCCACCTCGACCGCCCCCACCCGGAGGATGACTAAGGCCGTACCACGATTCGGTCGATTGCCGCGCCTGTAGGGATTTGCACACCGACCGCGCCCGGTATCGGAACATTATCCAGTAGGATGTTGAGCGCCAACCGTTCGTTAACCACCGCCACGATCTGGTTATCACGGATTTCGGCGCGCACGTTGATCTGTTGCGCCGGCGCTAACTCAAGCTGTGTAGACTGTAACGCGCTCAACGGGCGATTGAGCAAGCCCTCACCTGTGAACAGATCGTCCAGTGAGAAAAGATACAACCCCACTGTCGTGACCCGTGTACCGTCGTAGCGTAGCCGTATCGCGTACCCGTTTGGCGTTTGTTCCGTCCCGTGTACGTTCAACAGCAGATGATAATCCGCAGCGACACCTACACCGGTGACCGGCAGCAATGTTGTTTCCAGCACATAGCCGCTTAGATCGTTGCGTTGGGAGAGCAACCACGCCGCATTCCGCTGTGCCACCAGCCGACCGGCCTCATCTTGCAATGACCAATCCTCAACCGCACTAAACGACCAGCGTGTCTCGTTGAGGCCGCCGCCGAAGCCATCGGTGAATAACGGCTGCTGCGTCAGTGTGGGCGGCGGAGTCTGGGTGAGGACGTCTTCGGCAGGCGGGGCTTCGGTCGCAAAGCCCAGAACCGCCGCCGTTGCCTCTTGGTTGAGCGCGGCCTGCGTCCCCTGGTAGCTGAGTTCGGCCTGTGTCGCGGCACGGTCGAAGGCCGTTTGTGTGTTGCGGAAGTCGAGCACGGCTTGCGTCCCCTGCTGGGCGTTGACGATGGCGACGGTTGTCTCAGTTGCCTGTAGATCACGCACCGCTTGTGTGCCGGTCTGCTGAACGGCAAACTGCCGATTATCGAGCGCGACGCGGGTGCTGTCGAAGTCAAAATTACGGCTGACGTTGTATTGCGCCGTGATCTCCAAAGCGATGCGGGTTTGTTGTAGCGACTCCGACATTGAACCGAGCGCCTGCGCGGTCGAACGCAGTGAGTCGGCGGTCGAATCAAAGACGATGCCCGTGCCGGAGAGGTCTTCCTCAGCGGCTAACCCGACCACATCAGGCCGGTAAAGCAGCAACCCGACCGTACTCACAAAGCCTATACTGAGCAGCACCAACGCCAGCCACAGCAGACATCCAAACCGCCGCCGCCGTTGGGGTTTCACCGGCTGTGTATCCTGTTTGCTGCTCTCTTCCGGTAACCCGGTGGGTGGACGTCGCCTCATAACCCCATCACTTTCTCGTAGACCTCAAGTGTGGCCTGGGCGGTCTTGCGCCAGTTGTAACGTGTGGCCTGGGCGCGTCCCTGGTTAATCATGCTTTCGCGCAGTGGCTCTTGCAGCAGCAGCGCGATGATGGCACCCGCCATCGCCCGTGCGGATGCGGTCAGAAACGCACCATCACCGAGTGTTTCCTCGTACACGTCGATCTCGTTGGCGACCACCGGCGTCCCCGACGCCATCGCCTCCACCACCGGCAAGCCAAAGCCCTCGTACATCACCGGGGAAACGAACACCTCCGCCAGCCGGTAGAGCGCGGGTTTATCCGCTTCGTCGATGTAACCGGGCCAGATCAACACGTCTTCAAGATTCAGTTCTTCGGCATAAGCCCGCATATCGGGGAACACAGACGTGCCCCATGCCGGTTCCTTGCCTGCCAGCACCAGCGGCACCTCGTTACCCTCGGATTCGATCACGTAGGTGTAGGCCAGTAGCAGCAGATTGATCTGCTTGCGCACATCGAACCCGCCTAGATACAACACAAAGCGATCCGGCAGATTGTATTTCTCGCGGATTGCCTCGTCATGCTCTGCGCCCATCTGTGGGTGGAAGCGATCATCCGCGCCGAGGTAGGTCACGCTGATCTCGTCTTCGAGGATGCCGATGTAGCGTCGAATATCGGCTTTCGCCGTCTCGCTAATGGTGATCGTGTGCGCGGCACCGGTCGCGGCGGTCGTCACCAGTGCGGAATACAACCGCGTCCATAAGGTCGAGGTGTAATCGGGGATAATCAGCGGTGCGACATCGAGAATGGTTGTCACCAACCGGGCCGAGGACGCCAGCGGCGGCCCCCAATAAGGCACATGGGCGATGTCCGCGCCGGAGCGTTTGACCAGACGGGGATAGGAGCGTTGTTCAAACCAGACCTTGCCCAGCCGGCCGCCGAAGCCCCCGCTCGTCATCACCTGGACGTTTTCCGGCACTGCATCGGGTGATTGAATGTGTGGTGGGAGAATCAGCGTCATTTCCAATTCAGGGGCGATGCGCCGGAGTTGGCCTATCAACCGCCGTAAATACTGTCCGCTGCCCACATGCGGCTGATCCCAGAACCAACCGTTAAACGCGATATGCATGAATTTGCTGTCCTTTGGGTTTGCTCATCTGCCCAATGGTACAAAGGACGCGCACTTATCTCAAGCGAAGGACGTTAGAGCTTGGCTAAAGCCTCACGGCGTAGCCGAAAATCTACCAAAAACTATAGCCGATGGTAGGTTGCCCCACCAGGATGAAAGAACTATACTGTAATAAGATAAAGAGTAGTTTTATCAGGAAAAATAAAGTGATAAATAATAATAACTTTCCCAGCGTCGATCACATCGATATTCGGGATATGCAACCGAAGTTTACGCGCCATCATTGGTGCGAAGACTCACAAGCCTACAGCAGCGCGGACATTCTCTTCAAGCTGCTTGATAGCGGCTGTACCTTCTCAGAGCGTGTGGTTTGCCAACAATACCATGGGTACAGCACCAGCGTCATCGAACTCTATTATTTTTACCTGAAAAGGACGGATGGGCGGATATGCCGAGTGCCAGTAGTCCGCAACCCTGTTGTGATGCGCCTCATCAAAGCTTACGATCTACAAGTTGACTACCAGACCCCATAGCACACCATCATCACTGCTCCACGCCTGACAACTCAAAGAGCATCAGCACCTCGGTTTCTAGCGCATCGACGTTCGCCACAAAGCCCGTGACCGTCGTTTGATCTAACCCGTTGAGGCGAAAGACCGGGGCGAGTAACCGGGTTTGATCCATATAGCCGGCCAATGCATCGGCATAAATATTGACGAAGTAGGTATCGCGTTCGTCCGCGTCCATGTACGCGGCACCCGCCCGTAGCATCGCCGCGCCATCGACGCCGAGTTCGGCGAAGAAGGCGTATTCCGGCGCGGTGTCGAATTCCTCTTGCAACACCGGCAGCGTCTCGCTGTAACTCAGGCCGTTATCGTATAGGGCGCGGTAGAGCGCGGCCTCACGGAAGATCGGCGACAGTACCTCGGCGACCTGCTGCGTACCCGCCGCCGCCACCTCGGACATTTCCCCCGCTTCGATCACCGGCGGTGGGGTCGCGGCGATCACTTCCAGCAGAAAGCGCGTATGCTCTAAACGGATCGCATCCACGACCGCGTTCACGTCCTCGTCGTTTTCCAACGCGGCGCGGATTTGTCGGTCGGCCTCGATGGTAAAACCGGGCAACAACTCATGCCGGAAGTGCTTGAGTCCGGTGTGCGTGTTGCCGAGATCGTGCAAGATCAGCCGGGTGCTTTCGCGTTCGGCGGCTGCCAGCGCCTCGGTCAGCGCGGCCTCGACCGGATCAAGCAAGCCTTCCTCGGCGTCACGGTTCAAGCCATCGACGGCGATATACACCAGCATATGCCGGATGAAGGCGTCAACGTAGGGTTCGTCGTAGGCCATCTGCGCCAGCAACGCCCGCTGATGGGTGAAGCCGCCCCCAGCGGTGCCCTGTCGGGCGGTGTAATCGGCATCCAGCGTGGCGAGGACAAACGTCCATTGATCTTCGACCGGTAGGTCACGCTGCTCGTAAAAATCGACCGGTGGTTCGGGGATCGCGTCGTCCGCTTGTGCTTGTAACCCACTGGCAAGCGCCAGCAGTGATAGGAGTAGAAGGATCGGTCGCCACATCATTAAATGTCTCCACCCTGTTCTAACTCGTCGATAAGATCGTTGATTTCACCAGTGAGGCGGCTATCCGGCACCCGTTCGAGATAAGTCTCCAGGTCGGTGATGGCTTGCTGGTCGTTCCCCAGGTCGGCATGGGTATAGCCGCGCCAATAATAGGCCGCGTTGTAATTGGGGTTGACGGTCATCGCCTGTGAAAAGTCGCTGAGTGCAAGTTCCAGTTCTCCCAATTCACGATAGACCAGCCCGCGCCCCGTCCACTGGAAGGCGTCGTTCGGGAGCCGGTCGATGGCGATGTCGAAGTCTGATAGTGCCTGCTCGTAGCGCCCCATGATGTAGAGCGCATCACCCCGGTTGCCGTACATAATGCCATCGTTCGGGGAGAGTGCGATCGCCTGGCTGAAGTCGTCGATGGCGCGTTCGTATTCTTCGACATCGGCGTAACACAGTCCACGATTGTTGTAACCGACCGCGCTCTCCGGCTCCACGATGAGCATGGTGGTGTAGTCCTCGATGCACGCTTCGGGGGCGTCGTTGCGCCAATGCGCGGAGCCGCGATTGTTCAGCGCGACCGCGTAGGCCGGGTCAAGCACGAGGGCCTGCGTCAGGTTGGCGACCGCCGCGTCGTAATCACCAAGCTGGTTATAGGTATAACCGACGTTGTTCCAATAGATCGGGCTGTCGGTTGCGATCTCCACCGCCGCGTTGAAATCCGCGAGGGCGGCCTCGTACTCTGTGAGATCAAGGTAAAGTTGCCCGCGATTGTTGTAGTAAAGTGCGTTTTCCGGTTCAAGTGCGATGGCGGCGTTGTAATCCTCAAGCGCGATGTCATAGGTAACCGGGTCTTCGGAATAGAGGAACCCCCGGCTGTTATAGGCACTGGCGAAGGTCGAGTCGAGTTGGATGGCGCGTGTGTAGTCCGCGATAGTCGCATCCAGATCGTTGAGCTGGTAGTACACATTGGCACGTTCAAAATAAACAGCGGCGTTTTCGGGATCGCTGTCGATGGCGCTGGTCAAATCAATAAGGGCGTCCTCATAACGGTTGATGGCGCTGAATGCTGCCGCCCGGTTGACATAATACGCACTGGCGGTTTTGTCCGCTTCCAGCGCACGGGTGAAGCTGCGCAGCGCCGGTTCGTAATCACCGATGCAGTTCTGGGCCAACCCAAGTTCGTTGAGTTCGTCCGGGGATGCAGCCTGTGTGGTGCTGATAAATTCACGAGCGGCGGCCTGCGTCTCGAAGCCGTCGCCGAGTAAACAGGTCGGGTTTTCCACACGCACGCCTTCATCCACCAGATAGGATCGGATGACATCGTATAGCACCAGATCATCGGTGAGCGCGAGGTAGGTTTCCAGATCGTCATAGGCGCTGTCGTTCTCACCGAGCATCAAATAGGCACATGCACGATTGAGATACGCCGGGGAGAGCGTATCATCGTTGTTGATGGCCTGGGAGAACAGGATTACCGCCGTATCGTAATCACCTTGTGCGGCAAGTTGGAGGCCGCTGTCGTTGAGGGTCTGTGCGCCGGTCGGGTTGGCGACCGGTTCCGGCGGGCTGTTCAACGGGGCGCAAAATGCCGGCACGTCGGCCTGTGCGGTGAGCGCGACCGGATACAGCAGCAGCGGTAAAATAAAAAGTAGGCGAAGGCATAGATGCATGATGCAGTTCCTTAAAACCCTTTGATCGTCCAGTATATTGTGCATTAAAATCGTATTTCTTGCGCTGGTATCACCTGTATTTTATGCTTGAATACCGTATGATTAGCGTATATTTTGCAAATAAAAAGGATAAACCGATGAGCGCACAGGTCTTTGAGATCAAAAATTACATGATTATCTGGCGGCAGGTGGAAGTACGCGACTTTGAAGGCACCGAGGTCAACATTCGTGGCATGGTACGCTGCTCCGGTGATGAATACAGCATGGATGTGGTTTTCGTCGCGCCGGATAGCGACTATCCCGAACCGATCTACGATGAGGACAAGAAGAAGGGATTTATGTTCATGCCGGTCTCAGACCTCCACGCTTTTGTCGATACACTGCGCAACGAGAAACCGATCTTCGGTCATCTGCGTGGTGACCGGCCTGAATGGACAAGCGTCACCACCTCACAGGAACCGGTCGGCGAAGGCGAGAACAGTTAAGACACGCCATCAACCAATCGCCGAGCGTTGAAAACGCATGGTTACATGATGCCTGTCTACTAAAGGGACGGGCGCGCTTGCATAACATACGTGTCAATTTAGGCTTTTGAACCTCACCTAGTCCGACCTGCGGTCAGCCCACCCACCCCGTAGACAGGGAGGGTAACATGCCTGCTCATGCTTAGGGGCTACTTTGTTCGTGCATTTTGCGACTTTGTAGGTGAAAGTCCCCCTTTCTCCGTCTACGGGGATTTAGGGGGATAGGGATCAGAATGGTTGCATATTGAAGCACATCAGCTTAACTTGACACATATGGGACAGGCGCACTTGCATAAGATGAGATGCCCCTTTCAGTGGGCACGCAAATTGTAGCCGCTCAGTTTTGAACCAGCAGCGGACGACGCTCATGGTGCGCTCTTAACATCCGGTGGGATGACGCTTACAATGCGCGGTGGTATTCGTGCAATCATTCACAGGCAGTCATCCTATGACGATTTTCGTAATGTTCGTGTTCGGTGCGGTCGTGCTCGGCACCGGGGCGATGCTTTCCCCGGCGTGGCCTACCGCACAGCCACGTATCGCGCTCATCGGCACCTTCACTCTGGCGATCATCGTCGGCGGGACGATCTTTTACTCATCCCTGTTTGGTTGGGATACGCTGGTGATCGACTATCTGCTGTTCGCGGTGATCGTCGGGGTATTCCTCGGCGGGACGCTCTCCTACGGGCAGACACGCGCAGAGGCGCAGGGCGAAGAATTCGCCGACGAAGACCAGGGCTGGACGGGGCCGCAAGACCTGGCGTTCTTCGGCGTCATCGCGTTGATCTGTGCGCTGCCGGTGTTGCTGTTCCCGGTGCCACCCGGCACCGATGGGCAGGGCTACGGCTACCTGGCATTGGCGACACGCTACGGCGGCACGTTTGACACACTCGCCCCCTTCCAACCGGAGGCGCAGTATCTGTACTCGCCGGGTTTCGCCGCACTGACCGCTTACCTCAGTCAGCAGCTAAACGTCATTATCCCGACCGTGCAGTTCGGTGTGGCGGCGGTGCTGGCTTTCGTCAACATCTGGCTCGCCTATGATTTTGGCTCCGAATTGCGTGACAAGCGCCTCGGTCGGGCGATGGCGCTCACCATGCTGCTGAGCTTCGGCCTGCTCGGTTCGCTGACCAACGCCCACTTTACCGCGCTGCTCGGCCTGACGTTCACACAGGCATTTTTCATCTTCGCCATTCGCTATAAGCGCCACCACTACCCGGCGGATTTCGTCGCCGCCGGGTTGATGCTGGGTGCGATTGCCGTCTCACATCCCGGCATGACCATCGTCGCGCTGATCGGCTATGTGCCCTGGTTGGCGACGATGTGGCTCGGCACGCCACCCCCCACCGTGCGGACGTGGTTCGTCCTTGCGATCGGTGTGCCGCTGGTGGCCTTCATCGCAATCTCGCCCTGGCTGTTCGACATCGCCGACCTGCTCACTGGAGACATCGCCTCCCCGTTTGAACGCACACCGGATAACCTCAACGTCATCCTGCAATATCACGGTTTATGGATTATCCCGGCGGCGATCCTCGGCTTCTGGATCGGCTGGCAGCAACGCGACCCGGTGGTGATCCTTGCGGCGGGGTGGTTGTTCTTCGTGCTGGATTTCTCCACGACCGGCGGGTTAGCCGCGCTACTCCCCTTTCTGGATCGCTTCGTCAATCCGTTGGGTGTGGCGTGGCACGGCCCGGTTATCCCCTACACTATCCTGGGTGGCATCGGTCTGCTCTGGTTGTGGGATCAATACTTCACCCGCTACGCGCTGACCTACCGCCAGACCTACGTGATTAACGCCGCGCTCGCGTTGGTATTGATCGGTGTGATTTTCGCCAGCGACCTCACCCGCACCGTCGCGGAGACGGTCGTCGATGGCCCTGGCACTTATGCGCTCGAAGGCGACATCGCCGCCGCCGAATGGTTACGCGAGAACACCGACCCTGAGGCGCGTGTGCTGAACTTCCCCGTGCCGCGTGAAAGTGATTGGGTGCCGGTCATCAGTGAGCGTAAGGCGGTGTATTACCCGGCGCTGGCCTTCGCCGATATGGACGCGCAACCCACCGACGACCAATCCGCGCTGATGGCCTTCTGGCGCGACCCCGCCGACCCCGCTCACGTCGATCTACTGCGTGAGGCCGGGATCGCGTATGTGGTCGTCCCGCAGGTGGTCGCCGATCCCGACTCAGTCGCTGGCTCGTGGCGCTGGGATACGCCGCTGGCCTGGACGTTCGATATGGCATCTTCGGTCGCCGCCGCTGGCTACCTCACGCCGGTTTATACGACTGATGATGGTTTGACGCTGGTGTATGGGGTTGGTGAGTGAAGATACGATTTCGGTAGTTGACGAAAGTGCCGAGATACACACTGCCGAATTGTCCGTAAATCTGCGCGGATTGTCCTACCCGGTTGATTTGTCATTGTCTGTCGGCAACCCTCATGAACTCATGCTATGCTGTGTTTGTCCGAATTAAGGAGTGCATCATGGCAATGGAACTCAAGATCAACCGGGATGATAACCGTCCTCTGTATCATCAGATCGCCGCGCAGATCCGTAACCAGATTAGCACCGGCCAATTACCACCGGGCACGCGCCTACCCCCGATACGCGAAATCTCCAAATTGCTGGGGGTAAACCGCATCACCGCGCACAGTGCATATACCGAACTTCAGGCCGATGGTTGGATCGAGTCCACCGTCGGACGTGGGACGTTCGTCCATGCCCATGCACGTCCGCTTGCCGCGCTGGAATCTGTCGGGGAGCAGGCCGGTGCCGATGGTGTGCTGCGCGATATTTACCCCATGCGGCAGATCCCTACACTACGGTCACTCGCTTACGCCGAACCAGATGTGGGCATGGCCCCGGTCGATGAATTCTGGGGGGCACTTTCCATCGCTCGGCGGGATGCCGACTCGATGATTATGTATGATTCGCCATGCGGGGACTCGTCGCTGCGAGTGCAGCTTGTGCAGGTCTGCCTGGAACGTGGTTTGATGACCATGCCGGACGACATCATCGTGACATCTGGTGCGATGCAGGCAATCTCATTGGCGGTGCGTACCATCACCTCCCCCGGTGATTATGTCCTGGTCGAGGAACCGACCTATTTGGGCATGGTGCATATGATGAAGATGCACGGCCTCAACCCGATCCCGATCACCTGGGATGACGAAGGCCCACGTCTTGACCAGATCGAACGGGCGCTGCGCACCAAGCAACCGCGCTTTTTCTACACGGTCGCTACGTTCAACAACCCGACCGGGAAAAACATCACACCCGCTCGGCGTGAGGCGCTGCTGCGGCTGGCGAAGCGATACAGCCTCTACATTATCGAGGACGATGTGTACGGTATGATCTCCGCTGAGGGCGCACCGCCGCCACCGCTGAAGGCCGCCGACTCGAACGAATTGGTGATCTACATCAGCGGGGCGTCTAAGGTGTTGATGCCGGGGCTACGTATCGGCTGGATGATCGCACCGCGCCACCTCAACCGGCTGATCTTGTCTCACCGGCGAGCCGCTGACCTGTACGGGCCGCCGTTCATCCAACGGGCGCTGGCGGTTTACATCAGAAACGGACAGCTTAAGGCGCACACCCGGCGGATGCTACCCATCTACCGGGAACGGCGCGACGCACTGCTGCGCAGCCTTGCCCACCACATGCCGCCCGGTGTTGATTGGACGATACCATGCGGGGGCTTTTCCCTGTGGGTGACGCTGCCACAACCTAACATGCGGATGCTTTACCGTGCCGCGCTGGAGCAGGGGATCGCCTTTACCCCTGGGGATGCCTTTATGATCCGCAGTGGTGACCGGCATCTACGCCTGTGTTATAGCTGCCAGTGCCCCGACGACATCGAGGATATTGTCGCCATTCTGGGCAGGTTGATCCGCCGTGTGAACCGTAACCAAAACCAATCTGATGATAACCAGACGACGCTTTACACGTCGCTGGTATAAGATCGAAAGAGGGCAACCACAAATGACCATGAACAAGCGTGTCCTGCTCATCGGACAGACCAACGGCGACCGGCAACCCCATGCACCGCATTGGGAACTACATATCGCTGCTAACCTCACCGATGCACTCGGAATCTATGTGTTCCATTTCCCCAATGTCATCGTCATTGACGGGACGGTGCCGTTCGCGCCGGATGCGCTGCTGCATCTGCTCTCCGTCGAAGCCGCGCCGATCATCCTGCTGACGGACAAACCGCACTGCTGGCAACTCCCCGACGATGACGCGGTGATCGTGCTTGACCCGGCGACGGACGCGGCGGCGTTGGTGCAACGCATCCACCACCTGACCGCGCCGCGCATCGCACAGAGGTAACACCTGGGATGTATGGGGGCATTTCAATTGCGTGCGTTTTGCCCCCATCGTCCTGAATTCGCTTCCCGCACAGGGAGATGCTGCCGCAGGGTGAAGCGGATTGAAATTTTGCAGCGCTTGCCATAGTTCCCGTATCCGCAGCAGTCACGAAACCTGTTATAATCCCCCGCATGATAAACATTGGCTTGAACGTTCATCTGCTCTCCAAGAAGCGCGGCTATCGCACTACCGGGATACACGGCTACATCTATAATCTGCTGGCACACCTGCCCGCCGTGTCGCCGCCGGAATGGGATTACACGGCGATGGTCGGCGCGGATAGCCCGCATAAATTCGATGACATCACCATGCAGCCCAGCCGCTTCGACACCGAAGCCCCGGTAAAGCGCATCCTGTGGGAGCAAGTCGCGCAGCCCTGGCAGTTGCGCCGCTTTGAGCTGTACCACGCGCAGGCGTTCGTCTCGCCCGTGCTGTTGACCGCGCCCAGCGTGGTCACGGTATACGACCTGAGCTTTGTCCATTACCCGCAGGTACTCTCGACCGCACGGCGCTTGTACCTACGGTTGTTCACCGCGTTGAGCTGTCACCGCGCCAAACGTGTGATCGCGATCTCACGCAGCACCGCCGCCGATGTTCACCGTACTTTTGGCATCCCAGCGGAAAAGATCGACGTGGCCTACGGTGGCTACGACACGACCTCTCACGTTCCACTGCCCACCGATGAAATAGAGGACTTTCGGCGGCGCAAGGGCTTACCGGCGCGCTTCTGGTTGTTCGTCGGCACACTGGAACCGCGTAAAAATCTACCCACACTGCTGGATGCCTACGCCCAACTGCCTGACTCCGAGCGGTTGCCGCTGGTGTTCGGGGGTGGCAAGGGCTGGTTGTACGATGCTATATTCGAGCGTATCGAGCGCCACCAACTCGAAGACCACGTTCACCTGGCGGGGTTTCTCCCTGCCGAAGAGTTGCCGCTCTGGTACAATAGCGCGGAAGTTCTGCTGCATCCGGCGGTGTTTGAAGGCTTCGGCCTGACCGTCTTAGAAGCGATGGCCTGTGGCACCCCGGTCGTTGTCTCGGATGCGTCGTCGCTGCCGGAAGTCGCCGGGGAAAGTGGCCTGCTCGTGCCGCCGCGCGACGTCGAGGCATGGACGGCGACCTTGCGGCGCATCCGGCATGATGCCAGTTGGCGAGCAGAGGCCAGCGCACGCGGTCTGGAGGCAGCGGCTCAGTTCACCTGGGAAGCGACCGCCGCGCAGACCGTCGCCTGTTACCGGCAGGCACTCAAACAGAGAAAATCTTAGAATGTAATTGGGGCATAGCACCCGTTTATGGATTTACAGCGTGAATCAATCACCCGTGCGAACAAGCAGCGTACCGATATACAAAGCACTAACTTACGGGCGAACTCCCCCTTTGAAGCGCGATGGTTGATGCCGTTCGTGGATGTCGTGCTGGCGTTCGCGGCCTTTGGGCTGGCGTATTACGTGCGTTACGACCTGCAATTTCTACGCCCGGTTTATGAGAATAACGTCGCGCAGTTCAACCCTTACATTCCGTATGTGTTCGTTTTTTCGGCCTGGCTGCTGATTAATTATCGCGGGGCGGGGTTGTATCGCAACATTCGCGGGCGTTCCTGGCTGGCGGAGGTCGGGATCGTGATCAACGGTGCGGCGAACGCCACGTTGATCACGATGGCGCTAAGTTTTTTGTTCCAGCCAGCCGTTTTCAGCCGCTTGATGCTGGTCTACGTCGCCGGGTTTACCGTGCTGCTGCTGGCGATCACCCGTGTGCTACGACGGATGATGCGGGCGCATCTGCGCACCAGAGGTATCGGCGTGCAGCGTGTGCTACTGGTCGGCGCGGGGGATGTGGGGCAGGCCGTCTTGCGGATTATGCTGGCGCGTAAGGAACTGGGCTATTACCCGGTCGGCTATGTGGATGACGACCCCAACCTGGGCAAAACCGACATCGGGCGTGTGCGCGGCCTGGGTGACATCACCAAGATGAAAGATGTTATCCGCAAGCAGAACGTCAACATGGTGGTGATTACACTCAAATGGGCCGAACACGAACGGATCGTGAAGCTCGTCCGCGCCTGCCGCAAATTAGATGTTGAGGTGCGCGTGGTGCCGGATGTGTTCCAGCTTAATATGAAGCAGGTGCAGGTCGAAAATCTGGACGGTATCCCCTTATTGGGGGTGAACAGTCTGGTCGAGTTCCAACAGTCAAACCGGCTACTCAAGCGGTTGATGGATTTGACCCTCATCACGTTGTTGCTGCCATTGTGGTTGCCGTTGTTCGCGCTGACCGCGCTGGCGATCCGGCTAGAAAGCAAGGGGCCGGTCTTCTACACGGCGCGGCGCATCGGGGAAAAAGGCCGTCCATTCGGTATGATTAAGTTCCGTAGCATGGTGCCGGACGCCGACAAGCTGCGCCAGCACCTCATCGACACGCACGAACTCGACCCGCGCCACCCTAAAATCCCCGATGACCCACGTATCACCCGCGTCGGGCATTTCATCCGGCGCACCAGCCTGGACGAACTCCCCAATCTCGTTAACGTCATCCGAGGGGAGATGAGTCTGGTCGGGCCACGCCCGCCTACGCCGGATGAGGTCACACTTTACGAGACGTGGCACCGGCAGCGGTTACAGATTATGCCCGGCATCAGCGGCCTATGGCAGATCAGTGGGCGCAGTGATGTGCCTTTCGAGGAGATGTGCCTGCTCGACATTTACTATATCGAGAATTGGTCGCTCATACTGGATATTCAGATTTTACTGATGACACCAGGGCGCGTGCTGATGCGGTCGGGTGCGTATTAGCTGGTTCTACCCGACGGGCGCAAAGAATCGCGCAAGCACAAGCTGAGTTTGCATGGTCGCTTTTGCCCCTCACCCCCGTCTCGCTGTGCGCGCCGCAATGCCGCCGAAGGCGACGCGAACCAACCGATCTCTACCCTTGTCGGAAAGAGACAGACTGACCGCAGGTCAGACAGGGTGAGGGGACGAAGCCTGCCTTCTTATCCTGTCCATCTACTCACGCAGAAGTGTGACAGGTCGCACAACGGATTGTGTTATACGACTGTTTATTCAAAGATCAATAACAAACGATCTACCGCAGCCGCACCACGCACCGATCCCCAGCGCACAGCGTAGAACGCCCGTCCGCGTCGGTGACGGTGAAGGCATCGCGCCAGAAGGCCGCCTCGCCCGTATCCAACCAGTAGGCGACCTGTTCTTCACAGGCGACCGGTCGCGGTTGGATGACATCGGCGTGATACAGCGCGACACAGCTTTCCGGCGGCAGCGAGTCGAGTCCCCACAGATCACCGGGGGTAGATTTACCCAGCATCAGGCCGGTCAACGGAAAGGGAATGCGCGTCATGTTGACGAGGTGCAGGCTGTCCTCATCGTAGAGCAGCAGCAGGCTCTGCTTGCCACCCTTGAGCGGTTGCACCAGCGGCAGCAACCAATCCGCCGTGAAGATGTCTTCGCGTTGTTGCCCCAGGTCAACACTTGGATCCACCAGGAGTTGCGGCGCACGGTTGTTGAGCGAGGCCAGCACCGACGCCCGCACCTCGACACCATCGCCGCCGTGCTGGTCACGCAGATAATGGGCGAATTGCAGCAGCATCTCCGGGCGGTCACTCATCTGGCTGATCTGCCGGGGGCGCAGATAATCCGATAGCATGACCTCCTGGGTGGTCGCGTCGGTGGTGACGAAAAATCGAGCGTCGGCGGCTTTGTCTCGTAAGCGCATGTGCCACGCGAACTTATGCCCCTCCTCCGTCCAACTGACGTTGCCGGGATAGAAGAAGTGGCGCAGCGGGAACAGCACTTGAAATACGAAATAGGCACCCAACACCCCCAGGATGAGCCGCTGTGTGCTTGGTGGTGTCGCGGTCATCTCCGGCAGGGCGAGGCGAGTGCCGAGCGCATCACGGACGGCGGCGAACCATTCCCAGGGCAGGAAGATCAACGTCGCCGCGATGGAGAAATACGGGAAGATGCCGATGCCGAACAACTGTGAATTGCTCAGATGAAAGGTGATCGCCAGTGCCAATGCAAACAGGCGCGTCCGCCGCCACAAAATCAACGGCACCACCAGCAGATCGAGCAGCAGACCGCCGTAGCTGAACAGATAGACCAGCGGCTCCTCGGTAAACCACTGTCCCAATATCGGGAAGTAGGTGCGCTCGCTCATCCACAGGCGCATCGGCTCACCGCGCAACCAATCCAGGTTCAGCTTGGCGATCCCGCCGCCGATGTAAGCCACCGCCATCTGACCGCGCAGCGTCCACAGCGTCCAGGCCGGGGCGACCCGTGTACGCATACCGGGGCGCAGCCACGCATCCACGCTGAGGGTGTGGTTTAACGGCAGGAAGATCATCAAAAAGCTAAACAGGCTGACGAGGTAGAAATGGTTGAGGTAGTGGGTTTGATCCAGCAAGAAAACATACGAAAAGGTGATGAAGAACAACGGCATCACCAGCCGGTAGAGGAAGCCGACCATGATGCAAGCTGACAGCACCGCGACCGCGTAGAACAGGTACACCGGGCCATCACCGGGGAGCGCGAGCACCCAACCGAAGCCAAAATATTTAAACATGAACGGCACATCGACGAAGTATTCATCGACCCAGCCGTATTCAAAATAGCGCCACACCTCCCACAGCATGATCCCGCCGAAGACCACGCGGAAAAATGCGAGGACGGTGTTCTCTATGGGTTGAAAGAGTCGCTCTCGGATCCTGAACATATCACCTTTGTGGCTGGCAGCACAAACCAGAACGTACTGCCTTTGCCGTAAACACTCTCCACGCCGACCTGACCGCCCAGATTATTCATGATGCGACGCACGATGGAAAGCCCTAATCCGAGGCCGTCTTCGTGGGAGGTATCGACACGCGAGAACATCTCGAACAATTCGTGCTGGTCTTCTTCGGAGATGCCGACGCCGTTGTCTATCACCTCATAACGCACGCTGTCCTCTTGCCGGAAGCCGCGAATGCTGATCTGCGGGTTGGGTTGGTTGAGTCCCCGGTACTTGATGGCGTTGCTGATGAAGTTGGCGAAGACCTCTTCGACCCACTGCGCCTGCCCCATGATGGGCGGCAGCGGTTCTATGACCTCGACGGTGATGGCGTGCGCCTCCAACTTATGACGGAAGCGGTTGAGCGCGGCCTCGACCACCGGGCCGACTTCGACCGGGACGGCACTTTCTTTCGTGTGGCGCAGTTTGGCAAGCATCAGCAAACGGTCGATCATCTGGTTCATCTGCACACCACTATCGCGGATCATGTCGAGGTAGTCGTGCCCACGCTGCGGCAGTTCGTCCGCAAAGCGCCGCATGAGCAAGTCAACACCCATCAACATCCCACTCAGCGGGGATTTTAAGTCATGCGCGATGGTATGACCGTAGGCGTCCAACTCTTTAACACGCAGGCTGAGTTCCTGCTGTGTGCGCTTAAGTTCCTGGAAGGTGTAGGCATTGCGCACCGCCGAAGAAAGCTGCAAAGACAGAATATAGCCGATGCGCATATCGTCCTGCGTGTAGTGGTTCGGCTCTGCACAGGCAAAGTTGATCGTCCCCAGCAAGAAATCATCCGCGACGAGGGGGATAACAAGCTGTGATTGATAATCTTTGAGAAAACCTGAGGGCGTGCCGTTATTAAAAAGTTGTGCCTGCTTGGTGTCAATGACGATGCCAAAGTTTTCCTGGCATAGCTCCGGTGGCAATTGGGCTTCTTCCGGCCCGAACAGCGTATTGAGATGCCATCCCTCGGTTTGATCGTCATAAAGATACATACTGCAATGATCGCAGTCGATCAGCCATTTTGCATACTGTGAAATCGTCATACAAATATTATCGAGATCAAGCACACCATTAATCGCAATGCCGATCTCATTCACAGCGACCAGCCGGCTAGAAATCGCGTCTGTTTCCGCCAGTAGATGACGCACCGCGCGTAAAAGCTGTGTGCGGCTGAGTGACTCAAGATCAAGTGACATGTTCGTGTTTGATTGGGTTGTAACCATTAGATTGTGTCTATTTCGAGATTCATAGCGTCCGTGTATTGATTGACACCGGCAAACAGGTTCGCCGTTGCGATGAGTTCAAAGATTTCCGTGTCGCTCAGCCCTTGTTGGTAAAGCGCAGCATAATCAGCCTCGGTAAGGTCATGCGGCTGGGTGCCAGCCAGCAAGCCAAAGCGAATAGCAGCCTTCTGGCGCTGCGGCAGCGGACAGTTATCAAAGTCTTCGACCAGCGAATGTAATAAATCTTCGCTGATCCCCATAGTAGACAGGCCATGCAGATGAACATTCAGCGCGTAAGGGCTGTCATTCGCCTGTGAAAAAAAGTGTATAACAATTTGCAACATCGATTATAACAGAATCTTGAGATGAATTTCGTATATTTTTGCTGTGCATACAATAAGCAAAACGAAAAGAGAGAATATGCTAAACTAATAGCAATAAGCGTATGCAAATTTTTTTGGAGAAATTTATGCTGGATCGTACAGACATCTGGTGCATCATAGGTGCGGGGTCGTCGGGCATCACAGCGGGGAAGACCCTCAAACAGGCGGCGCTGCCTTTTGAGATCATCGAGCGCGAGGACGACATCGGCGGCAACTGGTATTACGGCAAACCCAACAGCAGCGTCTATAAATCCACCCATTTGATCTCATCGAAGGGGATGACGGCATATACCGACTACCCCATGCCGAAAGACTACCCCGACTACCCAAGCCACTGGCAGGTGTGCGAATACCTGCGTGACTATGCTCGGCACTTCCGCATCTATGACCACATCGAATTTAACACCACCGTCAAAGCTATTGAACGCACCGACAACGGTCTGTGGGCGGTCACGGTGGGCAAAGGCGCGGACTATAAAGAAACGACCGAAACACGCCTCTACAAAGGGTTAATTATCGCCAACGGACACAACTGGGACCCGAAGTGGCCCCAATTCCCCGGTGAGTTTAACGGGACGGTGCTGCACTCCGCTGAGTACAAAACCCCCGATGTATTGCGAGACAAGCGGGTGCTGGTGGTCGGCGCGGGGAACTCCGGGTGTGACATCGCGGTCGAGGCGGCGCAAAATGCCGCGCATACCTTCCACAGCACCCGGCGCGGTTACTGGTATGTGCCCAAATACGCCTTCGGCAAGCCAGCGGATGTCATCAATGAGACACCGCTGAAGTTGGGCTGCCCGGTATGGCTGCGCCGCCTGGTGAACGGTGTGCTGCTACGGGTGCTGGTCGGTGATTTGCAGCAGTACGGCTTGCGCAAGCCTGACCATAAATTGCTGGAAACGCATCCGATCATCAACCAACACCTCACCTACTACATGGGGCACGGCATGATTACGCCCAAGCCCGACATCGCCGAATTATGCGGGGACAGCGTGAAGTTCAAAGACGGCAGCGTAGAAGCAATCGACGTGATCGTCTACGCGACCGGCTTTAACATCACCTTCCCCTTCATCGACGAGCAATATCTCAACTGGAAGGATACCCACCCCGATCTTTACATCAACGTCTTTCATCCCGAATACGACAATCTGTTCGTCATCGGCTTGATCCAACCGGATAGCGGTCAGTTCTGGATTGCGGACTTACAATCACAGTTGATGACGCGCTTCATCGACGCGATGGAAACGGGCGCACCGGCTGCGGACGAGTTCCGGCGCATCAAGCGCAGCGAACGCCCCGACATGGGCGGCGGCATCCAATATCTTGAATCCACCCGGCACTACGTCGAGATCGAGCATCACAGCTACCGCCAGCGGATCAAGAAATTGCTTGAGCACTTCGATAGCGTACCGGTTTAAACAGCCTTCGTCGGTTCGCCGTGTAACACCATCGCACAGCGGATTGGGTCAGCGCACGGTGAACCGTAAACCGGACATACGCTCGATGTAGGCCGCGTCCGGTGCGGTCGTCGGGTCATCAATGAACGCCAGCGCGATTTCACGCGGGCAGCGTATAAGCATAGGCCGTCTCAAAGTTGCTTGCGACGTCTATCACCATCGCCGGGTAAACAATCGGGTCGAACTCACCACGCAGCAGCAGCGCCGGTACCGCGCTCTCCCGCAGCGATGCACGAGGAACATCACCGCCGACAGCAGCATAAGTACAAACATCGAATTTATCCTATGTGACTATATCGACCCATTGTGATAGCACATCAACGCAATGTCGCACTGCAATTTCCTCATAATCTCCACATCCGACGTTGTTATAGTCGCCGCCGAACAGATGCCTACAGAACCAGAAAGAGGAAAAACATGACTGGCATACTTATTACCGGCGCGAATCGTGGGATTGGCCTCGGCATGGTGCGTGAGTGCCTACGCCGCGAAAGTTATACCGTCTACGCGACCTGCCGCCAACCGGATGAGGCCGCCGACCTGCACGACCTGAAAAGCACGCACGGCGACCGGCTGCACATCGTCCAGCTTGACGTCACCGACGGGGACAGCATCGCCGGGGCGGTCGAAACCGTGCGGCAACACACGGACGCGCTCGACGTGTTGGTGAATAACGCCGGGGTCAACCTGCCGGGCCAACAGCAGACCTTCGACTCGATGACCGCCGATAAAATGTTGTCCATGTTCCGTGTGAACGTCGCCGGCCCGCTCTTGGTGACGCGAGCGTTTCTCGATCTGCTCAAAAACGGCGACGACGCGACGGTGGTCAACGTATCCTCGCAGATGGGGTCGTTGGAATGGAAGAACAGCGGCGGTTATTATGGCTATTCACCCAGTAAGGCCGCGCTGAACATGGTCACGCGCCTGTTCGCCGCCGACCTCAAACCGCACGGCATCACGTCTATCACCACGCATCCCGGTTGGGTGCAAACCGATATGGGCGGCGAGAACGCCAACCTGACGCCGGAAGAGTCCGCACGAGGGATGATCGACCTGATCGAAAACACCACCCCGGCGAATAACGGCGGCTTCTACCGCTGGGATGGCAGCGAACACCCCTGGTAACGTCGCATTAACATACTTTCTAACGAGATCCGAACGATACGTTCAACACATCTGTTCTGATTCATGGTAATGTGGTAGAGATGTTTGTATTCTGTAACAAGGACAGCACTCTATGCGACGAGAACGCTATGAATCAGAACAGCGCCGCCGACGCGAGGCACAGGCGCGGCAGGTCTACGATTTCGTGTGTGATTTCACCGAGGACACCGGCTTTTCACCGAGCATGAAGGAGATCGCGGAAGCGTGTTACCTGTCGCGGTCGAGCGTGGTGCGCTATCTCGATCTGTTGGAGGCGTGGGACTACGTGTGGCGGGAACCAGGCCGACCGCGCAGCATCGGTATCATCGACCCCGACCGCCGACTGTAAATCGGTAATCGGTTCATTCTTCAACGTCCTCAAAGATGGCCTTTGCCTTGTCCATGAGGATTTCACGGCGCGGCACCGGGATTTCTTTGCTGATGAAATATCGTTCGAGCAGTTCTTCGTGTGTGAGTCCTTCCGGGCTGGTGCCTAGCCGCGCACGGGCGGGCTGCTCGACCTCCCGACGAATGGCGGCGATGTAAAAAGCCCCCGCCCGCCGCAGCGCCTCACGAATGGCCGGCTCGTTGAACCGCGCCTCACTTTCCGGCGAAAATTGCAAGATCATCCGCACGACGGACTGTGCCAGTTGATAGCGTTCGATCTCCGCGAGTACGGTGGTCGTCGGTTCTAAGTCCTCACGCAAATCCGCCCGGATGGTGAAGAACGGACGTGCATCGAGCTTATGAAATTGCCATACGGTGTTCTCCCGTTGCAATTCAACCCAGCAGAAGCCTTTCGCGTCGCCTTCCTCGCCGAAGTCGATACGCTCGATGCTGCCGCTGTAGACCACCGGCGGTGCGTCGGTGCGGCCTTCGGTGAGGTTCTGGTGCTTGTGGATGTGACCCAGTGCGACGTAATCCCAACGAGAGTCAGCGAGGATCATCTTGGGCACGCTAATGTCACGTCCGAGCATGATGGTGCGCTCACTGCCGACGGTCGCCCCACCGACGGTAAAATGGCCGACCAGCAAGCGCGGCGTCTCCGTACCGAGGTCGTCGGCTTTGGCGGCGGCTTCCGTCGCCAGGTCATCGAGGATTTCCACCAGCTTTTCCTGCAAGATAGCGTCGGTCTCTTTGATCGTCATTCCCATGCGCGGCACATGCTCTAAAATACGCGCCCGCAGCGGATAGGGCGCGGTGCCGACCACGACCGGGCCGCGCTTGGTCTCGATGATGTGGGTGTCGTAGCGGTCGGCGACGACCACGTTATGCACCGCCAGCGTATCGTAGATTTCCAGGCTGGTGGCTTTAATCACCGAGGGGCTGGTGTCATGATTGCCGATCAACAACACGACCGGAGCCAACATCGCCAGATCACGGATGCGGTGGGCGAACTCACGCTGATAGGTCGGGTTAGGGTTGGGCGTCTTGAAGGCATCCCCGGCGAAGATGACCAGATCAACGTCGTGTTCGCCGGCATAGTCGCACAGGTCATCCATGCGATGCAGAAAATCTACCACGCGAGAACTCAAGCCCGTTTCGGGGTCGGTTCTGCCGTAACTCTCCACGCCGATGTGGGAGTCGGCGAAGTGTAAAACGCAGATCGGGTCGCTCATGTCGGGTTGCTCCGTTTACGCTGTTCGTGTAGGATCATACCACACAACTAACCGCGCTACACCTGTTCTAAATTGGGAAATTACGCTATACTTTTGGGATATATTTGGGATAAAAGCAACCATTGGCAGGAGCGCCAACTTATGAAAATTTCAGTCTTGCAGAAAAACCTGGCGAAAGGGTTAAGCACCGTGACGAGAGCGGTGGAAAATCGCCCGACCATGCCGGTGCTAGGAAACATCCTGCTAGAAACCGAGGAAGCAAGTTTAAAACTCGTCGCCGTGAACATGGGATTGGGCATGGGCATCACCTATTGGATCGGCGCGAAAGTCGAACAACAGGGGGCTATCACCCTACCCGCCAAGACGTTTAACGATCTGGTCAGCAACCTCTCACAGGAGCGCGTCGATCTCGCGCTCGATAACAGCACACAGACCATGCACCTGCGTTGCGGCGGTACCAAATCCAACATCAAAGGGATCGACGCTGACGAGTTCCCCCCGGTGCAAAGTGGCGGTGACACCGATGTGACCGTCCCCGGTAAGGCGCTCAAGGCGATGATTAATCAAACCGTGTTCGCCGCCGCCACCGAGGACAACCGTCCGATCCTGACCGGAATCTATACCCGGCTGGAAGGCGATAAGATGACGATGGCTGCTGCTGATGGCTACCGGCTGGCGGTGCGCAACGTCGCGCTGGAACAGTCTTTTGAAACGATGATTGAGATGGTCATCCCAGGGAAGGCGTTGCAGGAGATCGCCCGCATCATCAGCGATGAGGACGAAGAAGTCACGATCACGCTGCCCAAAGAGCGCAGTACCGTCATGTTCCATATGAAGAACGTTACCGTGTCCTCACAGTTGCTCGATGGTAAGTTCCCGGATTTCGCCGCCATCATCCCGCGCAACTACAGCACCTCCACCCGGTTGTATACCTCCGAGTTGCTGCGGGCGTGCAAACGAGCGGAGATCTTCGCCCGTGACAATGCCTACAGCGGTAAGTTGTTCGTCAATCCGCCGACCGGCCCCGACACACACGGCGAACTGATGGTCATGAGCCAAAGTACCGAGCGCGGCGATAACGAAGGGATCGTGGATGCCTCGGTCGAGGGCGAGCCGCTGGAAATCTCGTTCAACATCCGCTATCTGATCGAAGTGTTAAACGTCATCGACGAAGAACGCATCATCTTAGAGAGCAACGGTGCCGCCAACCCCGGCGTCATCCGCCTGGAAGAACGCGACGACTTCATCCACGTCATCATGCCGATGAGTGTCAATCGCTGACCGCGTTCAGCCAGCAGTCAATGACAGACGTGCGATGGAGTCATCCATCGCACATGGTAGATGCCAGCGGTGGTCAGGGCGGCGATCTGGTCGCGTCATGGACGAAGGTGTGTTCTTTCGCATCTCCGCTGTCATGTTATGCGCTCTCTTTCGTCCCACTATACCGCCGCTGCTTATGTACAAAGGGTGGCGGTGGCGTGATCCATGATCTGGATTCCACGCCACCGCCACCCCAATCTTATCGGTTTAACAGCTAATTGGTATCGACCGTGAACGTCGCCGCCGGGGAGTCGCCGTTGACATCCGTCCATTGCAGGTAGCCGCCCGGCCCCCACAGGCGCATCCACATCTCGTAGTCGCCATCAATGACAGACTTAGCAGGCGTCAGTGTGCAGGTGGTCGCATCGCAGATGTCGGTCGCATCCACCCAATCGTAGAAGGCGGTGTA
>DAOTTX010000014.1:0-12397 GCA_034437515.1 Anaerolineae bacterium
AGCGGGGTGATGATGCTGGAGCATCTGGGCTGGTTCGAGGCAGCGGAACTCATCACGAAGGCGTATGAGGCTACGCTCAAGGAGAAGGTCGTCACCTACGACTTCGCCCGCCAGATGGAAGGCGCGAAGAAGGTCGCTACCAGTGAGTTCGCCACCCGCATCATCGAGAACATGGATAACGTGTAGAGGGCTTTTAACCTTCAGCCTTTTAATCGAAGATATTACGGGCTGGATACATCCAGCCCGTAATTAGTTTCGTCCGTCCCCAACGTCTGCGGGGACGTTGAGACTTACTCCAACGTCAGCACGGCCTTGACCGTGTTATCCATATTCCGCTGTAGCTTGAAGCCCAGTGACTCGCAGATGTTTTGCATCGCGGTGTTATCCGGCAGGATGTAACCCACGATGGTACCCAACCCCTCATCACGACCGACATCAATCAAGCGTTTGAGCAGTTCCGTACCCAGGCCGTACCCCTGGAAGGGATCACCGACCAGCAGGCCGAACTCGCCTTCGTTCCTGGTGTGCAGCTTGGTCAGCCGACCGGCGGCGAGGATTTCCGTCTCACCGGAGTCGGGGTTGCGGCGGGTGGCGACCAGCACCATTTCCCGGTCATAGTCGATAAAGCAGATGCGCGAGAGCCGCTCATGGGCGACACGTTGCTGCAACTTCATCGGGGAGAAGTAACGCATGTACACCGACCGCTCTGACAGTACCTCGTGGAACTTGACCATGTAGGGTTCGTCTTCGGGGCGGATCGGACGGATGTTGATCGTTTGATTTTTGGGTGACTCCCACACATCCATGTATTGCGTCGGGTAGGGGCGGATGGCGAGGTGTGGCAGGTCTTCCTCTGCGGTGTCTTTGGGATGTAACACCACACGCGCATCCAGCGCCAGCAGATGGCTTGAGGACGCCAGCAGCGGGTTGATGTCCATCTCCGCGATCCAGGGTTGCTCGGCGACAATCTGGCTGAAGCGCACCAGCAGCTTTTCCAGCGCCTTGAGGTCTACTGACTCACGTCCACGCACGCCTTTAAGCGCCTCGTAGATCTTCGTGCGCTCCATCATGTGACGGGCGAGGGTAGTGGTCAACGGCGGCAGGCCGAGCGCCCGGTCTTTGAACACCTCTACCAGTGAGCCGCCTGTGCCGAACAAGATCACCGGGCCGAACTGCGAGTCAACACTGCTGCCGATGATGATCTCGTAACCGTCGTCGATCTTAATCATCGGCTGGATGTTCACACCGTCGAAGTGTTCCGCGCCGACTTTCTCGGCAACTGAGGACTCGATGCGCCGGAAGGCATCGCGCACCGCATCGGCGTCTTCCAGGTTGAGCCGCACACCGCCGACGTCGCTCTTATGCGTGATCGTCTCCGAGTGGATTTTCGCCACCACCGGGTAGCCGAGTTCGTCAGCCGCTGCGACCGCGTCGTCTTCGCTCGTGGCGATGCGATCTACGATGGTGTTGACGCCATACGCTGCCAGCACCTGCTTTGATTCGTTTTCCGTCAGGATGGTGCGTCCGGTGTTCCTCGCGCTTTCGATGATCTTGCGGACTTTTTCACGATCCGGTGCGTCTTGTTCGTCGGAGGCAAGTTCCGGGGTCTCGTAGAGCGCCCGCAGGTTATCCGCATAGCGCCACATGTAGTTAAACAGGCGCATGGCTGTATCCGGGTAAGAGAAGGTCGGGATGTTGGCGCGGTTGAGGATGCGCTCACCCGTCGCCACTTCTGCGCCACCCATCCAGCTTGCCAGCACCGGCTTCTTGGTCGAGTTGGCATACGGACGTAACGCCTCGGCGGTCTGGGTGGGGTCGGTCATATCCTGCGGGGTGAGGATGACCAGCAGACCGTCGTTGTTTTTGTCTTTTGCGGCAATTTCCAACGCCTTCGCGTAGCGTTCCGGCTCGGCATCACCGAGGATGTCAATCGGGTTGTTGTGGCTCCACGCGCCGGGTAAGAAGTCGTTGAGTTCGTCCATGGTCTCGTCGGAGATCTGCGCCAGTTCACCGCCGCCCATAATCAGCGCGTCGGTTGCCAGCACACCGGGGCCGCCCGCGTTGGTGACGATGGTCAGGCGATTACCTTTGGGGCGGGGCTGCTTGGCGAGCACTTCCGCCATGTAAAACACATCGGAGATGTTGTTTACACGCAGTACACCCACCCGGCGGAAGGCCGTATCTAGCACCTCGTCGCTGCCGGTCAGGGAGCCGGTATGCGAGGCGGCGGCCTTCGCGGCGGCCTCCGTGCGCCCGGCCTTAATCACGATGATCGGCTTGCTGCGGGAAACCTCACGCGCCGCCGAGAGGAACGACCGCGCATCACCGACCGATTCCATGTAAATCACGATACTGTGGGTGTTGGGGTCGTCGCCGAGGTAGTAGATCAAGTCACCCCAGCCGATATCGAGCATAGAGCCGATAGAAATAAAGGCGCTGAAGCCGACATTTTCCTCAAAGCTCCAATCCAGTACCGCCGTGCAAATCGCGCCACTCTGGCTGATGAAGGCCACGTTGCCCGGACGGGCCATCGCCCCGGCAAAGGTTGCGTTGAGGCCGCGCATGGGCATCATCACACCCAGGCAATTCGGCCCGATGATGCGCATCTTGCCTCTGGCGATGTCCATGATCTGCCGTTCGAGTTCTGCGCCTTCTTCGCCGATCTCTTTAAAGCCAGCGGAGATAATAATCGCACCGGGGATGCCTGCCTCAATACACTCTTGAATCACCTTCGGCACGATTTTCGCCGGAGTGACGATGATCGCCAGATCGACTTGATCGGGCACATCGAGGATGGAGGCATACGATTTGATGCCCAGCACGTTAGGACGCTTGGGGTTCACCGGGAAGATCGTCCCGCCGAAGGGGTTGGTAATCAGGTTAGAGAGGATCGTGCGCCCGACGCTGCCCTGTTTTTCCGTCGCGCCGATGAGGGCGACGTTGTTGGGATGCAGGATCGCGTCTAATGCGTTGCTCTCGTCCGTTGTCGCATTTGGGATGGCTTCCATGTACTCAATTGTCCTTTCAAGTTTGGGGGTATTTTGCCCTATTGTAGACGATGGATGCGATGTGTTACAGCAAATCACGAAGGATTCAAATAAATCTCACATTTAAGAATCTTTGCAATTACCGGTCAATTTGTGCGAAAATAAGAGCGTTAATCAAATTCATATTTAGTGAAATATAGAGGGTTTGTGATGTTAAAACGCACAATTTTTGAAGAAGAACATGAGATGTTTCGCAGTGCCTTCCGGCAGTTCGTGGAAAAAGAGGTCGTGCCGCACCACGAACAGTGGGAAAAAGACGGCGTGGTCTCCCGTGATCTGTGGCTGAAGGCCGGTGAAAATGGCTTCCTCGGCTTCAACGTGCCGGAAGAATACGGCGGCCTCGATGAGACGGACTTTCGCTATAACACGATCATCTCTGAGGAGTTGATCCGCGTGGGGGCGTCTGGTGTGGGCTTTAGCCTGCACAACGACATCACGATCCCCTACCTGCTGCACTACGCCACCGATGAGCAAAAAGAACGCTTCCTGCCGAAGATGGTCAGCGGTGAGTGGATCACCGCGATTGCGATGACCGAACCCAACACTGGCAGCGACCTCGCCGGAGTGCGTACAACCGCCGTCCGCCAGAACGGGGATTACATCGTCAACGGTCAGAAGACGTTCATCACCAACGGCATCAACAGCGATGTGATTATCACCGTCGTCAAGACCGACGTGGAAGCCAAGCACGGCGGCATCAGCTTGTTACTGGTGGAAGCAGAGCGCGAGGGCTTCAAGCGTGGTCGTAACCTCGAAAAAATGGGCCTGAAAGCACAGGACACCGCCGAGATGTATTTCGACAATGTCTGTGTGCCGGTGGAAAATCTGCTCGGTGACGAAGGGCACGGCTTCTACTACCTGATGAACGAGTTGCCGCAGGAGCGCCTCAGCATCGCGGTGGGGGCGATGGCGGCATGTTGGACCGCGCTCGAATGGACGACGCAATATTGTGAAGAACGTACCGCATTCGGACGTCCAATCGGCAAGTTCCAGAACTCACGGTTTAAACTGGCAGAGATGAAAACCGAGATTCAGATCGGGCAGGTGTTTGTGGATCGCTGCATCACGGAACTCAACGCCGGAGAGCTTAGTACCGAGGTCGCTTCGATGGCGAAGTGGTGGTGTACTGAACTGCAAAAGCGCGTGGTCGATGAGTGTGTGCAGTTACACGGTGGTTATGGTTATATGATGGAATATCCGATTGCCAAAGCCTATCTTGATACTCGCGTACAGACCATCTACGGCGGCACGACCGAGATCATGAAAGAGATTATCGGGCGCTCGATGGGATTCTAAACGGTGCCCACTATTTAGAATTGGGGCAGGCCATTGTGCCTGCCCAGGGCGACCACGCCGGGTCGCCCCTACGAATGGTGAACGTTCTTTTGATTTTATCTATAAGAATTCTGTAGTATGACGAATCAAAAAGACGTGCCGAGCGACACGCCTTTATTTTTGCTATACGTTATCGTTTACTGTTCACCCTGCGGTGCGCTGATCCCTGCAAGACCAAGCAGTAGTTCTGGCGGGGCGATGTTCGCGTTCTCCGGTGCGGAGATCGTCACATCGTTGTAATCAGCATAGCTCAGTTCGAAGTCGAGGATCAGTGACCCTTCGCCTGCTGCTTCACCGAGATCTTCAGAATCGAGCGCCAGGCTAACCGCGAAGCTGCTCAGATAATTTGTCTCAGTGTCGATGGTCTGAGTGAAGTTCAGTTCGATTGCTTGTGAAGCCTCGACGAATTGATCCACACCTTGCTGAAGGTCTTCTTCAGTAATCTCCATTCCGGCGTTCTGCTGGAGCAGTAACTGCTGGAATTCTTCATTCTGTGCCAGAGATTCGAAGTCTACGTCGATTGCGAAGACCGCGTCACCGTCTGCGTCTTCCAGGCGCTCGTATGAGATGAAGCTGTTAACGAACTCCTGATTAGCGACGGCGTTAAGTGTCTCATCTTCAACACCCGTGCCCTGGTCGAGGGTCTGGTTGAGTGCCTCGGTGATGCCGGGCTGTTCCGTCAGGATGTTGACTGTCTCTTGCAAGTCAAGACCACCCCAACCGGTCAGTCCCATACCACCACCATCTGGGCCGATCAGCTCTGCAAGCTCATCGAAGTTGATGTAACCGACACCGTCAACCAGACTCAGGTCGAGCACGAGTTCACCCGGTATGCCTAAGCCAGCGGTTACGTCCGGTGCGACCACCGTGATCGTTAACTCACCGTTGAAGTTCGCCAGCAGGTTCGTCACGGAGTCGATCAGTTGCTCCGCAGTGACGATGTTCCCGGCGGTTGCCGCGTTAAATGCGATGTTCTCACCACTGTATGCACCTTCAGCGACGACCGATATCGTCTGCGTTTCGCCACTGTCGGTGAGGGTGGCGTCAACGGTCAGCAGCACGGATGCGGCTTCGAGATCTTGCATAGCTACGCTTGAGTTTTCGAGCAGCGAGCAGTCCTCTTCACCGAGGTCGCCACACGGAATGCTTGCGTCCTGTGCAAGGGTTGCACCACTGGTGGCAACTAGCATAAGGGCCGCGATAAGTAGAGTTAAAAGTCTACGTAAATTCATTAATTAGTGTCCTCTCTTGGGTAAAATTTGCTCATACAACATTAGAATAGGAACTGGGCATGAACGTACAATGAAATTAAGATGAGTTAGGTGTGAAGTGTCAACTAACATCCACTGAAGGATTAGGCCAGTGCGTTTGTGAGGCCGCTTCCTTCAGTGTGATGACTTTTGCGTTCCTGCCGGAACTGGCGCGTGTACAGATCATAGTAGTGCCCGCGCTGGCGCAGTAGTTCGGCGTGTGTGCCCATCTCCGCGATGCGCCCTTGCTCGATCACCACGATGCGATCCGCCCGTTTAATCGTACTCAGGCGATGTGCGATCACGAAACTGGTGCGCCCCTGCATCAACCGTTCCATCCCCTGTTGGATGAGCGCCTCGGTCAGCGTATCAACCGAACTGGTGGCCTCGTCCATGATGAAAATATCCGGTTGGGAAAGCAGCGCCCTCGCGATGCTCAAAAGTTGCTTCTGTCCGACGGAGAGCAACACACCGCCCTCACCGACTTCTTCGTCGTAGCCGTTTTCCAGCGCCATGATGAACTCGTGCGCGCCGGCGGTCTTCCCTGCCTCGATGATCTCGTCGTCGGTCGCGTCCAACCGCCCATAGCGCAGGTTGGTCTTGATCGTCCCGGAGAACAGATGCGGCGTTTGCAGTACCATGCCGACCCGCGAATGGATGGCGTGCATGGGCATGGTGGTGTAGTCCTGCCCGTTGATGATAATCTGCCCACCGCGCGGTTCGTAGAAGCGGCAGATCAGATTGACTATGGTGCTCTTACCGTGTCCGGTCGGGCCGACGAGCGCGACCGTCTCCCCCTGTTTAACGTGCAGGTTAAAGTCTTGCAGCACCGGGTTGGCTTTTTCGTAATAGAACTCCACATCACGGAACTCGATGTCGCCGCGCACGCTGCCGGGGTCGGTCGCGCTGGGGCGGTCAACGAGGTCGGGTTCGGCGTCGAGCAGCGAGAACACGCGCTCTGCTGAGGCGACCGATTGTTGCAATTGGGCGTAGACACGCGCCATTTCCTGCACAGGCCACATCATAAACGTCACGTAGGAGATGAAGGCCTGGATGCCGCCGATGGTCAACCCCTGCCCGATGTTCAAACCGCCGTAGTAGACGACGACCGCCACCGCCACCGCGCTGATGATCTGCACGACCGGTAGGAACAACGCGGAGAGCCACGCCGCCCGGAAAGACGCCCGGTACATGCCGTTGGTCAACCCGTCGAACTCGTCCAGGTTGGCTTGCTCACGGCGCAACGCCTTGACCACACGCACACCGGTGATGTTTTCGTTATATGCCCCGGTGATCTTCGAGTTGATCTTACGCGACTGACGGAACTCCACCAGGATGCGCTTTTTGAACCACAGCGACACCACGAACAGCACCGGCAGTACCGCCGTCACCATCAACGCGAGTTGCCAATTGATGGTGAACATAAAGAACATCGCGGTCATGATATTGAGTGACGCCCAGGCCACATCGAGCATCCCCCAGGTGACCAGATCGGCGATTCGCTCTGAGTCCGAGGTCACACGGGACATCAGCCAGCCGACCGGCGTCCGGTCAAAGTAGGAGAAGGACAATTTTTGCATGTGGTCAAACATCTGCTTACGCATGTCATACTGCACGCGCTGCCCCAGGATGCCGCACAGGTAGATGAAGCCGAACACCGCTACGACCATTATGAGGTACAACCCCACGTAACGGGCGATCAGTTCAACGATGCGCCCCTCATCACCGGCGATGATGCCCTGGTCGATGATGTCTTTGACGATGATGTTAAAGTACGCTTCCAGGATGGAGACGATGCTGATAAAAGCCAGGAACCCCGCCACCCAGCGCCAATGTGGTTTCAAATAGCCCAGGATGCGAACGACCGTGCCGGTGTTGACCTGACTATGAAATTCTTCCTCTTCAAATTGTATCGCGTCAGACACTTGCGAGTTCCTTTTCCAGTTCGGTTTCGATGCGAGACTGCATCTCAAAGGTTTGCCGGTAGATGCCGTCCTGTGTAATCAATTCGTCGTGTGTGCCGGTCTGTACGACTCGCCCGTGATCCATCACCAGGATTTTATCCGCGTGCATGACGGTGGTGATGCGGTGCGCGATGATAAACGTCGTCCGGCCTTGCATCAGGCCGCGCAGCGCATCACGGATGTGTGATTCCGTCTCGGTATCGACCGAGGAGGTCGCGTCGTCCAGAATGAGAATGCGCGGGTTCTTCAACAGGGTACGTGCTAGCACGATGCGCTGCTTCTGCCCGCCGGAAAGCGTCACCCCGCGCTCACCGACGAGTGTCTGATACCCCTCCTCGAAGCGCATAATTACCTCGTGGACGGCTGCCGCCCGTGCCGCCGCATAGACCTCCTCGTCGCTGACCGCACGCCCGACACCGAAAGCGATGTTGTCACGAATGGTGCGAGAGAAAAGAAATGGTTCTTGCTCTACGATGCCGATGCTCTCCCGTAGAAAGCTGCGCGGGAACTCACGGAGTTCGACGCCATCCAGCTTGATGCTGCCGCCGGTGTAGTCATAGAAGCGGGGCAGCAGCGCCACCAGCGAGGTCTTACCGGAGCCGGTCGCACCCAGCAGCGCGATGACCTGACCTGCTTCACAGTGTATGCTGACATCATGCAACACCGGCGTCTCCGCATCATAGGCGAAGTTAACATCCTCGAACGTGACTTCACCGCGTAGACTTGCGACCGGGGCGCTTTCGCCTTCACCGAGTCGCTCGCGCTCCGCATGGATGATTTCCACCACACGGTCGTAAGAGACGAGGCCGGTTGAGGTCTGGACGATCAAGCGTCCCATCTGGCGCATGGGTTCTACCATGTTCCAGACGATGCCAGCGTAAGCCAGATAGTTCCCCAGTGTAATCGTCCCGTTGAGTACCATCATCGCGCCGATGAAATACCCCAGCACGATCTGAAAGCCGGTGATCAGATCAGCGAGGGGCCAGTAAACCGCGTTGAGCAGGGTCAGTTCCCGCCCGCGCTGGTATTTTTCCCAGTTTTCCCGCTCGAACTTATCCGTCTCATAAGCCTGACGAGCGAACGCACGCACCACACGGATACCGCTGAGGTGTTCTTGCAGCGCGGTCGAAAGTTTCGCCTCTTGATCTTGAAACGCCTCGAAGCTGATCGAGATTTTACGGAAGAAATACATCGACAAGCCGAGCAGTACCGGCACGGAGACGCCCGAAAGCAGCGCCAACTGCCAGTTAATCAGGAAGATCACGCCGAAGTTGACCACGAACAGGATCAAAATACGCCCGATGCCGATGCTCTGCTCGACAAAAAAACGTCGGATCGCTTCAATATCCGACGTCGCCCGCTGAAGTAGTTCACCGGTTTGCATCTTGTCGTGGTAGGTAAACGACAGACGCTGAAGATGGTCGTAGAGATAGTTCCGCAGTCGCCACGCGACACTTTCCGCGGTGTGGGCGGCCCAACGACCACTCAAATAGGTGAATGACCCACGCACGACGGAAAGCGCCAGAAAACCCAGCGCGACCAGCGGCAGCGCGTCGATCAGGGTGTTACGCGGTTGCAGATCGTCGATGTAACCCAACTGGGTGAAGGGTGTGAACGTCATCACATCGGTGCGCAGCAGCACATCATCTACGAAGTAACTAATCAGCAAAAATGACGATGTGTTCGCCAGTGATGCGATGATGAGGCTGGTCATCGCCCCGGCATAGAACCACTGGTACCCTGCCATCATGCGCAGTAAGCCAACCAGTCGATTCTCCGCGATAGACTTCTTCAAGTTATGGGGGCTTGTCTTTGCAGCGGAGATCGCCACGAGCTATCCTCCCTGACGCATACCAAAACTAAACAGACTGAGACATCATAGCACAATTCATCACAGCTTGTAAAGGTCATTGAAGGGTCAATTTAGTTCAAGAATGCGCAAAACGTTGCGGCACTTACTCACTGGCCTCGGCAAAGACGATTTTGATGGATTTGATCTGCATCCGCTTGTGAGATCGAAAGATAGCGGTGATGCGTTGGTGGGCGCTGCCCCCCTGGGCAAACAGCATCCGCAGCAGGTAGCGTTCGATGTCTTCGAGTGCATCGTGCAAGGTGATTTTGTGGCGCGTGTCCTTGAGTTCCCCGGTATCGGGGTTAGGCCGCGTCTGCCAGAAGACCACGACCGAAGCCATCAGGATCTCGTGCAGGTCGGGGCGTTTGCGGTAGCGTTCTGTCCCCCATTGGCGTTCGTGTTGCTCGACGAGCTGCATAAATTCCTTGCTTTTGTCGTTAATCATCTGATTTGCCTTTGCAGCGGTTAGTTTGTGTATGGATTATTATACTCTTACATGCTTTTATACAGGTAGTCCAAGGTGAGGCTCAAAAGATGGCGGTAAGCCTGCGCGTGTACAATCAACCTAGTCTGTTCACGATAAATTAGACGGTGCTATAATTGTGTTCCAAATAGGCTATTGACAGGCAAATCGTTAATATGGAATTCAGTGACCTCGATAACTTTGCGGATACAATGACCAATATTGCGGCTTATATGTTCGCCGCGCCAGCGAAGCACACCCGACTGATTTATAACGATCCTGAAGATAGTCTGCATGACTCGCGCTCCGCTGTAAAAACCAGGGTGACGCAGCACTACACATCCGCGCTGCTGGCCTATGGGGTGCCGCCCAGCGAACCGGAACTCGTCCGGGCGACGGATTGGTTTGCGACGCCGTTTCCTGAGAGCAGCCACGCGATGATTGACTCCATCGAGATGACCCGGCTCGAAGGCTTGCTGAGCCTGCGCCCAAATGACCTGACCGTCGCGCCGCGCTTGCAACAGTTGCTCAAGCAGAAGTCGAAACATTTCTTCGAGATCGACCGCACTGACGCCCAGGGACCGCCCGCGCCCGTTTTCGATACGATCTGGTCGTTGAAGGTGCTGTCAATGGCGCGGCAGGGTGGCGTATTAAACGACTACATCAGCGATCATGAGATCCAGGAGTGCATTGATTACATCGCGGAGATCATCACCGAGGACAAAGACCTCTCGCTGCTGCTGCGCCTGCAATTTGACCTGACCGGTGAGATCCGTGAGGAACAACGGAAATACGTCCAGCGTTTGGTGGCAAAGGCCGAGCAACATCAGTACATCTGGGGTGTGGGTGGGCCTGGTCGCTGGGAAAAGATCAAAGACCTGGTGAACAGTATGCAGCGCAACCAGCTTACCGCCGGTCTCATCGAGGAGAGCGTCAAGCACTTCCGTGAGGCGATTTTAAGCACCTGCTATGTGATCGAAAATTTGGCAGGCATTGCCAGGGCAATCCCGGAGATTGAACCCGCGCTGAAAACCAGTATGAAACTGTGGTGGAACCAGTTTAGCGGGCCGGGTGCGCCTAACGTCCTGCGTACCTATTTTCAGGACGAATACGACTTCCTGATGGTCATCTGCCGGACGATGGTTGCGGTGCGTGAGTACGTCGGGCAGGCACCGGGCGCGTTGTGCTGGGTGCCGTCCCTGCGGGATACCGCGCGCAAGTTCAGCACCAACGAATGGCCGGAATTGGAAAGCATCGACCAGGCGCTACGCGGCTGGATCGACATCGAAATTCGCAACCCCAAACGGCTCAAGCTCGGTCTTTCTGGTGCGGATGTGATCCGCATCCGTCCGAGCATGTACAAACCCACTGACGAGGCCCGTAACGACCTGCTGCGTGAGTCACTGGTGGTCAAATATGGGCCGGTCGATGAGATCGAAATGGAACGGTATAACTACCGTGAACTGCCACCGCGCATCCGTGATAGCTTTGTCCGCATACCGGAAGATAGCTACGTCAACAACCAGAAGCAAGCGTTTGTCATCATGCAGGATTTGAGCGACTACCGGACGCTCTATGAGATGTACGATAAGTTGCTGATCCCGGAGCGCCCGCGTGTGGTGCGGATGTTAATCGACTTTTTGCTGGCGATGCACGAGGGCGACAACGACGGGTTGCGGCCTTCCAGCAACACCCACCTGCGTGACCTGTACATCATGCCGATGCTGCGCCACGTCGATCATATCCTGATGTTTGCGGAAAAAGCCCATGAGGGTGACGCCATCTCCGAGGAGGAGCGAGATCGTTTCGTGCAGGTTGAGGGGGTGTTCAATGATATGCTGGGCAGTGTGATGCAAAGTCAGCGTCAGATCCGGCATTTCCCGCTGGCGTATATGCATGGTGACCTGCACTCACGCAATGTGATGATCTATCGCATCCCGAAAAACCAGACCAAGAACGGACGCACCGAACTGCGCTTTAAGTTGATCGACCTGGAAAGCCTGCGTGCTGATGGTGACATCGCGCACGATGCCGGTCAACTCATCATTGATCTTGATCTGTTGCAGATCGCCGGGAAGAAAAGCCTGAGCCGCAACGTGATCGAGAATCTGGTTTACTTCCAGGAGCAGGTCAAAACCCGGTACCAGGAGTTCGCCGAAAGCCGCGAGGATAAAACATTCCTGCTCCGGTTGGAGCTGGCAAAAGCACGGGCGATGTTGCGGATCGCTAAGAGCTTCGCCAAGCGTAGCGATAAGGCGCTCCACAGCCGTGAGGTGCAGCAGGGTGTCGAATACATCATGGAAAGCCTGCATCTCGCGGAAGGGGCGGCGGCGTACTTGAAAAACGTCCATGACGATATAAATTAACCAATGGACATACAATACCTTCGCCAAAATTCAAGATGGTCGAAAAATGGCGATTTTAGCGAAAATTTGACACTTTATGACCTCTTATAAGCCAACTTTTCACGCTAATTCTGATGTTTT
>DAOTTX010000015.1:0-1645 GCA_034437515.1 Anaerolineae bacterium
GCGGCGGGAGGGAGGGGTTTGTGCCGCCTTCGGCGGTGTTCCCCTTCCCTCATTTTGGGGGTAAGGGGCTAGGGGATGGGGGAATTCAGCCGAGTGCCTGAGCAGTTACAAGAGCAGGGTTTTATCACCCGGACTTTATCGCAAAAGCCCGCTTTTTGTTCCCCCATTTTGCCAAGGGTATTGAAGATGTGAAAATTAGCATGACGCCCCCGCAGATGGAGGGCGTCGCAAAGTTACTTAGTGGACGGCGATGATACAGCACACGCAGGTGCAGAACAAACAATCGTTAGCCGATGCGATCCTCAGTACAGAGGTCACGCACGCGGCTGAACTGCGAATCTTCGAGGTTGTTGGCAACACGCGCATCCAGGCTGATGTCCGTATTGCCGATGACGCTGTCCTTCGGCACGTGTAGCGTGCAGCCCCAACGATCGTCGAAGCCAGGATTCTGCCAGTCGGAGAAGACGACCGGAATTTCGCGGTACGGGTCGCTAGGTGTGAAGACCTGCAGGCGTAGCGCGTTACCGTTACCCTCATTACCGTTGGTGCGGGCATAGAATGCGCCGTTAAAGTTCAGGACGATGCGCTCTCCAACATTGCCGAAACCCTGGCTCACAACAAACTCACCGCTCAGGCCAGTGCTGTAGTCCGCGTCGTTCGCGTCGTTCGCCGTCGTCTCTTCACAGAAGCGCTGACCGCCATCATCGCCGCCGGGTCCGGCCTGAAGCTGCGCCACCTTCGGGCTGATCAGCACGATGCCGGGCTGGTTGTCGCGCTCGGCCACAGCGAACGGCTCACCATCAAACAGGAAGACGCCGAGCAGATTGAAGCCGCTGTTGGTACGGCAGATTTGCTTGTCCTGCTGGCCTTCCAACGTGATGCGAATACGCTGGAGGCCGCCGTAAGTTTCACCGTTACGGCGGTTGTAGCTCTCGATCAGGTATTGACTGTTCTGGAATACGTTGGGAACGCGATCTAGCGCGTTGGCGGAGGTCACATCCGACGTTGCGACGACCTGACCTGACGAATAGCTACCAGGACCATCGGTGGCGAAGACAACACCCGTGCCGACGGTCACCATCAGCAGCGTCAGGACTGGGATAAGCAGTTTGCGGTACATGGTAAAGCTCATCTCCTTTGCTATGTTTGTATGTCGACCTTAAACGGGACGTGCGCATTTTAACACGACTTTATCCATTTGGTAGACGGAAAAAGGTGGACAAGCTAAGCTAACCTCAATCACAACAAAGAGGTATGTATGCTGAACTTGCCCATAGAAATCATAGCCCTGATGCAGCCCTTTATGCCAGTGTTCAGTGAACGAACCTGGGATTGGGTGCAGGTTTTGATAGTCGGGGCGATTCTCGCGCCGGGAAAACGGACGGTCACCTCGGTGCTGCGGGTGATGGGCCTGAGCGATGAAAACCAGTTTCAGCACCCGGTGGTAGCGCTGAAACTGGTTTTCATCGCTACCACCGGGTGCTGAACCGGGCGGTGTGGTCGAGTTTGCAGGTCAGTCAAATCCTGCTGGGCCTGCTGGTGATGGCGTTTGTGCCACCTGGCGGGCCGGTCATCGTGGCGGCGGACGAGACGCTCGAGCGGCGTCAGGGAGACAAGATCACGGCCAAGAGTGTGTTTCGAGATG
>DAOTTX010000016.1:0-26429 GCA_034437515.1 Anaerolineae bacterium
GACCAACTGCCGGAGGGGGTTGACCCATCTACACTGGGGCCGCTGTTGCTTGGTCAAATCGACCAGGATGTGATCGACTATCTCGCAGAGAATGACCCGAATTTCCTCGACTCGCTCTCCGCAGATGCCAATGACGCGCTCTTCAGCGCACCAGCGACCGAGGGTGGTGCGCCGCCGCTTAACCCGAAGTGGACGACACTGGCGACGTTCGATCCAAACTTTGATACGCTGACGACTTCGGACGACTTAATCGGCTTCCCTGATGACTTTTTCTACGAGAATGTCGGGGATTTCATCAATCAGCTTTTCAATGACGATGATGGGCGTGGTTTTGCCCCTGACTTGCTCGGCAATTGGTCAGTGGAGTCAGTCAGCTATATCCTTGAAAACGAACCGGGCGCGCTCGACAACCTCAATGATGATGCGCTGCGTTTGCTGCCCGATGACGTGGTCGAGGTGCTGCCGGAAGACCTGCAAGCTACCGCCGAGGACGTGCGCAGCGCCATCGTGCCGACCACGCAGGTGACTCGTACCAACGGGCAAGAAAGTCTTTTCGTCACGGTCTATAAGAACGCCGAAGCCAACACCGTTACCACCTATCAAGATGTTGAGGCCGTGCTGGAGCGTGTCGGTGAAAAAAACGACAATATCGAAGTCAGTGTGGTCTTCGAGCAATCCAGCTTTGTCGAGAACTCCATCGAAGGGGTAGCGCGTGAGGGCGGCCTGGGGGCGATCTTCGCGGTGGTCATCATTCTGATCTTCCTGAGCAGCGGTGTATGGGGGCTACGCGGTCGTCGTATGGTCGGCATGATTATAATCGTGCTGTTCGCCGCGCTGCTAGCCTTCCTGACCGTGCTCAACCTGGACGCTGCCGGTAACGACTGGGGCGAAGCCTTCGGCATGACCGACATTGTCTTCCGTGTGCTGCTGATCGTCGGTCTGCTGGCGGGTGTCGCGGTGCTGTTCTGGCCCGGTACGCTGCCCGACCCGGCATGGCGGGCAACCATTGTGATCGGGGTAAGTATTCCGCTGTCTATCCTGTCGGCGTTCGCGCTGATGTACTGGGTTTCCCCGGTGATGTATGATCTCATCCAACCACTGAGCACGAATGAAGGCACCATCGGCGATATTTTCAGCTTCGTGCTGCGTTTGTTCCCGGAACAGTTGACATTGAATATCATGACACTCTCCGGTTTGACGGTCGCGGTCGGTCGCGTGGTGGACGACTCCATCGTGGTGCTGGAAAATATCTTCCGTGAGATCCAGGCCGGTGTAGATAAGCGTACCGCTGTGCTCAGCGGCACCCGTGACGTCTCGGCGGCAATCTTCGTCGCCACCACGATTGCGGTCGTGGTCTTCTTGCCGCTCGGCTTGACCGGTGGGATCATCGGCGCGTTCTTCCTGCCGTTTGGCCTCGCGGTGACCTATGCGCTGGTGTCGTCTTTCATCGTCGCGGTGACGGTGGTGCCGGTGCTGGCGTACCTCACCATTGATGAGGACGACATCCCCGAAGACAAAGATATCTGGATTGCCGATTACTACGTCCCGACGCTGAAGTGGTCGCTCAAGGGGTGGGCAACGAAGGGCTTCGTCGTCGTGCTGGCTTTCGGTTCTGCGATCTTCGGCTTCTATCTGTTTGGTCAGCGCCCTGCGGCCTTCTTACCGGACTTCGGTGAGCCACAGGTGACGGTGAACGTCGAACTGCCTAGCCAGGGCGCACGCATCACCGAGACGAACGCGCTGGTCGTCGAACTCGAAGACTATGTGCGGGAAAACATCCCCGCAGAAGAACTCACCGCCATCCAGACGACGGTCGGCGGTGGTGGTGCGAGTTTCGAGGCGCTGCTCGGTGGTAATCGGGTCGCGGAGAACCGCGCCAATATCACCGTCGGCCTCGATGTGGGCGCGGATAGGCTTGATGAGCGCACTCAGGAGATCCGCGAAGCCGCCGAGGAAATCTTCGCGGTTGAAGGTAGTGATGAAACCTACGTGACGGTCGCAGCGGCGGCGGTCGGCGGTGACTTCGGTGGTTTTGCGCTGGTCGTCACCGGGGATCGTGAGACGATTGAGACACTTGATCCGCTGGTGAAGGCCGGGTTGGAAAGTGTTGAGGGCATCACCAACGTGACGAGCAACCTGCCAGAGGAAACCGGCGGGGCGGATGATAGCGCGAACGTGACGTTAATCCGGGTCAACCAGCAGACCGCGCTTTCCTACATCGCGGAACTCGAAACCGATAACACCATCGGAATCACCGAAATAGCCATCACGGAGGTTGAAGACCTGTTGGCGACGTTCGCCGCCGGGGAAACACCGGAGGACTCGCTCGGCCTGACGGAAGATCAACTCGCGTCAATCCAGACGTTGCCAGCGGAGAGTTTATCTGCGGTTTCCATCAGCCAGGGCTTTGACAGCGAAATTCAGACAGAAGGCTTTAACAGCCTGCCGATTGCGATGGGTATCGCGCTGATGATCGTGGTCGTGATCTTGATTACCACGTTCCAATCGCTCGTTTATTGGTTCGTGATTATCTCCAGTGTGATCGTCGCGCCGGTGGGCGCTGCTATCGCGCTGACACTGACCGACCGTGTACTTGGCATCTCGGCGTTGATCGGTCTGCTCATGTTGCTCGGTCTGGTGATTACGAACGCGGTCGTGTTGATCGACCGGGTGCTTTCCAACCGAAACGAACGTGGGATGTCGCTGTATGACGCACTGGTCGAGGCTGGGGCGCGGCGTCTGCGTCCGATCCTGATGACTTCGTTAGCGACTATAATCGCGCTGACGCCGCTGGCAATTGGCCTGTCTGAAGGGGCGTTGATCGCGTCCGAACTCGGTACAGTCGTAATTGGTGGTGTGTTCAGCAGTACGTTGCTCACGCTGATCGTGGTGCCGGTGTTGTACAGCATCTTCTACCCGGTACACCGTGTGTTGTCCTTTGGTAAGGATGACAGCCAACCCGCCAACCCGGTCATCCCCGCAGCGGATGCGACTGGGGAGGTACAGCAGGTAAAGAGCTAATCCTCACCCGTTAGTCGGAATCAAAAAGCGCGGCCTTTACGGTCGCGCTTTTTTCGTTAATCGACGCGGCAACGTCTCTAAATCGCGGTTTCGATCCCATCGGCAGCGGGCTGCGTTTCGATCAGATCGAGGCGCTCCCCGACGATTTTGAACCCTTGCAACGCCCGGTCAAGATGTTCGCGCTGGTGGGTCGCCATGTAACTCGTGCGGAGCAGGCTGCCGTTCGGCGGCACCCCCGGCGGGATGACCGGGTTGGTGTAGACGCCTTCTTCAATCAGCGCCCGCCACGCGAGCGCGGTGCGATACTCATCACGAATAATGATCGGGACAATCGGCGAATTGCTGAGGCCGGTGTCATAGCCCAATTTCTTCAGGTTGTCGCGCATATAATCGGCATTGTGCCACAACCGCTTGACGTGTTCCGGCTCAGTCTCGATGATTTCCAACGCTTTCATAACTGCCATCACGTTCGGCGCGGGCAGGGCAGCGGAGAAGATCAAAGACCGTGCATGATGTTGGATGTAGTGGACGACATCAGCATCCCCGGCGATGAAGCCGCCGATGGAGGCAAAGCTCTTGCTGAATGTGCCCATAACCAGGTCAACCTCATCGGTCAGGCCGAAGTGCGAAGACGTGCCGCGTCCACCACCCGTCACACCGATGCCGTGTGCGTCGTCTACCATGACCCGTGCGCCGTATTTTTTACAGACCTCGACGATCTGCGGCAGCGGGGCGATGTCACCACCCATGCTGTAAACACCATCGACGACGACCAGCTTACCCGCATCGGCTGGCAGCTTGCGTAGAACCTGTTCGAGATTGTCAATGTCATTATGACGGAAGCGTTTCATCTCGCCGCGTGCCATCAGGCTACCATCGACCACACAGGCGTGGGCGTCTTTGTCCAGGATGACGTAATCGTTCTTCTGGATCAAGGCGCTGATGGTGCCGACGTTGGTCTGGTACCCGGTCGGGAAGACCAGTGCTGCTTCTTTACCGACAAATTTTGCCAATCTCCGGTCGAGTTCGAGATGTAGTTCCAGCGTGCCGTTGAGGAAGCGCGAACCGGTAACACTGGTGCCGTAGCGTTCCAACGCTTCGGCGGCGGCCTCACGGACGCGCGGATCAGTTGTCAGACCGAGATAATTGTTGGAACCGATCATCACGACGTCATGATCTTCAAACGTCGCGGTTGTCCCTTCAGAATCACTCAAAGCGCGGAAGTACGGGTATATACCCATTTCCATCGCTTCTTTCGCAAAAGTAAAGTTTGTTGCCTTGTCAAACAGGTCAGCCACGTAATTGCTCCTAGATGATTACCACACTGACATTAACGATAAATCTCCCTGCACAGTCGCTAGATAAACCATCTCCACTGGCAAAGTCTCATCAATTACTCAGCTATAATAACACACTCGTTGAGATGTCGGTATGTTGCCACCGACGGGTTGTAAGTTTTAGCTTGCACATTTTATCACGAACACGCTACAATAGTAACAATGATATGAAAACAATCCAATGACTTTTACGAGGAGTTTACCGGATATGGATTCGCTTTTTATCCGCCGCGCTCTGGTCTGGGGTCTCTCGACCGTGCTAGGTGTGCTGACGACAATGTTGTTTCTCTACCTGCTGCTGCCGGCGGTCAGTCCGAATGTCAACGAAGGGACGATCAGTATCGGTCGTTATGGCATTCAGTATTTCTTCTGGACGGCCTTTCCCTTTACGCTGGTGTTCGTCACCATCTTTGACGCTTTCGCCGAGACGCGCATCTGGCCTGACTAGAAATTCAACTTGAGCCAAGACAAGTACCGCCGGCCCTCGGCGGTTTTTGTTTACCGGCTGGCATCCAACAATTGCGCTAACCCCGGCACACCCACATTGCCATGAATACGAATCCGGCTCACTTCCATCGCGTTATCTGTGGTGTGGTAGGCACCGTATTGCGTGGTGACCGCCCGTAGAATCTGTGAGCTGTTCATCACGCGCAGCACATCGTCGTCATAGCGTCCGGCAGGGTAAGCGAACATCGCCGCAGACTGCCCCGTGTGCGCCGCGATACTCTCGATACTGCCGATGATCTCATAGACGAGATAGGCGTAGTCGCGTCCGCGCAAATCTTGATGATGCTTGGTATGACCTTCCATCGACATGCCGGCCTCAGCCATCGTCCGGGTCTGTTGCCAGTTCAGATGTGATGGGTCGCTGGCGTCCGTTCTGCCGGTGATAACGAAGAACGTCCCTGTATAGTTGAATTCCTGTAGTATTGGGAAAGCATAATCGAAGTGTCCCTGGTAGCCATCATCAAAGGTCAAGATGATCGGCCTGGGGGGAAGTGCCGCCCCTGTATTGAGCGCCGCGTGTAAATCATAGAGCGAGATCGTCTCATAGCCCTGTTCCCACAGATATTGCATATGTGCGCGGAAGATATCCGGCTCGACCGTCAAGTCAACACGGTAGATGTCGGCCTCTGGTGGCAGTGGGCTGACGTAGTGGTACATCAGGATCGGTACATAAATCCGGCGTAGCGTACCATCGAAGGCATCGTCATCAGATTGGGCGTTTGTGGTCAGCGTCAGCAGGCAGAACAACACGATAGCGAAGAGCGGTCGATAGCGGATCATCGTTGTGAGAATTGCTCCGTCAAATGGTTTACAGACATCACGGTTAACGACATCATTATACCAGGGGCCAGGCTCACCCAGGGTGCAGTCTGGAACACAAGTCGTCCATCTGCCAGCAGCATACCCCAATCAACCAGATCACCACCCAACCCCAGGAAGCTCAAGGCCGCGCTGTTAATCATCGCGTAGCTGAAGGTGACGCCGGTATAAGCCAGCAGCGTGACGCGGATATTGGGCAGGGCGTGCCATAGCAACACCCGGCGGGCGGTTGCGCCGGCAGCAACCGCCGCCTCGATGTACCCCTCGTGCCGGATGTTCAACACGGCTGCGCGGGTCACCTGCGCGAACGGGGCAATTAAGGCAACACCCGTCGCAAATGCGACCGCTCGCGTACTTTGCTCGGTCAATGTGATGACGACCAGTGCCAGAATGATCCCAGGGATCGCCAGCGCCGCGTTGATAAACACACGCAGCAGCCGATCAACGAAGTCCGGTGCGAATCCGCTAATCATCCCGATGAAGGTGCCTGCAACGGCGGCGAAGGTGGTCGCCAATGCGCTGATGGTCAATGTGCGCTGCCCACCCATCAATACCCGGCTCAGCACATCCCGACCGAGCAAGTCCGTCCCCAACAAATAGGTGTGGTTGGGTGATTCTAACGACTCCTCCGGGCGGGTGGCGCTGCTATCATAGGGGGCGATCACCGGCGCGAGCAACGCCAGAATGATAACCACCGCCAGAAAGGTGCTCGCATATTTCATGTCGTGAGGCGTGGGTCAGCCAGTTGGTAGAGCAGGTTGGCGCAACCGTTCGCAACCGTATAGACCAGCGCGGAAAAGATCACGATCCCCTGTACGACCGGGTAATCCTGCTCGACCACACTCGCCAGCAGCAAGCGACCGATGCCGGGTCGTAGAAACAAAATCTCCACAATGACGGTGCCACTCAACAAAAAGCCGACTTGCAGCGCGATCACGGTAATCACCGGCAGCAACCCAACCCGTAAGATGTGATGCAAGCGGATGCGTAGAGGTGTCAGACCTTTGCTGTGAGCCGTGCGGATGAACATCGCTTTCGCCGTCTGCTGGACGTTGGCCTGTGTGATGCGAGCGATCTCGCCCATCGTATGGAACGCCAACACAAGCGTCGGTAGCAGCAGGCCGCTGGTGGAAAGTCCTAGCACCACGCCCACTATAATCAAGGCCAGCGTACCCGTCCAGTAAATGGGCGTACTTAATGCAAGGGACATCAGCAAGCGGGCGATCCCCGCGCCGATCAGATCTAACCCGGCGGTGATGCCAAGCGAAACCCCCACAATTGCCGCAAGCACGACCGCGCTAATGGCGAGGGTCAGCGTGGGGCGCAGACGTTCGCTTATCATAGTGGCGACCGGGCGAGCCTGGATCAGTGAGTAGCCCATGTCGCCACGTATCAGGCCGGTCATGTAGCGGCTGTATTGCTGGTGCAGCGGTGCATTGAGTTGTAACTCCTGGCGGATCTGGTCAAGCCGTTGCTGACTGATGCTGCTCTGTGCCAGGCGTGTGCTGACGGCATCACCCGGCAGCACACGCAGCAGTACAAACGTGATCGTCGTTGCCAGCCACACAGTGACCAGCAGCGAGAGAACCGTCCGAAGCATGTTATTCCGTCTCAGTGATGCTGACGTTGTTCATCAACGGGAACCAGCCGTAGGGGTCGAATTCCAGTCCGTTGACGCGCTCATGGGCGACGTTGAGGTTGACATATTCACGAATAGGTAAGATCAACGCCTGATTCATGATGATGGCCTGTACCTGCGCGTAAAGATCGCGTCGCACGCCGGGTGAAAGCTCCCGCGTCGCTTGCCGCAGCAGGCTATCTAGTTCGGGGTCGCTGTAGTTCGTAAAGTTGCTCGAGCCATCATTGAGGAAGAACTCATCGAGCAGCGATGGATCAAGGCCGAAAGAATTAAACGCGATCAGATTATATGGGTCTGCTTCTGAATCAAGTTTTGCCATCAATGCGGAGAACCCCGGCACCGGTTCCAGGTCGGCACGGATACCGATTTCGCGCCATTGGTCTTGTAGTAATTGGGCTGTTTCCGGTGTTAGTCCCCATGGTGGATGCACGACCGTGATGGTTAGATCACCGTCGTCTACGTCTAGAAAACCGTTCTCGTCGGCGTCTTCAAAGCCGATGGAAGCCAGTAATGCCCGTGCCTGATCGGGATCATACGTGTAGGCATTCTGTACTTCCGGGTTGTAGTAAAGGGTGCTCCCGGTGATCGGCCCCCAGGCAATCGGTGAAAAGCCCTGGAAAATCGTATCGACAATGGCGCTGCGGTTGGTGCCATAAAGCAGCGCCTGCCGGAAGATCAAGTTATCAGTCGGATACTCGGTGGTGTTCATCAGAAATTGCATCGGCTGCCCTGGGATGGAAACCGGCTGCAACACGAACTCATCGTTGCCGATCAACGAGCGTGCATCGGTCGGCGGCAGTTCACCGACGATCTCGACATCGTTACTTTCCAACGCGATGCGCCGTGTGGGCGGGTCTGTGTAGAAACGATAGGTGATCTGACCGGGGATCGCATCCGTTTGTGGTTCGTACAAAACGGGACCCCATGTATAGTCCGGGTTCGGCCTCAGCTTAAGGTACTCGCCAACCAGATACTCTTCAAAAATATACGGCCCGGTGCCGACCTGATGAAACTGGTAAATATCCCGGTCGTATTCCGCGAGTGCGGCCGGGCTTGCCATGCCGAGGTAGACCTGGCTGAATCCGTCTAGCAGGGGAGCATACGGTTCAGAGAGGTTGACGCGGATAGTATAGTCGTCGATGATCTCATAGCCGGCATACGGCCCCAGCAGGAACTGTGCCCGCTGTGAGGCGGTGCGTGGGTCGCTGTTATCGGTGATGCGGTCTAGGTTCGTAGCGACGGCTTGCGCGTTGAATGACGTCCCATCGTGGAAGCGGACATCCTGGCGCAGCGTAAATGTATAACTCAGGCCGTCCTCGGAAACCGTCCATTCAGTCGCCAGTCCGGGGACGATCTCCCCCGTTTGTGGTGCTCGGTAGACCAGGGTGTCGTAAACCTGACGTAGTGGAATGCCAAGTTCTGCGCTGGAGTTAATGTGTGGATCAATACCGCTCGGTGAAAGGGTCAAGCCGTAGGTGATGGCATTTTCTGGTGGCGGTTCTTCGGCCTGGCAGGCGACCAATAAAAGCAACACTGTGATGACGAGGACGTATAACCGCATTTTAGCCTTCTCAGTTGATAACCAATACGTTAGGATTCATTTACTTATAATAATGTGCGAGTGTACCATACCGGCACTTGATCCAGGTACAGTCTATTGACCAGATACAACAGTTCACGTCTGCTGACCCCTCCCAGAAAAGAAGAAGAAGTTTATCCTTACCGGCGTGTTTGGCCTAGCCTCGTGCTGGAAATCGGCGGGGTATTCGCCGTCGCGGTGGCCTTTTTCGTGCTCAGTGGCTTCCTGGGTATACAGATACCCGCTCTGCTGGGTTGGCCTTTCAGTGTATTGATTGCGCTATCCCCGGTGATCTTCTGGACGATCTTTTCACGCTGGCGCGAGCGCCGCGTGCCGGAACCGCGCCGGGGGTTACTGACGGTGTTCATTATCACATTTCTCGCGGCTAATGCTATCGGTGTGCCGTTTGTACAAGCACTTGACCCGGAGACGTGGCTCTCCGTGGCGGGGACGATTGATCGTATCATCGGCTATGGAGTGACGGTCGGCATCACTCATGAGATCGTCAAGTATCTGGTGCTGCGCTACACCATTCCGCCGGATCGCCTGCGGGTGCGGTTGGACGCCATCGCTTACGGCGTAGCGGCGGCGCTGGGATATGCCTCCGTGCTTAACCTGCGCCTGGTCTTGTTTGAAGATCTGGCGGTGGATGTACTCGCGCTGCAAGTGTTCGCCAACACGACCGTACAGATCATCGCCAGTTGCATCGTCGCTTATGGCATCGCGGAGGCGCGATTTAACGCACGGTCGTTCCTGTTGTTGCCGTTTATGCTGCTGGCGGCGTCCTTGATCGAAGGCGGCATGATCGCCTTTCGTACCGGGTTGGTCAACGGTGGGTTTGTGCTCGGCTTTGGTGGCACGCGCCCGTTGTTCGGGCTGGTGTTTTCCCTGGTGGGTACGGTCGGCGTATTGTTTGTGATGGCGTTTCTGTTCAACAACGCAGAACGTCGAGCGCGTGAAGCGGTCGAGAGTAGTCAGGCGTAACCCTCGATGATTGAGATTACCGGTCAGCGCGAAGAATACACTCTGCAACAGCGATGGGGCCATTTCTTGACGCTGTTGGTGGCGGTGTTGGCGCTGCTTTATGGGTTGAACATCCGAGCGGGTATCTTGAATGCGACCGAACCCTATACCAATCCAGAGGCAGGCATCCGTGTTAGCTATCCGCTCAACTGGTTGCTGGATGAACAGGGGGACTACGTTTTTCGTGTGCGTGACATGACGCGGGTCGGCTTTAAGACGACCCTTCAGATTGCGACCCGACCGATCGGCCCGGAGACGACGGAGAGCTTCATTCAAAATCAGCTTGATATAAGCCGGGCACGGGCACGCGAAGCCTATAAGCGGCTCGATAGCCGCTCATACACATTACCGGACGGTTCACGGGGGCGGCGAATGGAGTATGTGTATGCCGAAGCGGATGTAAACCCGTTCTTGCAAACACTGCCGGTGGTCGTGCGTGGCACGGATATTCTGGCGATACGTGGTGGACAGGTCATCATCATCACCTTTTTAGCCGATGCCCAAACTTACAATGATGATCTGGCGATTTTCGACCGTTTTATGGCAGACCTGGAGTTTTAGTATGCGCAACCTGTTTCGTTCATCGCTGTTGTTGCTGTTTTGGGTTGGTTTGCTGGTGTTGATGCCCATCACCGGGCAGGGCAGCCTCGATCTTGACCGCATCCAGCGGGCGACGGTGTATGTTATGCAAGTGCAGCAGAGGGGTGACCAGTTGACCACGACCTGTGTCGGCTCTGGCACGATTGTAGATCGGCGTGGGTTGATCGTCACCAATGCGCATAACACGGTGCCCAACGTAGAATGTCCCGGTGATGTTTTGATGATCGCGTTAAGTGTCGATCTCGACCAGCCACCGGTGCCCACATACCGGGCAGAGATCGCACAGTTCGACGCGGGGCTTGATCTCGCGTTGCTGCGCATCACCGAGGAACTCAACGGACGGTTGGTTGAGCCAGACACGTTGTTCTTACCGTTCGTCGAGGTGACTGACTCCGGTCAGGTCTTATTGGACGACACGGTGACGGTTGTTGGCTATCCTGAACAGGGTAACGACCCCATAGAGACGGTCACCGGGACGGTCAGCGGGTTCGTCGCGGAGCCAAGCGGCGGTGACCGGGCGTGGATGAAGACGACGGCGGCGATTCCCGGTTCGATGACCGGGGGCGGAGTCTACGATAATGCTGGTCGTTTGGTCGGTGTGCCGACCACCGTAGCCGTCACCGAAATGACCACCGCGAATTGTACTGTGTTTGAAGACACCAACGGCGATAATCTGGTGAACCGGAATGATCGCTGTATACCGGTTGGCGATTTCTTCAATGCGCTGCGTCCGTCAAACTTTGTGCGACCGTTGCTGCGTAGCGCGTCTCTGGGGCTTTCCGTCGATAAGATTACCGCACCAGCATCTCTGCAATTGGTTACTGATGAGCCAGCCTTTACCAATTTGCTTATCTCGCCCTCGGTGACCAACAACGGGCAACCGGCGACTGTCGTCCGCACACTGCCTACTGGTACCAATAGCTTATATCTGTTTTTCGACTTCCAGAATATGAACTCGGATACGATTTACGAGCTGCGCGTTTCTCGTGATGGCACGCCTGACCCGACTTTTAGCCTGGCACCCGTGCGATGGAGCGGGGGGCGGGCCGGTTCCTGGTATATCGGCAGCAGTGGGCGCGTCTGGCCCAACGGTACTTACGACTTTGAATTGTTTGTCGATGGGCGTGCCAGCGGACGCGAAACCATTCAGATTGGGGTGCCGGCACCGGAAGCGTCGAGTTTTCGGAACATCGCCTTCGGCCTGGAAAGCGGTGATAATCTGGTCGGGGTGGGGGGCATCCTGCCAGCGGGGACGAACATCAAGGCGCGGTTCGTCTACCAGAATATGACCCCGACCACCCAATGGACGATCATCTGGTATTATAACGATGCCGAGATCCCCGGCAGCCGCACGACGGAAACCTGGGGAACGCCCGATACACAAACGAATCTCCGTGAAATTCGTCTTCAAGCGCCGGGGGGCTTTCAACCGGGGCGCTACCGGTTGGAGCTTGGGATAGACGGGGTGCTCGCCGCCCGTGGTGACTTTGTGGTCGCCGGTGCCGATGCCGGTGCGATCCCCCGTGTCTTTAGTGATGCTTACGCGACGGCAGCGGAGTCGCCGCAAGCCGCGCTGGAAAGTGCTTCGTTGGATAGTCTCGCATCGTCAGCCCAGCGGCTTTACACCGTGTTCAACTGGGAACAGCTCTCCGAGGGGATTTTGTGGCGGATGCGCTGGTCGGTCGATGATGTCGTTTTTTACGACCAACTGACTCCCTGGCGTGGCCTACCAACCGGTGAGGGCTTTATCACACGGTTGGAAAGTGTCGGCGATCTGCCGGACGGCACCTACCGCATGGAACTGCTCATCAACGGCATCATACTGGAGTCCGTCGAAGTTGAGGTCGGGATCGGGCAGTTGCCGATTGACCAGTTCGCACAGGCAACCGGGGTACAGTTGAACGGGCGCATCGTCGATGCGGCGACCGGTGAGGGCATTCCCGGCATTTCGTTTATTCTCATCAGCGAGGATTATTCTATCCAGGATTTTACCTGGGATAGCGAACAGGTCTACGCGACCGCCGTAACAGACCGCAACGGACGCTTCCAGATTAACCGGTTGCTGCAATATGGATCGCCTTACAGCGTGATGATCGCGGCGGACGGTTACTTGCAAATCGACGCGGACGGTGTCGTAGTCGATGAGGAGTCGCCTAACCCGACCGAGATCACCATTTCGTTGACGAGATAACCCGATGGCGAAAAAGCAACGTCTGGATGTTACGGTGTTCGAGCGTGGGCTGGCACACAGTCGCCACAAAGCCCAGGGCATGATTATGGCGGGTGAAGTGCAGGTCAACGGGCGCGTGGTTGATAAATCCGGCACCCGCGTCACTGAAGACGATGAGATCACCGTCAGGCATAAGCGGCGTTTTGTCAGCCGGGGCGGGGAAAAGCTCGCCGGTGCGCTGGCGGATTTCGACTTCGATGTGACCGGTTGCATCTGTGCGGATGTGGGCGCGAGTACGGGTGGTTTCACCGATTGTTTGCTGCAAGCAGGCGTGGCAAAAGTCTATGCGATTGATGTCGGGTACGGTCAGCTTGATTATACGTTGCGTCGGGATGATCGCGTGGTCGTCATGGAACGCACCAACGCCCGTTACGTCGAGACGCTGGCAGAAACGGTTGATCTGGTCGTTGTTGATGCGTCGTTTATTTCCCTGCGGTTGCTGCTGCCGAAGATCACTGGCTGGCTCAAGCCACAGGCCGATGTGGTTACGCTCATCAAGCCACAGTTTGAAGCCGGGCGTACGGATGTCGGCAAGGGAGGAGTCGTGCGTGATTCTGATGTGCATGAGCGCGTACTGGAAGCGATTACCGGCTTCGCCCATGAGCAGGGGTTGACCGTCGCCGGGTTGACCGTTTCTCCGATCAAAGGCCCGGCGGGGAACATCGAGTTCTTGGCGTGGTTCGCACACGGGCGTGATGTCCCGGCGATTGATGTTGCCGAGCACATTCAAAGTCTCATTACGGAGTAACCATGAGTCGGTGCGGGGTCTGGTATAATTAGCGCGATGGTTTAGAGAAGAATGGCACAAACACACTGATGAAGCGGAAAAACATTCGTAATTTTTCGATTATTGCCCATGTTGACCATGGAAAAAGCACGCTGGCGGATCGCCTGTTGCAAATGACGAATACGATCACCGAGCGTGAGATGCAGGAACAACTTCTCGACGGCATGGATCTTGAGCGCGAACGTGGGGTGACGATTAAAGCCTCAGCGGTGCGTATGGTTTATACTGACGATGATGGTGAAGAATATCTGATTAACCTGATTGACACACCCGGTCATGTTGACTTTACCTATGAGGTCAGCCGGGCATTGCAAGCCTGTGAAGGGGCGCTGCTGGTCGTTGATGCCACCCAGGGCATTGAGGCGCAAACGCTGTCTAACGTTTATCTCGCGTTGGAGCAGGACCTGGAGATCATACCGGTGATTAACAAGATCGACCTGCCCGCCGCTCGACCGGACGACATCGCACAGGAGATCGAGGAGTTGCTCGGCACACCCGCTGAGGATATGAGTCGCATTTCTGCCAAGAGCGGCCTCGGCGTGGAGGCCGTGCTCAAACGGGTGATCAAAGAAGTCCCATCACCACAGATTGATTATGACAAACCGTTACGGGCGCTGGTGTTCGACTCTCACTACGACGTTTACAAGGGTGTGGTGATCTATATCCGTGTGATGGAAGGTGAACTCAACGCCAAGCAAGAACTTAAGATGATGGTGACCGGTGCGAAGTTCGACCCGATTGAACTCGGCATCTTTGACCCCAATATGCGTCAGATCGACTCAATCGGGGCGGGTGAGGTCGGCTACATCGCCACCGGCCTGAAGACCATCCAGGCATGCCGGGTCGGTGATACGGTGACGTTCGTCTCCGGCGCTGCCGCCGAACCGTTGCCCGGTTACACACAGGTCAAGCCGATGGTGTTCGCTGGAATTTACCCGATCAACAACGACGAGTTTGAAGATCTGCGTGATGCGCTGGAAAAATTGCAACTCAACGATGCCTCGCTGGTCTACGAGCCGGAAAGCTCACAGGCGCTCAACTTCGGTTTTCGGGTCGGCTTCCTCGGTCTGTTCCACATGGAGATTATTCAGGAACGGCTGGAACGCGAATACGACATCGACATTCTGGCGACCGCCCCAAGTGTGAAATATCGCATCCAGAAGCAGGATGGCGATTTGATCGAGATTGACAGCCCCGCGCAGATGCCCGATGAAAATACCATCGAGTCAATCTATGAACCCTGGATGAAGATTCAGATCTATACCCCGCAAGAATACATCGGCCCGGTGATGGATCTGGTCATCAAAAAGCGTGGTGAATACGATACTACCGAGTATCTGGATGCCATGCGGGTGATCCTGCACTTCTACATGCCACTATCCGAGTTGATCGTCGATTTCTACGATAGGCTCAAAAGCGCCACACGCGGCTATGCTAGCCTTGATTATCAGTTCCATGACTATCGAGACGAAAAGCTGGTCAAAATGGATGTACTGGTTAACGGGGAACCGCTCGACGCTTTAGCGATGATTGTGCATCGTGACCTTGCGTACAATAAAGGTCAGCGTTTGGTGACCAAGCTCAAAGACGTGATCCCGCAGCAGCAGTTCGTCATCCCCATTCAGGCGGCGATAGGGAAGAAAATTCTCTCGCGTGCCAATGTTAAGGCGCTGCGTAAGGATGTGCTGTCGAAATGTTACGGCGGTGACGTCACCCGGAAGAAAAAGCTGCTCGAAAAGCAGAAGAAGGGCAAGAAGCGCATGAAGATGGTCGGCAACGTGGAAGTGCCGCAGGAAGCGTTTATGTCCATCCTCAGTTTGGACGACGACTAGAGCCGTCATCTGCTACAGAATCGACCCATAGACTATAGAGGGGTTTCCAGATCGCAAACCCCTCCGGTGTTTATAGTGCTGGCTAAATATCGAGGTTGCGGACGTGCTTGGCGTGTGTCTGGATGAAGCGGCGGCGCGGCGGGACGCTGCTGCCCATCAGCATGTCAAACACGCGGTCGGCTTCGGCGGCGTCTTCGATGCTGACCTGAAGCAGTGTGCGAGCTTCGGGGTTCATGGTGGTGTCCCATAACTGGTCGGCGTTCATCTCACCGAGGCCCTTATACCGCTGCACACCGACACGATCCGGGTTCTTAAAATTCTTCATCGCATCCGCCAATGCTTCCGGCTCACTCTTACCAGCCTGCATAAAGACATATTCGGACTCTTTACCGTGCTTGAGCTGGTAAATCGGCGGTTGGGCGATGTAGAGATGCCCGCTTTGCACCAGCGGCATCATGTGACGAAAGAAGAACGTCAGTAGCAGTGTGCGGATGTGGCTGCCGTCCACGTCCGCATCCGTCATGATAATCACCCGTCCGTAGCGCAGCCTATCGACCTGGAAGTCTTCGCTGATGCCCGTCCCCAACGCGGAGATAAGGGACTTGACCTCGTTGTTGTCGAGGATTTTGTCCATACGGGCGCGTTCGGTATTGAGGATTTTACCGCGTAGCGGCAGGATCGCCTGGAAGTGACGGTCACGGCCCTGTTTCGCCGTGCCACCCGCCGAGTCACCCTCGACGATGTAGATTTCGGCGTCTTCACCATGCCGCGAGCAATCCGCCAGCTTGCCGGGGAGCGTCGTGCTTTCCAACAGGCTAGGGCCACTGCGGACGAGGTCACGCGCCTTACGGGCGGCCTCGCGGGCGCGTTTGCTGGTCATGCACTTGTCGATGATCTTACGTGCATCGCGTGAGTTGAGTTCCATGAACTCCGCAAAGGCTTCGGCGACAACCTGAGACACCGCCCCCTGTACTTCTGGATTGAGCAGCTTCACTTTGGTCTGGCTCTCAAACTGCGGGTCAGGGTGTTTGATGCTGACGACCGCCGTCAGACCTTCGAGTGTGTCATTACCGGAGAAGTTGGTGTCCTTTTCCTTGAGCATATTGTTTTTACGGGCATAGCGGTTAATCACACTGGTGATCGCCGAGCGCATCCCGGTCAGGTGAGAACCGCCGTCCGGGGTACGGATAGTATTGGCAAACGCGACTTCGTTCATGGTCGGCGAGTCGGTGTATTGAAATGCGACTTCCACGCTGATGCTGAAGGGGTCTTTGTTCTCGACGTTGATATCGACTTCGCGCTCACCGTAGATCGGATCATGCAGCGGACGCCGGTTGTTGTTCAGGTAGCGCACGTAAGACCGTAGGCCACCCTCAAAGTAATACGTCACCTCACGCGGGATCGGCTGTACACGTTCGTCACGCAGGGTAATGGTCACTTTGCGGGTGACGAACGCCATCTCGCGGAAGCGTTGCGCTAAGGTGTTGTAGTTGAATTCGTTGCTATCCATCACGGTGAAGTCAGGGATGAAGATGGTGCGGGTGCCGGTCGGTTCGTCGTTTTCTAGCTTACGTATTTCTTCGACCTTGCTGGTGGGTACGCCGCGCTCGTAGGTCTGTCGCCACATCGAGCCGTTACGGAAGACCTCGACCGCTGTGTTCGCGGAGAGGGCGTTCACGGCGGAGACGCCGACACCATGCAAGCCACCACTGACCTTATAGGCACTGTTATCGAACTTACCGCCCATACCGACTTTGGTCATGACACCTTCCAACGTGGAGATGCCGAGTTCCTTATTGACACCGACGGGGATGCCGACGCCGTTATCCGTTACGGAGACGTAGCCATCGTCGCGCAGGGTGATGAGAATGCGATCACACCGTCCGGCGAGTGCCTCGTCCACCGAGTTATCGACAACCTCATAAATAAGATGATGCAGCGCCCGAAGGTCGGTACCACCGACATACATGCCGGGACGGAGCCGAATATGCTCCATCGGGTCAAGGTATTTAATGTTTGCCTCGTCGTATTGCTGCGCGTCATTGGGCGGTGCGATGTCTTTATCCGTCATAGAATTTTCCTCAAAAAGATCCATTGGGGTCAACCGACAAATGCCATGACCTTACGCTTATGCGAACGCATTTATCTTCATTGATTATACAGCACTGTGACGTTTGAGACAACAGCACCGGCAGGTCGAAACAGACATTTGTTCGTGTGCGTTTGTAGATCATTTGCCATGATTTGCATTCAATCGGCACCTATTGGTTTCGTGTTCAAATTTGTCTATACTGATTTGAACAACGGTGCTCTGTACAGGCCACCTACTCTGAAAATTAGCCAATATTTGAGCTAAAAATGTCCGACTCCAATAAAGACGAGCGATTCAGACAGTTATGTAAGCTGGCGGAGGATATACTATACCGGGGTGACGCAAGCACAGGATCTTTCCCCGCAGACTTTACTGAACTCACGCACGAATTGGAAGTTCATCAGATGACTCTACTGAAAAAAGGTCATTTTGCCGAAAATTTGACCCGTTATCACACCACTTTGAACCTCTATGACCCACGTTTTTTGGGTCATATTGAGTTCTTTCAGCGGAGTCACACCAGGGTATTATACGGTTTGACACTGGTCATGATGGCACGACCTTTGCAGTTCGGTTGCCGCGCCATGCAAAAGCCGAGCATTGAGAGGGCGAAGTTGTCTCACTCATCCCAACACAGGGGGATTTAAATTGCAGACAATGAGGGAACAAAGGTGAACGAGAAACGGAAAAACGATGCTGGCTTCTTTGCCAGGATGAATGAGAAGAAAAAGCAGCGTAGCCGAATGGTTGCCTTCGTGATATTTGGTGGGGTTGCAGCGATGACCATAATCGGGGTCGTGATTGGGTTCATTATCGCAACAATCGAGAGCGCCGAGGTGCGCTCCACTTATGGCGAGACGATTGCCGGAATGTGTGAGGATCTGCCGATGGGAGCAGCAAGTCTTGCCAATCTTCCGGCGGTTGATGAGCCACCGACACGCTTGCTGCTCTTGCGGACGAACTCCGGGCAGCGGCATCGCTGGCACAGCCAACTACCCATCGGTTGGCGAGCAGAGACTGCTGAAGAAGTTGGGATGGTTGGGTGTGTGTTGATCGACGATAACGAGATCGAGTCTTGTGATTATTCACGTATCGGGGCAGAACAAGACCTTTACACGGTAAGCATCGAACGGATGCAGACGACTGCCAGCATCACTTTGCTTAACCCGACAACTGGTGAGCGTGTCGCGGAACGAACGGTCAATGGAAGTGAACCCGACCCTTGCCCACCGGATAGCGAGGATCTCAATATAGCCCAGCAGTTAGAGGGTAGTGAACCGACAGCGGCGGATTTCCAGGACTGGCTGGAGCAGTTTGTTGATGACACAGCCGGTTAGGGCTTTTGCTGATAGAGCGTATGAACACAGAGTGTACCGCTCCTGTACAGATCTGATATACTATACGTGTGATGATAAATCACAGCAGGTCTTTAAAACGCTCCCGTAGTTCAGCGGATAGAACGACAGCCTTCTAAGCTGTGTGTCGCAGGTTCGAGTCCTGCCGGGGGCGCTCTATATCAAGCATCCATTATTTGACTCGTGGCTTTTGCTCCGCTTCAGTACCACAGCCTCACTCTATGTTCTCTCGATAAATAATTAAGTATGTGATCGGTGGAGAGTCAAAACACCCACTCACATAGGAATGGGTGTTCAGAGGGTCGATCTATGCGGACATCTTACGGAAGGTGGACTTGAGTTCTGATGAAGGCGAAATATCGGCCTCTTTGAACGCTTCTAGTGTCTTGTTATAGTGGGCGACTGCTTCCCCAGGGCGACCGAGACTGTCATAGAGGCGCATTACTTGCAGGTGAAGGTCCTGACGGCTGATGTCAGCTTCCAACGCTTTAAGCAGCAGATCAAGTGCTTGTTCGTTGCGGTCATTGTCCATATGTACGTCTGCCATGTTCGTCAGGGCTTCCAGATACCCGGCGAGGAATTCCGCCCGGCGTTTGTCGATCCAGGGGTCACTGTGACCGTGCAGGAACGGCCCGCGATAGACTTCTGTCGCACGTTGCCAGGCTTGCATTTTAGTGTCCATATCGTCGCTGGTGCGGCCTTTCATCAAAGAAGCGACAAATTCCATCACGTCGTAGTAGATCGGCATGTCGTCGTTGATGCGATAGTAACCGTTATCATGGACGAGGACGTCAATATCTAGCGCCTTGTGTAGACGACGCTTGGTGACATGGAATACGTTCACCGCCTGGTCGGAGTCCAGGTCAGGCCAGAACGCCTGACAAATTTCTGACCGGGTGACGACCGGACGATCCAGCGCGAAGAAGAACAGCAGGCGCGGCAGATGACCTTCCCAACTGTTGATCGTTTCACCTTCAGTGATGACGAAACCGGGGCCAAGTGCATAAACTTCCAGATCATGACGGTCATACTCACCCATTTCGTAGAAGTCGTGCGTGATGATCTTGTCATCTTCGAGCATTACGGCACGCTTTTCTGCGATCATCGCCACCCAGGGCAGGCGGGGCAGCGTGCGTCCGTTCAGGACAAGGCGGCAGTTTTCCGGTAGATGGCTGGAAAGATTTTCCACAAACCGTTGGACGTCGTCGGAGCTATGGCTGCGGTCGTATTCGTCGAGCACAAGCAAGAATGGCTCGTCGGTGATTTCTGTCAGGTCTTTGGCGAAGGTCTTGAGCACCTGCTCAAAATTTTCTTCAGGATTTTCATAGACTTTCTGGGGTAACATGTTGATGTGGCGTCCGAACATCGGGTACTGGTTCGCTAAATCATGTGTGATGCTGGAAATGAACGCCTGAAGGTTGATATCATCCGGTCCCATCGCATAATAAAATGTGTTGAGTTCGGGGTCGTTCATCAGTTTGGCGATCAGCAAAGAGCGGTAGCGGCTGCGAGGATGCAGCAGCACGATACGAGCTTCATCGAGTTGTTCGAGGAAGGTCTGGTAAGAATGATCGACTAAACTATGTAATGTCATGACTTTGTTATCCTTAAGACCATATAGTGATATTTCTGTAGTAGTATAGCAAATAATTCAGCTTTTGCTACTGATTTGTCATAGCAATATTACACTACTGTTCTCAATAATAGCATGGTTGCGTCTGTACTTGCATTAATGTGAGGGATTTATGTCTGAAAAAAAACCGGGAAGGCCGTTCGGCGTCACACTGGCAATTTTGCTTGGTGTGATGATTTACACGATCTTCCCATTGGTAAACGTGGGCTATGTTTTGCTGATCGAGAATCATTTTCGTCAGATTGACCAGACCGTCATTCCAGGTCAAATTGGTATGGCGGCTTCCGGTGGCGATTTTCGCGGTGGCATCACTGATGCGCAAATCGTGATTCAGGTCGTGGTGGCGTTGCTATTTCTGGTAGTGGCGGTGATGACCTGGCGTGGTAAGCCACCGGCGATGCGCTGGGTGTTTATGGCGGCGGTGCTGGGGTGGGCGATTTTTTCTGTTGCGATGACCGTTATCACGCAGAGTAACACTGATACAAGTGGTGGGTCGCTGGATGCGTTAGGCGAGGTTCTCGACACCTTGCGCTTGAGTGTGACCAGTTTGTTGGTGCCGTTGTATGTGGTGTGGTATCTCAACCGGGGGCCGGCACGCGCATTCTTTCGCGGATACTATCTCGACCCGAAAGCGCAGGGGACGACCACGCCGGAATACGATAACGAACCCGTTCACACGTAGTTGGGGGATGCCGCGAAGCATCCCCACAACATGACGTGTCGTTCGTTTAAGTGGTCTCGCGTTCGTCCAATTCCATGCGGACGAGTTCACGGCGCAGGGTCTTGCCGACCGTTGACTTCGGCAGTTCGTCAACAAAGGTGTAACGACGCGGGACTTCATAGGCGGCGAGGTGTTCTTCACAGTGTTTGATGAGTTCTTCCTTCGTCGCCGATTGCCCGTCCTTAAAGACGATCCATGCTTTAAGGGATTCCTGACCTTCTTTTTCCGGATGCGGGATGGCAGCGACACCCACTTCTAGCACGGTCGGATGATCTTTGATGACCTTCTCAACCGCGTTGGGGTAGACGTTGAAGCCACCGATGAGCGCCATGTCTTTCTTGCGGTCTACGATATAGAAGAAACCGTCTTCGTCCATACGGGCGATGTCGCCGGTGTATAACCAGACTTTACCATCAAGCTCGCGCAGGGAGTTTTCAGTCTCGGTCGGCATCCCGTGGTAACCCTTCATCAAGTTCGGGCCGGACATAATCAACTCACCTGCTTCACCGGCCGCGACTTCGGTCACGCCATCGTCCAGGCTGACGATCCGCATATCCATATCCGGCAGCGGTAAGCCAATGCTACCCACACGCGCATTCCCTTTAACCGGGTTCACATGTGTTGCCGTTGGGGCCTCACTCATGCCGAAGCCTTCCAGCAGCACACCACCGCTCAGACGCTCGAATTCGCGCTGTGTAGCGGGTGGCAGTGGCGCGGAACCGCTCACACACAACCGGACCGAGTTCAGCTTGATCTCACCGGAAGTCACCTGTGGATGATTGTTGATAGCGTTATACAGTGCAGGGACGCCGTGAAACAGCGATGGTTTGAACGTATCAATCACACCAAGCACATCGTCGATGTCACGGGCGTTGGGTACCAATATGATCTGTGAGCCTTTGTAGACCGCCACACTCAGCACTGCGACCATTCCGAAAACGTGGAACATCGGGATGGCACCGAGGAAGATTTCATGTTCGCCGGGGATACCTTCCACCGAGAGGAACGAGTCTTGCTGTAGAACGTTAGCGACCAGGGCACGATGGGTTGACATCGCCGCTTTGGAGACGCCCGTCGTCCCGCCGGTATACTGGAACAATGCCAGATCATCCGGGCTGACGGTGACGTTCGGTTTTTGACCGTCATAGCGTTTCAGCATATCCTGGAACCAGTAATCACCGGCTTGCAGGTTTTCGACGTAGTGCCCGTCTTTCTTCTCTCGTGCCAGTGTAAAGAGCAGTTTCGCCACACCCGGCAGATATTCCTTGATGTTGGGCACGATCACATGCTTGACTTTCGTCTTGGGTTGGATGCGCTTCATCAGGTCGTAGAACAGGCTCATGCAGATCACGATTTCTGCATCGCAATCGTTGATCTGGTAGGCCATTTTGTCCTCAGGGTAGGTGGGGTTCGTCGCCGCGACCACACCGCCAGCCTTGAGGATGCCGTAAAAGCTGATGACAAAGGCGACGCTGTTGGGGGCGACAATTGCCACACGATCCCCGACTTTAAGGCCAATCTCAACCAACCCGGCTGCCAGCGCGTCCGAAGCGCGTTCGAGTTCGCTGTAAGTCGTCTCTTTCGCCATGCGACCTAACAGTGGAAGCGGCGCACTGGTGATAAGTGCCGTCTTAGTCGTATATTTCTTGGCGCTCTGACGGAGGAAGTCAGGCAGTGTGATCTCCGGATATTCGATTGTTGCGGGCACCCCGTCATCGTAATTATTCGTCCAGGGTCTTTCGTCGTAAGTAACCATTAATATCATCTCCAACGGTGATTTTTGTATTTTATTGAACGATTGTTTAATTAAGTCGTGATTATAAGATATTCAGCATCTGACGTCAAAGGTATTACGACCAATCACGCCATTCATCCGGTAGTCGGGCGATTTTACCCTCCCGATCAATGCAAATATGACGGCTGTGCCCGAGCACCAGTAGATCGCCTGTCGCTGCATCGACAATCTCGTAATTAAAGACCAGTCCGCGACTCTTCATCTCGGTGATCCACGCTTTCACGGTAATCGTCTGTTCGTAGCGCGCTGGCTTGACGTACCGTGCGCGGACTTCTGTTACTGTCAGAAAGTAGCCGCTGGCCTCAAAGTCACTGTAGGGTCTGCCGCGCTGCCGGGCGTATTCGCTGCGGGCTTCCTCGAAATAGACGAGATAACGACTGTGATGCACGATGCGCATACTGTCCGTTTCTGCATAGCGCACGCGAAATGTGGTTTCCACGACAAAATGGTCGTCCGGTGCCACTTTTGTTCCTTTCCAATCTGGTAGAATAAAGGTCTGATTTTCGTAGTATGATGGTCATCATGATAACGGAGAAACAATCAACTGGTAAGCGCGGGGAGCAAATCGCCGCGGAGTATCTGCAAGCGCAGGGCTACACCATCACCGCCCGCAATTGGCACTGCACACATGGTGAGATCGACATTGTCGCTCAATACGAGGGTGTACTGTGCTTCGTTGAAGTCCGCACACGCCACGCGCAGTCTAACGAAGCGGCTTTTGCCAGCATCACCGCCCGTAAACGTGAGCGGATGGTCAAGAGTGCTTATGCTTATCTCGACGCGCACGACCACCCGCAGCAGACGCGGTGGCGTATCGACATGATCGCGGTCGCGCTGCGGTCGAACGGTGCGCCGCTCATCGAGCATGTGGAGGACGCACTTGGTTGGTAAATCACTTCCCTTGATCGTCTTGCTTGGCCCGACGGCAATTGGTAAAACCGGCCTCGCGTCGATTCTTGCCGAGATGCTCGACGGTGAGATCATCGGTGCGGACAGCCGTCAGGCTTATCAATACATGGACATCGGCACTGCCAAGCCGAACGCTGCCGAACGTGACCGGGTGCCGCATCATCTGATCGATATAATTGACCCAGCGGATCGCCTGACGCTGGCGCGGTTTCAGCAGATGGCCTATGCTACCATAGATGACATCCACCGGCGCGGGAAGTTGCCGCTGTTAGTTGGTGGAACCGGGCAGTACATCACCGCTGTGACCGAAGGCTGGTCGATCCCTGAAGTGCCGCCTAACGAGGCACTGCGTGCAGAACTCGAAACCTTCGCGGCGACCGCCGGACATGAGGCGCTGTACGACCGGCTTGTGAAGGTCGATCCCGTCGCTGCTGAGAACATTCATCCGAATAACGTGCGGCGGGTGGTGCGCGCGCTGGAAGTTTGTATCGAAACAGGTGTGCAAATCAGTGAGTTGCAACGGAAAAAGCCACCGCCTTATCAAACTTTGGAACTCGGACTGATGATGAAACGTCAAGACTTATACGACCGGGCAGACCGGCGGGTCGAGCAAATGATGGCACGGGGCTTTCTGGACGAGGTGCGTGATCTGCTGGCACGCGGTTATGATCGGGATTTGCCTTCGCTTACCGGCCTCGGCTATTCCCAACTCATTGAGCATGTGCTAGACGATGCACCGTTGGATGAGGCCGTAGAAGCGACGAAGATTGCCACACATCAGTTTATTCGCCGTCAGTTGACATGGTTTCGTGGGCATGATAACGGTATCGTGTGGTATGACGTGCAGCACACCGATGCTGGTACTATCATCGCGGACTGCCGGCAATGGTTAAGCAATAACGATGAGGACTAATGCGTTTTATAGGCAACCGTAACAATCCAAATGCGCTGGCGGGGATTTTCTTGCTGTTGTTGTTGGCGATCTTCGCCGGGCCGAACTTGCTGCCGGATTTACTGGCGCGGTCGGTGCCCTTTATCGACGAAGGCGTGCCGTGCGACCGCTTACGTGATGGTTCACTGCGAGACCGTAATCAGTCATTGATCGGTCGTGAGGTCAGCAGTCGTGAAGACCCGCCTTACAGCCTGAACTTACGTGTGCAGAGGAATTCAGATAGTACGGTGACGTTTACCGTCGTCGTGCGTAATGAGACCCTCGGTACGGTGCCGATCCTTGTCACCAACGATCAACTGATCGTCAATACGACGACGGATACGACCAATGGACTGGGTGTGATCGTCGGGCAGCAGGTCGCCGTGCCGCCACCTTTAGAGAACGTCGGGACGTATCCGGCAGAACGTATTCGTCTTTTGGCTCCGCGTCAACGCTGTGTACAGCGCGTCACCGTTTCGCTAGATGCTTTAACAAGTCCGTCGGTTTTTACGGCAGATAATGTGACAGCCCTTGCATTTTACCGCAATAACATTCGAGGCGTGCTGGGTGGTCCATATCCGGACCAAGGTCTATGGACGGGCACGGTGGTCTCAGAACCGGTACAGGTATCTGCCGGTTGAGAATCGTATATAATAACGTGAGATAGAATGATCTTTTAAAGGCAACCGCTGAAAGGTGAGCGATGTCAGAGACCCAAACAGATAAACCGATTCTCACCGTGATTGAGGGGAAATACACCAATCAGTATTGGGTGATTGATAAAGAGGAAATGATCCTCGGACGTGATGACGAATGTGACATCGTCCTGCCGGAACGCCAGGTGTCACGCCAACACATCCGTGTTTTTCGTGAGGATCAACGTTTTTTCATCGAAGATCTGGCAAGTCGCAACGGGACTTGGGTCAATGGACAGCGTATCCAGGGACTACAAGAGATCTTCGATGGTGATGAGATTCATGTCGCGCTGGCGATCCGGCTACGTTTCATCGGCTCCGGGGCAACCGCGCCGCTGCCGTTTGAACTGCCTAAAAATATCGGCGGGCGTCTACGTCTCGACCGTGAAGGGCGGCGCGTGTTCCTTGACGATCGGGAAATTGACCCGCCGTTGAGCCTGCCGCAATATCGACTTTTGGAGTTGCTGTTCATCAATGAGGGCCGCGTCTGCACGCGTGATACGGTGGTCGAAACCGTTTGGCCTGATGTAATGGGCGACGGCGTCAGCGAACAGGCTATCGACGCGCTGGTGCGCCGCCTGCGGGATCGAATGGGGGAGTACGACGCCGACCATCAATACATCGTGACGGTACGTGGGCACGGCTTCCGGCTGGATAATCCTAGCGAATAACGATGTTTTCTGATAAGTATCCTGATTACCCGTGTATTGACAATTCCATTGATACACTTGAAATCGACGCAGAATGTGTAGAAAAGATGAAGCGACTTGATGCAGAATACATCGGAGACATTTCCCAAGAAGAGGAATGATAGATGACTCCCCTGAAAAAAGGTAACACGGCGCAAAATTTGTTAAAATAGACCCAATGGAAAAATAGAAGCCAGTAACCCAAACCGCCATGTATCGCAAAAATGACCAGCAC
>DAOTTX010000017.1:0-5209 GCA_034437515.1 Anaerolineae bacterium
CAAGCCACGATGGTACAGCGCAACCGTAAAGCCCGGTGGAGCCTCGACCAGTGCCTCAATCGGTTGCGCTTCGACCGGGGCCGGGGGTGGGCTGGTATCCGCGACGGTGAAGGTGCGAGGTTGTGCCATCGCCGTGACCTCGCGCTGCATCTCACCGCCCACGCCTTCGATCACCGCGACCGACCACCGATACTCGCCGGGAGACTGCGCCTGCATCCAATTAGAGAGGTTGAAGGTCGGTTCCCGCGTCCAGGTGATGCCGTAGGCCGGTTCGCCGGGACGCCACACGCGCACATCGTAATATTCGCTCGCGTCCAGGTCGCGCACCCAGGCCCAATCGAGCGTGAGGTTCCAGGCGTTTTCAATCGTTGCTGCCGCCGCCGGTGCAATTAAAATCGGCGGCAAGGGCGGCTGGGCGGCAAGTGTCCCCGTGACCGCCGTGTCAATTTGTTGTTGGTTGCTGCCGCCGCCCCCACTGCACGCGCTGAGCGTGCTGAGCGCGCTGAGCAAGACGATCAGAATAGCCAGTAAACGTCGCATGGTGTATTTCCGCTAACGGTTCGTCGAGCAGAATCTAACCACAGGCGGCGGGGGGTTGACCAGCCTGGGTTTTGTATAGGCTCTGATCTATCCCTTGTATCCACCCAATTTGATACGCCGCGCACGATCTGCGACGAGGTCTATGCGGTTGAAGCGTAAGACACGTTCTGTGACACGTCCGGTAGCAGTTTTTGCGTCGATGACCCCAGTTTCAATCAGTCGAAAGTGGTCATCCCATTTTTCACGGCGGGGATGAAATAGCGCAACCACCTCACCAGACTGCGGATCTAACGAGCATAAGTCACTGCCCTTATAGCGATTGCAAACCGCACAAGCGAGGCACAAATTTGCTTCGACCGTATCGCCACCGTGTTTTTCCGCGTAAATGTGGTCGATCTCGTGCGTGAAGTAGGCGTCATGTTCGTGCAGACGACAATATTCACAACGCAAATTTGCACGGTCAATGACCTGCTGACGAAGTGCTTCTGAAATATACGTCATTCCTCTGCTGCCAGCTTCTCCTGTGCGCGGATTTTCAGCCGCCGCACGAAATATTCGGTTTGGAGATAGCTCTCCAACTCAGCGCGTTCGGCATCGTTGAGCGACTCGTTACGGTTGCCATCAAGTAGATAGCGCATGCGAGCCTGTGCTGCTTGTGATGGTCGTAGTGCAATCACTTGCTCCGGTGTTGGCGCAGAGAGCAGAAAATCCATGATTTCGTCTGTGGGTGTTCGTTCTGATGATGGTAATGTCATTCGACTGCTCCTTCAGATAATCATCATTATCGCATAATTTGTGGCGACATGGTGGGCGGTACTGCTGACCGTAGTGTTCACGCCGATGGAGTGGCGCGGATTTCATCGAGTTTTGCACAGGCTGTTCAAAACTTTGAACAGGGTAACGTACCGAGTGCATTTCCGACACTGACTTTCCTCAAATAACGGACAACCCAATCTATCACATAGGAAAATCACATAGGGAATTAACCCTCTCGTGCAGCGCGGCGACGCCTGCGCCAGCGTTGGTAGCGGGCGACGGTCGGGTCGATGACCTTCGCCAGCAGCGGCCCCCAGATCGCCATCAGCAGCACGTAGGCCGCCGCCAATGGAACCAGATCCGGCTCCGCGAGGCCCGCGCCCAAGCCGGCGATGACGATGGAGAACTCCCCGCGCGGGACGAGGATGGCCCCGGCGCGGAAGCGTCCGCGTAGGGCGATGCCGCTACGACTCGCCGCCACCCAGCCGGTGATGAACTTGGACAGCGTCGAGGCGACCGCGAGCAGCGCCGCCGTCCCCAGCACGGGCGGCAGCATGGCGGGGTCAATCTGCAAGCCGAAGAACAGAAAGAACGTGGCGGCGAATAGATCCCGCAATGGGGTGAGCAAGGCGCGGGCACGTTCGGCGATCGGCCCCTCCAGGCCGATGCCGACCAGAAACGCACCGACCGCCGAACTGACCTGCAAACTCTGTGCCAGACCCGCCACCAGCAGAATCAAGCCGAGCGTGGTCAGCAAGACGACCTCGTCTGATGGACTGGCGAGCTGCTCGCTGATGCGCGGCCCGTAGCGGATGGCGACCACCAGCACCACCACGACCGTGATAATGGCGGTGGCGAGACTCACTGCCCCGGCGACCAACCCCTCCCCGACCAGGAGCACCACCATCACCGGCAGGTAAACGGCCATCGTCAGGTCTTCCAGCACCAGCACGGAAAGCACGGTAGGCGTCTCACGGTTGCCAAGCCAATCCAGATCGTTGAGTAACTTGGCGATGATGCCCGACGACGACACATAGGTCACCCCACCCAGCAGCAACGCCGACAGCATCGGCCAGCCGAGCATGTACCCGGCGACCACCCCGACCGGGAAGCTGGTCAACAGGTTGAGCAGGCCGAAGGGCAGCGCGGTGCGCAGGCTGCCGGTGAGTTCCGCGCCGCTGTAGGCCAGGCCGAGCATAAACAGCAGCAGGATCACGCCGATTTCCGCGCCGATCTGTACGAACTCCGCCGGGAAATCTAAGGGCAGCACGCCGCCGCCGCCGAAGACCAACCCGGCGATCAGATATAGCGGGATCGGGGAGAACTCCAGACGTACAGCGACCCGTGCCAGCCCCGCCAGTAGAATAATGATGATGCCGAGTTCGAGGAAGATCCCGGCGATGTCGAGTGCGGCGGTATCGGTTGTCCCATCCACCGACTAACTACCGTGCAGTAGGGTGATCGCCCGTGCAAAGTTTTCCGGCTTGCCGATGCTCAACAGCGTATCGCCCGTTTGCAGCGCGAACTCCGGCGGCGGCATCGAGATCACTTCATCACCTCGAATGGCGGCGACGACCATGATGCCTGTTTCCGCCCGGATGCCGATCTGCGCGATGGTCTGCCCGTTGCAGGCCCATTCATCGCCGATGGTGATCCAGTCAATGGCGAGATCACCGATGGCCTGTTGAAACGGCGTCGTGCTCTCTTCGAGGTGGGTCGCGCCGAGCAGTTCGCCGAGCGTGCGCCCGTCTTGCTGTGCAAGGCGCATGGTCAACGCGCAGCTATCGGGGTCGTCCTCGTCGTAGAGGAGCAGGTCGCGCCGCCCGCTGTAGTGGCTAATCACACCGATGCGTGCGCCTTCTTTTGTCTCGAAATCGTAGCGGGTGCCTACACCCGGCAGGGGTGTTTCGTTGATGTCGGTCATTAGAATTTTCCTGTTCGCTCTTTTTCAAACTTTTTTTGGTTTTGACACATAAACTCCAGGGCAATCGCACATGATATGTTGTGCAATCTGTTGTGGGCAGACACGCTGGTCTGCCCCTACAATATCCGCGATGACTTGTAGAGGTGTGCGACCGCTTCCCCAAATGCGATTGCCCTTGTATGAACCCCCTCCATCACGATCAATGCGCTGTGAGGTCGTAGTAAGCTGTGCCGAGGTCATCGAACGACTACATCCCAATCACGCCTCCCCCTGTGCCGTGATGAACGCCTCGACCTGTTCGCGGGTGGGCAGCGCCGGGATCGCGCCGCGCTGCGTGGTCGTCAAAGCGCCGACCGCGTTAGCCCGCCGTAGAAGCGCCGGGAGATGATGCTCAAAATCGTCGGGATGATCCAGCACGCCGGCCAGCAACCCGGCGACGAAGCCATCCCCCGCGCCGGTGGTATCGACCGGCTCCACACTGTAGCCGCTGAGTCGCTGCGCACCCTCGGCGGTGTGGATGGTCGCGCCATCCGCGCCATGTGTGACCACCACCGCCCGCAGCCGGTCATGCCAGAGCGACTGCACGTCGCCGTTGCCGGTCATGAAGTCAAGTTCCTCATCGCTGATCTTGAGGATGTGCGCGTGTTCGACGCCTGCCAGCATCCCGGTCTTGGCGGCGTCGGCGTCAGGCCACAGCGCCAAGCGGAGATTCGGGTCGTAGGAGACGATGAGGCCGTGTTCCCCGGCACGTTCGACCGCGTGTAAGGTGGCGCTGCGGGCCGGTTCGCTAATCATGGTGATGCTGCCGAAGTGAAAGATCGTCCCGGCGTCGATGACCGGCAGCGCGACGTCTTCGGGCGTCATCAGCATATCGGCGCTGGGATGGCGGTAAAAACTGAAGCTGCGCTCTCCGGCAGCCGCCAGCGAGACGAACGCCAGCATCGTCCGCGCCTCTTTGCTGTAGCGCAGCCCGCTTATATCGACGCCTTCGGCTTCCAGCACTGCCGCGAGATGATGCCCAAAGGGATCATCCCCGACCTGACCGAGAAAGGCGCTTTCGTACCCCAGACGCGCCACCGCAACGGCGACGTTTGCCGGTGCGCCGCCCGGTGCTTTCTGGAAGCCGGACGCCTCCCCTACGCTGACGCCGCTTTCCAGCGCGACGAAGTCAATCAATAACTCACCCATGCAGACGACCGTCATGGTGATGTTCTCCTCGTTGGTTTATGCAATCGTACCAACAATTATAGCGTCCCCTGTGCGGAAAAATCGACAAGCATCTCGTCTTCGACCACGTAGGAGATCTCAATCGGGTTGCAGCAGATCTCGCAATCTTCGACGTAGCTCTGCTCGTTGATGGAAAGATCGAGCAGCATAGAAATCTCTTGCCAGCAGTAGGGACACATGAAAAAGTATTCTTCTTCCCCCATGTCAGTCCTCCCGCCGGACGAGAAAGCAGCCCATCGAGCCACCCTTGCTGTGGAAGGTGGTCACCGTGCGCATCTCGTCGTCTGTGCAGCCGAGCAGCACCTTGATCTCCGAATCACGCTTGACCAGATCAACCGTGCAGATCACCCCGCAGACCTGCTTTTCTCCGCTTGCGCCGACCCACACGTCGATCCCCGCGCCGTCAGATGAGGTCGTCCCGGCGAGATAGCCGTAATCCAACGGATAGATCAGGTTATCCCATTCGGGATGGGCGGTGTTGTGTGGTCGGTCAATAACGACGCTGCTTTGCACCACTAAATCGTCAAGCAGCGTCCAGAATTCGGGATTAAATCTCTCAGGCATCACAATCATCCTCGTCTTGTTTACCCACTTATGATAATTCGATGACAGTCGTTCGCGTCCCCTAAAAGTTAGGGGGCACGGCTTCCGTGCAACTTGCGATAGGCTAGTGGCGTATAAGGTCGTAAAGGCATAAGAAGGGATTTTTTCATGACGCAGGCAATCAACGCTTATCCAATCTGGGAAACGCCGACCCGCGCC
>DAOTTX010000018.1:0-45179 GCA_034437515.1 Anaerolineae bacterium
CCGTCTGCGTGGAGCCGCCGTTATCCGCCAGTGCGCCGAGTGCCAGCGGGACGTTGACTTGATCGCCCGTTACGGGGGTGAACGTGCATGAGTCGTCGGTGACGTAGTTGAAGCCGCCGGATGTGATCGCCGGTACTGGCACCGAGCCGTCGTTGTTGGCGAAGCAGTTGCCGCCGCTTTCCGAGGCGGTGTTGTTGGCGAGGATGGTATTGGTCAGTGTGAAGTTGAAGTTCGCCGCGCCACCACCGGATTCACGGTAGTAGTAGAACGCACCGCCGTTGCCAATTTGTGATTGCACCCCGGCGCTGTTCTCAGAAATGGTGGTGTTCTCGACGGTCAACGAAAGTGAGGAAGCGTCCACACCTGCGGCGAGCCGTGCCTGGACGGCGGCCCCGTCGCCTTCAAGTGTCCGGTTCCGGTAGAACGTGCTGCTGCGGATGATTAGCGATCCGGCGTTATTATTGTTAACCGCAAACCCAATCGCGCCGCCGTTGCCGTTGGCGGTGTTTCTGTCAAACGTGGTGGAGTCGATAGTCACGCTGGCGTCGTCAAAAATTCGGATTGCACCGCCACCGCCGCCGAAACTGCCGTTATCCGCCCGGTTGGCCCGGAAGATCGATTCGGTGATTGTCAGCGTGGTATCCCCCTGTGTGCTGATGGCACCGCCGTCTGATTCGGAAAAGTTGTTGTTGAAGTCTGAGCGGTTGATCGTCAGATCACCATGATTGATAATCGCGCCGCCCTGTTCCCCGGCGGGGCTGCGCCCATTACGCAAGGTCAGGTCGTTGATCTCCACGATGGCAGGGCGAACAATATCAAAGAACTGATATGTCCTCTGACCTTCAAAGGTCGCGCCGTTGCCGTTGATGGTCAGCTTATTGCCACTATCCGGCTGGATGAAGATGTTTTCCGTGAAGGTGTAAGTGCAGTCCGAGGCGAGGTTGAGCGTATCCGCCTGGTTGTTGCTGTTGGTGGTGTCGTTGATCGTATCACGCAGGTCAGTGAAGCTACAGGCGACGTTGAAATCTGCGGCCTGTGCGGGTGTGTGCCCGGTAAGAATCAGTGTGGTCAAAATCAAGAGTGCAAGTAGCACATGCTTCTTCATCAAAGTTCCGCCTATGAATTGGTTTGCGTTTCATATCACTACAATACTATAAACGGAACCGCCACAAAAATGAATGAAAGGCGGGTAAATTTCGCCTTACAGGATGAGGCGCTGCCGGTCAATTGTCAGCAGTGTACCGAATTTTTTAGTGAAAGTGAACAAATTTATGACCAAAATTGTCCTATTGGTAGCGTAATGCATTGTCGTGTGCTATAAACACGGACATCCTGCTTTTGCAGGGGCTTGCAATGTACACAGAAGAGGGAAAGTAGAGAATTATGAAACGCAGAACAACTTTTTTTATTACCTTAGTGTCACTCCTGGCCCTACTGGTGGGCGTGCCGGTGATGGCGCAGGATGAAGGTAGCACGCTGACGATTGCGTCGGGTACGGATATTGAGAACATGAATATCCACGTCGTCACCTCGTCGCCTTCGTTCTCGGTATTGGAACACATTTACGAGCCGCTCTTTTCCATGAGTCCTGAAGGTGAACTGGAGCCGCTGCTGGCCGATTCCATCGAGTCGGGTGAGGAAAACAGCTACATCATCACCCTCAAAGAAGGTATCACCTTCACCGATGGTATGCCGTTCAACGCAGAAGCGGTTAAAGCCAACCTCGATTGGGTGCTGGATACCGACAACTCCGCGACCTTCCGCTTCTTGTTGGTCGTCGGTGGTGAACCCGCTGAGGTCGAAGTAGTGGATGAGTACACGGTAGAGATCACCACTGCTGAACCCTTCGCCCCGCTGCCCGCGCATCTGTCGCACGGTAGCCTGGCAATGGTCAGCCCGGCAGCATTGGAAGAAGGCTCAGAGTTCCTCGCCACCAACGCCATCGGCACCGGCCCCTACATGCTGGGCCAATGGGATCGCAGCGAGCAGGTCATCCTGGAACGCAACGCGGATTACTGGGGTGATGCTCCCGCCATTGATACGCTGGTCTTCCGCGTCGTGCAGGAAGCCGGTGCACGCATCGTGGAAGCTGAAGCCGGTACCGTTGACGTTGCCGTGCGTATCCCCCCGGCAGATATCAGCCGCCTGGAAGCCAATGAAGACGTAAACGTTGAGATCACCCCCGGCCTGCGTACCATCTACATCTTCTTCAACGTCAACGCCGCACCCTTCGATGACGTGCGCGTGCGTCAGGCAGTGAACCATGCTATCGACAAGAACGCCATCGTTGAGCGTCTCTTCGACGGTGCCGCCGCTGTTAGCACCGCGCCCTTCGCGTCGCCCATCTTCGGTTACAGTGAGCAGGAACCCTATGAATACAATCCTGAACTGGCCCGTGAACTGCTGGCCGAAGCCGGTTATGAAGACGGTGTGACCGTCACGCTGCATCACCCGACGAGCCGCTACGTACAGGACGCCCTGGTTTCTGATGCTGTCCGCGCTCAGTTGAGCGAAGTCGGCATTAACGTAGAACTGGAAACGCTGGAATGGCCGCAGTACGTGCCCTTCGTCCGCGCACCGGAGGAAGAAAACGAAGTGCAGTTCGCCATGCTGGGTTGGAGTACCCCGACCGTAGACGCCGACTACGCGCTGTTCGCTCTGTTCCACTCCAGCGAGCACCCGCCCGGCTTCAACGGTGCTTTCTATGACAACGCTGAAGTAGACGCCCTGCTGGAAGAAGCACGCTCCACGCTGGATCCAGCAGCACGTGAGGAAGCCTACGCGCAGGCTATCGACATCATCTGGGAAGAAGCCCCCTGGTTGTTCCTGTACAGCGAAACTCAGGTAACGGCTATCAGCAGTGATGTTGAAGGCTTCGTCGTCCACCCGGATGAAAGCCTGATCGCCACTGGCGCGAGCAAGTAGTAACGTAACATCTCGCAACGCCGAGGGCAGGGTCATCACCGTGACTCTGTCCTTTTATATCTTCAGAGGATAGCAATTTTATGACCAGCTTCATCGTGCGCCGGCTGCTACTGGCGATCCCGACCTTGATTGGCGTTTCATTTTTCGTTTTTTTGAGTTTGCGCCTTGTGCCCGGTGATCCGGCGATTGCACTGGCTGGTGAACTCGCCACACCAGAAGTTGTCGCGCAGGTGCGTGAAGACCTGGGCCTGGACCAGCCCCTGGTGATTCAATACGTGCGTTACATGGGCCTGATGTTGCAGGGCGACATGGGCGACAGCATCCGCAGCGGCGTGCCCGTAACGGCGGAGATTGAACTGCGCCTGCCCCGCACGTTGATGTTGGCATTGATAAGTTTGATCGTCGCCGGGGTAATCGGCATCCCATTGGGCATCCTTTCTGCCACCCGGCCCAACTCACTGCTGGATACGGGCGGCATGATCGTGGCGCTGTTGGGCATCTCCATGCCGATCTTCTGGCTCGGTTTGATGCTGATGATCTTATTCGCCGTTTTGATCCCCGATTGGCTCGACCTGGGTGGGCCTTTGTTACCCCCCACCGGTTCCGGTACCTGGCAGCACATGGTCATGCCGGTGACGGCTCTCGCCGCCAACTCGATGGCACTCCAGGCACGTATGACCCGCGCCTGTATGCTGGAAGTGCTAGGGCAAGATTACATCCGCACGGCCCGCTCCAAAGGCCAGCATGAGCGCCGCGTCGTCTATTATCATGCGCTGCGTAACGCGCTGCTGCCCATCGTGACGATTATCGGCTTGCAGTTCGGTACGTTGTTGGGCGGGGCCGTCCTCACAGAGACGGTGTTTAGCTGGCCCGGTATCGGTAGCCTGCTGGTGGATTCCATCAGCTACCGCGATTATCCCGTCATCCAGGGGACAGTGCTCATTATCGCCGTCGGCTTCGTGATGACGAACATTCTCGTAGACGTGTTATACGCCTACCTCGACCCCCGTATCCAGTACAGTAGTAGTCGCTAGGACAGCCTAATGAGCACATCGATAAAACAACTCAACGCAAAGGACGAGACGCCCCGCCTTTCCTTAAAACACCTGCCGCGCTCGTTGCGTCAGATCATGCAAAACCGCATGGCGATTATCGGTCTGGTCATCGTACTGACGTTCATCTTCATGGGCATCACTGCTGAGTGGATCGCCCCCTATGATTACGACGCCGCCGACTTCATGATGGTGCGCGAAAGCCCCAGCGCCGATCACTGGCTGGGCAACGACGAACTGGGCCGCGATATGCTCTCTCGCCTGATCTACGGGGCGCGGATTTCGCTCCTGCTCGGTGTGATCTCAGTAGGGATCGGCCTCGTGGTAGGGGTGCCACTGGGGATCATCGCCGGGTATTTCGGCGGCGCGGTGGATATGCTCATTATGAGCTTTATCGATATTTTGCTGGCATTCCCCAGTATTTTGCTGGCGATTTTGATGGTGGCGTTTTTAGGCCCTAGCCTGGAAAATGCCATGATCGCCATCGGGATGTTATCCATCCCCATCTATACGCGCATCGTGCGCAGTTCCACCCTCGGCATCAAAGAAGACCTGTTTATTCTGGCGGCGCGGGCGCTGGGTGCCAACAACCGCACCATTATCTTCAAGCACATTATGCCCAACGTGCTGACGCCGATCACGGTGCAATCCACCTTGCAGATGGCCGTCGCGATCCAGGCTGCTGCCGCGCTGGGCTTCCTCGGCCTGGGTGCGCCCCCGGATGTACCGGAGTGGGGTAATATGCTGCAAAAAGGGCGTGATTATATCTTCTCCGCGCCGCATATCGTCGTCTATCCGGGTGTCGCGACCATGCTGGTCGTGTTCGGCTTCAGCCTGCTGGGTGACGGCCTGCGCGACGCGCTGGATCCGCGCTTCCGTCGTTAAAATTCAGAGGAGCCGCCCGCCCGTTGTGGGGTTTGGGCGCACAACCGCCGCAACCGGAATGGGGTTTTATGCTCTCGGAGTCGCGCAATCTGGTGTTCACTAACCCACATCTGGTGTTCTTCCCCGGCATCGCCATTACGATCACCGTGTTAGGCTTCAACCTGCTCGGTGACGGCCTGCGTGATGTGCTCGACCCACGCCTACGCGGCACGGAGTAGAGAACTACTTCATATACACGTAGAGATTGCCGTCCCAACCTTTGAAGGCACGTTCGAGGGATCGTCGGGACTTGCCCCAGTACAGGCCGCCGATCCCGCCGCCGACCGGGGGCATGGCGATGCTTTCAATGTTGTTGTCCTCAGCCTGTTTGCGCATCTTGCGGTAGGCGCGTTCGATAGATTTACGGTTCGCCAACTTGAGGAACTGCGTTTCTAGCGTGGCGACGTTGAATACCCACATACCATCGCGTGCCTGCCAGAGGAACACATCGCCGCTATCAAGTTCTTCAACGGCGCAGAGGCGCTGGTACTCGTCCATCATTTTAGGGTAACGGCTGCGAAATTGGATGGCACAATCGGTATTCACCACCCCTTCGATGTTGCAATCATAGGCATAGGCCTGTGCGTTGTTCTCGTTTGCGAACAGGTCACCGACGATATAGTGGATAGGCATAACACACTTGTCTTTCTAGGGTTCCTGATTGTTTGTCCAATCATACCATGAAACCCCGGTGGTGCGTCCCTACCGCGTGACCGTAATTACCACCTCGTCGGTGGCAGTTGCACCATCATTACCGGTGACCGTGAGTGTGATCGTATGCGTCCCGACTGCGAGATCAACGGTGGGCGTTATGCCGGTGGCGATCTGCGTGCCATTCTCCGTCCAGACGTAGCTGACGATGTGTCTGCCCACGACAGATTGCACGAAAATGCCATATGCGATTGCCGTGCACATAACACCAACCACTCACCGCGCCCCGGTTTCGAGACGCAAATCCTCGATGACGAGTGCTTGCGGCGAGTCACCGGCGACGAGTCCAAAACCGAAGCGACCCTGCGGAGTGACAACCGCGTACTGGTTATCCACCCAGGCGACGAAACCCAGCGGCCCTCGTGGTGTGCGGTCGGTGTGGTATACGCTGACACCATCAACCGCGAAGGTCACTGAGTCGGCCTGCCAGTCGAGCGTGTAATCATGCGGTTCGTGCAGCAGGTCAGCAGGGAGCGCGTGTTCGCTCACGTTGAGCGCCCGCTGTCCGACAGGCCATAAGCGGCGATACAACGCCGGGATGCGCATCAACAAAAAGCCCAGCGGTGCGACCGGCAGCAACGCCAGAAAACGCCAGTTCCCCGCGTCGAACGTCGCGCACTTCCAACCGTTGCCGGGGACGTCAAGCGCCAATGCCATCTTATTGGGTGGCGTCGCATGGAAGAACCAGACCGCCCTCGGCAGCGACGGCAGGCCGCGCATGGTCGGGTCATAGGGGTGGTTCCACAAGCCGAACCCCGCCGTACCTTGTAACTCACCCTCTGCGTAAGCCCGCAGTTGCAAACGCAGCGGCGCACGCTGCTCGAACGTGCGCCGGTCGGTATAGGTGCTGATCTGCGCGTTGTGATAGGCATCCGCGCCGACAGCGGGCAGGGACAGCCGGTAGTCATTGCCACTCTGGACGACCTGCCCACTCCCCTGTTCGGTGATGTGCATCTTATCTCGTTCTATCGTCTTGCCCTCGACGGCTGAGAACAAAGAGAATTAACAGCAGCAACAGAATACCCAGGAACACCACACCGAACAAGATCAATGTGCTGTTATCGTCGTCGCCGGTGCCTTCACTGTCGATCTCGACCTCGGTCAACTCACCGACATCGGTCGGGGTCGGGGCTTCCGTCGATTCTTCGGTTTCGGTCGGAGCCTGCGCGACCGCTTCGGTGACTTCTTCGGTCGCCGTCGGTGAGACCTCCGCTGTCACCGCTTCGGTTTCGACTGCTGTCTCGGTTGGCACCGCCGTATCCGTCGAGACTGCCGTGTCCGTGGGTACATCGGTGTTGGTCGGGGCTTCCGTATTCGTCGGAAGTGGTGTCTCGGTCGGCTGCGCTTCGATAGTCTGCTGGATGTTAACCTGCGCCTGTCGCTGAACTTCGACATCTTCTGCGATCTCCGTGAGTTGGTCGGCGGTCGCGGTGGCGTTTTCGCTCTCGACGGTGGCGGTTCCCTGCGCCTCGGCGGTCGCGGTTGTGTCACTTTCCGCCGTCAGGGTGGCATTGGCGACCGCTTCACTCGTCGCGGTCTGCTGGACATCAAACGTAAGCTGGATTTCCGCCTGTGCGGTCCCCTGCTGCTCGAACTGAGTATCGAGCGTGGCCTGCGCGTTCTCCGTCGCGGTAGCGTCGGCGGCACCGGCGGTTGCTGTGAGGTTGGTGTTTTCCGTCGCGGTAGCAGCGGCGGCAGCGGCGGTTGAAGTCAAGTTGTCATTTTCAATCGCTACCGCTGTTTGTGTCGAAACTTCATCGGTTGCGGTCTGACCGGCATCAAGCGTCGGCTGGATTTCCGCCTGTATGGTTGCCTGCTGGTCAAACTGGGTGTCGAGTGTGGCCTGCGCGTTCTCCGTCGCGACGACTTCACCTGTTGCCGTCAGGTTGATCTCAGCAGTCGCGGTCTGCACGTCATTTGTGGCGATGGCTTCGCCGGTCGCTGTGCCTACGATTACCGCTGTGCCGGTCGCGTCGGCCTGTGCATCGGATGTGGCCTGTGCGTCACTTGTGGCGATGGCTTCGCCGGTCGCTGTGCCTACGATTACCGCTGTGCCGGTCGCGTCGGCCTGTGCATCAGACGTGGCCTGCGCATCACTCGTGGCGACGGCATCCGCTGTACCGGTTGCAAAGATCGCCAGCCCTTGCTCTACCGTTGCGGTGATGGTCGCGTTGGCATCGCTTGTCCCCTGCACGTTGATGGTTGGGGTCGGCGTCGGTGTAATCGTCGGGGTGAAGGTCGGGGTCGGCGTGGGGATAACATCAATCACGAAGTCGAACGTCTGTTGTGCCAGTGCGCCGCCCTGGTTTTCGACCTCTACGCTCAGCGTGTGTGTGCCACTGCCCAGAATGAGCAGATCGGGCAAATCGCTGATGTAAGGCGCTTCCGTCACGGTGTTGACCGTCTCACCATCAACGATGAAGCGGACTTCGCTAACGGGTGTCTGTGTATCCGACACCTCGACCATGACCGTCTCGGTATCGCCGGGGAGGAACGACCCGGAGAAGGTCTGCCCGTCTTCGATGCCCACGACGGTGAAGCTGGTCGGCAATCCGGCGATGGAGATCGTCGCTTCCTCGGTCGTGCTTATACCAGCAGCGTTGACCACCTCGACGGTTAACGTCTGCTCACCGGGCGGGATCATTGCCGGGTCGATAGTAAAGACCGCCGAGTTCGTATCTGCGAATGACTGTTCGACCTCACCGATGCGGGCGCTGATGTTTGTAACGGCGGTCTGCCCACCCGCGCTGACCGTGACGTCAACCGGTGTGGTCAGGTTGCCTTCGATGTTGGGTAGGTCGATATTGACCTGTGGCGGCAGCGCGGCGATCTCAAATTCGACGGATTCTTCGGTCGTGTCACCGTCGCCGTCGGTCACGCTGAAGGTGAAGGTATAGTTGCCGGGTTGCTGGGTCAGCGGCGAGATGCCAAACGTGCGCGTCAATGAGAGCGGCAGTTCCTCGGTTTGGGCCGGTTCACCGATGTCGATGAGCAGTGTCTCGTTGTTCCCGGTAAACGCAAAGTTCGACTCGCTGATGCCGTCGTCGCCGCGTGCTTCAGCCGTAAGCGTAAAATCCTCGCTGATTGGGTCTTCCGGCAGTTCGGAAAGTGTGACCAACGGCACCGGAATGGGCGCACGCACCGTTGTAGTCGCGGTGTTGGTCGCGCCGTCAGGGGTTTCCGCTTGCAATGTCGCCTCGTACTCTGTGCCGTCAAGCGGTATATCGGCGGCGAGGGTAACGATATATTGTGAGCGCAGCAGGTCGGCGAGTTCGGCGTAAATCGCCGGGAGTTCGTCCGGCGTCGGGGATTCGTAGTTGCGGGCGTTGGTGCCCTGGGCGAGTTCTTCGAGATAAGTCCGGTCAGTGCCGAAGCCGAGACCAACGGTATACACCGGCACGCCGCGCACCTGTGCCAGTTCGAGCGCGGCCTGCCGCCCGACATCACTCATGCCGCCGAACTCCGCGCCGTCACTCAGAATAATGGTGGTGCGGCGATTGGTCGGCGCGTTGGAGGCGACCTCAATCGCTTCAACCCCCGCTTGATAGAGCGCGGTCTGCCCGCCAAAGCTCAGGGTATCAATGGCGTTGAGCAATACCTCGCGGTCGTTGGTGTAGTCCTGCACAAGCTGGATGTCACTATCGAATGTGAGCAGCGCAACTTGATCTTCATCACCTAACCCTTCGACGAAGACACGCGCCGCCGCTTTTGCCTGGTCCAACGGCCTGCCGGACATGCTGCTGCTGCTATCGATCATCAATACGGCGGAAATGGGCAGGTTGTCGTCACGCACATTTTCAACCTGTACAATCTCACCGAACCCGGCAAGATCGCCGCCGAGCGTAAAATCATCCACACCCAGGCCGACAGCGGGCAAACCGATGATCGTAAATACATTGGTCGTGATGCGGATCGTAGGTGCGTCGGTTGCATCGACGCCGGTGATCTCTAAGCGGGGGGTGGGTGTTGCCTCGTCTTCCTGCAAAGCGTTGATCGCTAAGGGAATCGGAATCATCAAAAGTACCAGTATGAGCAGTAATTTTCGCATCGTGAGCCTCCTTTGGAGGGTTGCATAAGTTTAACTTTAGCCAGACCATATGAAGTGTTTGCAAAACCTTTGTTAAGCCTCTAATATAGACAACTCAACGACAAATAACAAAGACTTTTGCAAATTTACCCCTTGCCAAACGTGAGTAGAACGCTTATACTCTCAAACACAGTGAAATATGCGGGTGTAGTTCAGTGGTAGAACGTCTCCTTGCCAAGGAGAAGGTCATGGATTCGAATTCCATCACCCGCTCAAACAGAAGGCAGCGCAAGCTGTCTTTTTTTTGTGCGTCGCTCTTAAGAAATTTATCATTGCGAGATCATATGATCCGGTTACACTGGAATGTGTTCTCAGTGTATTGAGTGGTGTCATATGACCCTGAAAAGTAAGACTCCACGTTATATGCTGCACAAGCTCAAGACTGGCTTGATGCTGCGCTGCCCGGAGTGCGAACACGGACACTTGTTCGATGGTTTCTACCAGATGCACGCGACCTGCCCTTACTGTCAGGTGCGCTTTGGGCGCAGCTCCGGTGATATGGTCGGTGGAACGTACATTAACATCATTTTTGCGGAACTAACCGCGCTGGCGGGGTTCTTTCTTGTACATAACACATTCGCACCGCCGATAATACCGCACCTGATGTTCTGGATGTTTTACCTGCTGGCCTTTTCGCTGGTGTTTTACCGGAATGCACGCGGTCTCTGGGTAGGTGTGGTCTACCTGACCGGTGGTGTTTACCCTGACCCGGATTACACCAAAGAATACTTCGGGCCGAGCAATCCAATCTCTTTATCTCCTGAAGAAAAGCGTTAAAAATTACTACCCTTTACACGCCTATTTAATCTTATATTAAAATCAATTGACAACATTTAAATTCATTTAAATTATGAGAGTTTGGTAAAGTGCACAAATTCTTATGCAATATCTATTGTCAAATGTGCCCAAATTGACATATACTGTAAATGTGCTCACGAACAATATAGGAGTGGAAACATTATGTACACTAACGAGTACATCGCATTGCAGATGCACAAAATCCGTGAAGCTGAAGAGAAACGCTCACACGGATTGGACAAAGCCATCGCCGAAGCGATCAAACTGGAAAAAGAAGAACTACGGCGCAATCGCAAGTCCAACAAGTAACCCGCCGTTCCATCATCCAAACAACACCCCGGTCACCATGACGGGGTGCTTTTATTTTATTGACCCCGCGCACCTCGAAGACTATACTTAAACATCAATACATAAAATAATGGAGACGTGCGATGAGTGATACGCCCCAACTCACCCCGGAGTTACTCGACATCCTGCGTTGCCCGGTGGCGGTGCATTATACCGACAAAGGCGACGACCCCGGCAGGCTGGAACTGGTCAAAGAGCATTGGCTGTTCAGCGCAGACAGCGGCTACAAATACCCGATCCGCAACGGTATTCCGGTTATGCTCATCAGTGAGGGTGAAAAGTGGAAAGATACGCCGGTCGATGAACTCCCGGTGCCCCCACCCCCGCTGGAAACCAACCCGGTTGACCAGATGTAGTCATTGCTTCATCCTCCCTTCACTGATGTTTACAAGTGAGGGGACGCCTCGACTTTATCGACCATCAAACTGAAGGAACCCACCACTTGAGCGAAAACGACACCATCAAGTTACGCTTTGGCACGGTTGGCAGCCCACAGACCACACCCGGTTCCGGCACGCTGGCGGCGATCCAACATGCCGCCGAGATCGGCCTGCACCATCTCGAAATCGCCTGGACGCGCAGTGTGCGTGTTAACGATTCGACCTGTGAGGAAATCAAGGCCGTCGCCGCCGACCACGCCATCAGCTTGAGCGTTCACGCGCCCTACTTCATCAACCTTAACAGCCAGACCGATGAAAAAATGGCAAAGAGCGACGAGCGTTTGTTAACTGCCGCGCGGAAAGGCTGCCTCGCCGGGGCGCGGGACATCGTGTTTCATCCCGGTAGCTATCATAAGCAATCGTCAGAACTGGTCTACGAGCGTGTGTGCGAAAAATTGCACGAGCTGACCGGCATCCTGCGTGACGAAGACCTCGACGTCACACTCTGCCCGGAAACGATGGGCAAATCCGCCATGTTCGGTGATTTAGACGAGGTGCTGCGTCTCAGCCGCGATGTCGAAGGAGTGCGCCCCTGCATTGACTGGGCGCATCTGCACGCACGGGCCGGGGATGGCAGCTTCAACACTTACGAGGAATTCTGCGCCGCGCTTGACCAGGTGCGAGAGTTACTCGGCGAGGCCGGGCTGAAACAACTGCACAACCACATGAGCGGCATCGAATACAACGAAAATGGCGAGCGCGAACATCTGCCGCTCAACGAAGCCGACCTGCGCTATCAAGACCTGCTGCGAGCGTTTGTCGATTACGGCGTCGAAGGCACGGTCGGCGTGGAAGCACCGTTGCCCTTCCACACGGCGGATTGCCTCACGCTCCAGGCCACACACCAGCGCATTACCGAGCAGCAAGTCTCGGCGAGTTGAACCCATCCTCTGACGGTGGCATAATGGTCTCGATACCCACAATAGCGAAAGTAGGGCAACCATGGCAGAAAACGAAACGCCGGAAGCGGCAGAAGCAGAAGAAAACCAACCCCTGAGCGTCTTTATCACCGATGGCGTACATTCGGTAGGACGGACGGTCGCGCAGCAACTCGTCAAAGATGGACATAAAGTGACAGCGGTCGTCGCTAACGACCGTGAAGCCGAACTCGTCCGTGCAGATGGCAGCCTGCCGGTTTATGCCGACCTGACCCGTATGGGTGAGATCAAAGGCATGATGCTGATGGCAGAAGCAACCATCGTCGTGAACGTGCTGCCGCAGCGCGTCAACTATCCCCCGGTCAAAAAAGCGGATTTCACGGCGGAACGGTTGGAAGCGACCAATCACGCGGTCGTCGAAGCGGCGAAAGCGGCGAAGGTTGACTTCTTCGTGCAAACCAGCGCCACCTTCCTCTATGGCGACGCTGAAGGCCAGCTCGTAGATGAGGACAGCAACACCCCCCACACGGATGATGCGTTGGTCGAGGCCATGCACGCGGTCGAAACCAGCATCGCAGCAAGCGGTCTGGATTACTGCATCTTACGGGCGGGGCATGTCTACGGCTCATCGAAGATGATGCAAGAGATCGTCAGTGCGGTGCGTGCCAGCCGATCATTGGCGACCGGGGACGGGCATAACGCCGTCTCATGGATTCACAGTGATGACTTAGCCCAGGCGGTTGTACTCGCGCTTTATCAACAGCCGAACGGTGAGGTCTTCAACGTGGTCGATGATGAACCGGGCACCCCGGCGTCGTTTGTCGATGCGTTGCGCGAGGAACTCGGCATCTCACAGGACAGCGGCTTCGCGGCGCTTTCACGCTTGCTTAACCCGGCAAAGGCCAACAAAGCCATCCTCAACACCAGCTACCGCACCGGGAACGACAAGATCCGCGAACGGCTTGGCTGGCAACCGAAGTATCCCACGCGCGAGACGGGCATCGAATACACCTTACTCGGTTGGCGGGCGGAGCGCATCTAACATGCTCAAAGCCGTCTTATTTGATTTAGACGATACCCTGATCGACTGGGGTGATTTTTTTGAAGACTGGGATGATATTGAGGAACCACACTTACGTAACATCCACAAATATCTGACGGAAAACTTCCCGACCCCGCCGACGTTTGAGGTGTATCGTGAGGCATTTTCTACCCGCACCCGCCGCACCTGGTCGGATGCGCGAACCTCGCTCATCGCCCCACACCTGGGGAAGATCTTACTGGAAGCAGCGGTCGAGGTCGGGTTACCACAAGCCGACCTCGACATAGAGGCATTTCTGGATGCGTACAAGTGGAGCAAGATACCGGGCACGGTCGTCTTCCCGGATGTGCCCGAAGGACTGGCAAATCTCCGTGACCGGGGTTTACGCTTTGGTATGGTGACCAACGCCTTCCAACCGATGCGCTTGCGCGACGTCGAACTGCAAGAACACGGCCTGCTAAAATTCTTCCCGGAGTGCCGCTTTTCCGCTGCGGATGTCGGTCACCTCAAACCGCACCATCTCATCTTTGAACGGGCGTTAGAATGCCTGGGCACATCGCCGGAGGAAACGGTGTTCGTCGGGGATAACCCGACAGCGGACATCGCCGGGGCACAGTCCGCCGGGATGCGCGCGATCTTACGGGTGACGGCACGCCGCCGCCCGATGTTGAGCGGGGTCATCGTCCCTGATGCGGCGATCAACAGTTTAGAGGAAATGCCGGCAATCTTCGATCTCTGGTTCCCTGGCTGGGGTGAACAACAGACGTGAGTAGTTTTCTACCGCTTTCTGAGCGTAATCTGATCCTCACCGGGTATATTGGGCCGGATACGCCCTTGCTCGGTGAGCAGATCGCCGCCCGGCTGCGCAAGCCTTACGTCAATGTGGAGCATACCATCGCCGAACGGGTCGATTTGCCCGTTGATGAGATCCGCGCTTATTTTGGTGAAACCCGGCTCAAGGCTATCGAGGCAGAGATCATGGGTGAAACCGTGCTGCGCCGTAGTCACGTCATCCGCATCAGCGGGCGCACCCTGGTTCATTCCGATCACCTGGCACAGCTTCGTGCCACTGGCCCGGTGATCTGTTTAGTCGCCCAACTTGATGCGATCTTACAACGCTTGCACATCAACATGGGTGCTTTGTATCACGACCCGGCAGAACGGGCGCTGGCGTTGGGCAGCCTCAAACGTGAGTGGGACGTGCGCGGCATGGCGGGCATCACCGAATTGGACGTGACACACTTCAGCGCGGAGACACTGATCGAAACCGTCATCGACACCTGGCAGGCGCAGGCCATCGAACGCACATAATCGCTAACCCAACGAATCCGGCAGCGGCACCCGGTCTACGATGTGAATGATGCCGTCCTCAAAATCCAGGTTCGCAAATGATGAGATGACTGTCGCATAGCCATTGAGCAGCACGGTGTTTTCGTCCTGCGGGGCGATATTAAGCGTCTCGCCGCGATGTGTGGTCAACGTGGGGAAGCCGCGCATATCACTCAGGGTGTACGCGCCACCATCCGCGACCAGATAGTAAAGCAAGTCACCGGCCTGTTCTGTCGTCAATGTGTCAACGTCCACGCCATCCGCCGTGAAAGCGTCGTTATGCGGCACGAAAAGTGTGTACGGCCCCTGCAACCCCTGGAACTGCTCCAAACCGGCCTTCTCGATCAACGCACGCATTGAACTCAGGCTGTTGGCGTTCTCCGTCGCGTTGATCGCGTCGATGTATTCGACCGCGCTCACACGGTTGTCCGGGTCGCTCAACGCGGGATTTTCCGGGATCACGACGACCGGGTCATCTGCGCCTTCAGCGAAGATTTGCGCCAGCACAAACCCGATCAACAGAATGACGACGGCGACCCCGGCGATTGCCGCCAGCAGCGAACGATTAACCGGTGGGGTGCGGTCATCGGTGGCGGTGGGTGCCGTCTTTGGTGTGGTAAGTGTCTTGTGTAGCTGGTCGCTCAACCGCTGGATGTCATACTTAAAGTCCGGGTCATTACGAACCGCGACGCTGTGCCGGTATGCCAGCGGACGCAGTGGCTCCGGTAGTTGATCGGCGGGTGGCATGGTCGCATTGTTCACCAACACCGGCACCACCAGCACGTCATCCCGGTTGAGCGCGGACTCGATCTCAATACGCACGAAGTCGTCGGGGTCTTCCAGGCGGCGGCGTCCGTCGTCGCCGGTGATCTCTAACCATTGCCGCCCGATGATGACCAGCAGCACCTCACATTCATGGACTCGTGCTTGTAGCGTCTGCCGGAAGTCCGCGCCGATGGGGATGTCATCGACGTCTTTGAACACCGCCGAGTCCCCGAATGCTCGTGTCAAGTGTTCGTGGATGCGGTCGGAAATAGCCTGACTATCGTCTCTACGGTAGGAGATAAATATTTCTGCCATAGGGTTCCTTACTCTGCGTGATTCGTAACTTGGATTATACTATTAGAAGTTACGCAGGTCACAGTTGCTAGTTTTTAGTTAATCTCAAGTAAGTCGGCTAGTTTTACGTCATCATTTTTCCTTATTAATGACTAATAACCAACGGTCGAGGCAGACATGAGAGGATACGGCATGCCTGATAAAGCATTAATCACCATTGGAGTCTCAGCGCAAAAGCGGGCGCATATAGAAGATGTTGCACGGCAAGCTGGCTACGAAGACCCCGGCGACTACTTACTGGCGTTGTTTGAAGCGCGTGAGCAACACACGGAGCGCACCAAAGAGGCGCTGTTGGTGTCGATCAAAGCGGGGATCGAAGATGCCATCGCAGGCCGAACACAGCCTATCGACGATCTATGGGTACTTTTAGACGAAGAAGATGAATGACATACTCGTTCAGGTCAGTTTTGCCTCGACGTTTCTAAAGGCGCTTAAGAAGCTGAAGAAGCGATACCCGCAAATCAGAAAAGACCTGGAACCACTTATCGAATAACTGGAAAGTGGCGCGACTCCAGGTGACCAGGTGCCGGGTGTGGGATTTACAGTCTACAAAGCACGCTTGCCTAACCGAGATGCCCAACGCGGAAAATCCGGCGGCTATCGTGTGATCTATTTTGTGAAAACTTCCGAGCGTGTTGTTCTGATCGAAATGTACTCAAAATCAGATCAAGACCTCATCAGTAATGACGAGATTGTAGCGATTATCAATGAGATCGACACTGAGTAAGTTCATGGCATGTTTCTCTGATAATTACTTGAGATGTGCGTATCTCAAGATGAAAGCGGCTAACCGAGGACGGTTGCTCCAATGAGTTATATTTTCATCAGCCACAGCACCGGCGATAACGACTTCACACGCCGGCTGGCGAAAGACCTCAATGACGCCGGGTTAGAAACGTGGATCGATCTCGACAGCATCGAATCCGGTGAACGCTGGTTGCTGGCGATCCAAAAAGCAATTGAAGGTTGTGGCGCGAGTGTGGTCGTGATGTCGCGTGCCGCCCGTGATTCTGAGTGGGTCGAACGTGAGGCGCTGCTGGCGATGGATCTCAAGAAGCCGATCCACACCGCACTGGTCGAAGACATCCCGCTGCCGCTGCACCTGATTAACCGGCAGTATACCGACTTTCGCGGGGATTACGATGCCGCCGTCGAAGCACTGACCGGGGCATTGTGGGCGCTGGATCGCTCCGCTGCACCGCGCCGCCTACCACGCCGGTTAGCACCAGAACCCAACCGTGAAAACTTCTTCGAGTACGTGGCGCAGCTCCCCGGCGGTGTCGATAATTCGCTGATCTCACAGGACTTATACCAGTGGGCGGCACACTGCGCCGACGCGGTCGAGTTCGGCGGCAAGGTGACACCGGGCTTTCATGTGCGGGTACACATCGGCGGTGATGACCTGACGGTCTTTTCGGTGTGGGCGTACCCGCGTCAACCCGCTGCGCAGGTACAATTTCAATATCTGATGGACTACGCCCCTTACGACAATCGACGGTTGCGCCGCTCCACTTTGAAATCACTGAACCGGTTGCTGGTCGATGCGCTGGTCGATGAAAAGGCAGACCGCCGCCCGACACTCCCGCTGACGCAAGCGTTGGATACCGCCGAAAAACTGGAACTGTTCAAGCAAGTCATGGCGGAGATTATCGACAATCTGCGCAGTGTTTAGGGGTCGAGTAGGTACATCTTCTTCTTGCTGTAGACGCGCATCCCCAACCGCTCATAGACGGGCTGCCCCATCTGGGAAGCGTCAAGTGTGCCGACCACATACCCTAGCGACCGCGCATCCAGATAGGGCCTCAGCGTGATGGCTCCGCCGATGCCCCGCCGCCGTGCTTCCGGCAGCGTACACACACTGTAAATCCCCGCCACGCCCACCGCCAGCAACAGTGTTGAACACGCGACCGGCTTATCACGCAGATACCCCACGTAATGCCGCAGGTGACCGTCGTACCCGTGCCGGTGGTAGGTTTCGTAAAACGTGCGGTTAATCACAGCGGGGAAGCCTTCCGTCGTGCCGCTGACCTGCACGGCCTGCTCTAGCATTCGGTCGTCGGTGACGCGCTCAACACGGAAATTTGATGGTGTGGGGTTATCGGTATTGAGCGCCGCCAATTCGACCGCCATGCCGGTGTTTTGTTCCAGACGAAAGCCGTACCGCTCCAACCGTTGACCGAGATCGGCGGGCTGTGGGTTGTGCTCCACCCACCACATCATCGCCGACCTTTGATCGCGGTAGGCTTGTATCAGTTTTTCGATTTCGATGTCGGCGGTCGCCTCGGTCAGATGAGCGTACATCACCGCGTTGAAGAACGGATTATCAATCGTCGGGGTGCTCAGGCGCAGCAGATTGGGTGTTTCGATGATCTGCGTCCCCGGCAGCGCACCGAACAGACGCGCATAGGCGTAGACGTTGTGCTCAAGCGCACGGATCATCGCCGGGGGTGAGGTGTCGCGGAGAATATCGGTCATCGTCGGTCAAATGTGCATGGATAAACATGCACCATCATTGCACTTTACCGATGGTATCAAGCTGCGGCGCGGACTTTAAAACTTGGGTGACGCGCTTACGTCCGAGTTTGCTGCGGCGTTGGTATCGCATAACATTGGCATCAGGCATATCAAAGGTGATTCTGATTGACAGGGTTGAGTAATCACTCACAGGTTAAGTTTCGCAGGTACAGTTTATCACAGAAAAGCGACCTATCCAGCGCCTCGCCAAATCACGGATAATACGCCGGTGTAGAATGCGCTATAATAAGCGCATCACACACGACAGCAGATAAAGGCGAGACTTTCATGCGGCAGTTGATCGGATTTATCGCCGGGGTGTTGGCAGGCACCGCTTACTGGTTCTGGAACAAACGGGTGCATCCTGAAACGCTGGAAAAGTGGCGGCAAGCTTACGAGAACGAGCAGCAGCGTGCCGCCCGTCTGGAAAAGCTCAACGCCATGCTGGATGAACGCGACAAAAAGAAGCCCGATGATACAATCGTTCAGCAGGCTGTGCGGCATGGTCGCCAACAGGACGACACCACCGGCTAACTCATCGTTCGCTTATCCCGCCCGGCTTATTCTCCCTCAATACCTTAACCAACGGTGAGCAACTTGTAAAAACTTGTAAAATAGGACGCATGAGCTATTGGTTAGCCTTCTATTTCATCGTATATTAAATGTAACAAATATGATACAAGAGGCTAACATATGTCTATCACCCGGCTGCTCTCCCTTCTGTTCGTGATCGTGTTGACGACCGTCGTTAATGCCAATGAACAGTTCGTCAACAATACGGAATTAATCGCCAACGACGGCGCACCCGATGATCGCTTTGGTGTCGTCACCGCGACAACGGGTAGCCGTGTGGTGGTCAGTGCGCCCGATGCCAACGGCGAGGGTGCGGTTTATGTTTACGAATTACAGAGTACCTGGCAGCAAACCGCTAAACTCACCGCCAGCGACGGCACCGCCGGTGACCAGTTCGGTCATGATGTGGATATTGACGGTGATGTCATCGTGGTCGGTGCGGTTGGGCAGGCCAACGACACAGGCGCGATTTACATCTACACCTGGGATGGCATGACCTGGGTCGAAACCAAGCGCACCAAACCCGGCGGCGGCGTACCCGGTGAACGCTTCGGTGACTCGGTCAACATCCAGCAAGATACGATTCTGGTCGGGATACCCACCATTCAGCGTGTGCAGATTTACCGTAATTACTTTGGCGAAGGCTGGCAACCGGATAACTTCATCCAGCCGACCGAACCCGCCGACGGCTTTGGCAACTCGGTTGATTTCGACGGCAATCGGGTGATCGTCGGTGCGCCGTTCGATGACACTACCGTCACCGATGGTGGGGCGGTCTTCGTCTTTGCACTCAGTGGCTCATTGCCGACTCAAATCGCCCGGTTGACCGCCGCTGATGCCGCACCTGACGACCCGAACGTCGGCCCACAGTTGGGTACGGCGGTCGCTATCTCCGGGGATCGTGTGCTGGCAAGCGCACCTTATCAGGCCGGGGGCGGTGCGGCCTATATCTTCCGGCAGCGCGGCGGCACCTGGTCGCAGACGCACCTCCCGGCGACTAACGACTCCCCACAGGATCAGTACGGTTATTCACTGACCATCGCGGGGGAGGTGTTGCTGGTCGGTGCGCCCGGTACGAATAATGCTGCTGGCGCGGTCTATGTCTATCGTCAGAATGATGGTGTTTGGATCGCTGCTGAAACGTTGACCCTCTTGAATCCAACGGCGGGTGATCGCCTCGGCGCGAGTGTCGCCGCCCGGCTGACGACCATCATCGCCGGTGCGCCCGGTGTGGCTGCGGAGACGGGCGCGGCCTACACGTTCAAGAACAATCGTGTGCCGATGCCTGTCATCGACAGCTATACGACCCCTTACAACACCATGTTAAGCGTCGCCGCGCCCGGCGTGCTGGAAAACGACACCGACCCCGACGGTGACGACCTGACCGCCGTCCCCGCCAGCGGCGACACCCAGCGCGGCGGCTTATACACGCTGCAAGCAGATGGCGCGTTCACTTACCAACCGCCGACCGATTACAGTGGCGCGGATAGCTTCATCTACACCGCAACGGACGACTTCGGCCTTAGCGCCCAACAGACCGTGCTGCTTTCCATTGGGGAGACTCAAACGCGCCTGTTCCCCACGGATGGACAGACGCTAGACACGCGCATCACCCGGTTGGCCTGGGCACCGGTCATCGGGCAATCGTGGTATCACGTCGTGCTGGTCAACACCGCCGGGACGGTCGTGCTTGACCGCTGGGTGGAAGCGGCGCAGGCTTGCACGGTTGAGTCATGTATTACGCCGATCAACGGGTTGACCAACGGCGTCTATGATTGGTGGCTGGCATCTTACAGTGACGGTACTGGAGTCAGCAACTACACCATGACCTCATTCAGCCTCAACGCCCCGTCACCCGCCGCACCGGAGAACATCACCGTTGCTCCAAACCAGGGCCGCCCCACGCTGACCTGGACGGACTCTCCGGCGGCGCTGTGGTATCAGTTGTACATCTACGGTGGGGAGCAAACCTTTGACCGGTGGTACTTCATCGAGGATGTGTGCGCGGAAGGCACTTGCACGGTCGAACCCGCCATCGACTGGCCTGCTGGTACTTACGCCGTGTGGATGCGTAGTTGGGGGCCGGGGGGCTTCAGTGCGGATTGGAACCAGGGGCCGGATCTCGTGCTGGCGGATACCCCCGCCGCCGCACCGTCCGCGCTGGCGTTTGCGAGTGCGGACAGCATCACCTGGACGGCAGGCGCGAACAGCACCTGGTATCAACTGACCATCAGCCCGACGGATGACACCTGGACGTGGGACATGGGCTGGTTCCCCGCTGCTGACCTCGGCTGTGTGGCACCTGCTGCGACCTGCACCTACACCAACGCCGACCTGACACAACTCCCCGCCGGGGATTATACGCTGGCGGCACGCGCCTGGGGGCCGGGCGGCCTGAGCGCCTTTGCCGAGGTCACAGCAACACCGTAACCACTAACCGCCCGACGCAAGACGCGAGTCGTTGGGATTGACCTGGAACACGGCCTGCCAGGGCAAATAATGCGTGAAGATGTTATCTTCGCTGATCTGGTTGCCCTGCATGTCATAGATCACACGGCGCACGTTGACGTCGGCACCGTCAGCGGCATAATCCACCTGGATGACCTCACCGGGTTGCAGGTCGCCGTTCGGCTCGTATTTGAGCGGCGGCGCTGGTTCGACGTTGCGCACGGTCGGCGCTTCGATCTCCACCACCCGGCCTGGATTGGTGCTATAGAACCGGAACTGCAAGACACTTTCCGCCGGGTAGATCGCGGTTTCGATCAACAGGTGATAGGGTGTGTCGTTCTGGAAGCGAAAATCGCGTTCCGGCGTCCAGATGGCAGCGTCAAGACCGGGCGGGGCACCATTGAGTTCGTAATAGCCGACGCGGTAGGCGTGCGAGTTGCGCTCGATAATGGTAAAGCCACCCTGGAAGGCCGCCCGAAACACGGTCGTGCTTACCTGACAGATGCCGCCGCCGATGCCGCCAACCGTGCGCCCACCGACGATTACCTTGCCTTCGACAAAGCCCGTTTCCGCGCTGAGTTCGCCCAGATGATAGTTAAACGAAAATTCCTCGCCGGGGCCGATGATAATGCCATCGAAACGCGAGGCTCCCTGCGCGATGTTGTGGCGGCGGTTGTCCTCGGAACCGGTGTAGTAAGTCGTGGCCTCCGTGACCAACTGCGTGATGCCGAGTTCGGCGGCGGTGACCCCGCTGTGATAACGCGGCTGCGTGTAATCAAAGGCGATGGGCACGGTGCGGTCACCCGTGCGGAAGACGGCCTGCTCCAGCCGTTGCAACGTCGCATCCACGTTCATGCGCCGCCCGTCGAGTGAGGGTTGCACAACCTGTAACTCACCGTTGAACTCATCGAAGTGGAAGCGTCCATCACTGGGATACGTGACCAGACCGGGCGCGAGTGCCTCTAACGACGCCCGGAAAGGCGTAAAGTCTACGCCGATGTCGTAGCTGGTAGTGCCGTCGGCGTTCTCGGTCAAATCGACGGTCAGCAGCGCGTCGATCTGTTCGACGCCGATCTCCCAGGGGCCGAACTGCGCCCCTGTCAGCGGATCATCGGCGACCAGTTGCAGCGACCCGGAAAGCGCGGCGTTACGCAGCACCGCGACTTCTTCCGCGTTGGTGACGGTGGTCGGCGGTGCCAGCGTCTCGATCACCAGCGGAATCGTTGCGCCGCCGTCAAGTTCGAGGATGGCGCGGTTGAGTTCAGTCAGTGTGGCCTCGACATCTAACCGGCGACCGGCAGCGCCCATGATGACCTCGCCGTCGGCGTCTACCTGCGCGTTGTACGCGGTCGGTTGCTGGTCGATACGTTGCGCCAGTTCGGTCAGGTAAGCGCGGGCGGTGTTCTGTTCATACCGGACGATCGGCGCGATGGTCTCCCCGTTGAACCAGATCAACGCCTGATCAAGCAAGCCCTGAGGTGTGCCTGCGTCGTCGGTCAGCGCGAAGGCTTGCCCGACCGTCGCTTCAACGTCGAAGCTGATACCCAGTTCGCCGGCGGTGCGTTGCAAGGCGGCGCTGTCCTGTGCAAACAGCGCATCGAGTTCTGGCGACGGCGGATAGGCAAACATGAACACGGCCTCATCATCGAAGGTAAAGCGATGCACAACGGTATTCACGGCCTCCTCATAGGACATCCCGCTTACATCCGCGCCGTAGATGTTGACGCCGGGGGTAATCTTCCCTTCGTAAGTGCTGTGGAAAACACCTGCCAGCAGCACTAGCGCCAGCAGTAGCAAGATCACGCCGACGATGAACAGCATCGGCAGCCGGATCAACCAGGGATTCGGTTGGCGCGGGCGCGGGCTGAGATAAGCGCGATCCTCTGCGGGATAGGTTGTCATCGGCTAGCCGCCTGATTCATAACGTTGGACGATTGTTTCCGCTTTGGTGTATTCGTCAGACCCCGCCTCAGCAGAATCCAACGTGTTTAACGCTTCCAGATATTGATCCATCGTGATCTGGTCACCGCTTTCTTTTTCCACTTTGAGCTTTTCGGATTCTAACCACGTCATCTCCTCGTCGGAGAGTGCGCCGTGTTCTTCCACCGCTGCGTTGATTTCCTCGTTGGAGAGCGTGCCTTTTTCCGCAAGCATCGCTTTTAGTTTATCGAATGTCGCTGACATGACTTGCCTCAATTTGGTTCTTTGACTTTGCTTATTATAGCAAGTTTTGAAGAGTGCCAAAACCAGAGATTGTGCTGGCTTTGCGACAAAGTCGATTTAGGGCTACTATAACATTCAAATTGCACGGAACAGGGGAACGACTATGCGCCGCATCGGTTTTGGATTGCTAGGACTGCTGATCGTGATGGTTTTGCCGTTGATGCTGTATTCAACAGCAGACGCGCAGCCGGTTTTCGTCACCAACACACCGCGTCCGTCGCCGGTGCCGGTCAGCACCGCAGACGCACCCGCTGACCAATACGCCTTACGCATGTGGACCGAGTCCGCGCTGGTCGAGACGCTCATCGGGCAGGTGATTCAACTTGCCGGTGGTGAAGCAGAGCAAGAAGCCGCCATCCGGTTGACACTTTACGAACTCAACCGTCGCTTCCCCGATGCACCGCGTAACATCGAAGATCGTAACCGGCTGCTCGAAGCCATGCTGACCGCCCCGGCGGGTACGGTTGACCTGCGCCTCGTCGCCCGACCTTATGTGGTCGAGCGCCTTGATGACACGTTGCTCGATACAGGTGATACGACCGTCGATAACTTCCGTATCATCGCATCATCCATCAACCTCAATGGTGATAATATCACTGACGCCCTGCTGCACATCATCTATCCGGCGAATATAGAAGTTAACCCATTGTACAACGACTTCATCCCGGTGGTCGGCACTGAAGCGGGGATTTTCGAGCTACCACGCGGCGTGGACACCATCCCTGCCGCGCCCTACGTCGATATTGAAGCGGTCATGCTCACTCGCGGCGGGGATCTTAATCAAGACACCCGCGACGAGTTCGCATTGACCATTACCACCGATGCGCTTAACGATGAATTACGGATCTTTGGCCTGCGGTCAGGTGCGGTGGTCGATCTGGTATTGCCGGGGCAACCACTGCGCTATGGTGAGATCAACACCTGGCCTGAAGACGGCAGGACGTTAGCGGTCGCCGAGTACCGGCTGGCATCCGACCGCTGGCAGTGCGTCAGCGCTTTAGACATCACCTGGCAGTGGGAGCGCAACTTCTACCGGCCCGTAGGCGAACTCAACACCGGCTACGAACCGCTACCGAGCGTGGGCTGTCAGGTCGCCGCCGAGGAACCGCTGTACGTACAATCGGCTGCAAATGCCATCGAAACGGTGGAGAACGCTATCGACGATACATCGCTGTTCCGGCGTGGTGCAGACCGGGCGGGCATGGCACTGGCGATGCTCTATTTGCTGGCGGGTGAGGAAGGACGGGCCGGCGATCAAGCGGCGGGCTTGCTAGAACAACTCGACAATAACGACTGGCTGCGGACTCAACTCAACGCCTTCACGGTCGCGGCGGGAGAGCCGGATGCCAACCCGATTATCGTCTGTGCCGCGTTGGAAGAAGCCGCTCGGTTGGTCTTTGATGATGAAACGGTCGCCGCCTGTGACGTCGATCAGGTGTTGCAACAGTTCTTCGTAGAAAATCCGGTTCCGCTGGATGCTAATCTGGTCGATGTGCTGGAAACACTCGGCTTGTCGGTGCAACAGACCGTGACCGTTACCCAGGTGGGCTTCCTGCCGCGTCAAGTGGTGGATTTCGCGCTGCCGGGTGCGAGTTGGTGGTCGTTCGCGCCCACCGGGGATGAGGTCTTCGTCCCCACGCCGACCGATCCCCCGGTTGAATTTGCGGAAGCCGCTCCCGCTGCTGAGCCGGTCGCCGTGCCCCAGGCCGCGTTGGATGCGCTGCTGGTCGATGATCGTCCCGCCGATGCACTCACCGCGCTGGCAAATGTGAGCGCACCGCTATCCATCGAGGCGCAGTATGTGCAGGCCCTCGCCTATGACCTGACCGGCAACCGCACCGCCGCCCGCCGCGCCTATTATGACCTGTGGGTGAACACAACCGGTACGGTCTGGGGGCAGCTTGCCGGTGCCCATCTGGAAAGGCGCTAGCCTGTACCAGGGGCTGACTCTGACTGTTTTTAGCAGTATGATACCAAACGCATCCATATGCGATTGCCTTAATGTCATGCGTGGATTTCTTGACAAGTGACTCGCAAATCGAATATCCTCATGGTTAGCAAGCGTAAAGGTTTGCACACTGCATACGTTCAAACTTGGCCTACAAAGCAGGTGTAGAAACTTGCTCACATACTTATCCTAGAAGGAGTGGGTTCCCCGAACCCAACACAACCTATGAATGACACACAATCCTTTGACATTCGTATCCCTGTGCGCGTGATGACTGAAGCCCATGCTGGTGAGAAAGACGCCTGCGATGTGATCGTCGAAATGGAAGACGGCGCGATCTACACAGCGATGTTCGTCACATTTCAATACTTACAGCGCCAGATGACATTGACGCATGACCTCACCGCGCAAATCGACGATGCGGTGCCAGTACGCTTTGCCATGCTGGAAACACCGCACATCATCCTTGAATCGCTGAATCGTGAGACCATCGAAGACTGCATTGACAGTCTCTTTGCGATGGAAACCTTTGGGACGATCTTCACACAGGTCACCGAAGACGAAACCGAATCCTCACATGATGACACCACCACTACCAACGGCAACGGTCGCCGTGCCACGCAGGAAATGGCTGCCGTTGTCCTGTCGGACGTCCTCGTGGTGGAAGAATAAGCAACACCCGCTTTTTTTTAGCGTAAAATTCCATCGCGCCTGAGAAGCGCAAAGACACGAGGTCACACCGAAAAGTTGTGCCCTGGTTTCTTTGCGCGTTTTGCGTTATGTATCCTGCCACTACTGACCGGCTTAATCGACGGTTGAACGAAACGTATGCAAACTCGATAATTACACGTATATCCAACCATAATCTGGAGAAATTATGTCTCAACAAGAACGCTACGAAGACAGCCATCTCTACCGGGTGCGCCACTCGACGGCACACGTCATGGCGGAGGCACTGCTGGAACGCTTCCCCGATGCCAAGATCGCCATCGGCCCGCCCATTGACGACGGCTTTTACTACGATTTTGACCTGCCCAGCGCCATCACGGATGAAGACCTGAAGTGGATCGAAAAACGGATGAAGAAGATCATCGGCGGCAACCACAGCTTTGAATATCGTGAGGTTGCCCCACAAGAGGCGCGAGAGATCTTCAGCGACCAACCGTACAAGCTCGCCCTGATCGAAGACCTGGTCAACGGGCGCGTGGACGAAAACGGCGAACAGATCGCCGAACCCGCCGAAAAGCTCACCGTCTACGAGCAGAACAATTTCATCGACCTGTGCCGGGGGCCGCACGTCGAAAGCACCAAAGAGATCAACCCGAAGGCGTTCAGCATCACGTTTAAGCCACCGGCGGGCGCTTACTGGCGCGGCGATGAGAAAAACACCCAGCTCACGCGCATTTACGGCACGGCTTGGGAATCGCCCGACGACCTCAAGGACTACCTGCACCGGCTGGAAGAAGCCCGTAAGCGTGACCATCGTGTGGTCGGCGAACAACTTGATCTGTTCGTGATTGATCCGCTGGTAGGGAAGGGCTTACCGCTGTGGAAGCCCAAAGGCGCACGTCTGCGCGATACGCTGGAACGCTGGCTGCGGCAAACCCTGCTAGACAGCGGCTATGAACCGGTCGTGACGCCGCACATCGGCAGCATCGAACTCTACAAGACTTCCGGGCATTACCCGTACTACAGCGACAGTCAGTACGCGCCCATCGACGTTGATGGCGAACTGTTCATGCTCAAGCCGATGAACTGCCCGCATCATATCATGGTCTATAAAAGTGAAATGCACTCCTATCGTGACTTGCCCGTGCGCCTCGCGGAGTTCGGCACGGTCTACCGTTATGAGCAATCCGGCGAACTGCAAGGATTGACGCGCGTTCGTGGCTTCACGCAGGACGACGCTCATATCTTCGTCACGCCGGATCAACTGCTTGATGAATTCAAGTCTGCGGTGAAGCTGGCGCAGTATGTGTTCAACAGCCTGGGGATGTTGGATTTCCGCGCCCGTGTGGGCACACGCGACCCCAACGGTGATAAGTACGTCGGTGAGAGCGAACAGTGGGACAAGGCCGCCGATGCCATCATCCAGGCCTGTGAGGAACTCGGCTTGCCCTATGCCATCGAGGAAGGTGAGGCCGCGTTCTACGGCCCCAAGCTCGATCTGGTGTTCAAGGATGTGCTCAAACGTGATTGGCAGCTCGGCACCGTGCAGGTGGATTACAATCTGCCGGAACGCTTTGATCTCGAATACGTCGCGCCGGACGACACACGCCAGCAACCGATCATGATCCACCGGGCGCTGTTCGGCAGTGTGGAGCGGTTCGTCGGCATCCTGATCGAGCATTTCGGCGGGGCGTTCCCGGCGTGGCTCAGCCCGACGCAGGTCGTCGTGATCCCGGTCGCTGACCAGCACAACGACTATGCCTACACTGTCGCGGACGAACTCAAGCCGCACGGCGTCACGGTGCGCGTGGATGACAGCAAGGGTCGCATGGGGAAGAAAATCCGCAACGCACGCGGCGAACACATTCCCTACATGCTCATCGTCGGGGATAACGACATCGAAGCGGAGACGGTCAGTGTGCGTCTGCGCACAGATGAAGACCTGGGCGCGATGCCTCGGCCTGCATTCATCGACCTGGTGACGCGCGTGCTGCGGGAGCGTTCGCTCGACCTGCACTAACACGACTATCGACCTGAATTTCGGGGCGTTCTCTGATGATCTTTGCCTGGATAGCAACTCTCATTCTGTTGGGGAACGCCATCGCTTTCGGGTGGGCTTGCTGGCGCTGTTGGCGACTGCGGCGGCGCTGGCGTGGCTTGGTTTATGGCGCATTGACGCTGTTGTTCGCGGCGGCGTTGCCGGTCAGCGGGGTGCTGTTCTGGTACACCCACCGCGACATCCCGGAACCGGCCCAGCGCACCCTTTACCCCGGCGTTGAATACACCCGCGAGATCTGGACGGAACCACGCCCGGTGATTATCCATGTAGTGACCATCGACCTGGAAACGCCGGGGCTGGAATTTCTGGTCACGCCCTACACGCCGACTGATGGACGAGTGCTGGCGGGGCAACGTACCGCGGATTTTCTGGAAACACATGATCTACAGGTGGCGGTTAACGGCGACTTCTTTGACCCCTGGTGGGATGACGGCCCCTGGCGCTACTATCCGCAGACCGGTGACCCGGTCGATGTACGGGGCATCACCGCCTCGCAGGGGGATGTCTACACCACCGGCTTTGTCAACAACCGCTCAGATACGCTGTACATCGAGGCGGATAATACCATGCAGATCGGGCAACCTGGCGGGGAGATTTATCATGCCATTTCCGGTTATACGCGGCTGGTGCGCGATGGCATCCCGCTGACCTTCGATGTGGAGCCACGCAATCCCTACTTCAGCGCCCCCAACCCGCGAACGGCGGTGGGTATAGACGAGAACACACTTATCATCGTCGTTGTGGACGGACGGCAGATCAACTACAGCATGGGTGTGACCATCGAAGAACTGGCGGCGATCATGGCACGCTATGGCAGCGATCAGGCGTTGAATCTCGACGGTGGCGGCTCATCTACGCTGGTCATCGAAGGGGCGGATGGCAAAGCCGATGTGATCAACAGTCCGATCCACAATCGCATCCCCGGCAGGGAACGCCCGGTGGCGAATCATCTGGGGGTATGGGTGCCGCGTAGATGAGTATCCTGTTAACATTTCATGATGTTTCGGCATAATCGGAACTTTACGCAGATTGATGTCGTCATAAAGGGTGAAGCGCGGCATAGAGGCCGCCAGAAGATACACATCACAAGGAGAGTAACCCATGCGTAAGTTTCTATTTGGCACACTATTGATGGCAATGATGGCGCTGGTGGTGTTACCGGCTGCCGCCCAGGAAGAAAGCCCGGCCTACCCCGCTGATACCATCACCGTGACCGGCATTGGCGAGGCATCCGGTACACCCGATCTGGCGCGGGTCATCGTCGGCGTGGAGATTCAATCACAGGATTTAGCGATGGCGTTTGAGCAGTCCAACAGTCAGATCGACTCAGTGATTAACGCGGTCGTCGAGGCCGGTGTCGCCCGTGAAGACGTGCGTACCACCAACCTGAACGTGTTCATCAACCGGGGGATGCAGCCCCCGCCCGGCCCGGAAGCCAGCGGCATGACGCAATCCGGCGATACTTACAACGTCAGCAATCAGATTCGCCTCGTCGTCCGTGACGTGGACAACGTCGCCGGGGTGATTAACGCGGCGGTCGCTGCGGGTGCGAACAACATCTTCGGGTTGGAGTTCGGCATTGAAGATCAAGACGCGCTGCAAAGCGACGCCCGTGCCGATGCTTTCGCCGACGCACGGGGCGACGCTGAAGAACTGGCACAACTCGCCGGGGTGACGCTAGGCGAAGTCGTGCTCATCCAGGAAGGCGGCAGCCCGGCCTTTGGGCCGATGAATATGTCCTTCGCCGAAATGGGACGTGGTGGCGGCGGCGGCGCGACCATTGAACCGGGGCAGTTGACCGTGAACTCAACGGTGACGGTCACCTTCGCCATCAACCGCTAGGCATCACGATGGTATAAGACAAGGCTCATAATCCCTCGCTGCGGTGGGGGGATTTTTTATTGCTGTTCGTTCCGTGAGACAGCGATCGCCATGCCACATGCCATCCCGAAGCCGATCATCGCCGGCATCCACAGCGCGACATTCCCCAGCGCCAAACCGAGGATAAGCCCGAAGACCAGTCCAAAGACCGTACCCAGGCCCATCCCCATCTGGATTGCTTGCTTGTTTTCTGTGCTTGGCGGTTGCTTATTCATCATATTGCCTCTATTGAATCAAACTTACATTATGCCCAGAATAACGGCGCAACTTAAACCGCCGATGAGTACGCCGCCAGGGCAATTGCATATGACGTTTTGTGTAACGTGTCATAGGCAGACACACCGGTCTGCCCCTAAAATACCTGTTATGTCCTGTAAGGGAGCACCGCGTTTGCTCTCGTTTTCCCAAATGCGATTGCCCTCAGTACGCCGCCGAGTCTATGGCGGTTATATTTCGTAGCACAATCCTCGGTCGTACAGAAGCAAAATAGACGCAGACGACCGGGCTAATCCAGCGAGTGCAGGTCTTCGAGTAAGATTTGCCCGGTACGGAGTGCGGTCAGTGCCGCAGCGTGCCGGTCATCCGCGCCGGTGATGTTCATAACGCGGGCGAACATCTCGATAAGTTCCGGCAGTGGAATATCGAGCCGTCGCGCAATCTCTGCGTTGTCGTACCCGGCGGCGACGTAGAGCAAAATTTTCTGGTCGGTATCGTTGAGTTTTTCATCGTCAGGTGTGTTGGGGGAAAGCATCCCGCCGACGATCTTCTCCGCGATGCCGCGCCCTAACACGAGCTGCCCTTGCACAACCTTGCCAATCGCGTCGATCATCTCGTCTTCGTTGGCAGATTTCAAGATATAACCATGTGCGCCTGCCCGCAACGCCCGCACGATGTAAACATCCTCGTCACGCCCGGTCAGCACCAATACCTTGACCTTCGGTGCCTGTGAGCGCACTTCTGGCAGAATGTCGATGCCGTTGCGCCCTGGCATGTTGAGGTCAAGCACCAGCACATCCGGCAGGATAGAAACGGTCTGTTGCAACGCGGATTCGCCGTCCCCCGCTTCTGCGACGACTACAAAATCGTCGTGCGTTTCCAGCAGACCCGCCAGTGACTTGCGCAGCAGCGTGTGGTCGTCCGCGAGGATGACGCGCAGCGTGCGCTGCCGGTTGACCGTATCTGAGATTTTGGTCTGCCGGTTAACGGGTTCGTTCGCGTCGTCGGTATTGGCGAGTTGAGCCGAATTGGTCTGTAGCACAGAATCCAGCGCCTCGAACAGCGCCGCCGCTGATTGATAGCGCCGGTCGGGGTTCTTTTCCAGCGTCTTGAGGATGGCGGCCTCTAACGCGGGTGGAATGTCCGAATTGACGATGCGTGGCGGCGGCGGTGACTGCTTGACCTGTTGCAGCAGCAACGCGCCGATGTCATCAGCGTTGAACGGCAGTTGCCCGGTCGCCATCTCGTAGAGCACGATGCCGAGCGAATAAATGTCGGTGCGGTGGTCGAGCTTGAGTCCCTGCGCCTGCTCTGGGGAGAGATACGCCGGGGTGCCGATGACCATGCCATGCGCGGTGACGCGCTTGGCGTCGTTGGGCAGTGCCAACCCCAGATCCATGATCTTGACAATCCCTTTTGAGGTGACCTTGATGTTCGCCGGTTTGATGTCCCGGTGGATGATCTGCCGTTCGTGGGCATATTGCAAGGCCCCGGCGATCTGTTTACCCAGGTCAACCAGACGCGGCGCGTCTGAAGGGATGTAGTAGGCCAATGAGACACCTTCGACGTACTCCATCAAGAGATAGGGCCGGTCATCCTCCTCGTCGATGTCGTAAATCGCGGTGATGTTGGTATGGTTGAGCATCGCGGCGGAAGTGGCCTCTTGCAAGAAGCGTTTGCGCGTGGTTTCACGCACATGCGGTAGCAGCAGCTTGACGGCAATTTCGCGTCCCAGGCGTTCGTCCAGGGCTTTGTAAACCGTCGCGGTGGAGCCATCCCCCAGGTGTTCCATGATTTCGTAGCGGTTGCGGAGCTTGCGTCCTATCATAATCGTTGTCGCCAGGTTGTCTCGAACGTTCGTTAGATTGCAGATAGCTTACCACATGCGATGCGAACCTGCACATCATTTAATCGCTTACGACGCGAGGCGTCTATCGTAAACTCCGGTGCGGAGACGTATCAAGTCAAATTACGCGCTTCACGGCATAGCTTATCCATGCTCGGATGATCTAACATCAAACGTCCGTGATCGGTTAAATCGGCTGCTGCTGGGGAGTGTGAGACGCTGCATCATCCCCGCGAAGGGATCACGGGAGAGGAACACAACCGTCACCGGGTCGTCGTGGCGGTGCGTAGATACACGCGCACGCTCGTGTGTGTCGCCGTAGGGCGCGTAGTGCTTGCTGCCGATCAGTCATTCTCGCGCTACAACTGTAAAATGTCTGTTACTTTCTCTCTAAACATCGCACTTGGCATGTAGAATAGGAAGAAAAGATTATAAAAGCTTTTGCGAGGTTGCTATGAGTGAAACCATTCTCGTCGTCGATGACGAACAGCGCATCATCGACCTGGCGCAGATGTACTTAGAACAGGAAGGTTATGCCGTCGAGAGCGAGACGGACGGCTCAGCGGCTTACCAACGCATCATCGACGATGAACCCAGCCTGGTCGTGCTGGACTTGATGCTGCCGGGGATGGACGGCCTGGAAATCTGCCGGCGGGTGCGGGCAGTCTCCGAGCTACCTATCATCATGTTGACCGCCCGCAGTGACGACATCGACAAGATCGTCGGGCTGGAACTCGGCGCGGACGACTATCTGACCAAGCCGTTCAACCCGCGTGAGTTGGTGGCACGGGTCAAGGCGATTTTGCGCCGGGGTGGGGTGGTTGAACGGCGCGAGACGGCCCAGGCCGCCAACACCACGCTGACCGTCGGCAATATGACCATCGACTCCGAGCGCCGGGCGGTGAAGATCGACGGGGAAATAATTGACCTACGTATGAAGGAGTTCGACCTGCTGCTGACATTGGCGCGTGACCCCGGTGTGGTCTTCAGCCGGGAAAAACTGTTAGAAATCGTTTGGGGGTACGACTTCGCCGGCGAAACGCGCACGGTCGATGTCCACATCGCACATCTACGGCATAAGCTAAAGGGCATGGCCGCGACGATTGATACCGTGTGGGGTGTCGGCTACAAGCTCACCGCCGAATAGCGTTGAATATGAGGTCTATGTTTTCATCACTTCGTATACGTCTGTTGGCGTCCTACCTGCTGTTGCTGGTCGGGACGATGGCGGGCATCCTGGCGGCGTTGTTCGTCGCTACCAGCGCCCAACCCGCGCCGGTTCAGCCTATCTACGCCAACATGGAACAGATCGTCAATGTGATGCCGGTCGGTGAGATCATTAACGCGCCATCAAGCGACCTGCCGAATTTCAGCACCAACCGTCCGCCAGAACTGGACAACAACGCCGGAGCGGCGATCCCACCGCCGATTCTTTCCGACCAGGAGTTACAAAGCTTCGAGGCACTTCTCGATCAGATCGCGTCTGATCAGGAAGTGCGCTTGTTGTTGATCGAGATCCCCCCCGGCAGAGACAGCGGGCGCATCATCTACGACACCTATGAGCGTGATACACAAGAGCCGATCCAGGTCGAGCTAGATGATTATGGTCAGGATGCCCCGCCTTACGTGCAGGACAACCTCGAAACCCCACCCTTCATTCGGGAAAATATCTTCGGTAGCTTCATCGACGGTGATCGAGAATGGCTGTTCGGCGGCAGTCTGTTGGTGAACCGGAGCGAAAGTGTGGCTTTCATCGCTGCCCAGGAACGCCCAACACAATCACTCCAAACCACGCTGACCCAATTCGGCGACTCATGGGTGAGTCCGTTGCTGCAAGCCGGGGCTATCGGCATCGGCATCGCGCTGCTGCTCTCGACCTTCATCAGCCAGACCATCGCCCAGCCTCTACAACGGCTCGGGCAGGGTGCCAAGGCCATCGCCCGCGGTGATTTGAGCTATCGTGTGCCGGTCAGTGGGCCGACGGAGATCCAGGCGGTCGCCGAAGCGTTCAACACCATGAGTGCGGAGGTGCTGGCGACCCAACAGGCGCAACAGGATTTCACCGCCAACCTCACCCACGACTTGAAGACGCCGCTGACCTCTATTCAAGGCTACTCACAGGCGATTATCGACGGCGCGGCGAAGAACCCCGCCACCGCCGCCGAGGTGATCCACGAAGAAGCCGAACGCCTGACGCGCATGGTCAACGAACTGACCGACCTCGCACGGATGCAGGCCGGGCAACTTCCCATGCATCTGGAAACCATCGACATTCGTCAACTTGTTCAGGCCGTCACACATAATCTAAGTGTAGTCGCGCAGAATAAGGGCTTACAACTGCGGGCTAAACTGCCACCGCTGCCAAGCATCAGCGGTGACGGTGATCGGCTGGTGCAGGCGTTGAACAACCTCATTGGCAACGCAATTAAATACACCCCACAGGGCGGTTGGGTCAGCGTCATCGCCTTCACCAAAGACGACGGGATCGTTATTCGCGTGCAGGACAACGGCATCGGCATCCCGGAGAAAGACCTCTCGCGCATCTTCGAGCGGTTCTATCAGGTGGATAAAACCCGCGGCCCCACACGCGGCACCGGGTTGGGATTGGCGATCACCTATGAAATCGTACAGGCGCATCACGGGCGTATCAATGTCGATAGCCATGAGGGGCAAGGCACCACATTTACGCTATGGTTGCCCTGCCGCCAGTCAGAGAAAGTGATGTCAGTGTAGATGCTGGCGCGGCTCGCCTCACCTTGTCGGTGTGCATGCTAAAATGCAAGGCGACTTGCAACAGTTCGACTTGCCGCCGGTGAATATTTGTTCTAAGATGGTGTTGTGATAACACATCATCTGGGAAAGGGAGCGTATGACTGCAAGTTGGCCGCACGGTTCATCTCGAATATTCGTCTCGTATGCCCGTGAGGATGCCTCCGACCTCGCCATGCAACTACGCGACGACCTCGCCGCCGCCGGGCATGATACCTGGCTCGACCTGGCGGAAATCGCTGCCGGGGCAAGCTGGGCGCGAGACATTGAAGAAGCCATCGAGAACTGTAACGTGGTGTTGGCGCTGCTGAGTGCAGGCAGTTATGTCTCCGATATTTGCCGGGGAGAACAGCTCCGCGCCATCCGTAAGGGCAAGCGCATCATCCCCGTGCTGGTACAGCTCGATGCTGACCGTCCGCTGCACCTGGAAAACATGAATTACGTTGATTTCAGTGACCCGGCCCGCTACCAGCACGCCCTTGATAATCTGCTCAGTTACATCGAAACCGGCTACATCCCGCACGGGCACGCCGATTCGCATCGCGGTGAGGGCATCCCACCGATGTTCCCGCCGCCGAAGTCACCCGTTACCCCGGCGACCGGCCTTAAACGTGACACCCGCGCCTTTCATCGCTATCTCGAAGATTTACGCGAGGAACCCTGGCTGGGTGACCGCCACTGGTGGACGTACAGCCTGTTTTATTATGCCGATGTAAATGACATCGCCGACATCCTGGAAACGGAAACACTGCAAGCGTCATCAAAGGCGGACAACAAACGGCGTACCGGTCTGTGGGATCGCTACGTGCGGCTGCACTTTCGACCCAAGACGCCCGACCTCTACGGCGCGGAGGGCATCCTGCCGGAAGGCGAACGACTGTATACCCATTGCCCGGTGCCGGTCTATCTGTTGTTCGATCTTGAATCGGTCATCACCATGCCGGAAGCGCGTTTTAGCAACGGCGATGTGATGCAAACCGGCAAAACCTACAAAAGTGCGGTCGCCTTCCGTGATCTACCCTTCGACCTGATCTATCATAACCAGCCTTTCAGCCCGCAGGAGCGCGACGAGATCTTGAGTGCGCGACGGGCGCAGGTGTTGTTGCCCGGATCGCTTGATCTCTCCGCGCTGCGCCACATCTGGTGTCGCTCTACGGCGGAGTACGAAACGCTGCGTTTCCTGCTGCATGATGAAACCTGGCGCAAATGGGGCGACCGCATCACCGCCCGCGCAGACTATGACCTGTTCAACCGTCGCCGCTTTTACGTCAGTGAGGCTACGTTGACGGAAGAAGGTGTGCATTTCATGTTCAACCCCTGCCACCGCGCCGATTCCGATGAATGCGGCCCCTTCGAGTTCCGTGCAGAGATCATCACCGCCGACGATGAACATCACCGCATCGACATCGGCGAACTGGTGCCGGAAAACGACCTCGCGCTCGACCTGACACAGCTTGCTGGCACGCACACCTACGAGATCCGCCTTTACGCCGATGACGCCCTGGCTTACGTCGGACGGTTGGGTAACTCACATTAACAATTAGCAATCCCTCATCAAATGTTAGACTTTCGTAAGCCTTCCATTGTTATCCTCAAGGTATGTCCACACTGATCTTGAGGTATGCTTAATGTTAGATAGAGAATTGCGCGAGGTCAAAGAACGGATACTTGTGCCCCTTGTGGCTCAGGTCGATGAGCGCGTGCATCCCAACATCATCACGCTGATCGGCCTGGGTTTTGGGCTGGCAGCAGGTGTGGCCGCATTGTTTCGGCTTTATCCGCTGGCACTGCTGTTATGGGGTGTCAATCGTCTGCTGGATGGCTTGGACGGCACCGTCGCCCGTGAACGCGCGCAGCAATCCGACCTGGGCGCATACCTCGATATTTTGATCGATTTCGTAGTGTACGCTTTCATTCCGGTGATGCTGGCGGTCGGGATCGACACCCGTGAGACCTATCTGATGTTGGCGCTGCTGCTGAGTAGTTTTTACATCAACGCGGCCTCGTGGATGTACCTCGCCGCCTTGCTGGAAAAGCGCAAACACGGCGCGGCCTCCCAGGCGGAAATGACCACCGTAACCATGCCGCGTGGGTTAGTCGAGGGAATGGAAACGATTCTCTTCTTCACGCTGTTTTTACTGCTGCCGGCGCAGGCCACGTTCCTGTTCGGCACGATGGCGGCGCTCACATTGTTGACCGCTATACAGCGTGTTTACTGGGCGTGGGGGACACTTCGAGACCAATAGGCGAAGGACAGAGTAGCGATGCGTCGATGGATAAAACATCATATCCCGCAGATCATGGCGATCTTCTTCTGGATCAGCATGATTAGCTTGATCTACACCACACTGGATTCCAACAACATCACCCTCGAACAATTCCTTATTAATCTCGAAAGCGACATTACCCGCAATTGGTATGGTGCCGTCGCGTTCATTATACTGTTTGCCCTGTTTCGTCCGTTTACCCTGATCCCGGCCATTATTCTGGTCGCGCTGGGGGGGCGCATCTTCGGTGTGTGGGAGGGGTTCATCTACGGCCTCATCGCCAAGACACTCTCCGCCGTCATCCCGTATTACGCCGGGCAACTCTTCGCCGGGGATGTCCAAACCGAAGAGTCCGCCAATCCCCTACGGCGCATGGGACAACGATTAGCGATCTTTCTACGGGGGAACGCCTTCGAATCACTGGTGGTGTTGCGGCTGGCACACATCCCCTATGATGCGGTCAGCTTTGCGGCGGGGAACGTCCACATTCCGTTACGGATGTTCATGTTAGCGACATTCGTCGGCAACATCTCTGGTACATATGCATTTGCCGCGCTCGGCGCATCAGTAGAAGGGAGCATCTTCGACGGAGATTATCACTTCAACGTTGGCTTGTTGATTTCATCGCTAGTGGTGTTCGTGGTCAGCATCGGGGCGGCGCGGTATCTTCGTCTGCGTGAGCAGCGCCTCACCGATAATCCAGATTACGCCGATTGGCTCACCTATTTCAATCAAAAACTTGATGCGATGCGCAACGCGACCACCGGCTTTTTCTCTTTCAACGGCTGACCGACCTTCTCGTGCTTGTTTCCAATATTGCCAACCCTATGGTCTGCTATTTCAATCACGCTCTGGCAGAGCCGTTCAAGTGGACTTATACCGGGCGTCCACTTGTCGCTTAACTGATGTATAAATTTAGCCGACGTTTATCAGGCTACCATCACGCATTTCATACACGAGATCGGCTGCGCGCATAACTTTGGGATCATGTGTGATCACCAGAGCTGTTATTCCGCGTTCTTCAACTAATTGTCTCAACAGGTCAATGATGCTTTGTCCCGTGTGGGTATCCAACTGCCCGGTGGGTTCATCGGCGATGATGATGCGCGGTTGTGAGGCCAGTGCACGGGCAATAGCGACGCGCTGCTGCTGCCCACCGCTGAGGTTGCGCGGCAGGTGATTGAGCCGATCTCCCAGACCGACCTGCTCCAGTAACTCGATTGCACGCTGTCCGCGTTCCTTTCGATTGAGTTTATTCAACGTCATCGGCAATTCGACGTTCTGTTTTGCCGTCAGATAGGGGATAAGGTTACGTTCGGTCTGCTGCCATACAAAGCCGACCTGTGAACGACGGTAGGCGACCTGCTCGTTCTTCTTCAACCGGGTGAGGTCATACGTGCCGACCTCGACACGTCCGGCAGAGGGTTTATCCAACCCGCCGAGGATGTTCATCAAGGTCGATTTTCCCGACCCTGATGTACCGATAATCGCCGTCATCTCGCCTTGTTCAAGGCGTAGATCAACCCCTTGAAGCGCGACGACTTCCAAATCAGCGACCTTGTAAATTTTGACGATGTTGTCACATTCGATAAAGCTCATCGTGTCTCCTCCGGATCGTTCCGTTGTGCAAATATGATGCTGGTTAAAACGACCAACAACACCCCCAGCGCCAGCGCGATATAGCGCGACCAGGGGATAATAATCTGATCTGTCATTGCCAGGAAGGGCAGCAGCAGCAGCGCCAGCCCACCCCCCAGCAGCACCGCCCAACCGACCCCGATGAACAGCGGCACACCGTATTCGACCACATGCCACAACCGAATATTCGCCGGAGACATACCCAACTTATACAGCATATGCCATGCGGCGGCGTCACGACGCACACTGACATCAACGATCAGCACCACACTGTAAGCGGCAAACGTAGCCAGAAAGCCCGCGTAGAGCATCCCGAAGAACATATTATCCAGCGGAGCGCGGCGCTCTCGTTGGTAACGATCCATCGTGTACGTGACATCGTCGTAATCGGCGAGTGCGGCCTGTGCCGCCGCGCTGACCGCACGACCATCACTGAAGATGAACGCGGTGTTCCAGCGGTAATAGTCTTCACCGTTGACTCCTTCGGTAAGCTGTATCTGTATACGCTCGGCGGGTGCGATCAAAAAACGTTCACCGTTCGTCAGGGTGGGGAATTCCTCGATGATGGCACTAATTTCCAGGCGAACCGGCAGACCGCTCAAGCCCGGCTCTGCAACATGGCGATCTCACGACGCTCACCCCGACGTACCAGCGCGACGATCACCACTAGGAACAATAAGACCAACGCACCGATCTGCAATAGCAACAAGCCGAGCGGTGCATTCAAACGGGCGACCTCCTCACGGTAGTCTTCTAAGACGGGGATAACTTCGTTTTCATAGATGAGGCTGAGCGAGCGATCGCTGGCGAAAAGGTCTTCGATGCCGTCTTCAAATTGATCGAGGCGCGTTATCGCTTGTGGTGTGTTTTCAAAGGGTAGTTGGGTGTAATCAAATAGTATTTTCCAGCCGAGCCGGGTGCGTATCTCCGGTAACCGTGACTCGAGAGTTTGCGTCAGCGCGTCGCGGTCTGCCAGTAGATTGACTTCCAACTGGTTGTCGTTACGATCAATACGCAGCGGTGACGGCGCGACCCAGTAAAGTGCTTCGGGATCGTTTTCGCGCACAAGACCACTGATCTTTACGCGGACTTCTGTCCCGCTGCGTTGTTCGCTGAGCGTGAGTACATCACCAACGCGGATGTTTAGTTCGTTGGCGGCGAGCGTGCTTAGCGTGGCTTCCAGGTCAGCATCCGTGACTGTTTGCGAGGGCAAATCCCCCTCGGTCAATGAGACGTGCTGCTGCCAATCACTGGCGGTCGCCAGACGTAGACCGACACCATCCGTGTAGGTCAGCGGTGCGCTTTCTGCCGTGCTGATGACATCATCTACCCAATTTTGAAAGGCATCATCACGCAGAGTCTCATCTACTTGAGACTGTACTCCAGCGTCCGCGCCTGACCAGAACGTCGATAGTGATGTTTCTGCATCACTGTAGGTAATGCGCATGACAGCATGAATAGCGTTTTCTGGTTGTTGCCTCAACCGCTCAATCATACCGATCTGCGACACCGCCGAAGTGTAAAGCGGAATATTCGCCCCAATCACTGTCGCGAGGATCACACCGATGACGACGGTAAGCAAGGATCGCCAACGGGCCGCCAGGCGTAAAAGTGCAAACTTGATCGTCCAACTAATGGGGAGGCGATCTAAAAATATGTGCAACATACTGCAACTTCCCCTTATGTGACAAGAGTCCTATGGGATAGTCACCTGTTATGCGGTTCAGGTTCCAAAGTGGTTAAAATTTGGGGTTCTTCAGGATCTTACGTGGTGAACATAGGTTCCTCGGCAGATATGATGTGTTTCGATGGATTTTGGGAAGCTACCACGCGAAATCCTAAAGATCCACATTTCATAAGCGCCTCACGCTTAAACCCGGTTCCCCTGGATGATCTGTCCATCGGTGACGTGCCACACCGCCGCCCGGTCGAGAAAATCCGCTGTGAAGATGTCGAGTTCGGTGGTGGTGAGTAATGTTTGTGTACGCCCGTCGATGCGACCGAGCAGATACGCCCGCCGTTTGGAGTCCAACTCCGCGATCACTTCATCCAGCAGCAGAATGGGCCACTCGCCGGTGCGCTGGTGCATCCAGTCGAGTTCTGCCAGTTTGAGCGCCATCACCGCCGTGCGGGCCTGTCCCCGGCTGCCATACAGACCGGCATCGCGCCCGTTAATCATCAAGCGGAGTTCATCGCGGTGCGGGCCGCTGAGGGTGACTCCGCGTGCGATGGAGTCGCGCTGTTCTTCGGTCAACCGCGCGGCGAATTGCGGCGCGACGGTTGCGGGGTCGATCTGCCGGTGCAGGTCAAGGCCGAGCACACCAAAGGACATTTGACCGTCGTCCTCGGCGGTGGGGGCGAAGCTCGGTTGGTATTGCAGGGTGAGCGTTTCCTTGCCGCCGGTGAGGTCGTGGTGCGCTTGCTGTGCGCCGACTTCCAACTCACGCAGGAACCGCTGACGTTCGGCGATCACGATGCTGCCGTGCTGGACGATTTGCTCATCCCAGTAGGCCAGTTCATCGACACGTCCCCGCTTTTCCCCGATGCGCTTGAGCAGCGCGTTCCGTTGGGGGAGCAGCTTCTCGTAGCGATCCAGCGCATCGTAATAGGCCGCGTCCACCTGAGAGAGTGTGTTGTCCATAAAGCGACGGCGCTCCGATGGTGACCCCTCGATGAGCACGAGGTCTTGCGGTAAGAACAGCACCACGTTTACCAACCCGACCACATCCATCACGCGCTTGTTGACTCCGTTTTGCTGCACGACCTTCTTGAAGCGCTGGGTCGCCCCGACCTGCTCCAGCATCAGTGTGATTTCCAGGCGGTTAAACTGCCCCCGCGTGTCGTTGACCTCCGCGCTGAGGCGGGCAAACGGGATGGGGTCGTCCTCGGTGCGCCAGTGGATCAACTGCCGGTCACTGGTGGTATAGGGCGACCGCTGCGCGGCGAGGTAATAGATCGCCTCGAGTAAGCTGGTCTTGCCCTGCGCGTTTTCGCCGTACAGCACGATGGGTACTTGCTTTGGTAGCGAGACTTCCAGCCGGGCGTAATTCCGAAAATTAGTCAGTGAGAGATGTTCGATATGCATGGGTATCCGTGCGTTTCGAAAGATGCCACGCCATTATAGCACGGGCACCCTGCGACACCCCAGGGCATACGCATGAGATAGCGTTAAGACGTTAAGAAGCTGTTTGAAAAGCCCTCACCCTGTTTCCCTCTCCCCAGGGAGAGGGACTTGAGAACGATTTGCTCCCCTTCTCCCCCAACGCTTCGCTGGGAGAAGGGTGTGGGGGATGAGGGCCAAAATTACCGAAACAATACTTCTCAAACGGCTTCTAAGCAAAAACTAGCCGATGAACAAGACCTACAAATCCAATTACGTATAGGTGTCAATCTGAGTGCAATCAGACGTTTGATGCGTTCAAAGTTCAGAATAATGAAAAGGAGCACGGGGACACATGCAGCGGAATAAGCTGGATAAGATAGGACTGCCGGATAATCGATTGCTGCTCTATGTCTCGGATCAATCGCCGGATGAGGACTGGCAGTCTTTCGCCACAAAACATAACGTGGAGATGCTGCACCACAGCGATTTACTCTCGGCACTGGGCGCGTTTGTGATGCTGATGCCAGGGATTGTCGTTATCGACCGAGGCAGTGCAGTGGGGAATGAGGCAATGTCGCATATCGAAGACGTACTGCACACGTCACCGCAGCCGCTATTGGTTATCATTGAACTGGGCGTGCCGGATTGTATGGCGCGGTACAGGTCTGTTGTGCGCCTGGGTGCCTCATCAGATGCTTCACCCACGTACATTTTGACGCGATTACAGGACAACGGACAGGATAGATAGTGGAAATTCCGCACGAGAAATGGCAATCACTTTCCGTCGCTGAAGTAGTGGAACTATTTCGTGATGCCCCCTTCGCCTGGTGTCTGGCCGGAGGCTATGCGATTGAGAAATTTCTTAGCTATAAGATTCGCGCTCATGGTGATATCGACATTACCGTTTTTCGCGATGAGCAGCTTCATGTGCAAAACTGGCTAACAGGCTGGCAGCTCTATGCGGCTGATCCACCGGGCACGCTACGACCCTGGCGCAAGGATGAGTACCTGTCTGTTGGTATTCATGACATCTGGGGACATCAAATCGGCGTCGATGCTTGGCAGATGCAAATCATGATCACTGAGGTCGATGGCACGGAGTGGGTTAGCCGCCGTGATGACCGCATCCGTGGACAGCGCGCTGACCTGATAACCATCTATGATGGCGTACCGTGCCTCCGTCCGGAGATCCAACTATTATACAAGGTCAGAAATCCACGTTTGAAAGATGAGCAGGATTTTCATGCTTGTTTGCCTGTGTTGAGCGCAGCCGCGAAAAACTGGCTCAAGCAGCACCTGACGCGCATCTATCCGGACGGACATCGATGGCTAACCGATCTTTCCTAAAGCTGCCGACACTTCATACTATAGGCTGCTCTGCAGGCAAAATCGTAGTTGAGTCATTGATGGAGGCTTGCCGCATGTCGCTATGTAAGCGAAAGGAGCACCTATGCGTGACAAACACCTCATTATTGTCGATTATGACCCCACCTGGCCCGCGATGTTCGCTGCCGAGCGCGACCGACTGTTAGCCGTCGTAGGAGATTATGTGGAGACAGTCGAACACATTGGCAGTACCGCCGTACCCGGCCTGGTCGCCAAGCCCGTCATCGACATCATCATTGGCGTTCGCAATCTGGCGATTGCTGATGCCCACTGCATCAAGCCGATCAAAGCCCTCTGCTACGAGTATGTGCGTTATGTCGAAGAACTCATGCCTACACGCCGGTATTTTCGTAAGTCAGACGATACCGGCATGCGAACACACCAGATTCACCTGTGGCCGCTAGACGATCCGGAGTATGAGCGCCACATTGTCTTTCGCGATTATCTACGGGCGCATCCCCACGAAGCGGATACCTACGCAGAGGTGAAGCGTGACCTTGCCAGGAAGTTTGATGACGTGAACGATTACGCTGACGCCAAGAGTGCGCTCATCAAGCCATGTGAACAACGTGCCTATGTGTGGTGGAACGCCCGAAAAGATCAGCAAGTCTAGAGTAACTAGCAAGACGATGCTACTCTGTTGCGTCTCATCCGCCGTAACTGGCTGAGCACTATAACACGCTCATTCTCAAGCAGATGCCGTTGACCTTAGAGCGATATTTTCATCACGTCAACAATACCGTAACCGTAATTTCCCAGAACATGCTTGACTTCGAGTTCACTCGAGGTTTTAGGATAGACTCGTAATCATCCCCCAGTAGTGATGGTTACTTTGACATACATCTAATCATGGGAGGTATCCATCAATGCAGAACAAACGACTGGGAAACAGCGGCCTGTACGTAAGCGATCTATCGCTTGGAACGATGTTATTTGGCGAGGCCAGCGGGCGCAGCACACCGGAAGAAGAGGCGATCCAGATGGTTCACGCTTACATCGACAGCGGCGGCAATCACATTGATACTGCTGATGTCTACGCGGGTGGGCGCAGCGAGGAAATCATCGCTAAAGCACTCAAAGGGGGACTGCGGCAGAAGGTCACGCTGGCGACAAAAGTTCGTTTCGGAGAGTCACCTGAGACGCAAACCGGTGCCGGGTTAAGCCGTCATGTCATCATGGGGCAGGTTGAGCGCAGCCTGAAGCGTCTGGGGACGGATGTCATCGACCTGTACTACATGCACGGTTGGGACCCGCACACACCCATCGAGGAGAGTCTGCGGGCGTTTGATGATCTCGTGCGAGCTGGCAAGGTTCGTTACGTCGGTGCCAGTAATTTCAAAGCGTGGCAGGTCATGCAAGCCCTCGGCCTCAGCGATCAGAACGGGTGGGCGCATTTCGTGGCCGGGCAATACCAGTACAGCCTGGTCGTTCGAGACATAGAATATGAATTCAGCAGTCTGTTCGCTGACCGAGGGGTTGGTTGCATCGCCTGGGGACCGCTTGGAGGCGGCTTCTTAAGTGGCAAGTACCGGCGTGATGAACGACCGACCTCCGGGCGGATTGCCGATACGCCTGACGATGCGGAGGAGGCATGGGACCGGCGTGCGACCGAGCGCAACTGGCGCATTCTTGAAGCGGTTGAACAGGTCGCGCAGGAGCGTAACGCGACGGTACCGCAAATCGCGCTGGCATGGTTGCGTGCTCAACCCATTGTCAGCAGTGTGATCCTGGGGGCGCGCACGCTGGCCCAGCTTGAGGACAATCTCGCGGCAGCGGAAATCAATCTAACCGGGGAAGAACTCGCGATGCTGGATGAAGCCAGCGAACTACCGGAAATGTATCCGTACCGTATGATGAAAACATTTGGAATGGAAGCGTAAAGGACAAATTCTGCCATGCCAATGTCAATCAGTGAAGTGGCTCGCCTTACCGGGCTGAGTATCCATACCTTGCGCTACTACGATGAGTGCGGCTTGCTGCCCCAGG
>DAOTTX010000019.1:0-4645 GCA_034437515.1 Anaerolineae bacterium
CACGGCGATCATCTCACCGAAGCAGGCGAGCGCGTGCCGTTCTGGGGTGGGGTGCGGCAGGAGGACGAGGCGCAGTGCGCGGTCGGCTACTACGCACCGTTCACGTCCGAGGACGGCAACGAGACGATCGAGTTTCGTCCGGTCGCGACTGGATTGCAGCGAGCGCAAGCCGAGCGGTTAAGTGCCTATGTCGCGTCAGGGCTGCACGAGTACCCCGATGTGGATCAACGCACCCTCTACTGCGAGACAGTCAAGCTGCTGCTGGACGACGATCTGACGGACGTCGCACCATCGCCGCCCGACATTACACCGACACGCAATCTATAAAAGTATGTGGGGCGTGTTCAGGCACGCCTCATCTAGCAATGAAAGATGACGAATAATGACAGAATACGACAGAGACGAGGCACGACGGTTATTTTTACGGGCGCTTTACGGTACCGCACCGGAAGCTCTCTATCTCGAACTCCGCTGCATTCACCCGACAAGCGGTGAGGTGCGTATGCTGTGGAGCACATTGGGCGATAAGCCGGGTTTAGCGCGGATATTCAAGCAGGCGGAAGGCTTGAATGAAGCGGGGTATGGGGTGTACTTTGCCCCCTGTCCGCGTGGGGAAAAGAAGGGTAACGCCGCTGCCGCTGCACTGTTACCCGCCCTCTGGATCGACATCGACGGACCGGCGGAACACCGGCAGCGCGATCTGGAACGACTAAAAGCCTTTGATCCGCCGCCGTCCTTTATCGTCGCGAGTGGCGGCGGCTGGCACGGCTACTGGCTGCTCGATGAGCCGCTATCACTGGACGAGGAAAACAAGCAGAAGATCAGCCGCGTGATGCATGGACTTTTCTCTGCTTTGGACGGCGACGAGAGTTACGTGAAGACGGTCGCCGGGATCATGCGCCTGCCGGGCAGCACCAACACCAAGCCGGAGCGCGACGGGGCGCGGGTGGAAATCGTCGCCAGCCATCCCGACCGGCGCTATCCGCTGCGTGAGTTCGAGTGGCTGGCCGTAGATCCGGCGCATAAGGTCGAGCGTATCGACGGTTTGAAGGTGATCACGCTCAACGGCAATGCACCGCTGCCGCCCCGCACCGAGAGCTATCTGGCATCCGGTGCGTCCAACGGCAACCGCAATCATGAACTGTTCGCCGCCGCCTGTCAGCTACGCGATGCGGGCTACAGCCAGTCCGATGCCGAGCGCGAGTTAGTAGGGCGCTACGTCGCCGATGGGGACGGCAGTGAGACCGCAGCCGCCCGTGAGAAGGAAGCGCGCGCCACCGTCACCAGCGCGTACAGCCGCTCACCCCGCGAGCCGCTTGCGACCGCCGCGCCATCACCGAAGGCGAAAGTGGACGACCTGGTGCAGCGTTATCAGCGCGAGGAAGTCACCCACGAAAAGCCGACTGCGGCGCAAATCGCCGAGGCGGTCAAAGTGTGTGCGCAACTCGACCCGGTGCAGTGGGCGGCGGAGCGCAAGCGGTTGAAAGCCATCGCCGGGGAGGACTTCCGTCTCGCCGATCTCGACCGGCTCTACAAAGAAGCGCGGCGCGAACTGGAAAAAGCCGCGAAGGCCTCCGAACCACCCAACACCGAGCACTACGTCGAACTCGAGGGCTGTATGGTCTACGAGCGGCAGACATCCCGTGGCACGCGCCGCCAGATCGTCGCGGATTGGAGCGGGCAGGTCACCGAGTGGATCACGCGCAGCACCGACGAGGACGACTCCGAGCATGTGATGCGGCTGCAACTCCGAAACGGCGAGAAAGTCAGCACATTGGATGTACCGAGCGAATTTTTCGGCGATGCGAAAGCGTTGCAGCGATTCATCGCAGGCCGGGCAGGCGGTGTTTACGCCGTCCGAGCAGGCATGAACAAGCATCTCATCAGCGCGATCTTGAAGTTGTCCGGTGATCCGGCGCAGCGGCGCACCTACGGTTTCATGGGTTGGACGCGAGTGGCGGGTCAATGGACGTATGTCTCACCGGCTATGAGTGTCAACGCTGCCGGTGCGCTGGCGGACGCGCCGGAGGTCGAACTCGAAACCCGCCTGCGTGATTACCGGCTGGTCGAACCCGATTGGACGACGGGCTACGCCGCGTTTCAGGCCGTGGTCCGGGTCTTTCCACCCGAGTACGCGGCGGCACTACTCAGCTTCACGCTGCTGCCGCTCATGCAACGCTTCTTCCCGCCAGCAGCACCGAAACCTGCATTGCATCTGTCCGGCACAACCGGCAGCGGCAAGAGCGAGATCGCCTCGCTGATGGCGAGCTTCTACGGCCCGTTCACCCGCGACACCCCGCCGGGACAGTGGGGCGATACGGTCAACACGGTCGAGGTGCTGGGGCATTCACTGGCAGATGCGTTGTTCTGGGTGGACGACTACAAGCAGTGCTATGCCGACGAACGTACCTTCACCCGTTTCCTGCAAAGCTACTCGCGCGGCATGGGACGTGGACGCCTCACCCGTGAAGCCAAGCTGCGGCAGGATCGTCCCTGTCGTGGCCTGCTGCTCTCCACCGGCGAGACCACCATCGAGGGCGAAGCCTCGGTACTCAGTCGCATGTTGGTGTTAGAGGTACCGCCCTGGGAGCAGCGTGATCCGGGTGGGGCGGCCCTGGTCGCGGCGGATGCGTTGCGCGACGATCTGCCCGCATTCACCGCTTGCTTCGTCCGCTGGTTGGCGACCAGGGCTGATACGGGCGAACTAGCGGATGAACTTGCCCGCCGTTACGAGAACAACGCGAAGGGCTACCGCAAGAAGCTCGCCACTCGGCTAGGACGGCAGGCCAACACCGGGCGCTTGATCGGCAACTGGGCGGTACTCTCGACCGTGCATCAGACGCTGTTGGCCTTTCTGGGGTCTATGGACGACGATTATCTGCTGCCCGCCTGGCAGGACACCATCTTCGAGACCGTCGAGCGTGTGCAGCAGGAACGCGCCAGCGACAGCTTTATCCAGTCGATCAACGAATTGCTCGCCAGCGGCGAAGCGATCATCACGCAGTCACGTTACCCGGACGAGCCGCGCCCCGGTGTGACGATCCTGGGTTACGAAGAGGGCGATTATATCTATCTGTTGCCAGAGATCGCCTATCGCGAAGCAATGCGCATCCGTCCGCTGAAGTTCCCCGCCAAGGCGATTGGTAGCCAGCTCAAGGAAGAGGGCTGGTTGGTGCCGGGCAGCAGCGAAAGTCACCTCACGGTGCAGATCCGTGTTCGCGGACGCCGGGTGCGCGTCTGGCGCATCAAAGCGGCGTTGTTCAACGGAGACACCGGAGACACCGGTGACGCTTGATCGGTGACGCATCACGGACAACATCACAGTGTGTATCTCTATGCGGAGACAACGGTGACAACGGTGACGCTTCTATGAACAGGCAGGATGGTGTCACCGCTGTCACCGCTAGCACCGCTCAAAATGTATGCGGCGCAAAAGTTTTACAAGAAATGCCAGGGGTGTCAACGGATTGCACAAAACTTCCGTTTATCGGGCGGAGACACCGGAGACACCGGTGACGGTGGTATATTTATCTGTGAGGAGGATCAGATCGTCTACCCGACCATCAACGGTGAGAACATCGAGACGACAACTGAGCCGTTCAGGTGCATCGGTCTCTCAAATATTACCCCTCTCGCACACCGCCGACGCGGCGATTCTACAACGCAAGGGAACCCACCCTCAAGCACCGCCAGGCGGTACGGTCGCTGCCTGCGACAGCTAATCCCATTTTGCTGCTCAAAACGGGACTACCGAACCACCTGTCATATCCGCGTTGCGGATTGCTTGACCGTCCCCCCTTTTGCGTTGTCCCGGTTCGGTGAGCGTTGTGCTCGACCGACTGGACGGTTTCCAGATGTGAGGGGAGAAAAACCTCATGACGACTCCGAATACTACACGCCGTAAGATCCGCGCCCAGATCAAGCCGTTTTCCGGCCCGCAGACCTATCCCACTGGCTGGAATGGCTACCTCACTTTTGCCCAGATCATGGGTGACTGTTCGCCTTTAGCCGCCGCCATCATGCGCGAGCGTTACATCGACAACGTGGACATCCCCGACGCTCTGCAACGCGGGTTCATGGTGTTCTACGAGAAGCTGAGCGCCGATCCAGACATGCTCGCCGACGACAACAAGTATGGTGTCGCATTTCCGGTCGTTGCCAACTGTCACGCCAACTACTGGAACCGCCATCGCCGTCATAGCAGCCTCGAAGGGTTGGCACAAGATCAGAGCGGCGACACGGACGAATGGCTGCTGACCGGTCTGGAGTCGCGGCGCAGCGAACGCTGGGCAGCCTGGGCAACGGCGACCGATGTGAAGATCGACATCGAAGATGCTTTCGCTCAAATGACCGAGAAATACACGGCGATGCACAAGACGTTAGGTTTCCGGATGCTGATCGGGCTGTACTACATGACGACGAGCGTCGAGCTGAAGGACGCCGCACTCATCGCTGGTATCAGCCATCACTATCTGCTGGACAAGTATGTCAGTGAGGTGCGGAAAGACGTCAAGCAGATCTTCGGCGAATTCTACACACCGGGGATGCGTTGGATCGAGAAGTACCAGCGCGGACACCTGGAGCCAGCGTTGCAGGTACTCGAACGCTACGCCGACAATCCCCGTATGACATATGCCATCCACAC
>DAOTTX010000020.1:0-2741 GCA_034437515.1 Anaerolineae bacterium
GGAGGTGACGATGGCCTCATAGCCGCTTTGCTCCGGTCGGAGATCAGCCCGGTGGTGGTTCCCTTTAGCCGTAAATCGGTGGTATCCTCCCAGGCGGGACTTGACACCAGCCGACGACGAAGCGGCTGAAGATGTCCAGCACGGTGTAGAGCGCGTAGTGAACCAGTTTGGCCGGGCCGCGCATCACGCTGATGTCCCATGACCACACCTGATTCGGCCCCGTTGCCAGCAGTTCGGGCTTGGTATAGACCGGATGCTGCCGCACCGCTCTACGCTCTCTCACCTCGTCATGATCCCTTAAAACCCGATACATGGTGCTGACCGAGGCCAGATAGCGGCCCTCGTCCAGCAGTGCGGCGTAGACCTGACGCGGTGCCTGATCCATGAAGCGCTCGCTGTTGAGCACGTCGCGCACCTCGACTCGTTCGGCCTCGCTCAGCGCGTGAGCTGGCGTGGGACGCGGCTTCGGCTCTGGCTTGGGCTGACGCGCCCGGTAGAGCATGCTGCGCGGCACGTCCAGCGCATCGCAGGCACGGCTCACGCCCACCTGCTCAGCCAACTTCTCGGCAGCGGCGGTCATTTGGCCTCCTCCGCGTTCAGCTGATCCAGCAGCGCGGCTAACTTTTTTTGGGCGTCGATGATGGCCTCCGCGTCGGCGAGCTTGCGCCGCAGCCGCTCATTCTCGCGCTCCAATCGGCGCTTCTCGGCTCGGTCGGGATCAGCGACCGGACCGCGCTTTTTGGTGCCCAGCGTACCGTTAGCGACGGCTTTTCGCCACGCGGCAATTTGCGAGTGATAGAGTCCCTCACGTCGCAGTAACGCACCGAGTTCGCCGTGTTCGCACTGGTCGGCCTCCGCCACAATGCGCTACTTGTACGCCGTCGTGAAGGTGCGTCGAGTTGGCTTGGGTTGGACTTCTGGGTCAGTTTTCTTTGGGTCAGACATGGTTCTGGGTTCCTGTTCTCCGCCCTCTATTCTACATTAAACTTTTGGGCGAAGTTGTCTCAGCCATTGTGACACACAGGGGTCTTTATCACTTAGGCTCACTGCAATGATTAGATCTCCATTGCGAACAACTTTCACACACTCAGCGAAAATGTTGTAGACTTCAGTTGAAGACATATTTCCCCTTGTTATTTGACTGGACGATGTCGACTGATACTACCAAGCATGACTCTCCATTCATACAGTCCCTTGAGTATTTCTAGTGAATAGTTAGTTTGGTTTTTAGTTTTAGTCAGACACGTAGCTAATCTAAACGTGAGTTATATAACAAATCCCATAATACCCCAGTACCGCCTATCACGCACATCGGATACCCTGAATTCATGTGAAAATCGCATGTTTCAGGAGGACTGCCATGTCTCGTTTCCACATCCGGCGTACCCGAACCGCCATTTTCCTGCTCGCGCTCAGCGTGAGCGCCGCGCCCGCCTTTGCCCATTCCGGCGTGGGCGGACTCGGTGATACCGCCAGCAACTATGCCCAGACATAGTCAAAACAAACAAGGTGAAGGTCATCACGTTGAATCAGTGCGGTTTCAGGTTGTGAACTCGGACTGACATCTCCCATCTTGGATTCGACATCCTGCACCACAGCGATTAAATCATTGGCATCGCTGTTTGCTGCAAATGTCTTGTAAGCATCGCGCAGGGTGCGGATGTGGACATTTGGCATCGGCTGGTCAACAAACTTCTGCAACCCCAACAACATGCGCCGATCAACACCCGGATTCCGCATGAATCCGTTCAGTGCGATCTTGATTTTCTGTTGTACTGGATCCGTCTGCTTCGGTGCGGATTCAACCGCCTTTTGCTCCTGCGACGATTGAACAATATCTGCGATCACCGCTTCCTGTACTTCAAAGATGTTTACCTCACCAGCCGGTACGTAACGGGGTGTGTCCGGCTGGCACTTGATGGTATCGGCAATCAAGTAGCGATTATCAAATATCCGCCCCGTTGTGAGGTCATAAAAGCGCCAGAAATGCTGTCGGCTTGTTTTCCCTTTTGGTGATGACATGAAATAGAAAAAGACACCTCGTGCCCGCTCTCGGTGTAATCCTGAATGAATACCGTCCGGCAACGACTCAAGCCACTGACGGCGCTCCTCGTCAACAATTTGCTGCTGAAGCTCCCGCATAAGTCCCTCGCTGCTGGCGAGTTCCACCAGTGTTTCCTCTTCCTCGACAACCGAGTTGTCCTCGTCGCGGATACGACGGAGCGTGTTAAAGTTACGTGGATTGACAACCTCGCCGAGAACACTGGCATCCAGAAATCCCGTTGTGTTGATGGTTTCGATTTTTTCGTTGAGACTGGCAATCAGCCCCAACAGACGTTCCAGACCGGCTTCCGGGAACATATTGTAGATCCACAGCGTTTCAAACTGTGACCCTAAGCGGTCGATACGTCCGGCACGTTGCACCATGCGGGTGGGATTCCAATGCAGGTCGTAGTTCAACAGGTTACCAGCATCTTGAAGGTTTTGCCCTTCTGACAGCGCATCGGTCGAAATGAGGATGTCGATCTCGTCGTCGGTGCCGATTAAGTCTTCACGGTCATGTGCGACCGGCGCGAATGCGCTTACGGCACGATCACGGGTATCGGTGGAATCGCCCCCATGAACAACACGAATGCGAGGATTTCCAATGCTTGCCCGGAATGCTGCTCCTGCATCGCCAGCCAACTGCGCTTCGAGATAATCCGCTGTGTCGCGGTAGTAGGTGAAAATCAACAGTTTCT
>DAOTTX010000021.1:0-1614 GCA_034437515.1 Anaerolineae bacterium
CTGTTGCCAGTCCTGCTCGGTGATGCCGAGGTCTTGGGGGGAAAAGGTCTTGTCATCCATACCCTAAATTTACCCTAAAGAAGCGCATTTGTCACCCTGCTGAACAGATACGATTAATTCACATTCTTAACACATTGAGGATAAGTTACCGTTCCAGATTTTAGTGAGAGGATAGCTGAGTGTCTCTGACAAGTCTTTAAACAGCCAGTCAGAGACACTAGGCTCATTATCTTACTTACAACAGAATTTTGGTGCGATTGTCGATTCACACTAATCAACTTGAGGCTCAGATTTCAACTTATTCAGAATCAATGATGCATCGTACACACTCACTGGCGCACGGGTCGAGCCGTCCAGCACGCCGATGTAATCCTGCGTCGTTTTGACATCCGCGTGACCGAGGTTCTGCCGGATAACTTCGGTCGGGATGCCTGCCAGGAACAGGTTACGGGCGTAGCTGCGACGCAGATCGTGCGGGGTGACGGTTGTCGGTATGCCATCAATCGAAATCGGATACCGCTTCAGCATCCGTTGAACGCTGCGCGTGGTCATCCGCTTGCGCGTCGTCCGCTGGTCGAGCATATCGCCGCGACCGTCGATCATCGCCGTAAACACCGGGCCAACCTCGCGCCCATCCAGCCAGATTTCCACGATCTGCCGCGCCCAGAGCATATCGCCAAAAGGCACCATCCGCGCCTTCGCACCTTTGCCCGACTTCACCCGCAGCGCCGGGACGTTGCCGTAAGTCTGGTAGAGGTCATCGACGTTCAACGACACAATCTCGCCCTCGCGCAAGCCAGTCGCCAGCATGAGCGCGATCATCGCCACGTCGCGCCGTCCCCGGAGTGTCGTTACATCGGGCTGCATCATCAACGCCGCACCCTGCGCCGGAGTCAGCCGAATGTGCTTGCTGTCCTCCTTATCCTGGACGGTCTGTGTCGTCACCCGTGACCGCTCTGGGTTAGTAGTGCGAGTCAGCCGTAGCTTCACCTCATCGGCTTTAGCTTTGATAGTGGCGAAGTCCTCGTCGGGAAATTGATGCTCCAGATAAGCGATCAACGCCTGTCGGTGCGCCAGGCTGTTGACCAGCACCTTGTAACTGCGCCGGATGTTGGACAGATGCACTTTGACGCTCGACGGCTTGAGGCTGCCCAGCAGGTGGTCGCGATAGGCTTCCAGGTCGGGCTGGTAGAGACGCCGCCCGCTTTCGACCAGCCAGCGGTTGTAGCGGCTGATCTGCGACACCACGTTTTTCTCCTCGGAATGAGGCGGTAGCTGCCCCTGCTGGATGAGGTCGGGCAGTCTCAAATTCTGGCTCATTTCGTAAACTCCTATACCGTCGCGTTTGCCCTTAATACGACGGATTATAGCCCAAAAATCACCTCCTGAAAAACGCCAAAAACAGCCGATTTTCACCCTGCATTGGACGATTCCTCTATCTCGCACAACGTTGCGCGGCAATTGTACAACGCAAGGGACACCCACCATCAAGCACCGGCAGGTGGTACGGTCGCTGCCTGCGGCAGCTAATCCCATTTTGTTGCCAAAACGGGACTACCGAACCACCTGCCTATCTGCTTCGCAGATTGCTTGACCGTCCCCCCTTTGCGTTGT
>DAOTTX010000022.1:0-3632 GCA_034437515.1 Anaerolineae bacterium
GCTGCCGCGCGAGGTATCATCCACGGCGATGAGGAGGCTGGTGGTGGCGCTGGGGCATGTGGTGACGATGATGGCGTTGTCCCCGCCCGCCGTGATCACGCCGGCGCCGGCAGCGTCGCACCCGCCCGACCACTCGCAGGCGGCGGGCGCGGCTTCCCATTCCCAGCCATCGCCGCCTTGGGCCATCGCCGGCGTGGGGATCAATAGCACTATGATGAGCAGGATTAGTATCATACATCCTCGCAATGAATTGTGAATCACTTTCGCTAAAAATGACGTGGCCTTCGAGGAACTGACGCCGATCTCCCCCCCTGCAGCGGGGTTTTTGCAACGGATTATGAACTACCTATCCGATGACGGGAATGAGGTTCCATATCGCTATCGCCAGATCCACCAGCCAGATAGCGAGCTTGATTGTGTATGTAACGGTGTATATAAAAACAACAAACGACATCGCGCCAATCAGCCAGTTTATCAGCGCAATAAACCACCATCCACCAATGGATCTCATATATCTGTTGGCCTCGCGCAACCACGCGAAAGGCTGCCCCATCGCGTGGCCCATGTTGGCCGCCTGCTGTGCGAGACTGGGTGAGCTGATGTCCAACGGGTCTTCGCCCGCCATATCTGCTAATGTGCTCATATCGTACCTATCAATCTCGGAAATATCGAATTCCATCAGATACGCATCTGACATCAAGTCATCGATCTGTACACGCGCTTCGGAGAGCCATCCGATCACAGGAATGGCCGCGTCGCCGATGGCTCTGGCCCACTCCCACCATGACCGTTCATTTTCATAGTCGATGACAATAGGATCATCATCGTCGTCATCGCCCCAGCCAGGCCAAGGATCGTCACTGGGGACGGCGTTGCGCGCGACGTAGGGCATGTAGGCGGTGTAGGCGTCAGCTTCCGGTAAATCATCATAGGATAGCCCCACGCCGCTGTTGTAGATCCCTGAGATCTCGGCCTCGCTCAAAGCACGATCCCAGACGGCAACTTCATCGATGTAGGCAGGACACCCCGCGCCAATCTCGAAGTCACTACCATGAGTCATGGTCATGGTACCGGTTACAGTTTGGGCATTCAGTGATAGCGTGACCGTTGGATGCTCATAACTCACACCCACAAATACCCATCCGCCTAACGGTATTGAACTGGTATGCGTCACCACATCGCTGCCCATCACACGCAACGCGCCATCGATGCTATCCACACTCCAACCATCCGAGATAATAGCACAGCTTTCGCCTTGGTGTTGGCGCTTCACCCATGCCACGGCGGTAAAATTTCCGGTCGCCAGCGTGCCGTGATAGCTGAGATACTCGCTATTGTCAGGATTGAATACCGCCGCGCTTCCCTGAACGCCACTTGCAGAAAGCACCGAGTTGTTATCTGTCAGTGCGTGATCTCCATACGCATCGTCACGAACGCCGTAGGGTTCATCCAACGGCCACCATGCGATAAGATCCCCGCGATCCTGAGCGAGGACGGGAATGGCTATCATAACAATGACAAGCACTCCTAAGAGCGCTATCGCCCTAATCGACTTGATCCACCGCACCGATCAGCCTCCTTAGTCCCCACGCTACCAACCGCCACGATCCCAGGGAAATGATAGCAATGACGGCAATCATCAAAATGTAGCTGATAAAACTCTGATCGATAACGCTCAATACCCACGTGACGACCTGAAGCGCGTCACTGGATTCAGGTGCAACAAACACATCTTGATCCTCATTTGCAACTGCATCGCTCATCGCAGCGATCAGATACCCCGCGACCTCTCGTATGTACCCCACCGCATCGATTAATCCGCGAAAGACCTCTATCAGCAATCTTATCATCTCATTGACGAGCATGATCAGGTACTCAATCAGCCGCCCGATCTGATATGCGAGTGTGAGTGCAGGAACGGCGGGTTCAATCAGGCTATTGGCCAGATCCTCGATGGCATTGAGGATCTCATCGAGGACGGGCATTAACGAGCATAAAATGGGATACGCGACGGTATCATAAAGGCGCGTGGATAGCCAGTTCGTCCACTCTCCCAGTCCATCCCCCAGCGGCGGATCCAAGTTCCATCGCGGTTGAACGATGGTGTTGCCCCTGTCGGCGTCACAACGGGCGATGTCCTGAACGATGACGCGGTAGGGGCGGCAATCGCTCCAGGAGACGTAGCGCGTGCTGGGATTGACCGGCTCGCCGTCGATGGTCATGGCGGCCAGCAGTAACCCGCCGTGATCCTCGCCGGTGAAGCCTAACGTCGCGCCGCGCGGCGCGCGCCCGCCAGGCGGCACGGTGATCGGATCCAGGTTGCATGAGATTGATTTTAGTCCCTCGCCGTGATCGATGGTGATGCATCCCTGATAGCGCGTGCCTCCCACACGGTAGCTGTGGTCTGCTTCGACGATCTCGCCGGATTGAATCGCGTGCACAGGCATGCCCACACGGCCAGGGCCGATCAACAGCGCAGGGTGTAGCGACGCGCCGTAATCCTTGCGGATGTAGTAATCGCGCTCACAGGTCGGATGTCGCAGTTCATCGGAATCATCCTGATCAATATCGCCGCCTGTGGGGTAGCCCGCCACGCGCACGCAGATCGATTCAATCTCTAGATCCGCGCCGTTGTAATCCTGCGCGCGGAACGTAAGCGTATCTGGATCAGACATTGAATCATTGTAGGCCGCGAGCCACCGCGCCGAGGGCGGCGGGGGCGTGACCAGCGGGGAAACGTTGCCGGGAATTCGCAATGGCGATATGAACGGATCGGCGCTGCGAGGATCGTCTATCAGGCCGGTGAGCGGCCTAACCAATGTGCCAGCCCCATCGCCAAAGGGGTAGTATCGCGAGTAGGTAGCCCAGTCATTGTCTGTTATGCGAAAATCATCTGGATCCATTCCCTGCCAGAAAATAGTCAGGCCCCCGTCCGTTGCCATCCGCGCCTTCACATCGATGATGTAATCCATATCGTACTGGCGCGGCATGTTGGTCATCAGCTCCATCGCCGGTTTGAGTGTGATCACGCTATCGTTAAACGCCTCGGATTTTGGAATCCCCCACGCGACATCCCAGGCGTTAGGATCATCGAGGCCGGGATCGTCATTCAGGCAGCCGGAGGGCGGTTGCGTCGCGGGCGTGGGCGTGAACGTGGGCATCGGCGGGATGGGCGTGTGTTGGGGCGTGGGGGTTACATCCGGATCGTCTTGACGAATCAGGCAGAACATATCCAGCCGAACGTAGGCGTCTGTCGTTGTCTCCAACGGCTCATAGGTGATATCTGAGTTGTTGACGCCGGATAAATTAAGATTAGGGCTATCCGGCAACGTAGTATAGACACCTCTGAAGGTACGCATAGCGCCATCGTTCGGCACTTGCCAGTAGATCGTAGCGCCATAGGCGCCATCAGACATAATAGCGCGCACGCCGCGATCCCACGACGTAGAGGCTCGCACCACGGCCTCGTACTCCCCAGCGGGAAGATCTGTGGTCAAGCTGGCCCCGCCGCCCGTATTGATCACAAGATGACCAGATTCGTAGTGAGCACGGTCATTCAGCGACCAGGTCTGCCGGGTAAAGGTCGGATCATCATTGGCGCACTGGCTGGTATCAAATCCGCTGGGAATCGG
>DAOTTX010000023.1:0-2750 GCA_034437515.1 Anaerolineae bacterium
TTGTACGAGGATTGGTCAACATTAGATCGCTTCCAAAAGACTCGCGGTGTTTTGCGTCTCATGGCTACTGTGATTCATCGCCTGTGGACGGACAACGATCAATCGCTAATGATTATGCCGTCGTCTATTCCGTTGTGGGCGGCAACCGTCCGTAATGAGATGTTGCGCTACCTGCCGGAGAACTGGCCCGCGATTGTCGATGCAGATATTGACGGCGAGGAATCAAAGACATTCCAGCTTGATAAGAGCATTCCGACGCTAGGACAGTATACCGCCAGCCGCCGTGTTGCCCGGTCAATTTTCGTTGGCAGTGCGCCCTCCGTCGCCGGTCAGAGCGTGCGCGGAGTCGAGGAGGTGCGGATTCGACTGGCAACGGTTCAACCGGGAGAACAGGTTGCCGCGTTCAATGATGCCCTGCGGCGTATGAGCAATCAGTTGACCTATCTGTACACGGATGGTAGCCGCTATTGGTACGATACTCGTCCCACTGTCAACCGTATGGCGCAAGATCGGGCACAGAATATTCATGCAGATCGTGTTTATCAGGAGGCAATTGATCGGTTGCGGGCGGTTAAGTTCCGCCGCGAAGATTTCGCCGCCGCCCATATCGCGCCACAAAACTCCGGTGATGTTGCCGACGAATGGCGAGTACGAGTTGTGGTGTTGTCCCCCGAACACGGACATAAGAAGAATGGCGGCATGTCCGACGCGCAAACCGAGGCAAAGAACATTCTGGAAAATCGTGGGAATGCCCCCCGCCTGTATCGCAATATGCTGGTATTCATTGCCCCAGATATGTCCAATGCGGCGGCGTGGGAACAGTCCATTCGAGAATATCTTGCCTGGGCATCCATTGATGAGGAGGCAGAACCGCTAAATCTCGATGCTCAGCAACGTAAACAGGTTTCATCCGCTCTTAAACGCACCGAAGAAACCCTGCTGGCGCGTCTTCAGGAGACATATTCATGGCTGATCGTACCATCACAACCTGACCCAATCGGTTCCATTGAATATCAAGCGCATCGCATATCGGGACAGGACAGCTTTTATGATCGAGCTGCCCGTAAATTACGCCAGAGCGAGTTACTGATTCCGAGATGGTCACCAGATACCTTACGCATGGAACTGGATCGCTATCTCTGGCGCGACCAGGCACATCTCGGTATTAAACAACTGTGGGAATATCTGGCACGTTATTGCTATTTGCCACGACTCTACAACGAAGAGGTACTGCTCGAAGCGCTTCGAGATGGGGTTGTAAGAGAAGATGCGCCGTTTGGCTACGCTACAAGGGTAGATGCCAATAACACCTATAAAGGGCTGACATTAGGACAAAGTACGTCAATATATTTCGATGACCATGCAGTCATTATTCAACCGTCCCTCGCTGCTGAAATCCTGGCAACAATGCGTCAGGCGCAAGCATCGGAGAACACGTTTGTCACACGCCACCAACCCACTTCAGGCAAGACTCAGCCAACATCAGTCAGTCAACCCGCTCAACCCAAACTTACGACACGCTACCATGGCACCGTGTCACTCGATCCACAGCGCATCAATCGAGAAATGGGAGTGATTGTTGAAGAGATCGTTCAGCGCCTCACCAGCCTGACTGATACAGATGTGGAGATTACTGTCGAGATCAGTGCACGGCGGGATACCGGTTTTGATGACGCAACGGTCAGAACGATCAATGAAAACAGCCGAACGCTGAAATTCAAAAATCATGGGTTTGAAGAATAGTCCAACAAGCTATTCCTGAGTGGTTCTTCCAGATTGAGTTCGTGCTGCTCGCAGTGCGGACTCTGCTTCCTGAAGCGCAGTTGTTACTGCCAGTCCGTCCATGGTCCCATCTGACCAGCCTTCAAGCGCCGTGATCGTATCATCCATTGCCCGTAGCAGGTCATTGATTGCCATGCGAAACTCACTACTCGCGCACTCCGGGGGAGCGGGGAAATCTGCACGGAACTGGCGCAGCGATGCCAGCCGCTCATTGAGGCGTTCGCCGGGCATGGTGCGGGATGCTGACGACGCATCCTGCGTGAACGTATCCAGCGCGACGTTCTGAACGCCCCACCACGTTCGCACGGTCTCCGGAGTACAGTCTGATGTTGGGATGACTGCCAGTGTCGGCAGTACCGGGGTCGGAACTTCCCGTCCTGAGCGCGATACCAGCAGGAATCCGCCAACTGACAACACGACCACCAAATTAAAAAACACGATCAACGGCACGATCGGGAAACCACCGGATGATTCTTCCGCCAGATGGACTTCAACCTCCGCCAGCAGTTCCTTTGCCTTCGAATGGTCAATATTCTTGAGAACAGCGCGGGCTTTCGCCCATTCTTCCGCTGCGATATATGCCTGCGCCTTCTTGATTTGCTGGCGAATGTCGGTCATAAAATGTCTTTCAATACGGGGTTCGGAACTGCCCTTTGCCGCGACGACGGGGCGGTAAAGATGGCGTCGGCGATGCCGTGTCGTTGGTGGTGATAGACACCTGCTGCCAGTCCAGAGCACGAGCGCCGTGCAACGCTGCCCACAAACGCGCAGCATCCAGTGCTGCCATCGGATCGGACAGCAAAACGCGGCTGAAGTGATCGACAGCCTTCATCAATACATCCTCATGTGCGGATGGAACGGACATAATTTCGACCTGCTGAATCTCATATGCCCCCTGTGCGAGCGCAACCAATGTGGTTGTATCCGGGGCGTTCTGCACCTCAAAGCAGAGCGTTGCCCCATCGGGA
>DAOTTX010000024.1:0-1608 GCA_034437515.1 Anaerolineae bacterium
AGCAGGATGAGGCTCGCCAGAAGCGTCTATTTGATTAAGTCAGCATAGGTAAGAGCGCACCTTCCAGGTGCAAAATTGAAAGCCACCGCCTCTGGCGGTGGATCTTTTACTGGTGATGCTCGTATCTCCGGTAACGGTCAGTTTGTCGCGTTCACCTCGGCGGCGACCAATCTGGTAGCGGGGGATGGCAACAACACCAACGATGTGTTTGTGCGCGACATCGTCAACAATACGACCGAGCGTGTTTCGGTCAGCAGTGGGGGCGCGGAAGGCAACGGCATAAGCAGTCTGCCGTCGCTCAGCTTTGATGGGCAATACGTAGCCTTTACTTCCAACGCAAGCAACCTGGTGGCGGGGGATACCAATAATACGACGGACGTATTCGTCCATAACCGCAATTCCGGTAACACCGTGCGCGTCTCCGTAAGCACCAATGGGACGGAAGGCGACAACCAAAGTCGCTTCCCGGATATTTCAGCCGATGGACGTTACATCAGCTTCGACTCGTTTGCGACAACGCTCGTCGCCAACGATAACAACAGCAACCTTGACATCTTCTTGCATGATCGCATGGACAGTGAGACCGAGCGCGTCTCGATTTCGGTGTCTGGTGCCGAGGGGGATGGCAACAGCGGTCAGCCGGTGATGGCACTGGAGAACGATGATCAGTTGGTCGCCTTCAATTCGACATCCAGTAACTTGATCGCCAATGACACCAACGGCAATCAGGACATCTTCGTAGCGACGCTGGGTGTGCCGGGTGTGCCGCCTGCGATCACGAGCGCGGCTCCATCGGCGGGTACGGTCGGCACGGCGTACAGCCACACGTACACGGCGACGGGCGACACGCCCATCACCTATAGCGTAAGTAGTGGTGCACTCCCCGATGGTCTGACGCTCTCCGGCGACACGATCAGCGGGACACCGACGGCAGCAGGTACATTCACCGGTGAGGTGACGGCGGCAAATGCTGACGGCAGCGACATGCAGGCATTCAGCATCACGATTGCAGCCACACCGACAATTACCAGTAATCCACCGGGTGATGGTGTGGTCAGCACGGCCTACACGCACACATACACGGCGACGGGTGACACGCCCATCACCTATAGCGTGAGCAGTGGCGCACTCCCCGATGGGCTGACACTCTCCAGCGACACGATCAGCGGGACACCGACGACAGCAGGTACGTTCACCGGTGAGGTCACCGCGACCAACGCCGCCGGAACCGACGCGCAAGCGTTCAGCATCACCATCACAGAAGACCCGGTCACTGTTGATCCGCCTATCCGCCTCTACCCCGCTGATGAGCAGACGGTCACCGCCGCTAACTCCGGTGATTGGCAACCGTTCCAGTTCGAGCATCTCGACGGCGCGGAATGGTACGGCGTCTGGGTTGGCTCAGCAGATTACCAGACAACCGCGATCTACCAGTGGTTCCCCGCGACCGATGCCAGCCCTGGCATCACCAGCGAGACACCGATCTGTAACACGACGACGATGATCTGCACGCTGCCGGTCGATGTGTGGCTCGCCAATGGTGACTATAGCTGGTGGATGACTTACTGGGGGCCGAACTTCCCGGCGTGGAACAGCTATTGGAACGGT
>DAOTTX010000025.1:0-8213 GCA_034437515.1 Anaerolineae bacterium
GTGGCCTCACCGCCTTGGTCATAGCCTCGGGCTTGGACATAAGCGCCGGGGCTTTTTCTATTGTAGCATGGCAATCGAGCGGATGCAAACGAAAATGACACAGCCGGGAGCCATTGGCGCCGGTTTCCCTTTGATGGATAACAAAGCTCTCCACCGCGCGTTCTGTCGGTGGAGAGCAAGTCAACGGGTTGTCTTTGACCAGCCAGCAAAACTCCATATCATCTGGATCATCTGCTCCCACAACGCCTACCCCCACGATTCCGACAATGTACAACAACGCGAGACCGGTGTGACGACCACGATCTCCTACTGCGGGAGACGCCGCCCGAAGTGCGCTGACCGGGCGGGAGCCGGGCCGGTGGTCGGATCGGTGTGGTCGTGGCCATAGCAAGGTCTTGGCAAAGTCTTAGCCTGGATTTCTCGAACGCTCATATCCAAAGTGTACCCTCTCCCCCACCCAATGTCAAACACCGCCTGCGCCAAAGGGTCTGCCCCCGTCTCGATCCCATTGTCCCTCATCCAAGGAAAACAAGGAGAACACCGACCAAGCAATGGCCATCAACGGCGCACGCTCCCTCCGGTGGAGAGCAAGGCGGAAACATCAGTGGAAAGCAGCGGTGACACGCCAATGGCAGAAACACCGCAACCTCACCGCCTGCCTGTGCCTTGGCGGACAGCAATCTGTCTGGCCGCTTGCGGGGTCGCGGTGAGCGTGGGGGGAACGGGCAAGTGGGGTGTGGGAACAGCGGTGATGATCCGACGGGCGCACCGTAAGACGATGAAATGTCACCGTCTCAATTCATTGTCTCTTCTCCAAGGAAGAGGACGCTGTGCAAGCAATGGCGCACGCTTCCCCTGGTGGGGACCAAGGCGGGGCAGCGGTGGAAACATTGGTGAAAACATCCGGCGACAATACAATGGTAGAAACACTGCAACCTCACCGTCAGCCTGTGCCTTGGCAGACAGCAATCTGCCCGGTCGCTTGCGGGGTCGCGGTGAGCGTGGGGGAAGGCGGGGTGTGGAAACAACAGTGGAAACAGCGGTGATGATCCAAGGGCGGACGCACCGTAAAACGATGAAACGCCATCGTCTCAATCCCTTGTCTCTCCTACAACGAAAACGAAGAGAACACCGATCAAGCAATGGCCATCAACAACGCACGCTCCCCCGGCGAAGAGCAAGGCGGAAACATCGGTGGAAACATCCGGTGACACGCCAATGTCAGAAACACTGCAACCTCACTGCCTGTAATCTGTCCGGTCGCTTGCGGGTTGCGGTGAGCGTGGGGGAAGAGTAGAGGAAGAGACCCAGGATGCGGGTTATCCCGTATCCTGGGTCATTGTCATACAGGGTGGTATGTGTTCAAGGCATTGACACATACTAAAGCGAGGGAATACTGCCCTGATCGACCATCTCTCCCCACCCATTCTCTGCCTCCCACATCTACTGAAACGCGCGATTCTCAATCCATTGGGAGTGGCTTCGGAACGGATGGGCTTTGCGGCCAGGACAGCTATTCGCGCAAGACCAACGGCAGGTAGATCTTGGACCGCTCGTCAGTCACGATCACCCACCCGCTGCGTCCGTACACAGTGTAAGTATAGACGCCGGGGTAGGCGAAGGCGCGCCGGTAGACCCGGCCCGGCTCCAGATAGCCGGAATCGAAGCCGCGCGTGTCCTGCAGCGCGTCGCGCTCGCTGAGCACCTGGAAGATGGGGTTCTCGCTCCACCTGATCAGATCGTCGATGGTGTTGGTCTCGCTCAGCGCCGAGGTCCACTCGACCACGCTGCCCACCGGCACGGTGATGACCGCCGGATCGAGATGCACGCCAACCCACAGCGTGCCTCCGCCGACCTCCATCGGCGCGGGCATCACGGTAACGGAGTAGACGTCAACGTCCTCGACCCACGGCGTGTACGGCACGTTGACGTGGACGATCTGCGTGATCACCTCGACGACGGGACTGCGCCACGCTTGGTAGCCGTCAATGCCCTCGACCTGGATGTAGTAGTGACCGGGCGGGGTGAAGAAAGCGTAGTAGCCGGTGGTGGTGATGCCGTCGGGATAGGTGTCGTCCGTGACTTGCGGGTTGACCTGATCCTCGTAGAGGTGCGCGGGCCATGGCACCCAGCCGCCCCAGTGCGGCATAGAAACATAAGCCGTCACCGTCACCCCAGAGATTGCCTCCACTGGGTTGAACGAGCCGCCCATTGTGGGGTCGTAGTAGCCGCCTTTGTCCACGTTGAAGACGTACCCATCCGGGTCAATGAGTACGACGCCGGATTCCTTATCCACCTCCTCGCCGCACTGACTCTCGATGATCACGTGACGCGACTCGACGGCGATGTCGAAATGGTACCAATGCCCCTCGCGGCTGGCGGGCGTGTAGACCGCGCCGTCAACCGTGACGGTCATCGCCTGCGTGGCCTCCGTGCAACAGGAATAGAGGTGTAGTTGTGTATCGCGGTAGCCCACGTCTCTGGGGATCTGCCAATCCCTGGTCCGCCGCGTCCCAGTACGCGCGCTTCTAAAGACGTAGTTGTGGGTCCGTCCGTGGTACGTCGCTTCCCAGTAAGAGGTCTGTGGACACCAGCCACCCACCGAGGGGCCGCCTAACCAGATCTCGTTGGAAGCCGCGCTGATCTCATCTCCATGCGCGGATTTGGCAACGAAGTAGTGCGTCTGCCACGCATCGCCGGCGCCAGGCAGCACGTTCACCGTGACAGTGAAGCGTCCATGCGCATCTGCTAGGGTCTGGGCCACCGGGATGTTCGGCTCATCCAGGCTCGTATTGGTCATATAGATCGTGACCGTCACTCCGCGCTGCGCCACGCCGCGAAACTCGATGGGGAGTCCGGCGCAGGTCTCACCGCTCTCCGGGAAAGCGATATGCGGCGGCATCAGTGGCATAGGCGGTACTGCTATCTCGACATGAGCGCTGTCGGTATAGACTTCACTGCCCGTGCCCTGGCTTCTGGGGGTCTCGTAGACCTGTTCGATCTGGTTAGTCACGGTGAGCGGTTCGGCAGAAGTGGTCGAACCTTGCAAACGCAGCCATCCGCTATCGCCCTCCTGCACATACGCTGTGGCATCGAAGCGTAGTGTCGGCGGCCCGCCCGACATTTTCAGCGCGGGTTGGCTGAGTTGGCGTTCGAGGGTCAAGTCCGCCGGCCAGTGATCGGTGAGGGTGTGTTGGGTGACCGGCGGTAGGGCGGGATCGGCGGTTTGGTAGCGGTAACGCACCAGGTACTCGACGTTCCACTGCGGGGTCAGCGCGTCTACTTGTGCATCGTAGGTCATCATCACGCGGGGATCGTGCGCGCCCTTCTCCAGTTCCATCTTGACCGGATAAGTCGTGACGGTGTCCTCGTTTTCGGCGTGGGGATCACACTCGACGCCTGGCTGGGCTGCGATGACGGCTGCGACGTCCACCCCATCATCCAACCACTGCTGCGGCTCCACCTGCACCTGGATGGCGCCCTCCGCCCCTGCTGCCAGGTCACCCAGATGCCAGACCTTGGTGCGCTGATCGGGCGAGGTGAAATCGGCGACAGGATCGGAGGCCGAGAAACGCGCGCCCGCTGGCGCGGTGATGGTGATGCTGGTGTTGCGCGCCACACCGGGGGCAGCGTGATCATCCAGGTTGGCGTAGTCGAAGACGACATCATAGCGCTTGTGGGTCCCATCGCTGTACTGCGGATTACGCTCCGGCCCCGCGCCCATAATCGTCAGATCGGGGCACAGGACGGTGGTATCCACCTGCGCCTCCCACACGTAGGCGACGCCGTCAATTTCGGCCTGCGCCTCATTGTGGATGAGGCCGCATTCGACGCCGCCGCAAGCCTCGACGGTCACATCGAAGGTGATGAGCACGTCTTTGTCGGGTTCGAGTTCGCCCGACCAGGTCAGGCGGTCGTTAACGACTTCCCACACGCCCCCGGTAGCCAGGGCCGAACCGGGCACATACGCTGTCCCCTCGGGGATCGCGTCCTCCAGCGTGACATTCGCGGGCAGTACGCCGGTGTTGGTGACCCAGAGCGCGTAGACAATGGTGTCGCCCACCTCGACCTCATCCGCATCCGCCGCCTTGGTCAGTGCCAGGTCATAGCCGCCCAATTCGTACACCGTCGTCGTCGCGGTATCCGTGTTGTTGAGCGTGACCGCTTCGGCGGTAGTGCTGCTGATGGCGACGTGATTGATCAGCGCCGTGCCATCTTCCAGGCCCTCGCCCACGACGACGCGGACCGTGGCCGTCGCGGTCTCGCCGGGCGCCAGGTCGTCCAGGTTCCAAACCAGCGGATCGGTGCTATCGGGGGACGGATCAGCGCTCTGGAAGTTGACGCCGCCGGGCAGCGTGTCGGTCAAGGTCACGGTGTAAGCCGTGACGCCGCCCGCATTGCCCCAACTGAGATTGTAGAGCAGCGGCGCGCCCGGCTCGACGAAGGGCGGGGCCGTCTTTTCCACCCACAGATCGGGCACGAGCGGGACGTAGGTGAGGGTCGTGGTGACCGCGTCGGCGTTGTCCGCCTCGTTCAGGTCGATGGCGTTGAGCACGGCGACGCTGGCCGTGTTGGTCAACACCCCGTCGTAATCGGCGGTAGACGTGATCCAGACGGTGATGAGGCGCTGCGTATCCGTCGCCACATTGTAGAGCGTGCAAGTGAGGCTGGCGCCATCTGTCGCGCAGTCCCCGCCGGACGCGCTCATCACGGCGACGACGGTAGTCGGTACGACTGTATCCACCACGCGGACATCGGCGGCCAACTCCGAGGTAACGGCGTTGGTGACGGTGAGTGTGTAGACCAGCATCTCGCCCGCATTGCCGCTGGCGGGGCCGCTCTTGCTCAGGGCAAAGTCCGCATAATAGGGATACTCGTCCGCGCCGAGGTCGGGGGCATTGCCCATCGGGCGCGGTTGGCCGTCTATATCCTCGCTGATGGCGGTGGCGACGCCGTCCGCGGTGACGATACCCACGTCTAGAGCGTCGGAGTCAACGGTGAGGTGGTAGCCGTCGGCGGCGAAGGCGGCTGTGCCGGTGATGGCGCCGAAGTTATCCACCAACCCTACCGTGGGCGTCAGCACGCTATCCCACAGAGTGAGGGTGGTGGTGACCATCCCGCTCTGCACTTCGATGCCCACGCCGGCGCTGACGACCAAGGTATTGGTGAGAACGGCCGTGCCATTTTCATACACATAGATGGCGTTGGGGCCATCATTTCGCGCCAGGGTCGTGTGCCACAGATGGACCGGGGCGCTCCGCACGGCCAAACCTGCACCGGAACCGCTGGCTGTATTTTCGACGATGACATTGTTGACCAATTTTGCACTGCCGGCGACTTGCACCCCGCCGCCGTTGCCGGTGGTAGTGTTGGCATAGACCAGGTTGCCCGCGACCACGTTGCCACTGCCGGTCAGATACATCCCACCGCCGCCATTGTCGCGGGTGGCATTGTGATGAATTTGGTTGGCAGACAGAAACGAGTTGGTGGTACCCGCATACAGGCCGCCGCCAAAACCACTGTCATATTCCAACCCGTCATTGCCATAAACCTGGTTTTCGACAAAGGTAAGGCGATCGCCGACCAGATAAACCCCACCCCCATGATGTGAGGAGGTATTGCTGTACACCTCGTTGTGGGCGATCTGACTATCGGCAATGTCTTGTGTGTACAGGCCGCCGCCGCGACCGACGGATCGGGTAGCCGAACTGCCACGAGCCGCATTGCCGTAGAGGGTGTTGTGGGTAAAGGTGAGGTACGCGCCACCCTCAACCCGCACCCCGCCCCCTTGCGGATGGTTGCGCCAATCCCCCCAAACGGTGTTGCTGTAAATCTGATTGGCAGTAATCAGCACATGGTCGCTGTCCCATAAATCAAGGCCGCCGCCGCCGCGCCAATAGTTGGTATCGCCAGAGGGGGTATCCAGTTGCACCTCGTTGTTGTAGATGCGGTTATTTTCTAGCCGGGCATAATCGCTTTCGACCAGGGAAATGCCCCCGCCCTGGCTGACATAAGAAGGCCCGGCCTGATTTTCGTAAATCTCATTGTCCTCCAAGACGAGGTAGGGGCTGTTGTAGGCATGGATGCCGCCGCCCCGGCTGCTGGCGGTGCGATAAGCGAGGTTGTGGTGGATGTGATTGCCGCGCAGTGTCACCCCGGCGGCGGATTCGATGGAAAGGGCGCCGCCAAAGTCGGCCTGGTTGTTGTAAAAGTTGTTGTGGGCGATTAGGGCGCTGCCGCTGCTGATGTATAAGCCGCCGCCCCGGTTTTGAAAACCGGTGGAATGCCCGTTCTCGCGGAAGGTGCAGTTGGTAATGGTGGCACTGGCTTGGGTGAGGTAGACGCCGCTGCCTTTGGGGGCGTCCAGAGCGTAGCCGTCGTAAATATCCAGCCCCTCAAGAGTGACGGTGATGTCGGGGCCGGTGGCGTAGATGACACGGCCGTTGCTCTGCGCATCCAACGTGGTGGTGTAGAGGGCGGGGTCCCAGGCGGAAAAGTCGGCGTTGGCGCCGCCACGCAGCGTCAGGCTCTTGCTGATGTAGACCATCTGGCTGAGGCCGCCATAAGCGTTGACGCCGGTGTAGACGCCCGTAGCGACCCACACCTCATCGGTGGGATCGTCCACGGCGTCCACGGCGTCTTGTACCGTGGTGTAGCAGGGCGTCTCACCGCCGCAGTTACCATCGACAGAGACATAATACACATCGTGTCCATCCGGCCCCTGCGCCAACACCGGCGGCGGGCCATTATCCCCTGCTCCAAGCAGCGCGAGCGCGCCGCCAATGAGCAACAGGGCCAATACGAGAGAACCTGCAAGTGACTTGAGTTTCCTGTTCATCTGTGATCTCCTTGATTAACTATGAATGACTGACTAATCCGCGAAATATCAACCGGACGCCGTAGCGCAACTGCGCTTTGACGTCCACCTCCTCCGGCGCGTAGACCCAGTGCAGGGTCGTGCCACTCAACAGCGCGTCCAGCGCCCGCGCTGCCTGGCGCGCATCTGTCGGCGCGAACTCGCCGCTCTCAATGCCCTCTGTGATGATGGCCTCCAGCAGCCCGGTCAACCGGTGCATAAAATCGGCGATCACCGCGCGCACGTCCTCGCGGCGCAGGCCCAGGGCGCAGAACTCGTAAAAGATGGGCATCAGCGGCAGCACTTTTGCCTCCTCGGCGATGAGCGTCTCGTAATAGGCGGTGAGCCGCTCGGTGGCCGTGTCGGGTGTTTCAGCAGCGGTCTGCAAATCCGCCAACTCCTGGGCGAAGAGTTGCTCGGCGATAGCGTGGATGAGCGCGTCCTTGCTGTCGAAATAGAGATAAATCGTGGCCTTGTTGATGCCGATCTCATCAGCGATGTCCTCCATCGTGGCGCTGTCGAAGCCTTTCTTGGCGAAGACGACGGTGGCGGCCTCGATGATCTGGGCGGTGCGCATCTCGCTCACGTCGGGTCTGGGGGTCATAAACACCTCCTGTAAAAATAATGATAACTTACTAGTTAGTCATCATTGTAGCAGAATATCGGATGTATGTCAAGGCCTTCCTCTGACAGTCTGTCGAAGGGAACAACCGAAAGCGGGGCTACCCTGGGTTTGTCACCCACCATGAGCATCCTGGAATCTGGAGAAGATACTTGTATCACTGTCAGTTTGAAGTGCCCTATCCTGATGACGCAGACGCGCTGGTGTAGATCAACTGGGGGTCTTGGAAGCAGTAGGCGATGCGCGCCTGCCCGGTCGGTGAGACGATTTATCCGGCGATCGCGCAACAGCGTGCTCTTGCCCCATCTGTTGGGGCCGATCAGTCCCATTCGCTTGCGGGTTGCGGTGAGCATGGGGGAGTTCGCAAGCAGAGTGTGAAAACAACAGTGGAAACAGCGGTGATGATCCGAGGGCGGACGCGCCGCAAAACGATGAAACGCCATCGTCTCAATCCATTGTCTCTCATCCAAGGAAGATAACACCGGCCAAGCAATGTCCATCAACGACGCACGCCCCTCCGGTGGAGAGCAAGGCGGGCCAGCAATGGCCATCAACGGCGCGCCCCCCCCCGGTGGAGTGCAACGAGACCCCACGGTCCGCAGCGTGGCGGCGTTGTTGACCTATAAGCTCAAGAACGGCGAGACGCCGCCGGTCATCGAGGGGCGGAAAGCACCGCAGCCCAATTGTCCCTGGTGTGGCGGCGCCGGCGAGGTGGTGCTGGCCCACGTCCCCCAG
>DAOTTX010000026.1:0-12797 GCA_034437515.1 Anaerolineae bacterium
GCGGTCAGCGTCCCCAGCGTCAACTTTTCCAGCAAACCTTACAGACGTTGAGGATCGATCCTCAACATCCCGCAGTTTCAGAAACTTAACAATGTACCTGTTTTTCATATATCAGAGACTTCATTCAGAGAATTAGAGACAGTATACAGTGATCTCAGGGATTTACTTGTTATGATGAACGTATAACCAACGGGTACACGGAGCGAACGTGAGCGGTTCAGAGTCTGAGACGGCCTTCAAACACGCGCTTCGATGAAGCGCGCCGCTATCGCGGCGGGGGCGGCGAGTATTCGCCAGTCCATGAAAGGACACCCCATGACTGATCACCTGATTGCGGTGGAAACCTACGGGTCCCAGCGCATCACCTATCAGGGCCGCACGATCTCGGCGCAGAAGCTGGGCTACACCGGCTGTGGCCGCGACGTGTTGTTGACGCTCTACGGCGAGGCCGCCCGCGATGTCACGTCGAAGCGAGCCAGCTACCACTACGTCCAGATCGACGGTCAGACCACTGTTCACAGCGGGACGCTGCTGCTGTATCTCACCAACGACCAACTCACCCAGGTCGAGGCCGTTACCCGCCAGCACCGTGTAATTCGCAGCGGCGTTTGGCGCTGGTTCGACAATCCCGGTCGCACTAACCACGGTTGGCACGCGTTTCCCACGCAGGATCAACCCGACTATCAACCGCCACGCTTCCGTGAAGGACCGCGCTACAACCCGACCGGCTACCGAGCCGCGACACCGGGTCAGACGGTTGCGATGTCCGTCGCAACCGCCGAGGCCATCCACGTCGAACGCACACAACTACGGGACGACAAGCCGCCCTGGTGGTGGATCACCGGCAACACCTACCCGCACCGAGCGGCCTTCAAGGCAGCGGGCTGTCGCTGGAGCCGCAAGCGCAAGGCGTGGTACACCATCGGCGAGACGCTCCCGGAGGCCATCACGCAGTTGATCGAGCGCGTCAACGACGCATCAGCCGTTGATGGGCCAACATCCGAACCCACGCCAGAAGTCGTACCAACTGTTGGGACGAACGCAGGCGGCCAGTACAAGGTCGGCGACCGTGTCCAAGCTGTCGCTGACTTCGCGGCGCTGGGGGGCGGCACGATCAAGGAGGACACACCCGGTACCATCACGCAATGTTTTGGGGCAGCAGGCGAGTTAGGTCACAGCTACAACGTTGATTTCGAGACACTCGGTGAAACCTGGTGCTTCGAGATGGACCTGAAATCCGCACCGGACAGCCCACCGCCCCCCGTTGCAACTCCGGCTGTCACGACTCCCGAAGAGCCGACGCCAGCCCCTATCACGCAGGCCGTGCCCCCGGTAGCCGAACCACCTGCTGAGCCGGAGGGCGTGCCGGGTGTCCATTATCCCCGCTTCACGGTCGGGCAGACGGTCTACACCAGCGCTACCCTCAAGCTGGACGAGACGGGGACGGCCATCGCGCAGGGACAGGTTGGCACCGTCCTGCATCGCTTCGACATCCGCCAGACCGACAAATACGAGTCGTTTGGCTACACCGTGCAGTTTCAGGAGGCGCTGGGGGGCAAACACCAGCACGCGCTGTTTGAGCGCACGCTGGACGCTGAGCCGCCGCGCATGAACGACCTGCGCGTGCGCCGCGACGAGCCGATCATGCTGGTGCCCGGTGCGGGTGGGCAATCGCTGTTGGCGACACATATCGCCCGGCGTGAGGCCATCGTCAACGGCACGGACTGGGATGGCGGCACAACGGCTGACCCCATTACAGACGAACTACCGGATACCGTTCAACCTGCGGACGAAACCTCCACTGAATCGGAGCCGACCATCACACCGGATGATAAACCCATCACCGATGAAGCTGAGGCTGAACCCGCCATCCGGGTGCTGAAACCGGAGGCGCTGCCCGACCATCTGCAAACGGCAGTTGAAGCGGCTCGCGGCAAATCGGTCACAGTGTCTGCCCCCTCGTCAAACGCCACGCGCACCCCCATCGGGCAGGCTTACGTCGGTGAGCTAACCGGAGCCATCACCGGCAACGTCTACTGCTACGGCTACGCCGTGTACCAGGACACGCTGCTGTATCTCAATATGGGCGGTCCCAGCACGGCGGTGGCTGCCATTCGTGCCAAGCTCGCCAAGGGCGAGGCCGTCAACCTGGTGCCGTGGGACGCCCCGGCGATCGAGCTGAGCGCCGGCGAGACGGATGGTGTGGCAAACACCGGCATGTTCACCGCCTTCGTGCACAACATCAGCGAGGCGCGTTTCACCAGCGCGGTGCTGGTTCACGCGTGGCTGACCGACCCGCTCTACGGCGGCAAATCAACCACCGGGATCTTCCGCACGAGCGAGGCGCAGGCGGTCGCCAAGCTGATAGACCACGTGCGCAAGCTGGTCAAGGTGCCGGTGTTCGAGGCGTGGGCCGGCTTTCTGTACGAGGTCGGCGGGGCGGCGGGATTGGTACGACCGGCCCGGAGCGGCGGCGAGATCGATCTGCTGGCGGTCGACCTGGACGCCGACGCCTGGACGCGGCTCATCACGGGCGGACTGGCCAACGGTGTTATCCGACTCCCCCGATCATGAGCGCGACCGTCGTGCTGGGGTGTGCCATCCGACACAACCTGCACCCGTCTCGTCACTTCACACCCATAATTGTATAGGAGATATACGAAAATGTCCCGTATGGAAAATAAGGCAGTGATGGGATTCTTTGCCGTGGAGGCCAAGCATCACGCCGCGATCACCTCACTGGTGGCCCCGGCCACCCCGGCCCACAAGCTACTCGACCCATATGCGGGCGAGGGCGTCTTTCTGGAGACGGCGGCGGCCGCCTGGCGGACCACCCCCTACGCCAACGAACTTGATGGGGCCCGTGCTAACGTATGTATCAGCCGTTTCGGGCCAACGCAGGCGGTGCGCTGCGACGTCGAACGGCTGCGTGCTTCTACAGGCGCGTTCAGCGTCGGCTGGTTCAACCCGCCCTACGACCACGACGCGGCGGCGGCTGACGCCAAGCGGGTCGAGTTCCGCTTCCTGCGCCACAGCTGGAAGTGGATTCAGCCGGGCGGGCTGGTACTGTGGTGTGTCTATCAGCACCACCTGACCGAACACGCGCTGGGGTTCCTGGCAGGGCACACGGCACATGTCGACGTGTGGGGGCTGCCCGGCAAACACCTCGGCGAGTACGACCAGATTGTGGTGGCCGCCGTGCCCGGGAAGCACCCTGATCCGGAGGCACACTACGCCGACATCGCCGATCAGAAGGCCCATCCGACTCTCCTCACCGTCCAGAACGAGCCGGTCTACAAGCTGCCGCCGCCACCGCGACGGGCCCGCTTCGTGTTCGCGCCCGACACGGTCGATGACGCGCAGGGACTGCGGCTGTTGGCGGATCACGGCGCGTGGGCGAGCAACGGCTTCCAGGCGCTGCTAACGCCCCCACCGCCACCGAGCCAGATTACCCCGGTCGTCGCGCCGCGTCCGGGTCACACCGCGCTGGTGCTGGCGGCGGGCGTGGCTGACGGCGCAGTGATCGACACCGATGCCTACGGCACGGTCGCGATTCGTGGCAAGACGCAGCACGTTGAGGCGGTTGCCCGGGTCGAGGTCGAGTCTGATCCGAAAGACCCGGACAACACGGTCAAGAAGACCGTGATGAAGCTCAAGCCATCGACGACGCTGACGCTGTTAAGTGATGACGGGACCACGGTCGAGATGGCGGGTGACGAGGCGCTGCTGGGTTTCATCACCGCCAACAAGACGGCATTGGGAGCCTACCTCAACGACAAGTTCGCGCCCCTCTATCCGTTCGACTTGAACGGGCTGGGGCGCTTTCTGGGGCGGGTGCGGCTGAACGGGGTGCATCCGTTGTACACCGCGCAGAAGCACGTGATCGCGGCGATCACCAAAGGCTTCGAGCAGCGCAAGGGCGTGCTGCTCTCTGGGATGATGGGGACCGGCAAGACGGCCATGGGGGGTGCCGTCGCCGCCGCGGTGGCCTCCGGCACGGTCGCGGCGCTGCGTGACCGGATCGGCCCCGACCAGGTGGTGCTCATTGTGGCCCCGCCGCACCTAGTGGAGAAATGGCAGCGCGAGCTGCTCAGTATCCACCCGGACAGCATCGTCGAGCGGCTGGACCGCCACGAGGACGTGAAAGCGTTCATGGCGAAGGCGGCTCGGATCGGCGCGGGGATCCCCAAGATCGGCCTGATCAAGCGCGACTTGACCAAGCTGGGCTGCGCCCGCGAACCGGCCGTCGTGTGGCGCGAGGTGCCGACCGCGCTGTGGCCGGCCAACCAGTCGACCCCCGAGGGCTACGCGCCGGGTGACCGCGTCACCAAGCAGCGCACGCCCCAGTGTCCTCACTGCGGGACGACCGTGACCCAGCAGCGGCGTGGCCAGACCGTCCCGGCCTCCGAGCGCTATCTAAAGTCGGGGGCACGCGCCTGCGATCAGTGCCACACGCCGCTGTGGTGCGAGGCACGCGACCGCGGGGCGCGGCCCAAGCCGGGGCACAAGTACCCGCCCAAGAACCCGCGCTATCGCATCGACGAATACCTCAAGCGCCACTACCCCGACCGCGTGTTTCTGCTGATCTGGGACGAAATACATGAGGCCCAGTCAAGTGACACCGGCAACGGCGAGGCCTTCGGGCGGCTGGCGGGGATCGCCGACAAGGTGCTCGGCCTGACCGGGACGCCGTTCAATGGACGGTCGTCGTCGCTGTTCAATCTGGAGTATCACCTGAACGACCGGGTGCGGCGGCGCTTCCCGTGGGGCGGCGCTGACCGGCTGTCGCGGGTGGTGCGCGGCTCATGCGGCTTCCAGACCGTGATCGAGTCGGCCGGCAAGCAGCGCGGTCGGGCCGAGGCGCGCTGGGTCGAGCAGATGGGCGTGCGCGAGCGCGTGGTCGAGGAGCGCCCGACCTACGACAGCGAGACCGGGGCCTACACCGGCACCAGCACCTACGAGCGGCCCTACGAGGAGGCCCCGGGCATCTCGCCGGCGCTGGTGGCCGAGATGCTGGACCACACCGTGTACTTCAGCCTCAAGGACCTCGGCAAGCACCTGCCCCGCTACGAGGAGATCGCGCTGCCCGTCGAGATGGACGCGGACACCTACGCCCAGTACGACCGCACCCGCTCCCAGCTTAAAGACTACTTAATCCAGCGCAAATGGGAGGGCGACAACTCGTTCATGGGGGCCTACTTACAGTGGGCGCTCGGCCAGCCGAGCACGGCCTTCCGCCCGACCGAGGTGATCCACAACCTCAAGAGTCCGATCACCGGGAAGAAGCGGCCCCACACCGTGACGAAAATCCCGTCGTTCGGCGAGGACCGGATCTACGCCAAGGAGCGTGCGCTGATCAACCTGCTGACCAAGGAGCTGGCCGCCGCCCGCCCGTGCGTGGTCTACCTGCGCCAGACCGGAACCCGAGACATCCAGCCGCGCATCGAAAAGCTGATCCGGGAGCACGTGCCGGGTGCGGTGCCCTATGTGCTTAAGAACACGATCGGGGCCGAGCGGCGCGAGGCGGTCGTGCACCGCGAGCGCGACCGGGGCGTCAATGTGCTGATCTGTGTGTGACGTGAAAGCGTCTTGAGTAATTGTTCGACAACCGAAAGGTTGGAGCGAACCTGTTGTTCCATCAGCAGTACCCTACGCGGTAATGCGGGGAAGCAATGACCCGTATAAAGCCCGCTGACAATGTACCTACAGTCTATTGACTGCTACCAGAACCGTGAGGAAATGGTAGTTCTGCCAGCATCAAAGCGGATAGGGGCTAGGGTGGATGGTATGGTGAGCATATGCAAATTCTTGTAACCGTCGTTAGCACGAACAAGCCAAAGATGCTGATAGGCTTGGCCCAAAAGGGAAGTGGCTGGTACAGGGTGTGCAGATTACCCTGTCATGGACGTGAAAGCCACCGGCGGATAGAGAGCATCCTAACCCATCCTTGTTACTCAAGATGAACACGGTAAGCCCGTAACGTTCCCAAGTGGTAGGTAGCCGTAAGGCACGCCAATGACGTTGCGGGTAAAGGAAGGTGGAGAAAGCGAATGCTGCTCTGTAATCGAACAGATAGAGGTTGAGGCGAAAGCCGACATCATCTCACGCGAAAGCGGGCAGACTTCCACCAGGTCTTTTATCACGAAATAGCTTGAAGAACCGATTAAGGAGACAAAGCAAATGACGGTAGCACAACCTACTGGTGCGGTCTCTCACAATGTGGGAGGCTGGCACGCCATTGACTGGCAGAAAGCCCATACCCACGTGCGTCGGCTACAAGTGCGTATCGTGAAGGCAACCCAGGAAGGTAGATGGAATAAGGTGAAATCCCTGCAACGTCTACTGACCCGCTCGTTCTATGCAAAAGCAATTGCAGTCAAACGAGTGACAGAAAACCAAGGTAAGAACACACCGGGCGTTGACGGAGAAATCTGGGACACCCCGGAAAAGAAGATGGAAGGCATTCAGCGGATGCAACATCACGGGTATCAACCCCAGCCGCTGAAGCGTACCTATATCCCGAAAAGAAACGGTAAACGTCGTCCACTCGGTATTCCCACGATGATCGACCGTGCGATGCAAGCCCTTTGGCTTCTCGCGTTGGAACCCGTGGCAGAGACAACAGCAGACCCAACATCCTTTGGATTCCGGCCTATGCGCTCATGCGCGGATGCCATTGGGTACTGCTTCAATGTCCTCTCGAAACGGCACTCGGCACAATGGGTACTTGAAGGTGACATCAAATCATGCTTTGACCAAATCAGCCACGAGTGGTTACTTGAACATATCCCAATGGACAAGACAATCCTGCGGAAATGGTTGAAGTCGGGATACATGGAAGGTCAGATGCTGTATGACACGGAAGATGGCACGCCGCAGGGCGGGATCATCTCACCGGTTCTTGCAAACATGGTACTGGACGGATTAGATAGGGTTCTAAGGGAACACTTCCCCAAACCCAAATCTGGTTACAACGCAAAAGTGAACCTGGTTCGCTACGCGGATGATTTCATCATCACCGGTGCTTCGCGTGAAGTTTTGGAAAACGAGGTAAAGCCTATCGTTGAAACCTTCCTTCGGGAACGTGGTCTTGAACTCTCGCAAGAGAAAACACAGATCACACATATCAACGATGGCTTCGATTTCTTGAGCCAGAATCTACGCAAATACAACGGCAAACTCATCATCAAACCTTCTAAACGCAGCGTCCAAGATCTACTGGAAAATGTGCGTGGCATTCTCAAACGCAATAAACAAATGCCCGCTGGACGCTTGCTCCTGCTAATCAATCCGGTCATTCGTGGATGGGCACTGTATCACAGACATATATGCAGTACCCGGACATTCGACCGAGCAGATCAATCCATCTTTGAAGCCCTGTGGCAATGGGCGAAACGCAGACACCCTAACAAAAGCAAGACATGGATCAAGGACAAGTACTTCCCACCCAAAGGAAGTCGGAGTTGGGCGTTCCAAGGGGAAGATGAAGGTCGGTTACGCTGGCTTTACTACTGCACAGACGTGAAGATCGAACGTCATGTGCCGATCCGTATGGGCGCAAACCCCTTCGACCCAGAATGGGAATCCTACTTCGAGAAACGTCTGAGCCGCCGTATGGAAAATAAACTGTACGGTAGACGGCAACTGATCCGTATCTGGAAATCACAAACGGGAGAATGTCCGATATGCGAACAGAAGATAACGGCTGAAACTGGCTGGCATCTCCACCATATCATCCCACGTGTTCTGGGTGGCCCCGACAAGGATCATAACCTTGTTCTGCTACACCCCAACTGCCACATGCAAGTTCACAACCAAAAACTATCTGTTGAGAAGCCGCGTCCTAACAAGGGCGTTAAAAAGGCTTGAGCCGTATGAGGGGAAACTCTCACGTACGGTTCTTAGGGGGCTGAGAGGCAGTAATGTCTCTCGGCTACCCGACAACCCGGAGCTGGTCAAGACCGGACTCGACCTGCTGTTCACGCCCACCCTGATTTTCTACGAGGTGACGTTTTCCTTGAGCACGATGATGCAGGCCTCGGCTAGAGCGTATCGGCTCAACCAGACCCACGATCTGTGCAAGACGGTCTATCTGTACTGTGAGGGCACGATGGAGCACACCGCCGTCCAGCTCATGAGCCGCAAGCAGCGGGCAGCCAAGCTGCTGACGGGCGATCTGGGCCTGACCGGCCTGGACGCCTTGACCGAAGGCGAATCAGGCTTCGAGACCGCGCTGATGAACGCCATCGCCAAGGACGACGTGCTCGACGATCCGTCGGCGATGTTCAAAGCCGACGACAACGCCTACGACGCCGAGGACGCTGCCTTCTGGCAGGTCGAGACGGTGACAGAACCCCATGAGGATCAGGCCGTGACCCTATCCCCCCCTGATGGCGATACAAGTACGATCCGGCTGCTGCCGCCGAAGGCCGCCGCGAAGACGAACCTGAACGCGAAGGTCGTCAAGCGGCTGCGGCGTGCCGGTCGGCTGGATGAGGCCAAGCTGGCGAAGGTTGCGGCGCGGGTGACGGGCGCACTCGAACGCGGCGTGCCGCACCCCTCCGACGGGACGCTCATGCTGTGTGAGGGCGTCAACCACCCCGACTTTGCGACGTACCCGGTCCACGCCGAGCAGCTGACGGCCTGGCTGACGAAGTACCTACGCTCCAAGAAAGCTGCTGATCCCGAATCGGTGGGCGGACTGGCGGCGGCGCTGGTACGGGTCGCGTCGAATCAAGCGGGAATCCGCCCGCAGCCCCCGCAGGCAGGGGCACCGATTCGGGCAAAGGCGAAACGCTGGCAACCCGATCACATGGCGGTCCCGGATGACGTCCCGCCGAGCACGCCGCAAGTCAAACGGAGCCGTTCTCAGCCGAGCGGCAGCGCCCCCACACAACCGATGCTGTTCCCGCTGCCCCATGACTACACCGGCTGAGACGGTCGCCTTCCTAACCGCGCTCTACCGGCGATCGGCTGGCTATCTGACCCTGAGCGCCGTCCGTCCCGGGCAAGCCACCCCCTCCCGCCATATTGCGTTGGCGGACACCTCTGCGCTGGCGAGCGGTCTGCACGACTTGCTGGCGGGTAACCGTCGCGGTTGGCACGCCTTCTACAGCGTCGCCCCCCGACAGACCGATCTGGGCCGCTGGCGGCGCGGCGGCACGGCGAACCTGCACCACCTCCCGGCGCTGTTTGCCGACATCGATCGCCCCCCGGCGGAGGTCCTGCCCCGGCTGCGAGACACCCACCCGTCACCCTCGGCGGTGGTGCTAAGTGGTGGCGGCGTCCACGCCTACTGGTGGCTGACCGCACCGACCGTCGACTGGCGGACCGCCAACGCGGTGCTGCGAGGGCTGGCGCAACATCTGGACGGCGACCGCACCCACGTCGCAGGCGCGTTGCGCCTACCGGGCAGCCGTAACCCCAAGCCCGGACGTGACCGCTGCACGCTGCACACCCTGACCGACCATCACTATCCCCTGGAGGCCTTTCCGATGCCCACCCCACAGGTGCGCGACCCGCCACGACTGGCGAGAAGCGACACCCTCAACCCACGTCTGCTGGACGCCGTCAGTGTCCGGTTGCTGACGCATGGCGGCTATCTCAAGCCCAACGGCTGGATAGCCGCCCACTGCCCCGCCGGTCACCGACGCGACCACCCCGGCGCGCACTTCGCGTTCAACCCACGCCTCGGCGTTGGCGTCTGTCACGGCAGACACGGATGCCTGCTGCTGCGCGAGCTGTGCGACCACCTGCACATCAACCCCCGCGACCACGGGGGCATCTACTCAACCCAATAGGAGTTCAATCATGATTCACATTCACCTGCGTTTGAAGACCTTGTACGACGCCCGCAGTCGCGATCGCGCTGGGCGACCCAGTGGCCTGCTGGCGTTCGCGCCCCCGCCGATCTTCAACGGGCTGAGCGCCGTCCTGCTGCTGGCGCTGGCACTGCGCCGGGAGGGCTAGTCAATGGCTGCAACCCTGCACATTACCATCACCATGCCCGCTAATGGCCCCGCCACCGTCCTGATGGGTCGTGGCGACCTGGCGGTGACCCACAACTACGCCGGGGGCATCCCCGGCACGCACAACGACAAGCACGCGCTGGAGGCCGCTTACGACAAGTTGGTGGCGCTGGAGGCGAATCCGCCCCAGCTCCCCGACCCGCCCCAGCCGGAACGCAAGTCTAAATCGAAGCCGAAGCGCAAGGCGAAGACGAAGACCGAGCCGACCGTCGAGATTCCGCTGGCGAAGGGGACGCGGGCCGTGCCCATTAGCCGCGTGAAGCTCACGGGCGGCGAAACGGACGCGGCAGCCTACCAGCAGGCGCTCACGCTCGCGGGTCGCCTGATTGACGGTGGTTTGTGGGACGGCGAATCCACGCTGCACATCCCGGACGTATACGCACTGGGACGCAAGATGAAGCCATACCAGACGAAGGAACTGGCGCTGTTCACGAATTACCCTGGATACCATCCTGACAGTTGGAGATAGCATCGCTTTTCATGTCTTCCGTTTCCGTCCCACCAACGCGCGAGTGACAGTCTTATCAACGCACCAGAAGGTATTTGTTCTGGTGCCTCACCGTACCCAACGAAAGGGATTGATAAAATTCGATCCCTTTCAATTGGGAAAAGATAGCGATACCTTAATTCACCTGCGTTGTTTTGCTTTGTTACACGTTTCAATGTGTTGTTGGGCTGCCAGAAACAAGTACTTCTAGAAGGAATACCTTGATTAGTACTGATGTAAGCATTACCTGTACCATGATTTGGAAAATTTAGCAGGCCATCATATAAGTCTGTTGAAGGCCCCTTCACAAGCATATGATTTGCTCGCCAAATTAGCGTCTCACGCAGCGAGGTTTGGGTACCCATATACCTCTGAGACTGAATCCAGCCATCTTCAATATGTGGCGGCTCAATGTGCTGAGGTCTTGTTATTTCAATATCCCACACCTGACCCACCTCCAAAGAAGTGTTACTAGGTTGATTCTCTCCATTTGACGAGAGTAATCTTATGCTTTCGTTAGTGTCCATTAGAATGCCACCAACGCAAGCATCTTCATACATTCTGGTTTTGGATACGATAATGACTTTCATAGTACAATATGATAAATTTTCAACCCCATGTTTAATGCAATGTGTTCGGTAGCTAGTGACCGATGACAAGCGGCAGGTGCTTGTTCAACACAAAAAAGACAAATACGTTTAGCGTCCCCAACCTCCTCTAACCATTGAGAAATGTCAAAATCACTGAGAATTTCCGAACGATATGCTTTGATGAATATTTCGCCTAACATATCACGTTGGCGTTTTTTTACGCCTGCGTTGTTATCGGCTTCTTTCTGTTTCTCGCGGATTTCTTTGGTTGGTGCTAGGGTTTTGGTGTGCAAGTAACCAATACCCATGTTTTGTAGTTTTTGCTGGAGGTATGTGCTGTTGACAAAAGCATATTTTGATCCACGTACCCCTCGACGTTGCCGCACATCACAGAACAAGTCAATTTGATTATCTTTTAATGCTTGGAAAAATTGATCTTCTGAATACCCATAAACACCTATTGTGAACAGACTTATATCTGGTTTATTCATGATCGTTTAAATTTAGATATACACGTTTTGATGTTAGTTTTGGTCTCGATGTAGTTTCTATATCGGGATCAGGAAATAAGAGCATTTGTTGCGGTTTGTCTAATCCAAGCTGCTTATAGACAACATTAATCACATCAGACTGAGACTTTTTCTCTCCTTCTTCATCAATATGCTTTACATCAAAGTCCCAGTCTTTAAGAACTAGCTCCTCACCAATCATCTTACTACGGTGGCAGTCTTCTGGTCTTAGCTCACTGCACATGAGGACAAGTGTCAGACGTTGATCATGATTAGCTTTAAAAAGACGCTCCATTCCGGATTGAAATAGACGGCTCTGGCGAGTTTTTTCATAATCTACCTTACCGTCTTCTGTATAACAGTTAGGATCACTGGGTCTCCCACCAAGTTCTTCACCCATAAACACATACTTGATTCCAACGGAGGGAAGTTTTTTTTCAAGTTGAGTTCCGCTGAAGTCAGGATTATAGCCGGATCGTGGGCTTGATCGAACATCTATGAGATATTCAATTTTACGGTACTTCAACAAATCAATAAAACGATCAATATGCCGATTTCCGTATCCAATCGTATAAATTGGTGGTCGTTGAATATTTGTTTCCATTACAATCACCCATACGCCGTTGATTTGCGTCTAACACAACATGACTACCGTAGGTTACCATAGATGAGATTATACAACAACCTCTACGTTGTCGGTGTGGGCGGAACCGGAAGCAGTGCCGCCCGTATCATCGCTCGCATTCTCTATGATATGGAGCGCAGCCGCAAGCACACCCCGCAGATGATTCTGGTCGATCACGATACGATTGAGGAGAAAAATATCGGTAGGTAAGCACTCTTCCTGCCTGCTGATGTTGGCTCCCCGAAGGCAACCACTGTGGCGAAACGCCTGAGCTTCGCGCTGGGGTTAGAAATCAGCGCAATCCCGATGAAATTCGACCCGGAACGGCACACCGAACGCTACGGTAGCGATCAAGTCGCACACGTCCGTGATTCACGGGGTGGAGGGCAACGCGGCGGATCACCTGATGACGGCGGCGGCGAATCTGCTGCACCTGGCACGGCTGACGCTGCTCAACGAGCCGTCCGAGAGCTACCAGCGCGAGAAGCTGTCCGCTGCGGAGTGGTCGCTGACGGCGGCGAAGGGTTGGCTGAATCTGGAATAACACACAAAAACCTG
>DAOTTX010000027.1:0-9926 GCA_034437515.1 Anaerolineae bacterium
ATCGGCGGCGGCTTCATCTTCATCCACCGCACGTTGCTCGACCACTTCGCGGCGCAGTACCGCGAAAACAATCGCCCCGCCAACCACGATCACGACTCCGGCGCGACGTAGCCCTCGGTGCCGACCGTCAACCCGGCGCGGGTGGCGAAGTCGTCCAGGGAGGCCGTGAGGTTCACGCCGGGACACTGCGTCCAGTCGTTGAAGGCACGGTGTCCGTCGATGTGCGTGAGCGCGAAGGTGGTCGCCAGCCAGCCGATCAGCGTGTGGGCGGCGGCGATCTGCACTGGTGGCGGCGTGTCTTCCTCGAAGTTGCCCAGCAAACACACACCAATCGTCCCGGTGTTGTAGCCGGCGACGTGCGCCCCGCGTGCGCGGATGTCCCGCCCCTCATAGACCGCGCCACTCTTGCCGATCAGGTAATGATAGCCCACGTCAGCCCAGTTGTTTTGTTCCCGGTGGAGCGTTTGCACGGCGAGCATCGTGCTCAGGTCGTCGCCTTCATAGACCACCGAATGATGCACCACAACCGTGTTATACACGTCCGTTAGCGGTTGGTCGTAAACGCGCCAGCCGTCGCTGTTTTCCGCGCTGAAGAAGCCGTTCTCGCCGGTGGAATTGTGGTTCGGCGGCAGGCCGCCCCACGCTGCTTTGGTGATTAGCTCAGGGTAGCTATTCGGCATCGGCGTCTCCGTGAGGTTGGTAAGCACTCGAATATTATCGTCGGTCGGTGTGGTATCACGACGGCGCAGCAACCAGCCCACACCCAGCAGGCCGCCCCCGGCACAGGTCGCCGCCGCCGCCCCGCCGAGCATCCCCAGCAGCAGAAAATGCCGCCGTGAGAGGTCGCGCTCGCCGGGCATCAGTCCAGCCGCTCCGCTGCCAACGCGCCGGGATGCGTTCCGTGCAGCAGGTGATCGACCGCGCGTTCCGCCGCGCCTGCGCCGAAGGCCAATCCATGCCCGGTGAAGCCGACCGCAAAGCCGACATCCGGTTTGCCGGGCAGCGTGCCCACCAGCGGAATCTTATCCGGCGTGAAGCCCATCACCCCCGACCAGCGCCGCGATACCGGCGAGTCCACATCGGGGAAGTGATAGGCGAGGTAGGCTTCCAGCGTGCGCTGCACGTTCTCAGTGATGCGGTCTTCGGTCGTGTCGTCTTCCTCGGCTTTGTGCGTCTTGCGCCCCCCGCCGACCAGCAACCGCCCGTCAAACGTCATACGATAGTACATATAGCCGTAATCGCTGTAACCGCAGCACGGCAGTACCGGCTCCGGCAGCGGCTCGGTGACCAGACATTGCGCCCGCGTCGGCGTGACCTTGCCGACGAAGTACGGGTCAAGGTGCGGGGAGTAGGCGTTGGTACACAGCAGCACCTTCCGCGCCTCGAAGATAGTCTGCCGGGTGTAGACACGCACACAACCGGGCCGGGCTTGCTCCAGCCGGTAAAACTCGTTGCCGGGGATGTATTCCGCGCCGCTTTGCGCCAGCACGGCCTGCGTCAGTTGATAGGGCTGCACGGCGCAGTCCCACGGCTGTTCGAGCGCGGCATGATACCCGCGTCCCAACGGATCACGATCATAGTAGATCACATCGATACCGTCGGCTTGCATGACCTGTGCGGCCTGCTTCAGGTCGGCGGCTTCTTCCGCGCTCTCCGCGAGTAGCAGCGAACCGCACTCGTCTAGCGGCACATCACCGGCGGCGGCAAATCCCCGCCAGAGGTCGTGCGTCCGTGCGGAAAGCGTCCATAGTTCGCGCACCGCAGCGTGCCCGTGCGTCTCGATGGCGTGATGATAGTACGTATCCAACCCGGTAATCATAAAGCCGGCGTTGCGTCCGCTGGCACCGGCCCCCGCCGTCCGCTGGTCGGTAATGACGACCTCACGCCCGGCCCTCGCCGCGAAAGAGGCCGCCGCGCAACCGACCACCCCCGCACCGATCACCAGAAAATCCACCCCGCGGGTGGGCTGGGCATCGTTCGCCTGCCAGATAGAAACGGTCATACACATCCTTTTATGGTGGTCACTGATTTGTCCTATTATAGTGTGAAACAAGCCGATAGACGATGACAGTAAGCGGCATTTTATCTACAGTGGATGTTTTCCGATCGGCGGCGTCACATTTTGTTATGCAGGTGATCGAGGTCAACAGCAGCCAGCCCCACACATCGCCCTGTAAGTGGCTGAGCATTTGCTTATCAACCGGAAATACAGGTTGATTATTCCCGTTTTTGGCCTAAAATATAGCGTGGGTCTGTAGCTCAACGGCAGAGCAGTGGCCTTTTAAGCCATTGGTTGAGGGTTCGAATCCCTCCAGACTCACTTAAAAGAACGTAGTCCGAACATGCACCAGCCCTCGTGCTGGTGTTTTGTTTTTCCTGAACCGCTTCTGTCTCCGCCTCATCCCGTACCCGCTGTGTGACATCCCGCAGGGAAGAGAACGGGGGGGAGTAACTCCAGCCGAATGAGGGTTCCCTCCGGGTTGACGACAACCCGCTCGACCATCTGGCGCAGCAGATTTTTTGATCGCCGCGTTCCAGCTTTCGATAAAGTATACCCACTTTTGCAATGATCGTGAGTGCCGCTTCCATTCTTAGACACCCACTTGCTCATCAACTTGAGTTCTGTTATCATAACCGCTGAGGCCCCATAGCTCAGTGGATAGAGCGTTGCCCTCCGGAGGCAAAAGCCCAGGTTCGAGTCCTGGTGGGGTCACCAGATAGGACGTAGTCCCAACATGCGCCAGCCCTCGTGCTGGTGTTTTGTTTTCCCTGAATCGCTTCTGTCTCCGACTCATCCCGTACCCGCTGTGTGACATCTCGCAGGTAGGAGAACGGGGGGAGTAACTCCAGCCGAATGAGGGTTCCCTCCGGGTTGACGACAACCCGCTCGACCATCTGGCGCAGCAGATCTTTTTGATCGCCGCGTTCCAACTTATTATACAGTATACCCACTTTTGCAATGATAGTGAGTGCCGCATCCAGATTCTGGACGTAAAAGGTGCGTTTTTGGCTCAACGCTTCTAAACTCATCTGCAATGTCCGGCGCCGATTTTGCCAATCGGCCCACAGCAGATCCCAGACCCGCTCGGTGATCTTGCCCGACGCAAACAGACGTGCTGCGCGCGCTTCCTCTTGATCGACGGTGCGCAGCGAGGTCGCCAGTTCTTCACGTTCGGACGGGCGCAGATGCCCCAGCTTACGTGCCAGCTCGTCGGTGTAATTCGCGCGGATCAACGGCAGCAGGGTCGGATCGACCTGGATGCCAAGGAGAGCCGCCGGGATCTACGCGTCGATAAGACTGCACCGCAGGTTGACCGCACTGCGCGGAATACAGTAGTAGGCCGTGCCGCCCCCGGTACGGCCCGCATTAGAGGTCGAGCCGGTGAGTTTGACCGGCGACGCGTCATCAGGCAACTGGATGTAGATCAAGCCCTTGAGGAGATAATCATGTTTGCGCCGGACGACGCGATGCTGATCACGTTGCGCGAGAATGGCCAGTCCCTGCTCAAACTCCTCGGTGGTGACCAGCGGTTGCCAGCGTCCGCGCACCGATTTGGGCGGGATGTTCGCCTTGTCGCTTACAACCCACCCGGCATAGAACCAATTGTGAAAGATGCGCGAGAGCGTGTTCTTATTGGCCCGGCGTTTGCCATTGGCCTGGACGGTGACGAAGGGACGTCCGCTGCGATAGTGATACCCACGCGCGTGCAGTGCTTCGCAGATCTCATCGAGTGTGAACCGATCTTCGAGCAGCAGGTCCCAGGCCGTTCGCCAGACCTGAAACCGCGCCGGATCGGTTTCAATCCAGCGTAAGTAGCGTCCGGCTTTCGACTTGTCGAGTTGTTCGGCCTTCTCCTCGCAGTTGACATAGCCGTCGGGTGCCTTGCCGATAAAGCCGCCGTTACGCAGCTTGGCGTGCAGCCCGCCGGTGACGCGCTGGCCAAGCTTGATGGATTCACGCCGTGCCAGCGTGAACGACAACCCGACCACGATGCGGTCGTCGGGGTCGATGGGGTCGAGGTCGGGATAATCGGCGAAGCGCACCGCGATGCCCAGCGCGTGTAATTCGTCGATGGCGACCAGGGCCTCGGTGTCGTTGCGTCCGAAGCGTTCGGCGTTCTCGACCGCGACGTGCGAGAAATTTCCAGCGCGAGCGTCTTCGAGCATCTGCTGGTAGCCAGGTCGATTGTCGGCATAGCGCCCGCTCAGGTTATCGATGTACTCCCGGTAAACGGGAAATGCGTGCCGGGTGAAGAGGGCCTGTTCGATGGCATGTCGCTGGCGGCGGTGCGAGTTCTCCGGGTTCTGCGCTTCCTCACTGCTGGTGCGCAGATACACTGCCCAGCCGGGTTTAGGTGGCAAGCGCTTGCTGTTTCTGGATGGCATGAGATCCTCCTTGATGTAACCGTCGTCTCAGCTTACTGCAAAACACGCCAGTTGTGTTTTTTGTCATCATTTTGCGCCGTAGACGTCGTCACCTGGGCGCGGGCGAGGATCTCGGCGGCCCGGATGACCCGCAGCAACAGCGGTTTTACCTGATGGGGCGGTCTGGACGTATTCATGGGGCTGACCTTTCATGCGTATGACGTGATGTTTCTAGCATAACGCTTTTAACGCGACGCGGGTGTCGCATCTGCGACATTTGAAAGGTCAAAATAGGACTCTATGAGGGTCAAAATAGGACTCTGGCCTGAAATTGACCGCCCCCCACCGTATCCTGAGGGCAACCGCGACATCTGGCCGCTGCCATATCCTCTCATCTACGGTAGTATCACTCTCACATCAATGTCGCGTTGTTGCTCTCTTTCCTGGTAATACTTTTAAGAGGAGAACATCTTGACTCACCCCTTACGCAGCATGAACGACATCGTCGATGCATTGGTCTATGACTTCACCCATTTCAACCTACCCGATTTCATCAACACCCTGCAACACCAGCGTCAGCGCCGTATCCAGGTCACCGGTTGGTCGCTGACCGACGACCTGTTCGGGGTCTGGATCCCGGCGACCAGCGCCGATTACATCTTCTACAACCAGACGAGGCATCCGGTTCACCAGACCCACACGGTCTTGCATCTCCTGGCACATCTCGTGCTGGATCATCCCCCCTTATCCGCTGACAGCGGTGCCCGCACTCACCGTCGATGTCCCGAATGCCGGTCGGTTGTACGCGGCCTTCCCCGATAACGATGATACACAAGCCGCCGATGCCAACCGGTTCGCGGCGGTGGTGCAGCAGCGGGTGCTCACCGCCCGGCGCTTTGACGAACTCTACCGTGGGCGTTCGTCAGTGCCGTCGTTTCGCCCGTATGTCGATGGGTTGAGCCTGGAGGCCAGCCGATGACGACGGCAGTAGCGATGTTCACCGGTTTGCGGCTGCTGCTGTGGGTGACTTTTGCGGTCGGTTTGGGGCGCGCCTGGCACCGGCACAGGTTGGCCGACCCGGCAGCACGGACGATCTGGGCACTGTTTGCGCTGTGGGTGATCACCCTGACCCTGATCGAGAACGCGATGACCACCCCATCCCTGACACCGGTTGCGCTCCAGTCGGCCGGATTGATCCTCACGTTGTACGGCTACTATCATCTGCTCAAACCACTCGGACCAGAAGGGTCAGACTATCGTGTGCTGGATTATCTTGGTCCGCTATCGCTGGTGCTGCTGTTGACCGTCCTGCTGGTCGCGTCGTTCCAGGGGCTGTCTGCCGGGCAGCAGTCCTACATCGTCGTCGTCGTGCGGGATTGTACGTTGCTCGTCTACACCCTGGCGGTCTTTATTCCCGGCACCCGTCGGCTGTGGCGCGAGGAAACCGCCCCACTGCTCAAGTTCAAGCAGGGGGGCGCGCTGGTCTGTTTTCACGCCTATCTCGTGATCAGTGTGTGCGGTCTGTTGTTAGGGGCCATTACCATCGACGGTGTACTGCTCGCGCCGCTCTTCGGCTTGAAGTTGCTGGTCGCGCTGATCGCGCTGACGCTGGCGTTGATGCCCTATCGCTGGCTGGTGGTGTTCTTCCAACTCCAGCGCCTGTTGACCTATGCACGCCTGCGTCGACTGGAGCGGCGCTTTGCGCTGGCGGCTGACCGCCCGCTGGCAGCCCGACCGGCAGCGGTTGAGCTGCTCAATACTGATGTGCTTGAACTCGCGATCTATCAGACGGTGATCGCCATCTTCGATCATCACCCGCTGGCGGCGCACGATCCCTGGTCAATGGGGTTAGTCGGCCAGCTCGAAGTGATTATCGCGGCGGGTGCGCCGTATCCGGTGTTAGTGAAGCAGTTGGCGGCGGTTCGTCTCTAACGCCGCCCCTGTTCGAGCCAGGTGAGCAGCACCTGCATCTGCCGCCGTCCCCAGGGGGTAAGTTGTAGGGTCTGTTCGGCGATCTGTCGGACGGTGGGCGAAGCGGTTGCGATCTGTCGGGCGGCGAGGTGGGCGCGGCAGTCAGCCTCGCCGGGACAGTCGAAGTAATCGAGCGAGATCGCGTAGAACTGGCACAGCGCCCGCAGGGTGTGTAAGCGTGGACGGCGGCTCTTCCCCTGTAGCAGGTTGAGCAGTGCCTGGTGTGAGAGGCCGATAGCCGCCGCGACCTGGGGTGGTGAGGCCGGTCGGCCATCAGGGGCGACCCCTTCGGTGAGCAGCACGGCGAGCTGGCGGTCGAGCGATAACGGCGGGTCAGCCCTGCCCATCGAAGGCCTCCAGGTGGGGTAAAGGCGACAGACCAGGATCACGGCGCTGTTGCGCTTCCGCGGCCTGCACCCACCGGATCAGCACCAGCACATCCTGTTGTGCGGCGGGCGAAAGCCGGGCGGCGTGGACCGCGATTTCGTGCGCTACCGGGGGGATGGGGGGTTGGTTGGTTTGGGAGATGGCATAGCACGCCTCGATGGTGCGGGTCTCGAAGTAGTGCAGGGGGACATCGAAGAAGCGGCACAACTCGCGCAGGGTGTGTAGCTGCGGGTTCTTGATGCGTCCGCTGCGCATCTGACTGATGGTGGCCAGGCTGACGTCAATCCGCTCACTGACCTCTTGCAGGGTGTAAGGTCGTCCCTTCGGGTGACGAACGGCATCAAAGAGCACACGGATCTGGTCATCGAGGGGGAGATAATCGGTCATAGTGAACCTCACATTAATTTAGCCTACTATAATGTTTGATCTGAGCGTAAAGTCTACTATAATGAAATCAAGGAGCGTCGTTTCGTCCTATTATAGACCAATTCGTCCCCGCGCTGTTTTCCGGCTCCGCCTTGAAAATCTTACAATTGAGAAAGGTTGGTATGATGCAAGTCCATCGCCTCGTGGTGATCGAGGCCAATGACCGTATGCGGCAGCAGATCGTAGAATTCATCGAGATGAGTCAACTGCCGGTAAGCCTGATCAGTGCCGTTGCCAGTTATGGCGCTGGAACCGCAGCGTTCACCCACGCTGATCTGGTGCTGCTGGACGATAGCGAAACCCCGATCAATGCCCTCAGCCGCCGCATTGCCCAATTGCGCCAGCAGTAGCCACAACGCCATGTGATTATTTTTAGTGAACAATTGAACCGTTTTTACGTCAAACATCTGGTGGGCCGGGGGATCAGCGGCTACATCTACAAGGGCGAGCAACTCGACATCGTCCTGCCCGCCGGGTTGCGTCTGATCGCGCAGGGCAAGTTTTACGTCTCGCCGCGCGTGGGGGCGCTGACCTATCTGGCACCGCCTGATGCGCAGAACGAATTGACCACAACCGACCGCGAGGTGCTGTGGCTTATCGCGCAGGGACAGACCGTGCAGCAGATCGCGCTGACGTTAGACCTCACGACGCGCTCGGTGTATCGTGCGCGCGCCCGACTGCGGAGTGTCCTCAACGTCCAGACGAACGAACTCATCGTCGATGCCGCTCGCACGCAGGGCCTGCTGGATCCCCCCCACTGAACGACACCGTTGATCTCTGGCAGAAACAGACACGCTGGCACAAACAGGACAGCGTGTCTGTTTCTACCCCCAGCCGGTGAAAAGCATGTGTGTTACGCTGTCCGATCGAAACCGTTCATGGGGGCGAGGTGATCGATGGCGATACGGATTGTAATCGCGGATGCTGCTGACCTGATGATTTTAGGGGCACAACAAGCGCTGCTGACCGACCATCGTATGGAGGTGGTCGGTACGGCACGTAGTTTAACAGAACTGTTGTCACGGCTACCGGGAGCACGACCTGATGCGGTGTTGGTCGGCGCTTACCTACACGGTGCTGACGACATCATCCAGATCAGCGACCAGATCAAAACGCGATGATCCGGTGTGCGTGTGCTGATGATGGGCGGCGGGGTACACGGCCTGTTGATCCGTGACCTGTTTGTCGCTGGGGTGGACGCTTATCTCTATCAATCCCTACTGCTAAAAGCGGAGAAGCCGATGAGATTTGAATTTCCGGTACTGCTGGCTGACGTGCTGCCCGACATCGGACGCCTGGTCGATGAGGCCATCTACAACGTGCTGCTGCTGGCCGCCGAGATCCACTGGAGCTTGCAGCGTGCGGCCTTCATGATGGGCTACACCATCAAGGTCGTCACGCAATGGCTGATCGATCACGCTTTCGTGCCGCTCATCACGCAGACCAACAGCAGCCTGAGCGTGGCCGTCAGCGCGGCCTTCGTGCTGGCGCTGTTCGTGTTGGGCATCACCTACATGCTGGCCGCATTCGTTCGTTTAGAGGTGGTCAACTTCCGCAGCGCGGCGACCTGGTACGTCGCCGGGGCGCTGTTCTTCACGATCGGACCCTCGTTGTACACGAGTATGAACGACTTCCGCTTGCAGGTCGGGCAGTTGATGTACGCCAGTACCCTCAGCGGCTTGCAGAGCATACCGGGCACGTCGTTCGACTCGTTGACACAGGTGTCCTCGACCGACCTGGATATGGGACCGCTGTGCGACCATTTCGACCTCTACCTGGAGGGCGCGACCGCACCGGGACCAATCGACGGACTGGACATCGCGCTGACCTACCTGCGCGGACACGGACGGGACGTGATGGGTTACGAGTCGAGCGTGTCGCTGCTGGGCACCGGTTGCGCGTATTATCCGCTCAACACCAACCCGATGACCGACGGCTTCGGCACGCATCAAGCCTCGGTGCCGATGGATTGGACGCAGAACGGCTCTTACTTCGACGGCGGACTGGCAGGCTATCGCTTTGCGAACATGGACAGCGACGAGATCGACACCGCCATCTCGCTGGCGGGGGCGGCACAGGGCCGCGCCTTCACCGCCTGGCCGCTCATCCTGTTTGGCATCGCCGAGCAGATCGTGCATCTGCTCATCACCATTGCGATGGGTGTGACCTTCGTCTCGTTCGCGGTCGCCATTCTGTTCGCGTTCTTCAAGCGCACCGAAGCCGTCGCCCAGTCGGTCGTTGATCAGTGGCTGGAACTGATCGTGCAGACCGCGATGATCGGGTTGGTGCAGGCGCTGGTGATCGCCTTTTTTCTGGCGGGTGCGGCGACCGGTAACGTCGCGGTGGTGGTCGGCATCGGTCTGATCTGTCTGGTCTTCATGCTCATCGTCTTGTGGAGCGGGGTCAAGGCGGTGTGGAACAGCTTCAACCGTCTGTTCGGCGCGGTCGGTCAGGCCGCGGGCAACGTGTTCATCAACCCGGGCCAGGCCGCGACGGTCGCCGCGACAACGGGCACGTCCGCGCTCGGTTCGGCTGCGGGGACAAGTGCCAGTGCGTTAGCCGGGATGAGTGCCCTGCGTTCCGGGGCGACCCGCGCCCAGGCGGCGGGTCTGATGATGGGTGGTTCAACGGCGTTGAGCGGCGCGGCGCGGACGCTGGCCTATCTGCCCGGTGTGCGTGGCACGTCGTTGGGGGCAGCCGCCGAGCAGTTTACCGAGGGCAGCGTCACCCGCGAGGTCGGGCAGAACCTGCCCGGTGTCGGCAAGGTCGCCGGGCCG
>DAOTTX010000028.1:0-1582 GCA_034437515.1 Anaerolineae bacterium
AACCGAAATGTCGCGCTTCCTGGCGTGGCTGGAGGATGCCCTCACCCCCCCGGCCCCCTCTCCCACTGCTACGCGGAGAGAGGGGGAGCTAATCGACTCGCTATCGGGCAAAACCATCATTCAGGGCTACATCGGGGACTATCAGAAGGACGCGCCGGAAACGCCGTTCGATGATGTGCTGGCACAACTGCTCAAGTCTGGGAACCGCCGCAAGATGTCCGTTGATATTCGGGACGCGGGGCTGCAAGGGCGCATCCGTGCCGAATACGAGCAATCGCTGGCAACGCTGCGCCCGATCAAAGCGCGGCTCCGCGACACGGATGCGCTCATTGACGGGATTGTGTACGCGCTGTACGGGCTGACGGACGAGGAAATCGCGGTGGTGGAGGGGCGGTCGTAACGGTGCGCCGAGGAATAGATGCGCCGAGGAATAGCATTCCCCGGCTACTGGCAAAACATGTCCACTTCAGTGGACACGTCCGTGTGGTAGCCGTGCGTTTTAACGCTCGGCGGGAGGGTGATCCATGCCATTTTGGAAATGTTATTATCATGTGATATGGGCAACAAAGGGGCGGCAATCCATCATTACCCCGGCGCGGGAACGGGTGATATTTGGGACAATACGGCAGGTGTCAGAAGATATGGGGTGTGATGTGTGGGCAGCCAATGGGGTGACGGATCATGTCCATGTTGCCGTTTCAATTCCCCCGCATACAGCCGTTGCCGAATGGGTGAAGCGGTGTAAGGGAGCGTCATCGCGGTATGTCAACCAGATGTCGGGGGAGGAGCGTTTCAGTTGGCAGTCGGGATATGGGGTGCTAACATTCGGTCAAAACGCGCTGGCGATGGTGACGGCGTATATTGATCGGCAAAAGGTGCATCATGCACAGGACACAGTACAGCCATATTTGGAACGTATCGAATAGACGAAATCGTGGGGGTGGAGGGGCGAGTATAATAGAGAAAAAACAGGAGGTTAAATCATGACACTCAATGAGATCATCGAGCAGGTTAAACAGCTTTCGCCTGCCGAACGGCGCGAACTGTCGCAGCAGTTGCAGGCGCTGGACGAGGCGAATACAACGGAGGCAGATCATTGGATCGCGCAATTTGAGGCGGCTGTCATACGTCATGCTGAGATAAACGAGGCTCCGTCTATCCGCCGCGAGGACTGGTACGGCGATGATGGCAGGTAAGACCTTTGTCGATACCAATGTGCTACTGCGCAGCCTGATTGACCAGTTCCCCGAATCGAAAGCCTGCCGGGAGGCGGTTTTTGCACAACGCAAAGCAGGCGCTGAAATGTGGATTAGCCGTCAGGTGGTGCGGGAACTGCTGGTACAACTCACACATCCCCGCACTCTCAAGATGCCGCTCACACCAGAACAGGTTCAGACACAGGTCAAAACTGTGCTGACGCTGTTTCGGATTGTCGATGAAACCAGCGTCACCACCCAGACCTTGCTCACGTTGGTGAATGATTACCCCGTCAGCGGCAAGCAAATCCACGATACGAACATCGTCGCGGCGATGTTGACAAACGGCATTGACACCCTGCTGACGCTCAACGTAGCGGACTTCA
>DAOTTX010000029.1:0-1834 GCA_034437515.1 Anaerolineae bacterium
TCCTTGAGCAAAGGGCGAAGGTCGCGTCTCTGCGTCTGCAGTACAGGGAAGCATCGGAGTTTTACCGTCAGGCAGCCGAATTGGCGGCGAATGACCACGACCGGCAGTTGAAGATGAAGGTGCAGCAGGCTATTGCACTGTTACGGCTTGGGCATGAGTTCGGGCAGAACGAAGCACTCATCGAGAGCATCGGGGTCTATAGGGAGGCACTTGCCGACATCAACCGCGACCGTGCATCTCTGGACTGGGCCATGATCCAGACCACTCTCGGCGTTGCCTTGGGGATTCTTGGCCAGAGGGAACCGGGCACCGAGCGGCTTGAGGAGGCCGTGCAGGCCTTCCGAGCAGCACTGGAGGAATATACCCGCGAGCGCGTGCCGCGGGCCTGGTCCTGGACCCAGAACAATCTCGGCATTGCCCTGCGAACTCTTGGTGAGAGGGGGTCGGGCACCGAGCGTACCGAGCATCTTGAAGAGGCTGTGCAGGTTTTGCAAGCAGTACTGGAGAAACGAACCCGCGAGCGCGTACCCCTGGAATGGGCCAGAACCCAGAACAATCTTGGCAATGCTCTGTGGACTCTTGGCCAGAGCGAACCGGGCACCGAGCGGCTTGAAGAGGCCGTGGATGCCTTCCGGGCGGCATTGGAGGAACGGACCCGCGAGCGCGTACCCTTGGACTGGGCCGCGACCCAGAACAATCTTGGTACTGCCCTGGCGACTCTTGGCCAAAGGGAGTCGGGCACCGAGCGTCTTGAAGAGGCCGCGGGGGCCTTCCGGGCGGCATTGCAGGAGTGGACCCGCGAGCGCGTGCCCTTGGACTGGGCAACGGCGCAGAACAATCTCGGCAATGCCTTGCTGGACCTTGGCCAGAGGGAGCCGGGCACCGAGCGGCTTGAAGAGGCCGTGGATGCCTTCCGGGCGGCATTGGAGGAGTGTACCCGCGAGCGCGTACCCCTGGAATGGGCCGGAACCCAGAACAATCTCGGCATTGCCCTGCAAACTCTTGGTGAGAGAGAACAGGGCACCGAGCGTCTTGAAGAGGCCGCGGCGGCCTTCCGGGCGGCATTGCAGGAGTGGACCCGCGAGCGCGTGCCCTTGGACTGGGCAACGGCGCAGAACAATCTCGGCAATGCCCTGTGGACTCTTGGCAAGAGCGAACCGGGCACCGAGCGTCTTGAAGAGGCCGCGGCGGCCTACCGGGCGGCATTGGAGGAGTGTACCCGCGAGCGCGTGCCCCTGAAGTGGGCCATGACCCAGAACAATCTCGGCAATGCCTTGCTGAACCTTGGCCAGAGGGGGTCGGGCACCGAGCGGCTTGAAGAGGCCGTGGAGGCCTTCCGTGCGGCACTGGAGGAATTGACCCGCGAGCGCATACCCCTGGGCTGGGCCGAGACCCAGTACAATCTCGGCAGAGCCCTGCAAACTCTTGGAGAGAGAGAAAAGGGCACCGAGCGGCTTGAAGAGGCCGTGGAGGCCTTCCGGGCGGCGCTGGAGGAACGAACCCGCCAGCGCATACCCCTGGCCTGGGCCGAGACCCAGTACAATCTCGGCATTGCCCTGCGAACTCTTGGTGAGAGGGGGTCGGGCACCGAGCGGCTTGAAGAGGCCGTGGAGGCCTTCCGGGCGGCACTGGAGGAATTGACCCGCGAGCGCATACCCCTGGCCTGGGCCGGAATCCAGAACAATCTCGGCATTGCCCTGCGAACTCTTGGTGAGAGGGAGCAGGGCACAGAGCGGCTTGAAGAGGCCGTGGAGGCCTGGCGTGCAGCACTGGAGGAGTTCAAGGCTGCCGGGGCGGAAAGGGACGCGATTGCAGCCAAACGCAATATGAAGAA
>DAOTTX010000030.1:0-4073 GCA_034437515.1 Anaerolineae bacterium
GCGCTTTGGGCAGGAAGCTAGCGACGATGCAGGAATGCATACAGTTCACGCACTGGCCCACCGGTTGGTGCAGATGGTGAACGACGAGGGTGCGCCACAGGCCTTGCTCCAGCGCCTGATTCAACTTCAGCAGATGTACGAGAAAGCAGCTGAGGAGCGGCGTAACCTGGGCGAGGAGCTAAATCAGGCTGGTGAGGAACAGGCCTACTGGGGGCCGTGGATGTGGCGCGGGCATTACGCTTTGATGCGAATGGCTGGTAAAAAGGATGGAGAATCTTGGGATACTATCCGCACCTTGGCTAAACGTCTGACGGGCGATAGCTTCCGCGCCATCGAGTGGATCGGCCTGGCAGCTCGCTGGGCGGATTTTTTGACTCGTAGATAAGTTTCGCAAAGTTACTAATCATAGGAGGTGAAACATGTCCGTAAATGTCTTGGAATCGATCATTGTAGGAGGCGATGCTGAAAAACTGGTCAAAACGGCTGACTCATTGGGCCGTAGGTTAGCGAAAGATCTTCGCTATCCCTTGAGCTCTTCTCAGATTCGCACTTTTTTTGGAACGGTTAAGCGTCTGTCTATGAAGTGGACCAAATCGGCCTCATCTGAAGAGGCTCGTCGGGCCTATAGCCAACTCGTGTTGCTAAAACCAAAGCTGGCCTATCAACAGGGTCGCCAAGGGAGAGGTGAAAAGGCAGAAGCATTGCGCTTACTTCGCAATACTCTTGATCCAGCTATTGAACTTGTAGACGGAGATTGGGAGCGTTTTCAGAATTTCGTGAACTTTTTTGAGGCCATCCTGGCCTATCACAGGGCCCACGGTGGCCGTTAACTCAGGAGGTGAGTAATGTCTGAACGAGTAAAACAAATCCGACTTGAGGGACGTGTTTTCATCACATTCGACGTTGAGGCCGTGACCGGTCTGCACATCGGCGGCTCTGATACCGGCATCGAGATCGGTGGCGTGGATAAGACCGTCATTCGTGATCCTATCACCAACCGCCCCTATATTCCCGGCTCTTCTCTCAAGGGCAAGGTGCGCAGCTTGCTGGAAAAGTACAAGGGGCTGAAGCAGAACCAACCCATCGGGCAAGGCTATATCCACTCTTGCGGCGCTGAATACAAAAGGAAAGAGTTAGAGATCAAAGGACGGCAAGAATATCTTGAATGCGACGTCTGCCAGATATTTGGTCTCCCCGGCGAGCGCGACTTTGCCACGCCCACCCGCTTGGTGGTGCGCGACGTGCATCTGAGCGCCGATAGTGCCAAGAGGCTAGATGAAAAGGCTCATACCGATCTGCCCTACACCGAGGTAAAGACCGAGGTCTCAATTGACCGTGTCACCTCGGCCGCTAACCCGCGCCAGATGGAGCGCGTGCCGGCCGGCAGCGTCTTTGGCGGAACGCGCATCGTGAAGGAAAACGGACAAGAGAGAGAAATTCTTCAACCTGCCGAGATGGTGTACAGCGTGTATAAGGGCGATGATTGTGACCCGCTCAAGGATGTGAAGCGTCTGAAGACAGTGGTGTTGGGGCTCCAGCTCCTGGAGGACGACTATCTAGGTGGCCTGGGCTCCCGTGGCTCTGGCAATGTGCGCCTCAAAAATCTGCAGATCAAGGTACGCAGTAACGCGAATTATCTGGAAGACGCGGATAAGATCGCTGCATACTCCTCACTAGAGGAGATGGTCCAAGATCGCGAGAACCTGATTCAGAAGGTAAAAGACGCTCTGGAACTCGGTTGAAAGGAGGTCGCACATGCCTGAACTGACCGAATATTGCCTTAGATTTCGCTCTGGCTTTCATCTGGGCACGCGAGGTGTGAATCTGGAGGAAACAGCCGCCCACATCCCTTCCGATACGCTCTTTGCCGCCATAGTTGATGCGCTGGCTCGCTGCGACGGTGCTCCCGATGTTTTCGTCAGACAATTTCCACATCGGGACAAAGATGGCGCAGAACAGCCCGGCGCTCCGCCCTTTTTGCTCACCTCCGCTTTTCCATTTGCCGGGAGTGTGCGCTTTTTCCCTATGCCGGCGGGTCTCCAGCGTTGGTTTAGCAAGGGCAAACTAGACGAGCGCCGCAAGGACATCAAGCGCATCCATTTTGTTTCCCAGAAGCTATTTCTCAAGATGCTGAACGGAGAAGCACTGGACAAATTACTGTTCCCTGAGAACGAAAAAGAAGAGCCTACAACTGGCGTGGCCTTGCAAAATGGCACTATCTGGTTGACAGCGGAGGAGTGCGAGCAGTTGCCCGAGGTGATGCGCAAGCATCCCCAAACCGGCTGCGACATCCCGCTACGTGCCCTGCGTCGCCAAAGCGTCTTTGTCACAGGCCAGATCCCGCGTGTCACCGTGGACCGGGTCTCTTCCGCCTCGGAAATCTTTCACGCCGGACGGGTGACTTTCGCTCCCCAATGTGGGCTGTGGTTCGGCATCCACTGGCGCGAACCAGAGGCCATGGTGGAGCAAACCGGGCGGACCTATCGCCAGGCTTTCGAGCACGCTCTGAATGTCTTGCAAGACGACGGGCTGGGCGGTGAGCGCAGCGCCGGGTATGGGACGTTTACCTGGCAGAAAGCGCTTGCATCCCTCAACCTGGACATCCCCTCTGGGAACGGCCCAGCATTGCTCCTCAGCCGTTATCACCCCAGGTCAATGGAACTGCCCGCCGCGCTGAACGGCGACGGCGCTGCCTACAACTTGATTCCGCTGGGCGGCTGGCTGCGTTCCTGGGCCGGGGCTGCCCAACGGCGCAAACGGCTATGGCTGGTGAGCGAGGGTAGCGTGGTGAAAGCTCAGGGAGCGGGCCCGTGGGGAGACGTGGTCGACGTTCATCCGACCTATGGCAATCCAGACGGCGACTTACCTCATCCAGTCTGGCGCTATGGCCTGGCTCTGGGCGTGGCCGTGGCTTTCGCTTACGAGGAGGTGTAACTTGGAAGAATATACCCTTTACGACGTGACCGTTACCTTGCTCACGCCGCTTCACATCGGCAGCGGGCGAGACCTGTTGAATCAATATGACTATGCCATCCACAGAGGCTATACCTGGCGCATCGACGAGGATGCTCTGCTGGATGCCCAAGAAGTGGATGACCCTTCGGCGGGCTCAGGACTCAGCCCGGCCCTGGCCGACCAACTGGCTCGCACTCCGCCAGCAAGCTTGCTGCTTGCCGAAGACTTTCGCCGCGAGTCCTCTCTCTTCCGCTACGTCATCCAAGGAACGCCTCGCTCCGACGCCGAGGGGGCACAGGTGCAGGAGCAACTCAAGGATGTCTATGATCGCCCCTATCTACCAGGCACCAGCTTCAAGGGTGCGTTGCGCACGGCTCTAGCTTGGTATGCCTGGGGAGAACGAGGGATACAGCCGAGACGCAGCAAGTTGGGGCGCAATCCCAAGTGGGCCGCTCAAGGGTACGAGAAGGACATCTTTGGCTCAAATCCCAACCACGACCTGCTGCGTGCGCTCCACGTGGGTGATAGCGAACCTCTCGATGCCGGGCAACTGATGTTGGTCAACGCTAGCGTATTCCACCGGGGCGGGCGGGCCGCCGCGCCCATCGAGCTGGAAGCGGTCCGGCCTGACGCTGTCTTTCGATTGACGATCAAGTTGGACAATGCCCTGTTCTCCGAATGGGCCCGGCGGCGCGGGTTGCGCTTGCGCGGGGGCGAGTGGTTAAGCGAGCTTCCCGCTGTGGTTCAATCTCACACTGCCGACCGGTTGGATCAAGAAGTCAGCTGGTTTACGGGTGTGCGAGACGCTGAACGAGTGGCTGACTTTTATCGCCAGTTGCAGCAGGTTAACCTTCCAGAGAGACACTTTTTGCTCCAACTGGGCTGGGGCGGCGGGTGGGGTAGTAAGACCCTTGGCAGTCGCTTGCAAGAGGATGCTAACTTTAAAGAGGGTATCATCCGCGACTATCGCCTGACGCGAGGCCAGCGCAGGTCTGGCGATCCTTTCCCCAGAAGCCGTCGCGTGGTTATGCAAGTCGACCGGCACCCTGATGGTCGGATCTGGGAGCGGCCGGCCGCACCACTGGGCTGGGTACACGTTCAGATGATCCCTCGAACTG
>DAOTTX010000031.1:0-2172 GCA_034437515.1 Anaerolineae bacterium
TGGCTCAATTGGATGCTGACGATCCTCAGCCAGCATCGCCTCGCCACTGGCGAGAAGCTGCCCCAACACATTCAGAAAGACCTCGCTAGCGCGTTCCTCGCGCACGATCTGGACTGTTTCCACAATCGAATCCTGCCACACCGGGAGCAGGTAATCACCATCAGTCTCATCAATGAAGCGCGACAGCAGTTGGTAGACGGTCGCCAATACGGCCCAGTTGCCGATCAGCCGCCCGGTGCTGGCACGACTGCCCTTCACCTTGCTGCGGAGCTTGGCACGGTAGCCGTCAACGTTGCTCAGGTAGCGGATGGTGATGTCATCCTGGAGTGTGCCTGCTTCAAGTTGCTTCGCCACCCAGGAAACGAAATGGGCGGTAAAGCCGGGCAGATGGTGGCGCAGCGCGTCGGCGGCCAGCAGCTTCTCACCATCCGGATCACGGTGTTCCCAGGGTGGCACATCAATCACCAACATGCGTGATAATACGCTAGCCTCGCCCTCGATGGTCGTCTCACCGGTAGAGAGAATCAGCCCACGACAGGGACGCTCCTCACGCAGCTTCGCTTCACGGGTCAGCCTGCCCCGCCCCATCCCACGCGAGTACGACTGCAAAAAGCGCGTGTAGGTGCGCTCATCGGCGTAGATGTGCTTGTAGTCATCCACCCAGTAGAGTGCATCAGTCAGCGGATGCCCCAGCGCCTCGACGGTATTGATGGTATCGCCCCACTGCGCAGGCGGACTGTCGCGGTCGAAACGTCCATACAGACTGCTCATCAATGCTGCCAACTCTGACTTACCACTGCCGTAGGTTCCGGCGAGATGCAGCGCGGGACGCATCGCTGAGGGTGGGAAGAAGCGTTGTAGGACGGGCAACATGGCGAAGGCGATACAGGCAGGTGCAATGTCGGACGGAAAGACAGCGGTCATCGCGTCGAATGCGTTTCGCGCATCGTTCCAGGTACAGACTTGCACACCGTAATCGCGCAGACGACTCGATAGCTCAACCTCGGGTGGCTCACTCAACTTCCCCTTTGCGGTAATGCAATCAGTGGGTGTCAGATAGACCCACCTGCCCTCCAGCTGCGTCCAGCCCATAAAACGGTAGGTTTCCCGCACCGGATAGCTGCCCGATAATGCCAGGATCGCCGGAGTGAGATGCTTGGACATGCCAGTGCGGACGGTGAACGTCTCCCCAGCATTGGCAGCGAAGAAGCGTTGCAGCGCGTTGGGATCACCGAACAACTCGGAGGGCACATCAAGCGTTTCTTGGTGCCCATGCCCTTCTACCTCGACCCGCGCCATCCGCTCGCGTTTGCCGTCATCATCCAACCGGATGACGCGCTCCAGAATGCGGGCCTGCCACGAGGCGATGATCTTCTGAATCATGCCGCGATGGGTGTGCTTGCGGTAGATCATATGCCCTTCGTGCTCGATATATTCTTCGGTATCGACCACTGATGCCCGCTGTTCGCGTTCCAGTTCGCGCCGCTTCTCCTTACACAGCTTGTCAATGTCGGAAATCTTCAGCCCATCGCCAGTCAACGCCTTGAACTTCTCACGCTGTTCAGCCCACTCGACCGCATTGAGATGGGCACAAGCTTCCACCGCTTCGATGATCTCACCAGTGGATGGTCGCTCAACTGATTTCTGCCTCGTGCCATAGCGATCCACCAGACGATTGACATGCGCCTCAGCGACCTGTCGCCGCGACTGAATAGGTTCTCTCGGCGATTGACTATAGGCGCTGGCGATGGTCGCTCTGGCTTCCTTCTCGCGGGCCGCAGGATTCTCACTGCCGTTTCCATCAGCGACATAGCGGTTGACCAACTCTCGCTCAGCATCGGATTGACTGTAACCAGCGTCCCGTAACTGGCAGGCGGCAGCGAATAGTTCATGGTTGCGGTTGCCGTTGGTCGCACCAGAAGAAAGATAGCTCTCGGTGCGGGGTGGTAGCGGTGCGTTTCCGTTCAAAGTAATGACTTCCAGCCCACCAATTCGTTCTACCTTCGGTCGCGGCTGAACTTCTAACCAGTCGAAGCAGTGCAGCGGATAACGTCGATCCGGATGCCAATCGGTGATCTGCACCGCCGCGCCGTCGCGGTCGGGCTTGGTGTTGATACTACCCGGTAGTCGCATCACGGATGCCACCGACTTCACATAGCCTTCGTCGCCGCC
>DAOTTX010000032.1:0-1742 GCA_034437515.1 Anaerolineae bacterium
GCATCTTCCATATCGTTTCGGGAATGCTGCCGTCGTCGTTCTCGATGTTTTCGAGCGCTTCCAGTAGTTCCGGCGCTGCGGCCAACAGAAGTACAGCGCCCATCTTGTCACCGCTGTAATCGTCTGCGACGTACGCCACGACGCGCCCAGAGGCGTCGCATACGGCATATTGTGGTTCTCTCTCGCTATTATATGTCCCTTCCATCTTACCACCCTCCCATCATTCGGTTGAGCGACGAAGCGTCGACCTCGTCTCCGTCGCTGGTTTCTGTTCTAGCCACGGTCGCGCCGTTCTCGAGGATCACCTCTATCCGGTCGAGGCGCTCCAGAATTGCGCCCAGGTCGTCGTCGCGCCCGTACCAGGCGCGGAGTGCCTGCCGGATCGCCTCGCACTGGTTGGCCTCCGACGCCAGCCTGTCGGCCACGTCGTCGTCGAGGCCGTCGCGCAGGTAGACGCTAAAGGTCGGCATGCGCCTCCGCCATATCGAACAACGGGCCACCGATGAGGCCTAAGCCAATGGGACTTTCGGAGAAGAACGTCTCTTTGTAAAATAGCTCATCATCCACGTCGAACTCCCTCACCTCGACAAACGTAAGCCCCATCCTATCGGTGTCGGATCTCATACTGGCCTCTATCTCCCTGGCCCCCTCTTTCGTGAGCGCCGAGGAGCGAAGACGATTATGCTGCACGACGAACTCATTTCCGTCTCTCTCGTAAACCGGCATCCAGAGCTTGCCGCTCGCTTCGATCGTTATAATCATTGCGCCTCCCATCCTCTGGGTATTCTCGTCCTGGCTATAATGGCGCCGCTCAAGTTAGCATCAGTCAGGTCCGCCATAGCCAGGTTCGCATCGACCATGTAAGCGCCGTACAAGTCGGCGCCGGTCAGGTTGGCCCCGTCCAGATTGGCATCCATCAGGTCGGCACCGCTCAGGTCCGCCCCGGTCAGATCGGTCCTGGCCAGGTCTGCGCCGCTCAAGTTGGCATCAGTCAGGTCCGCGCCGGTCAAGTCGAGACCACTCAGGTTGGCCCTGCACAGGTTCGCCTCGACCAGGTTGGCGCCTACGTAAGAACCCACGATCCTGGACGGGATGAGGCCGACGCCAATTGCCCAGCCGACCTGCGACTTCAAGAATTCGTCGGCCAGAATCTCCTGCCAGGCGCTGCGGCGCTCAAATAGTGTTCCCCACAACGAGAACACGTTCAGGCCGTTGGGGAAGCGGTCGCCGAATTCCTTTATTGGCCACTGGCAAGCATCGAACCTCTCTAGCACTTCGATCGTTATAATCATTGTGCCTCCTCATACTCATCAATGCACACGCCAACGCAGTCGAGGTATTCGCTGTCGTCGCCAACCCCGTGTGCGCCCGCGCACGCATCGACACACTCACTCAATCTCTCCTCCGGCGTCTCAGTCTCACAACCAACCAGCGCCACCGCCAGCGTAAAGATGATAAAAAAGAAAACGAACAGCAAGGCCGTGATGATAATTCTGCAAATCATCATCGCCATAACCCCTCTCTCGTCGCCCGCCGGGCAATGGCCAAGTACCCGCGCACATTCGCCCAGCGCGGATCGTCGACCAGAACGACGCGCCCGAAGCTCTTCCTAAGTCGCCCTTGGAGTTGACCTCCGACGGCCAGCACGCCGCCGCCCGTGAGCAGCAACCAATCGACACGAGAAGAGCGCGGAATCGTATCGTTGACGAACGACACGATGTTGGACGTGAAGGCGTCCAGGT
>DAOTTX010000033.1:0-37125 GCA_034437515.1 Anaerolineae bacterium
AAAACAACGCATAAAAGCGATTTCATGTGTAGGATTATGGCATTAGCGTCCGATTTCAGCGAAAAATCGTAACATTTTATGCCCACCACAGAATCCGTTAGAATCAGAAAATTGCATGATCTACAGCAACGTATCGACCAGCAAGAATCGCTCATTGCTCTGGCACAACAGGCCGAAAATGTCTTGCAAAATTGGGATCAAATGCCGTTGATCGAGAAACGTGCGGTAGCACAAGTATTTATCGAACGAATTGTGGTCACACAGACCGACAAATATCGTGTAGCAGATGTTGAAATCCGTTGGCGCGATGAGAGTATTGATGAATTTGTACTGCCCTGGTCGGCGAAGACCTGGACGCTTTGGCTACCTGCTGAGGTCGAAACACTGCGTAAGTTGATTGAGCAGAAAGCGACACAGAAAGAAATCTCAGCGGCGTTACCAAATCGCAATTGGCGTGCGATTCGCATCAAAGCCTACGAGATCATCGGCAAACGATCATTCCACATATCGCCCAAACCAATACGCGAGGATGAAACCTATGCAGACTACATCGAGCGCATGGAACGCACCGGTTGGAAACAACCACGAAAAACTGGTTCCCGTTGGGTTGAGGAGGAAATCGAAATGTCGGAGAACATGCTGGACGAGGGTGCGACACAGCTTGATTTGTGCGCCGCATTACCTCATCGAAGCTGGGCGAAAATTCGCAAGAAGATCACCCAGCTCCGAGGAAAGGACTTCAAAGTGACTAAGCCGCAGGTGCCGATGAAACAACACGAGACGATTGATCAGTATCTGGAGCGTCATCCTGACCAAGCGGTAACGATGAACGTCTCAGTTTCAAAGAATTACTCACGACGAAGAACGAGCTAAAGGCCATCGCCGCAGCAGCGAACATCGGGATGAGCAACCCAGCCATTGCCACCGGAATCAAGATGATGTTATACACAAACGCCCAGAACAGATTCTGGTAGATCGCACGCATCGTGGCTCGGCTGAGGCTGATCGAACGTGACACACCGCGCAGATCACCGCTGATGAGCGTGACATCAGACGCTTCCATTGCGACATCCGTGCCGGTGCCGATGGCAATGCCGACATCCGCTTGCGCGAGTGCGGGCGCGTCGTTGATGCCATCACCGACCATTGCCACACGTTTTTGCTCACCCTGCAAAGTCTTGACCGTCGCCGCTTTATCACCGGGCAGCACATCGGCGAACACGCGGTCAATGCCGACCTCGCGTGCAATCGCCTGTGCGGTTTTCTCGTTATCGCCGGTAATCATGACGACCTCTAGCCCTTGCTGCCTGAGCGTCGCTATTGCCTCGATTGAACCCTCTTTGACCGTATCCGCGATACCGATGACACCGGCAACCACATTATCTATCACCACGAGAACGGCGGTGCGTGCGTTCGACTGTAACCGTTCGACCTCAGCCGGTATATGATCCGTCCCTAAAGTCGCTTCGATGTGCTTAGGACTGCCGACCACCACCAACCGCCCCTCGATGGTCGCACGGATGCCGCGCCCGGCCTCAGCTTCGAACCCTTCGGGGTTTGCCAGGGATAAGCTGGCTTCTTTCGCCGCCCTGACGACCGACTGCCCCAACGGATGTTCACTGCCACGCTCGGCACTTGCCGCCAATCGCAACAGGGTATTCTTATCAAAGTCCCCCATCGGGATAATATCCGTGACGGTTGGCTCACCGCGTGTGATCGTCCCGGTTTTGTCCAGCGTGACTACGTTTAGGTGCTTGGCACTTTCCAGCGATTCGCTGTTCTTGAACAGCACACCCATCTCCGCACCGCGCCCGGTGCCGACCATGATCGCGGTCGGCGTAGCAAGGCCAAGCGCACACGGGCAGGCGATCACCAACACAGCAATCGTGTTCAAAATCGCTTCGGGGAACGTGGCGTTACCCAACGTCAGCCAACCGATCAGCGTGAGAGCCGCCATAACGACCACAAACGGCACGAACACCGACGAAACACGATCCGCGACCCGCTGAATAGGCGCTTTCGATCCCTGCGCCTCCTGCACCAGACGGATGATCTGCGCCAGCGTGGTTTCCGCGCCGACGTGTGTCGCCTCGATGACAAGCCGCCCTTGTTTGTTGATCGTCCCGCCGATGACCTCGTCCCCGACGGCCTTGTTGACCGGCATACTCTCACCCGTCAACATTGATTCATCCAGTGAAGACCGACCTTCGGTGATGATCGCATCGACCGGCACCCGTTCACCGGGGCGCACAACCAACAGGTCACCCGCTACGAGATCGTCTACGCGGACTTCAACTTCATCACCGTCGCGTAATACGGTCGCGGTGTTAGGCGTTAAGCCCATCAATTTCTTGATCGCTTCGCTGGTGCGGCCTTTGGCGCGTGCTTCGAGCAGTTTCCCCAGCGTAATTAGCGTGAGGATCACCGCCGCTGACTCGAAGTAATCGTCTTTACCGACCACATCGGAGAAATCGAAGGCGATACCTGCCAGCACAATCAAACCGTAGACATACGCCGCGACCGACCCCATCGCCACCAATACATCCATGTTGGCAGTGCCGTTGCGCAGGGATTTATAAGCCCCTACGACGTACTGCTTACCGACAACGAACATCACCGGGGTTGCCAGCGCACCGAAGATGAATAACCAGTAATCGTTCATCAACCAGGGGAAGGCATCCATCAGAAAATCGGCGCTGTGCATAAAGTGGCGCGTCATGCTCAAAATCGTCAATGGAATGGTGAAGATCGCGCCAATGATCACCAGCCGCCGCTGTCGTTCGATCTCGGCATCACGGGCGGCGCGTTCGGCGTCTTCGGGTGCGTCCATGTTAGCAGTATCGACCACGCCGTAACCGGCCTTTTCCACCGCGGCGATCAAATCCTTACGACGTACCGCCCCCGGCAGATACGTCACACGGGCGCGTTCAGTCGCCAGGTTGACGCTGACATCGAGAACGCCATCAGGCTTCTTCAATGCCCGGTTGACGTTGCGCTCACAGGCGGAACAAGTCATCCCCGTGATGGGCAGATCGACCGTCGCCGTCGCCACACCGTAACCGGCCTTTTCCACCCGTTCGATCAGCGCGGGCATCGTGGTCTGCGCCATGTCAAATTTAATGCTGGCACGTTCGGTGGCGATGTTAACATCCGCCCCCTCGACACCGGCCTCTTTCTTTAAAGCACGTTCGACGTTGCGCACACAGGCCGCACACGTCATGCCGGTAATCGGCAGTTCTATCCGGCTCTCAGCCATGTTTGTTTGCCTTTATTTGCTCTAATCATCTTATTGGTAAGCATATCAAATCGCTCGTTCGCACGGATGCGCCATCTGGCCTATTCTAAGGGAATTTCAGCCCTTAGCTGTGCCGCCGGGACGATCCCAAATGTGCGGTAAACTTCTTCGCCCGCCGCGTTATAAATCACATAGCTGGGGTGTCCGGGCAATACCAGGGCGTTGAATATTCTTTCGCCTTCGTCACCGTCTGCCGCGTTAAGTTCCATAAAAACCACATCGGGTTCAAATTCTGCCTGGAGCCTATGCACGATAGGCTGCATTTGCGCTCAAGGCGGTCAGTTATCAGCGTAAAAAAACAGAAAAGTCGGCTTACCTTGCGTCACTGGTCGGTATGATTCTGACGAGGTCTGCCCACCACAACTTTCGAGAAAAATTAAAAAGACACATCACAAAAGCTGTTTTCGCATGATTATCCTTCGATACTACTCGATCACTTGTATATTGTATCAGCAGAATCAAAACAGGGCGCATCGCGCCCCGTCAGTTTGATTACATTAAGTCTTAGATCGATGTTACGGGTACTGTCATTCGGATTGCTGTTCAGTCATATTAGTTAGGGTGTTGCAGCACTACCGCTATTGCACGGGCGGCAGTGTAATGATTGATTGAGAAATGGTGTGGCAAGCGTGATGCAACGTGCAGCCATTTGCCAGCACTACATGCATCTTGATGCCACACTCCATCAACTGCTGCGCGAGTTCGGGGATCGGTGCGCCGACCTCCCCATCCGTCAACACGATGGCCTTTTCGACCGGAACTTCGGCTTCGACCATGTGCTTAATCACACAGTTGATGCTGGTGCCGCCGGTCGTCTTTAGCTTACCGCTACGCAGCTCGTCGAAGGGTAAGGGTGAGACAGTCGTTGAGAACTGGAAGATTTCCGCTTGCCTCTTTGCGACATATGGCACCAGCAAATCGAGCAAATACGAGATCACGAAGTTCATCGAGCCAGAAACGTCCAGATAGATGTAAGCTGTCGAAGGTTTTTCCGGCAAGCGTGCGCGGGTGGTCGTCGGCTGGTTGTAAAGCGTGTTCTGACCGCGCAGTCTGCGCCGTGCCGGTGCGGTGCGATCATACGGGTTGATAAGCACCCCGGTTCCGCCTTCGCTCTTGATCGACATCCGTGCCTTGCGGTGCATCCGTCCCTCACGCGGAGAGAGCGCCAGCTTCAACGTGTTGGAGAACGCCCGGCGGCACTCTTCGCCAATGGGCGCAAGCTCATAACGCCCCCGGCGCATCCGACCGCCGTTACCGCGACCTTCCATCTTGATTTCCGGCCATTTGCCGGAGATCTGGCGCATCGCCTGCTTCATGAACGGGTCGTTCACCATATCCTCGCCGTGATTGCCCAGCAGCATCGGCATGTCGAACATCCCGGCCTTCAGCAGCAGGTTCAACACCTCCTCATAGAGCGGCGGCTGCGGTGGGCGAAACCGCCAGACGGGGTATAATCGCTTGATGATGTCGAGCATACCGGATGGGCCGATCTCCTCATCGGGATACTGCGGGTTATGAGGCCAGCCCACCGGCGGACGCAACAAACACTCTGGGAAGACATCCGGCTTGTACATTTCATCGAAGAAACCCATGTATTCCGGCGTGCTAAACTCTCGCATCAACCCGGCGTTGATAATGGCGTCGAAGGCGACGTTGTGCGCTTGCGTCATCTTGGGGTACATCCGCGTGTGCGCCAGCAATACATGGTGTAACTCGTGCATCACCAGCAGAAACAGATGCTCATCACGCTCACAATGCTTCGCCACAAAATCCGGGTTGATGAGCAAACGCGGACGTCGGGTGCATTCCACCGCTGCGGTTGGCAGGTCACGCGAGGCGCGGATGTCTGCCAACCGGCAGAGTGTGTCCATCTCAAAGCGGGAGGCGGGCATACAGTCGAGCAGGCGTTTCTTGATGTCGCTGGCTTCGCTACGTGTGATCTTTTTGCGCATAGAGTTAGGCATCCTTGATGCTGCCCGTCGCCTGAGCCAGCGCGATCAAGCGCGGGTCATCGATGACGAGCGAACGATTAAGATACTGCTGGCTGAACACCAGCGGGGCATTTGCCAATAAAAGCTGAGAGCGTGAGCGTGCCAGCACGTTCAATGCCAGCATCAGATCCATCGAGCGCAGGGTGTCGAAAGCGGGGGGCGGCTCCTTCTTTTCTTTCCCGGCATTGTCATCAGCCTTCTCGGTGTTCTCGTCTTTGTCGTCGTCGTCCAGATCTTCCAGCCAGTCCGCCGGGTCATTATTCGGCGTCGGCACAGGTCGGGCGATGTTTGCCCAGGGCCGGGCTTTCCAGGTATAGACGAGGATCGCACCGTTGAGCTTGTAGCCTTCCCAGGCATCATCGAGCATTTGCTTGATCGCCTCGACATGCTCGCCGCCCACCTCCAGCGCACGGGCGACGGCACGGCTGTCCGCATAATCGGTGTTGATGTCGTGACCGAGCAAGCGGTAGAACGGATCACCCAGGCCGCTGAGTTCAAAGCGGACGATCTTCCGCCCCATCGGGCTGAGTACCCAGTTCAACTGCTGAGTCTGGCTGAAGGGGTTCGGACGACCACCAAAGCGGCTTTGTGGTTGTGGCTGATTGTTATTATTGCTGCTGTTATTATTGCTGCTGTTGTTCTTGTTGCTTTGTCCGAAGCGATTTGAGCCAAAACGATTGTTACTGCTCCCGCTGTTATTCTTGCTCTGTCCGAAGCGGCTGTTGTTCTGTTTTTGCTTACTCATTCAGTGATCTCCTCGTCGTCAATACCGAACATTGATAAGTCAATGCGGAACTGTTGCAGGGCGTCTTTCCAATCGTACTGGTTCCACATTTTCGGGAAGCCGTTGAGTACGAAGTTACGTTCCAGTTGGAAGAGCAGCGAGTTTTCGCGGCCTGTCTGGTTTTCAATCCAGGTTTTGACCTCATTCCATAACTTGATTTCATTGCTGTTATTCTGCACCGATGCAAACACCGTGCGCGGTTCCAGCACATGATAGGCAAGCTGCGCGATAGGCTCCCATGCCGACGGTGCGAGATTGCGCCGGTCGCGGAAGGCTAAAAACATCGCCGTCGCCAGGCCGACCTGCCGCGCATCGGAGTCTTCCGAACCGATGGTCTGCGTCACCAACCGGGACATATCCTCATCGCTAAAGCCCAGGCCATCTGCCAGCACCAGCCGCCGCGCCCGGTCGAATTCTTCCATCACCTGACGCCACATATCATCTTCCAGATACAGCGTCATCTCCCATGCTTGCTTGTGGAGCGCGACCAGTTTCACCTCAGCGGGTGGCACCTCGGTCGCGTTTTGCGGCATCCCGTAGATCAGCGCGACCTCCGCGCTGTCCTCCGGTTCGGCCTCCTCCCCTTCGAGGATGCGCCGTGCGGCATGAACGGCACAGATCGACCGCGCCAGCATCCGCGCCCGGCGGGGACTTTGCGGCAGGTCGGCATGGTCGAGCAATTCCATCAGGTAGACCACGTAATCACCCAGCCATTCCTCGAACTCTGCTTCGACTTCAGGGATCATCGCGGCGCAGTCACGCACCATGTTGCCCAGGCCGAGCGCCGCCCCACCGCCGGTCACACCACGATCAGCGGCTTTTGAGGCGACCAGCGCGTAACGGTCTTCTTTGCTCAGGTCGGCCCAATTGGGCACGTTGACGATATAAGGAAAGCGATCTGTCAGCGCCGCGTCCAACGGCTCAGAACCGAGATAATATTGGCTCGCCGCGTTGCCGCTGGTTAAGTCATCGGGGGCGGGCGGGTTCATCGCCGCCCACCGATGTTTGAGGTCGTCCAGCTCGATGCCGACCAAACGCCGTTCATGGATGATAGGAAATAGCTTATTTTGCAAATCCGCCCGGCAACGGGAGATTTCGTCGAAGAACGTAAAACCCGCCCCCCAGATCGTCCCCGGTGTTTGGATGAAGCTCAGACGGGTACCTTCTTCGTCGGGCATGGGAATGCCGACCAGGTCGTCGTAGTTCAAGAGTGAGGCGTTATAATGACGCATCGAAAGATCGAGGGCGTCGGCGATGCGTTCTACCAGGAGTGATTTTGCGGTGCCGTGCGGCCCCACGAGCAGCAGTGGCGCTTCCGTCGCCAGTGATGCGAGGATCACCGCATCCAGGTGATCCCAACCCAGGACATCGAGTGCCTGAGTAATACTGCGGTTGGTCTTGATGGCATCATCGAGCATTTACGTTTCTCCCTATTCGGCGTGATACTCGTGTATTTTGTGTATCAATTTTTGAGTATTTTGAGTAACTTACTCAAATATACACAATTTTTTACATTTTAGCAACAACTTATTTGAGTATTTCGTGTATATTTGAGAAAAGTCACGAAATTGTTAGGTCGATTGCACATTATCATATGTGTGTGTACTATAGTTTTTACTCAAAATAACCAAAAGGAGCGGTGCCATCGATACCGGGCAGCTCACCGAGACAAAAAAAGTCGAATATGCCATCAGCCTGCTGCGGGAAAACATTCGGAACCCACGCACTCTGCAACAAGCACTCCATACCGATGAAATGCTCAGCGCCTGGGAAGTCCCAAATTCGACTCGTATCGCCGCTCTTATGATGCCGGTCGTGCGCTATGATTTCGTCTCAGAAACCGAAGTGACGAAAGCCTTCGGGCAGCGGGTGATGCAACTCGCACGCTTTGCGAATAACCTCATCCTCTATGACGGCACGAAAGAGATTCGCCGCCGGCCCCCACCCGCTGAAGTGCTGCACGCACAGATGCTGCGCCGATTGTTCATCACCGCCTATGCGGATTTAGACGCCGTGCTCATCTGTGCGGCGGTACGCCTCGCTGCCGTCCAACAACTCGATGAGATACATAATGAGATCGACCGACAGACCTGGGCGCAAAAAAGCATGGCGGTCTACGTGCCGCTGATGGAAATGCTCGGCCTGTGGCTGCACCGGCACGATCTAAGCAGTTCCAACCTGCGCGTCCTCCAACCAACACTCTACAGCGAGTTCGAACAGTACTTAATCGAATACGAAGAACAGAATATCCGCTTATTTGACCGCATCGAGTACGAGCTTTACGGCCTATTAGACGAAAGCGGTATCCGTGAAACACAGGTGCGGCTGCATCAACCTACCCCTGGCAGCCTCTACCGCCGTATGGAAGAAGCCGAACGCCGGGGAGAGCGCTTCGATCCGTCGGATATGCGCCCCACCCGCATCGACGTGCTGGTCGAAAACGAGCGCGATTGCTATGTGACGTTGGGCATCATCCACCAACGCTGGAAGCCCGCCCACCGGCAGGGATCGTTTGCCGAGGGGCGTTTTCTGGATTTCATCGCCGCGCCTCGTTATAACGGCTACCGTTGCTTGATCACGACCGTGCTATGTGAAGAACCCGCCGCCGCCCCGGACGAAGACAACCATTACCGGCTGGTTGAGTTCCGCATCCGCACCCGTGAGATGGAAGCGATCAATATTTACGGCATCGTCGCCGCCATGCAATATGACAACCCTTTAGACGATGTCTGGTGGGAAGATCAGGCCGTGAGACAGGCGATAACTCGTAACAGCGGTGACTTACACGGACAGCCGTTTTGCGTCTTCGTGCCGACTGGCGAAGTTATTTACCCCCTTAAACCAGACAGCACCCTGGTTGACCTGGCCTTCCGTTTATATTCCGCGACCGGCCCCTATGCGCGGGATTTCCTGGTCAACGGGCGTAAATCCAATTACGACCGCAAACTCAAACATTGTGATCTGGTGTCGATCCAATACGACATGCAATACCCCAGCATCCAGCCGGATTGGGAGGAGCACGCCCGTACAACCGGTGTCCAGCGACAGATTCGGCGCTTCTTACGACAGAGCGAACGCTCCCCACATAAGGGCCGCCAGTTGATCGACCAGATCCTCGAACGTGAAAACAAAATCTATCGGATGCGCTTTCCAGAAGAAAAAGTCGAGAAAGCACTGAACACGCTGACAAAAGATTTCAACTGCGCCACGTTGGAAGCGTTATACATCAAAGTGCAAGAAAACATCATCTCACCGGATGAAGTCGTCGCGGCGATGATCGAAGCCGAGTTAGTCGAACACATCATCTGCACGGACGGCACCCCCTGGCCCGCTGCAAACTTCAAGATCGCGCAAACCTGGATGCAAGAAAAAGGTGACCGCAAGTGGGATCGTGATGTGCGGGTGATGCCGGGCGCAGACATCGCCGGACGGGTGGTCGAAGAAGGCGACCGGGAGATCATCGTGGTGCATCGCGCCGATCATCCACAAGCCCCGGCTGAAGCCAACGCGGTCGCGCTCCACTGGCGACCACAAACCACACAGCGCGAGTCAGTCGAAGTGGTCATCACCGCATCCCCGCGTGAAAGCATCGCCGGGCGCATCCTCAAGACGGTTTACGATCTAGGTGAGGACAACATCCAGCAAGGGGTGTCACTGCATCGCTTCCAGGCGGAGATGAAAGACGGCTCTGCTGTGATTGACATGATTATCGACGCGCCCTCGTTCGATGGCATCCACGACATGCAAAACGCGCTCGACAAGCTGCGTAAGGACGGTATCATCGCAGATTTTAACATCTGGCAACTGTTCCCCGGTCAAAAGATGCTGCTTGCCGGCAAGCTGGATAAGCGCCAGCAGAATCCATACACGCTGCAACAGGTGCGCGACCGGACGATGTTCTTCGGGCGTGACGCGGAAATTACCCGCGTGGTAGAAACCGTCAGCAACGCCCGCCCGTTGATCGTCATTTACGGGCAAAAGCGCATCGGCAAAACCTCACTGATGCACCATCTCGCCGAATACGTGCTGCCGCAGGCTTGTGATGTGATCCCGGTCATGGTGACCGCACACCGGCTCTCACCGTTCACCCCGGCGACGTTTTTGCTTAGTCTGGTCGGCGCGGCGCTGACGAAGGTCAACCGCAGCGAAGACCGCAAAGGGTTAAAGCTCAAAGAGCAGGATTTCAAGACCGACCCTTACGGCACCTTCGCGGATTGGGTGGGGCGCGTGCAGCAGCGTCTACGGGGGACGCGGCTGCTGTTCATGGTGGATGAGTTTACCCGCGCCGAGGAAGAATGCCAGCGTGGACGCCTCGACGAGACCTTTTTCGACGGGATGCAGTCGCTGGTCGATAACCACGATGTCGGCTTCTTATTGTGTGTTCATGACAATATCTATAATGATAAAAACAGCCATAGTTTCGGCTTGTTCCAGCGTGGGATGCCCGTTCCGCTGCAATCGCTTGACCCCGTCGCAGCAGCACGCCTCGTCCGCCAACCGATGGAACGCATCTATCGTTTTGATGACGAGGTCGTCCAGTACATCCTGAGGTTGACCGACTGTCATCCATATTTTATTCACGCCCTATGCCTGGAGATCAACACATTGATGAAAGACGCGCCGTCTAATGAAGTCACTCAGATGCATGTCGATCAAGCAGCGTTGAAGCTCATGCGTACCGGCAATCATTACTTCAATCATTTCCGCAGTGCCACCGATGATTTCAGTTGGGAAGTGGTCAAAGTGCTGGCCTACCTCGCCGATGAAGACATCCCCTGGGTGACACGAGATGAGCTACAAGCCGCCCTCCAGGCGCAGGGCGTCACAGACCAGAAGATCAGCGAGCGTATGAGAGTTTCTAATGCGCTGCAACTGCTAAAGCAATCCGACATCATTGATGCACAGATCGAAGATGGCATCGTGCGCTATAGTATCCCGGTCGGACTATTTCACCGTTGGTTGCGCCAGTTGACCAACCCCTTGATTACACGGGATATACGACAGGAAAACTAATTATGACTTCGCAAAATCCTTACACATCAATGCTCGTAAAGTTTAACGCCGACTGCTTTTACGGTCGCGCAGATGAGATCATCAGTATCTTAGGCGTCATCACCGGCACCCATAGCTCCGGGCACGCTATTTATGGCATCCGCACCATCGGTAAAACGACCTTGCTCAGGTATCTAAAAGCACCGACCGGTGCGCTGCAAAAATACGCAGATTACGTCTCACCGGCCTATCGTCCCGGTGGTGGCAAGCATCTATTGTTTGTTTACCATAACTTCCACAGCTACAGCAAAGACGACGGCAGTATCTTCCATGTGATGCTCAATGAACTTGCTGACGAATTGTTCGACGACCCCCGCATCGGCGACCAGGTTGAAGTCCCCTACTTCGCGCCAGAAGAGGAACGCGGCACTGTGCTGGAAGGTTTACGTAAAGTGCTGGCGACTCTCAGCACAGATTGGCACACGCGCATCGTCTTCTTCCTCGACGACTTCGACATGCCGCTGACGAAAAACATCATCGACGCGGATGACGACAATCTACTGCGCACGCTAAGTGATAGTGCCGCCTTGATTATCTCCACCGAGGAGCCGATTTCCATCTTGCGACCGGATATGCAGGAAAGCTCACCGCTGCTCGGCATCTTGCGCCCGGAGGTAATCGACCTGCTTAAAGTCCAGGAAGCACGAGAACTCATCAACGACCCGCTAGGTGGCTTGCCGATGTCGTTTTCCGAGGCCGAGCAAAAATTCCTCATCGAAGTCGGCGGCAGACAACCCTTTACGCTCACCGCCGCCTGTGAACTCTACTACAACATGCGCCAGGAATATCCCGATCTGGGTGAAATGCTGCACGACAGCAGCAACCGAACGACACTACAAATTCAATTTGTCTCTCGCCTTGTGGGGTTGCCGCACGTCCATAAGATCTTACAGATGACGTGGGAGAAGCTCAAAGACACCGAAAAACAAGCCCTACAACAGATGGCAAACGGCCTCAACACCACCGTAAACGGCAGCCGCAACACCATCGCTGGCCGGCTGACGAACAAATCACTGGTCTACCTCGATTTGCGACACGGCATATACTGCATCTTTAGCGAGGTCTTCGCCTATTTCGTCCGGCAGGTGACCAGCAGCGACATCGAAGGGCCGACCATCCACATTAATAAGCATGAAAAGAACACACAACCGCCGGAAAAAGTCGTCAACAACCTCTCACCGATTGATCGTTCGGTGCTGGAATATCTCACCGCGCACGCAAACCAGACCTGCACGTTTGATGAACTACTCGACGCCGTATGGGAAGAAGAGGAAGAGAAATCCAAGCGGGCATTAGAAGCATCGGTCTATAGATTGCGCCGCAGCATCGGCAACTACGGTGCAATCAAAAATGTGCGCGGGAAAGGCTACAAATTCACATCCGAAGGGATGGTCAGCGCCCAATAGAGTAAGATCATTTCCCTCGCAGCGTCTATAAAATATGCAGCGAAGGAGATACAAATGAAAAATGAAACGCTAGTCACCACTGATGATCGTGGTCTGAAGAAGATATTAGGGCAGAAGCTGCCCGCAATGGTCGTGCTCTACGATGGCGACGAGAAAAAAGATAAACCGTTGATCGACGCGCTCAAGCGTGAGGCCAAGCGCCACAGCGATGATTGTCTCATCATCCGCGTGGACGTAAGCGAAAATCCTCAAACCCTGGCAAAATACGATCACCCCGAACTGCCCGCGCTGATCACACTCACCCCGGCATTCTTTGGACGCAAAACCAAGTCCAGAGCCGAGGAAGTCCGCCCGTCGGACGTGCGCAATCACCTCGCGCATCTGTTGCAGGACAAGCCACTGCCACAAGACAAACCCAAACGCAGCGAACAATCCACCGGCGTGACGGTACAGCCGATCGCCGTGAGTGATCGCAACTTCCGTAAGGTCGTGCTCAAGAGCAAGCAACCGGTTCTGGTCGATTTTTGGGCGGCATGGTGTGGCCCGTGCCAGACCATCGCGCCATTCGTCGAGCAACTTGCGGATAAGTACAAAGGGCAGATCAAAGTCGCCAAGCTGGATACCGAGAACAACCAGCGCGTCCCGGCAGAATATCAGATTCAATCCATCCCCACGTTTATCATCTTCGAGGGTGGGCAACCGGTCGGGCGCATCACCGGCGCTAGCCCCGGTGCCATCGAGGGGATGATCGCTGATGTGCTGATTCCCGAATAAAAGACACGCATATGGGTAAGAAAAACAAAAAGAAACAGTTCAAAAGTTACACGAAAAAGCTTAAGAAGAACAACACCGGCAGGCCCCACCCGGCTACAAGATCGTGGTCATTGATCGCGGCGCAGCGAGCTTCAACATGCCAGCAGACTGGATCATCGCCGACCTGGATCCAATCGAAATCCATGATGCGGAGCCGCCCGACGATAAGATTCGATTGAAGGTGACGGTGTTCGGATTCGGCAAGGGGATCGACTGGTCGAAACTGCCACTGTCGGCGCTTTTCGCGCTGGCGCTCAAGCAGGAAACATCTGAGAAGAACATCCCGCTCGAACGCAGCGACATCACCCAGTACGAACGCGACGACATCGAGGTTTTGTGGGTGGAAGATCGTTTCACCGATTCGGTTGAAAAGCGCGACGCTCACAGCCGAATCGGGATCGCACGCGGATTTGACATACACGTTCTCATCACGGTCGATTTTTGGCCTGAAGACCGCGAACGTGCCATCCGTGCCTGGTCTGAGGTATTGCGTTCTCTGCAATTAGGCCGCGAGATCGACGACCCGACAAAGGGTGTCACCCTGCATTAATCGCTGCGGCGTTGTCCTCCGGCAGTGTAGGATTCACCCGAATGCCCGACCCCAACTCGAAACCCGCACGGGTAATCATCCGAGGACGAATACGCACATACCAGTGTAGATAGGGTGCGTTCATCTCGTGCTGGGGTGCAGATTGGACGATCAGGTTATAATCCGGGTCATCGAGGTTGCGCCGCAGCCGCCTCAGCAAATCACGCAGCAGATACGCGAGATCATGCCGCTGCATCTCCGTCGCCTGGCTGAAATCTGCTTGTTGCACACGAGGCACGATCCAAATTTCATACGGCACTTCAGCCGCGTATGGCACGAACGCCACATACGAGTCGTCATGCGCGACCACACGCTCACCTTCGTTTTCTTCCTGCTGCATCAACTCACCGACTAAATCACATCCGTATTGATGATGGTAGCGTTCAGCCAGGTCATCGTACTGCCGTGTCCATTGTGCGACGATGGACGTCGCAATAATCTGTGCATGCGGATGTCGCAATGATGTCCCCGCTCCTTCCCCATGGTTACGAAATAAGATTACCTGGCGAGTGTCTGAACGTTGTATCAGCGTGGTATAGCGTTGATGATAGGTTTCAATCACGGTTTCGATAGCGGTATCTTGCATCGTCGTTAGATCACCGTCATGTTGCGGTGTCTCAATGATGACCTCATGTCGTCCGTGTACGGGTGCCGCAGTGAACATACCGCGGGAGTGTCTCCCAGCAGGCGCAGATGCCATCACCACCGGATACTTGTTAGGCACGACTCGCGTCTGCCAGCCCTCACCTGTTGAATTCGGGTATTCGACACGGACTTCGGTCAATTGATCTTCGTTACCAGGGCAAAACGGGCAATCTGGTTCGTAAGCGTGTGTAGCGCGTGTTGAAGACTCAGGTTGGTCATGATCGTGTGGACGCTCGCCCCGGTTTGGCGCATAGATTACCCAACGCCCGGTAATGCGATTAAAGCGCATGTGTTGTTCGTTCATAGACGGGTCTTCAGCGTAAAGTCGCTCTCAAAGCTACCAAGCAGATCAAAATAGCTCTCTAACAGACGGATCATCAGAAACTGCTCACGTACGGTCTCACGCGCCTTTTCGCCCAGACGCTCACGTAGCGACTCATCCTGCACCAGTTGGACGATACGCTCTGCGGTTTCGTCAATGGAATTCACCAGGAAGCCGTTTTCACCGTCTTCGATCTGGTAGCGGATGCCGCCGACGTTCCCGCCGATGACCGCCGCCCGCTTCCACATCGCTTCGGTCACGGTTAAACCGAACCCCTCGCGGATAGACTTCTGCACGACCACCGCCGCTTTACTCTGCAAGGCGTTGACCAGTGCCGTATCTTCCTGAGACATAATGTAAATATCATCACTCTCATACTGAAGCAGCGAGTCATAGACTTTTTTGCCTTCCGGGTCGTCCGAGGCAATGTTGCCGAGTAACACCAGTATCACATCGACTTCTTCGCGAGCTTTTTGAAATGCTTTGATAACACCCTCAGGGTCTTTCCATTTATCAAACCGGGAGATCTGGGTCACAATCGGTCGATCAGTCGGAATATTATAATGATCGAAACGATCTTGCATCTCTTCTTCACTCAGCGGACGATTTTTCGTCGTGAATGGATCAATCGCCGGGTACATAAAGACGTGAGGCGTGTTAAGGTCCTGCGCGTAGTCTTCGAGAGTAAAAACTGCCGCGTCATATGCTTCGATGATCGGTCGTAAGTAGCGCCATAGTTCCTTATCCGGCTCTGTCAAATCAACATGGCAATGCCAGATCCACGGACCACGCTTGCGGTAGTGCTGGATCATCGGTAGCGGTTGCGGATCATGGATGATGACACGATCATGGTCAATGTGATTGCGCAGTGCGTTTTCGCTGATGACGGACTCGTAGATTTCCTTCTTACGGTCGGATAAGTTGATCTCGCTGCCCTGAAGCGCGTTATGCATCTTCTTAGTCACACTGAAGAAATCCGGTGCGCCCTGGATCACACGCCAACCGGTCTCAACCCCGGCGATGTTCATCAAAATCGTCAAAGAAGAAAGCAACTCCGCGACTCCCCCGCCGTAATAGGTTGAATTGACGTGAGTAACATGGAGATCGCTCAGTGTATCGGCCTTCTTGCGGATGCGCTCGACCATCTCCGAACCTACGTATTTTTCGTAATCTCCCAGTTGAATGTTGCTATCTCTTTGCATCATGATCCTTAAGTACGCACATTGAAGCCGTCGAAATCATCGCTTGCGGCCTGCCATGTGGTGTTGATCGTGTCAACATCGGCGACTGACGGCCCGTTCTGGAGGAAGTCCAACAGCTTTTCGAGCCGGTCGCGTTCCCCCTCTGCGACGACCTCGACCGTTCCCTCCGGTTTGTTGCGCACCCAGCCGGTGAGTTGCAGGCGCTCTGCTTCGCGCTGTGTGTTGGCGCGGAAGTTCACGCCCTGCACCCGACCATGGACGATTGCATGTAGTCTCTCCATAAGAAGTATCCTCAGACCTGTTATCTGTGATTTCCCTGATACTAACGTTCTTGGTGGAATCAAATCATGTGTGTTGTTGTGAGACTAACCTCACCGCTGCTCGCTAGGTTCGGAAAGGCTGAGGTCATTTCCACCAATCCCATGTAGAACCAGTGATTTCTATTGTAATCGACACTGAACGGCTCCAATACGGATAAGTCGTACAATCTTGGGCGTGGTCATAGGTATACCGATTCTATTGTCCTCATGGCGGTTCAAGTTACAATTGCCACTGATATACGCAAACACGAAGGAAGCATTATGTCTGATCGTATCGGATTTATCGGCCTGGGCATTATGGGCGCGGGGATGGCAAAGAATCTGCTGGATGCCGGCTTTGACCTCACCGTCTGGAACCGCACGACAACTAAAGTAGAACCGCTCGTACAGGCGGGGGCCAAGCACGGTGAAAACCCGGCAGACGTCGCCGCGAAAAGCGACATCGTTATCATCTGTGTGAGCGACACACCCGACGTTGAAGCCGTAATCCTCGGTGATGACGGTGTCATCTATGGGGCGCAACCCGGCACACTGGTGATCGATTGCAGTACCATCAGCCCGCACGCCACCCGGCAAATTGCCGAACAACTCAAAGAGAACGACATCACCATGCTGGATGCTCCCATCAGCGGCGGTAGCGAGGGCGCGGCAAATGGCACATTGAGCATTATGGTCGGCGGTGCGGCTGAGGACTTCACCCGTGCCCAACCTGTTTTCGAGGCAATGGGCAAGACCATCACCCACGTTGGTGACCAGGGCGCGGGCCAGACTGTGAAGCTGGTGAACCAGATTCTCGTGGTCATCAACATGCTGGCGGTGAGCGAGGCGCTACTCTTCGCCGAGGCGGGCGGTCTCGATCTGCACAAAACGCTGGATGCGGTCACCGGCGGCGCGGCGGGGAGTTGGATGTTAAGCAATCGCGGCCCGCAGTGTGTTGACCGTGATTGGCGGCCCGGCTTTACCATCGACCTACAACAAAAGGACTTACGACTCGTGCTCGAAGCGGCGGATCAGATGGGCGTGCCGACACTCGGTACGGGTATGATCTTCCAGATGTACCGCACATTACAACAACAGGGACTCGGCGCAGAAGGCAACCATGCCCTCATCAAAGCACTGGAAAAAATGACCGGAACGCAGGTCGGCGCTTCAACGGATCGTTAGGTCGTTATCATCCATTGCTCAGTTGCGAAGGATAAAGTCGAGACATTTAAAATCCACAACAGGAGAATTTTTATGGGTTTACTCTCGATTTTGTTTCGCTTGTTCCTCGCACTGACGACCGGCCTACTGTCTTACAACGCCTATCGCGGCTTTATCAACCCGAAGCAAGCCGACCTCGAACCGGCGCTTGATGCGTCCGTGCAGCAGTTCACCGCTTACGATGGCTTCAACTACAGCTACTACGCAGACGACAGCGGCGATGGTCGCCCGCTGGTGTTGATCCACAGCATCAACGCGGCGGCCTCGGCTTATGAACTCAAGCCGGTCTTTGAGGCGTATCAGGGTCAGCGCCCGGTCTACGCGCTGGATTTACCCGGCTTCGGCCTCTCCCCGCGTGTGGATCGCGTGTACTCACCGCGACTGTATACCGATGTCATCATCGAGTTCCTCGAACTTGAGATCGGGCAAAGTGCCGATGTGGTCGCGCTGTCATTGGGGAGCGAATTTGCCGCCCGTGCCGCCAGCGAACGACCAGATCTGATTGCATCGTTGGTGTTGCTCTCCCCTACCGGCGTGGATGGCGAGCAGCAGCAAATCAACGAGGGCTTGTACGATCTGCTATCGTTCCCGTTGTGGAGCCAGGCGTTCTACGACGCGCTGACGCTGCCGCGCATCATCCGCGCCTTTTTAGAGCCGAGCTTCGCCGGGCCGGTCGATGAAGGACTGGTTGAGTATGATGTGCGTGCTGCCAATGAACCCGGCGCACGTTTCGCGCCGCTATATTTTGTCGGTGGTCGGCTGGATTCAGCGGATATTTACAGCATCTATCAACAGCTTGAGCAACCCGTTCTAATCATCTACGACCAAGACCAGTTTGTGAACTTCGACGCGCTGCCCAACCTGCTAGACGCCAACCCCAACATTAATGCCGAGCGCATCGCCCCCACACGCGGCCTGCCACAATTCGAGCAACTCGACGCGGTGGTCAACACGATGAACGATTTCTGGACATCCGCTGACTAAAAGCAACAAAAAAACGAGGATGGGACATCCCATCCTCGCTGTGATTCGACTGTTTGAAGTCGTGTTACTTGGTACTGCGCGGGTCAAAGGCATCACGCAGACCGTCACCGAGCAGATACAGGCTCAACACGGTGATAACGATGCAAATGCCGGGGATGATCGACAGATGCGCACCTTCACGGAAATAGGCCTGTGCCCCGGTGAGCATATTGCCCCAACTCGGTTCCGGCGGGCGCACACCCAAACCGAGGAAGCTCAACGCCGACTCGACCAGGATCAATGTACCGATCTGGATCGCTAGCGCGGTAATCAGCACGGAAAGTGTGTTCGGCAGGATGTGGATAAACATAATCCGCAGCGGCCCGGCCCCCATCGCCTTCGCACTGGTGATGTACTCGTTCTCTCGATGGTGAATCGTCTCTCCACGTATCAGGCGCATCGTGCCCGTCCACGAGACGAGTACCAACACCAGAATCAACATCTCAATCGTCGGCGTGACGACCGCCGCGATCAAGATCAACAACATCAACAACGGAATCGAGTTCAGCGTGGTGATAAACCACATCATAAAGTCATCAATGACATTCAACGCGCTACCCTGGTAGTAACCTGTCAGCAAGCCAAGCGAAACGCCGATCGTCGTCGCACCGATGGCAGCGGTAAAGCCGATCAGCAAGGATACTCGTCCGCCATAGAGCAACCGCGAAAACATATCACGACCCAGATGATCGGTGCCGAACAGGTGTGTCGCACAGTCGCCTTCCACCACACAATATTCCTCGCCGATAGCCAGCAAACGCCGGTCAGAAAGCGGTGTGACGTAATCGACACCCAGCGCGTTGGAGATCTGCGGCGCGAGGATGGCGAGAATCGTCAGTAACACCAACACCCCGATTGCCGTGAGCGTCAGGTAGTCGTTCAGGATGCGCCGGTACGCCGTCTTGAGCAACCCTTCGCTGGCGATCAGTTCGCGGTCATCAACGTTACTACCCAGAGAAACAGGGGTTCTTTCAGCATTTTTTGATTGCGTTGCCATGAGTCTTTTCCTTATGAACTAGCCCAACCGGACGCGCGGGTCGAAGACGGCATACAAAATATCAGAGATCAGATAGCCTATGATGGTCAATAACGCGGTCAACAACACGATCCCCATAATCACCGGGTAGTCCTGCTGGAGCACCGAATTCAATAGCAGCGTTCCCATGCCGGGCCAGGAGTAGATCGTCTCCGTGAGCACCGCACCCGCCAGCACGTTCGTCAGCGATGGGCCGAGAATGGTCGCCATCGGGATCAGCGCGTTACGTAGTGAATGCTTAAACCATACCTTGCGATCCGAAAGCCCCTTCGAGCGTGCAGTACGGACGTAATCTTCGCCCAAAACATCCAGCAGCGAAGCTCGCATGTAGCGTGAGAAGGTCGCAATCGAGAAGCTGGAAAGTGTGAACACCGGTAAGATCAAGTGTCGAGCACGATCTAAAATGCTGTAGTCACCACTGAACGACAACGGAAAGCGGTTGCCCATCGGTAACACCTGCAACCACGAACCAAAGATCAGCAGTAGGATCAACCCAAGCCAGAAAACCGGGATCGCGCTGACCAGCACCGCGCCGATGCGTGTAATCTGGTCGAAGATGCTGCCCTGGTAGACAGCCGCCAGCACACCAACCGGGATGCCAACCGCTATACCGACGACCAGTGAAATCATGCCAAGTTCGAAGGTCGCGCCAATGCGTGCGGCGATGGCTTCCGCTGCCGGGGATTTGGAGACGAACGACATGCCGAAATCCCCACGCAACACGCCTTCGTCCTCGCCGACTTCCTCACCGATGATCTGACCACTGCGGAAGACCGGTAGCTCTCGCCCCTCCCATAGCACGGTCGCGTCGTAATACTCCAACCACCCGGCAGCGGTCGTTGGCACTTCTTCTTCGGCGATGCGACCGGCTTCTCTCGCGTTGACTTCGAGGTCGGCTTCAACGTTATCGACTTCGATGAATGTATACTGTTCACGGTCGAAGTCACTGGTCGGCACACGTTCGAACACTTCGCCCGTCTCGCTGCTAATCACCAGCGTCTCACCGTTGTTCAACTCAGCGACCCATGCGGAAGCCAGCGGAAAATCTGGCACCCAGGCGACATCACCGACGGTCACCGCGTCGCGTGCGGTCATCACGGCGAGTTCACGGGCTGCTTCAAGCGAAAACTCTTCGTTACTCCCAAAATCAGAAGACCCGGGGCGATATTCCGAGCGCACAACACTTATTTCCTCGATCAGCAGCACTTCGCCAGAAGCCGAGTCGACCAACACGCTGTTGCCGTTGTTCAGGTTAACCACCCATGCGGAGCCACCCTGATATTCAGGGATCCACTGGCTTTGCGTATCGGCACGAATGGCTTCACGCGCCGCTTCAACCGCCAGTTCGCGGGCGACATCTTGCGAAGTTTCCGGTGAGGTCGCTTCTTCTACATCCTGCGGGTTGTACAGCGGATTTTCGAGCAAGTCTTCGGTCATGACGATCCCGAAGACTTCACCCGCCGTCGCGTTGATGACGACCGTATTGCCTGATTCCAGGTTAAATGCCCATACAGGGATCTCACCAAGGCGCGGCACCCATTGCAAATCGACAACCTCTGTTTCCTCGACCGGGTTAGCATCCAGCGCAACCTGCGCCGCAGCCCGCGAGTCAAATTCTTGCTCCCCGGCCCGGCCTGGCCTGACCGGATCATCGGAGACACTGGTAGCCATTTCGCTGGTAGGTCGTGTTTCCAATACATCGCCTGTGCTGGCATCCACGATGACGGTCTGACCGTCATTCATCTGTATGGCCCAGGCCGGGTTCTCGTTGAAAGCAATCGGCGCATCGCCGATCAACCAGCGGAAATATTTGATCACAACGGGATCGTTGACGCCGTTTGCCTCAAGGATAGCGGAGCGTTGTTCGGCATCGAGGTTAGGATCCATTGTCAACTGGCTTAAGGGGTTGCCCGGTGCCAGATCCATGATGAAATATGCGATGATACTAATTCCAATAACAGTTGGAATCGCTTGAAAAATACGTCGGATCACAAACTTGGTCATAGAATGTCGCCTTTAAATCTCAACGAATATTCGCCAACACAGCGAATAACCGCAAAATGTGTGCAGCCCATTAAAATTCTAATTTATTATATTATGTTTAACAATATGAAACAGGGATGGGCGTTATCCACCCATCCCTGCGATGTTATGCCTAAGAGCGACTAGTCGCGCACGATCCAGGCATCCATGTTCCACGCACCGAAGTTCGGGTACGGGTCAAAGTTGTCGATGTTGGGCGCAGCGGCATAGGCGCTGTCCAGCGCGTACAGCCACAGGTAGGGCTGATCTTCCCACATGATCTCCTGGGCGCGGTGCGCCAGTGCGAGGCGATCTTCTTCAACACAGCCTTCAACGGTGTTCACCTGGGCCATGATTTCCTCGAACTCTTCGTTGTACCAGCTACCGAAGTTGAAGCCGTAGCCTTCACCGAAGATGTCGTTTTCCGCACCGAAGAATGAACGCTGATCCGGGTCGAACGGCAGACCACCACGCCAGCCAGCGACGGCGGCGTCAAAGACCTGACCACCCATGTTGTCGTCATACATGGCGTTGAAGTCCAGAACCTGCGCGTTCACGTCCACACCGATCTGGGCGAACTGGTTCTGCAGGATGACAGCTACGTCTTCACGACCGGAAGTACCGGGGTTGATCATATCGAAGCTGAGTTCTGTGCCGTCTTCGGCATACAGGCAGCCACGGCAGACGCGCAGGCCGTCACCATCTTCAACGAGCGGGTCGCCTTCAGCGACGAAACCGGCTTCGTCCAGCAGCGCACGCGCACCGTCCAGGTCGAACGCGCGGCGTTCCAGTTCGGGGTGAATGGTGAAAGCAGTCGGGATCGTACCGGAAACCATCGCGGTCGCGTCACCGTTCTGCGCACCGTTGATAACTTCTTGGATGTCGATGGCGTGTTGCAGTGCCTGACGGACGCGGACATCACCGAACAGCGGGTGGTTGCCCTGGTCAATCGGGTTGCCATCTTCGTCGAGACCGTTCTGCGGGTTGCTCGGGTCGGCGGTGTTCAGCGCGACATAGTGCCAAACACGACCGGGGGCCTGGAAGTATTGTGCTTCGGAGTTGCGAAGCGGCTCAAACTGTGCAGCACCTGGCTCGAAGACGAAATTCGGCTCGCCTTCCTGGAAGCTCAGGAAACGCTCGGTGAGCACGTTCTCATCCAGCACGTCGAGGTAGACCCAGCCTTCCGGCACAACGTATTCTTCGTTGAGCGGTGCATAGTACTCGTTGTTGGCGGTCAGGAAGATGGCGGTACCCGGTTCCGCACGTGAGAACTCGAACGGACCAGCGGTCACGGTCGGCTCATCGTCAAACGGATGGTCGATCATGACACCCCAGTCGAAGTCTTCACCCATGTCCGGCGTCCAACCATAGGCATGGCCCGGTGTTGCGGGAATTGCCATACGGCTCAGCGCCAGGCAGTTCGGCTCTTCGAGTACGAGTTCGATGGTGAAGTCGTCAACGACGTTGGCTTCCACCAGGTCACGCTGGTAGTCGGCATAACTGCTCGACATACCGATTGCTTCACCTTGCTCGATGGCGAGGTAGGCGAAGTAGATGTCATCAGCCGTGATCTGCTCGCCGTCCGTCCAGAATGCGTCTTCACGCAGTTTGAACGTGTAGACCAGACCATCGTCGGAGACTTCGTAGTTCAGCGCGAGCTGACCGAGGTCGAAATCCTCAACCGTGGCGAACTGCTGCGTGAACGGGCTGATCGCCACCAGCGCCGGGTACATCAGCGCGTTGGCATCGGCGCAGTCCACACCAGAGCAACGGATCGGCACCAGCGGCCCCAGGTTTGCAGAACCACGAGTGTTCCCCTGGATTACTGCGCCACCTTCACCAGGGCCGGGGAGGTCTTCCCCCTCCTGGGCGGAGATGATGATGCTAGGGATAACCATCATGGCGATGGCGACACCCAAAGCGATGAAACGATAAAGCTTATTCATAGATCCTCCTAAAAAGCAAAGAATGTAACTGCAAATTACGCATGTGCTCATACAGCACTTATGTAACTTTGACCATTCTAATGAGAACAGCTAGCGTAGACAATAGCTCAACAGACCAAGCATTGCAAATAAAAATTGGACTTTTTGTACAAAAATGGGCATTTTACACAAAATCTGCGTAATTTGAGTACCGATTAACAAATAGAGTTCTATAAATTAGCGGTAGTGCCAAAATGCTTTATCTGCTTTTCATCTCAACTTCTGGCAGAACGTTTACGCTTTAAATCGAAAAATTGATTTAGAATTTGTAGAGAGTGGATTGAAGCACTCATCTATAATATCAACAGGAAAGACGAACCTGAATGAAAAAGCTATTGTCATCAATCACATTGTTTATGGCTTTACTTATCAGCATGGTCGGCGTGACCTCAGCCGCCGCGACTATCACCGTAGACGAGGATAACGCCAATTGGGGATTTCTCGTCGAGACGGGTGCAGGTACTGGCGAGTTTGTCAACGGTCCCGGCACTCCACCATTAGGCAATGGCAGCGCACAGCTCACGCTGGATACAACCAGCAGCGGTGTTGCCATCGGCACACAGCAGTTCACCGGCACCCGCCTGGATGTGCTGACCGCGCTAGGATACAGTACCTATAACAGCGTCGGCAATAACACCGTCGCCCCCGCCCTACAGATCAACATCGACTATGACCTGACCGACAGCACCACCAGTTGGCAGGGTCGTCTGGTGTTCGAGCCTTATTACGACAACACCATCGTCGACGGCACCTGGCAGACCTGGGATGCACTCGCCGGGCACTGGTGGTCGAGTGGCAATCCGGTCGTCGGTGATGCGTCAACCACCAGACACTGCCCAATCAGTAGCCCGTGCGATCTGACAACCCTACTCGGTCACTACCCGGATGCGGGCGTACAGACCGGTTCGCTTTCCGGCGTGCTGTTTAAAGCTGGCAGCGGCTGGCTCGCTGGTTACACCGGCAGTGTGGATGACTTCACTATCGGCATCAACGGCACAGATACGACCTACAACTTCGAGCCAATCCCGCCGTGTACCACCACTTGCTACGTAAACGCCAGCACCGGCAACGACAGCAACAGCGGTGAGAGCGACGCACCGTTTGCGACGATCCAAAAGGGTGTTGATACAGTCGCTGTCGGTGGCACGGTTGAGGTCGCCGCCGGGACGTATGCCGAGAACGTGACGATCAATAAGGAATTGACGCTCAACGGTGATGGCACCGGCAGCACCATCTTGGAGATGAGCAAAGTCATCTTGTCAATTACTGCAAGCAATGTCACCGTGTCGAATGTGACCGTCCGCAATGGCACTCAGGGAGCACGGCTGACCGGCACGCTGGCAAACATCAGCTTCGACAGCATGGTTTTTGAAGATCAAACATCACGCGGTATCGAGATCGCAGGCGCGACGGTGACCAACCTCAGTGTGACGAACAGTACCATCGCCACCGCTAACGCACCCGGCATCCGTATGTCATCGACCTCACAGGTGGATGGCTTCACCGTGACCGGCTCTACGTTTGATGGCAACAATCTGGGTATCTATCAGGCCAACGACGACAATACATCCACCTTCACCAACATAACCGTAACCGGCAACAGCTTCAGCAACCACAGCTTGTACGGGTTCTACGTGGAAGAAATCAGCAATGCGCTGGTGCAGGATAACACCTTCACCAACGACCTGATTGGCTTCTACATCTTCAAGTCACATACTGCTTCCGGGCAGGCATTGGAAAATGTGACGGTGCAGGGCAATACCTTCACCAATAACCCCGGCATGGCCATCCGCCTGCTGATCCAGCAGAACGGCATCGGTGCAAATGTTCAGATCATCAATAACACGATCAACCAGGACGCCAGCACATACCTGTACTGGTACGGCTTGATTGATGTGAACGTGATCAGCAACTTCACCAACCAGCCGATGCTGATCTCCAACAATGCGATCAACGTCACGGACAACTTTGCCGCCGACCAGACTATTGCCGGTGTGCGCTTGCTGGGTAATGTCGATGGTATGCAGATCGTAGATAACACAATGAACGGCAACGGCATTGTCACCACTGGAACACCACAATTCGGCACACCGGCGACTGCTGGCGTGTCCTTCATCACCAACAGCGCGGAACTGGACAGTTATCCCATTCCTGCTACTTCGACAGTTACAATCACCGGCAACACGATCACCGGCTTTCAGGAAGGTGTCAGCTTCTATGACGACGCGAGCGATACCTACGGCAACCTATCGGCAGGTGCGGATGTAAACATCAATCGCAACGCACTGGCGGGCATCAACAACAGCGGCACCAGTCAGACCGTCGATGGCACTTGCAACTGGTGGGGGGATGCTTCCGGCCCCGGCGGTGAAGGCCCCGGAACGGGTGATAGCGTCAGCACGGGTGTGACCTTCCTGCCCTGGCTGCAAAGCAACGACCTTGTCAACGATCCATGCGAGGGCGGCGTTCCTGATGTGCTGGTCACCGCCCCGGCGGAACTCACAACGAGCGAAACCGGCACGGCGATTAGCTTTAGTGTCGTGCTCAACACGCAGCCCACCGACGATGTCAGTATCACGTTCAACGGCGTTGATGCAACCGAAGGCACAGCCAACACCGTGATTTTTACCAGCGTCAACTGGAACACACCGCAGAATCTCACAATCACCGGGCTGGATGACTTCGTTGATGACGGTGACATCATCTATGGTGTGACACTAGCGGCGACATCGACCGATATGGACTACGCCGGGACTTATGACAGCTACAGCATCACCAACACTGATGATGACACCGCCGGCCTGACCGTCACCGCTGATACCACCACACTGACCGAAGCCAGCAGCAACGCGACCGTCAGCGTCGTGCTCGATAGCCAACCGACCGCTGAAGTCACCATAAACATCACCAGTGCGGATACGTCCGAAGGTACGGTCAGTACGGATACAATGACGTTTACCATTGCCGGTTGGAACACACCGCAAAACGTTACCGTCACCGGTGTTGACGACCCGTTGAACGACGGCGACCAGACGTTCAACGTTACGTTTGATGCGGTTTCAGCCGACGCACTCTATGAGCCGCTCAACGAGGTCTTGGCGTTCACCACGCAGGACGACGAAGTGCCGCCGGTCGCAGTCGCGGATAGTTACAACGCCGCCGTCGGGCAAACGTTGACGGTAGACGCCCCTGGCGTACTGGCGAACGACACTGACGCCAACATCCCCACCAACCCCGGCGAGACGCTCTCCGCAGTGTTGAAGTCCGATGTCAGTCAGGGAACGCTCACACTCAACGCGGATGGTTCCTTCACCTATACGTCGCTGTTCACCGCCGCCGGAACCGACAGCTTCACCTATGCTGCCAGTGATGGACAGGCCGAGTCGAACATCGTCACGGTGACGATCACGCTGGACGCCCCCGATGGGCAACCGCCGCGTCTGTATCCCTTCAACGGGGAAGTCGTGACCTACGCCCCGGATTGGCCTCGCTTCACATTCCAACATATACCGGGCATCGAATGGTATGGCGTCTGGATTGGAGATAAGGCCACCAGTAAGCAATCACTCTATGCGTGGTACCCGGCGACGGACGCCAGTACCGGCGCGACGACTGGACAGGGCATCTGTGATGTGATCACGAACGTCTGCACACTGCCGGTGGATGTGTGGCTGCCGAACAGCACTTATAGCTGGTGGATGACCTACTGGGGGCCGACCGCAACCGACAACGGCAGCTACTGGAACGAAACCACGTTCACGGTCGAATTCCCGGCACCCTCGCCGACCATCAACCGCACCGGGCCGACCGGCTCACCCGCCAGCGGCATCACCTGGGAACGTGACCCGAATGTGCTGTGGTATAACGTGTACCTCAACCTGGGTGACCCTCAGAACCGGTTAGTGACCAATCAGTGGTATGACGCGACAGAGATCTGCGATGAGACGACCTGCACACTGACTTTCACTGGCGGCTTGCCCTCTGGCAATTATGACTGGTGGATGCAAGCCTGGGGGCCGGGTGGCTTTGTCAGTTGGACGGTCAATAACGGCTTCACATTTACCATTCCGTAGGAAATCAAGAACGGACACCGTCACAGGTGTCCGTTTTTATTTATTGTTCATCGTGATTTGAGGATTATTGCATGTTCTCCAGATGCTCGATGAGCCGTTCCGGGCTGATGTCCTCCACGTTGAACATGCTGTGGACGGCTTGCATGGTACGTAGTTCCTCGATCATGGACTGAATCGATTTGACTTCAGCCCTGTAATTGCTCTTAATCTGCGCGATGAGGTTGTGCGCTTCTTCGATATCTACCTGATAGTTCTCTATGGCAGATTTGATGGCCTTAATCACCCCTTCGTAGAGGATTTGCTGCTTATGATCGTCTTTGATCTCCGCGTTACGATAGCCATCGAACCCCCTCACCAACAGTTGCGCAAGCTGCGTTTGGATGCTGTCCAACGCATCGGCATGTGTGCCAACCGCATCGACCTCCCCGCCATCAACGGCAAACCGTACTAACTTCTCAACCAATGCGTTCAAATCTGTCTGTGGTGTTTTAGAATAGTCCAACATAAGCTCCAAGATCACGGGTTCATAACCAATCGCATGGGCGAGGTTCGCCAGCACATCCGGTTCGATGTCGGTCACCGGCAGCGCACCGCTGAACACATCGTCGATCCACTGGACGTCCGTGCCGATATGGTCGGCGAGGTCTTGCCATGCCCACCCGCGATTACGCAGGCACGCCTCCAAAAAGCTAATCACCAACGATTCCTGCTGCGGTTGACCGTGAAATGCGGTCTGTGCATTCGGCGGCGGGAAAGCAAAGTTGAACAGATTATCGAGTTCATCTTCTTCGAACAGATCAAATGTATTCGTCTCTGGTGACATTTTTCTTACCCTTCCCACTTATGAGCACTACTCAGAAACCCACGGGCACGTAGATAACCGCGAATCGTATTTTTGGCACGGCTCACAATCTGATAGACACTGGCGGTTGTAATGCCGAAGCGTTCGGCAAGTTCCGGTGATTTTTCTTTGTTCACGAGGCGACGTACCACAATCTCCCGATCCCGCGAGCTTAACTCTCGCAACGCCTGGTCGAGTAATGGCAGTAGTTCCCGGCGGAGTTCCGCGCGGCGCAACTCAATCGAGGCGACTTCTTCCGCGCTTTTCATATACAACCCGTTCTTATAGAAGAAACGGTCAGGGCTTATCGCGTTTTCTGAACCGCTCTTCTCCTCGATCTCATCCAATGAATATGGAGCGCGCTTCTCTCGGTTGCGCAACGTAAGCACGCAATAGTAAGCAATTTTACCTAACCAATGATGCGTCTTTTCTTCGCTCTCGTACTCAAACTCATTGTCTGCGATTTCCTGCCGAGCGACCTGCCAGACATCCTGTTCGATGTCCTCACGGCGGTCGAGAGGCACACGTTTCTTGTTGAGTGACTTCTGAATAGCTGTTCGTAAGCGTGGCGTGTATTGACGGACGAAGCTCGTCCAAACCGCTTCGTCGCCGGCACGCAGACGTTCAACAAGCAGCGGACCATCAAGCCGCACTCGGGATTTGGGGGGATTATTGTTATCTTTCGGCATCGCCATCATCCTCTTTTGGTTAGCTACCTTCCTTTATGTACGTACTCGTGATTTTCTGACAAAATTAGTCCCTAATTCCTAATGCAAGATTTTGGTTGATCGCTTGAGTGCGGCAGAGATTTTGCCCAAAGCCACGAAATCATGACAATCTCCTGCCTCATTCCTGCACTAACTATTAACTATAAGGAACGCATCTATGCACACACGCTGGATCATCTTTCTCGCCGCGCTCGCCGTGACGACCCTGATACTCGTCCAACCCAGTGCGGAGCCGGTCGTCGGGCCAGCCGCCCCACCCGGTGACCCGACCCCGGCGCGTGAACTACTGCTCACGCTGGGGCATGTGGTCGCGTTCACCGGGTTGACCACACTCGCTTGCTGGACGTTCAACGCGCAGATGGCGTTTCGCCCGGCGTTGTTGCTGGCGGTCGGCTTTTGCGTGATCTATGGGTTGCTGACCGAACTCGCGCAGACCTTCGTACCGGATCGCAATGCGTCTTTGTGGGACATGGCGGTCAACACGACCGTAACATTGATCGTCGCGTTTGTCATCGACCGCGCACACCGACACTTCATGGAGCCACAACCATGATCGAAAGCATGCTCATCACCGGGGCCGCGCTGGGGACGATCTTCGGTTGGGCGTTCTTCTCGTTCTGGTCAGCCATCCCCGCCGGCATCGCGCTGAACGTCGCGCCGGTGCTGGTCACGTTGACTGTCACGCTCAGCTACGGCAGCGGAGTCGCGCTGGTGCTACTGGTCGGCGCACCGCTGCGTGAGCGCATCCGTCGCCGCATGGAGAAAAATAACGGCGAGACACTCACGCCGAATCGCATAGTGATCGCCGTGCAGCGGGCATGGGATCGCTTCGGCTTGCTCGGCCTCGCGTTGCTGGCACCGATGACGGTGGGCGCACAGGTCGGCGCGGTGATCGGGTTGTCGTTCGGGACGAGGCCGCTGCGATTGCTGGTGGCGATGACACTCGGTGCGGCGGCCTAGGGTGTGTTGATTACGCTGGCGGTGCTGCTGGGCCTGGTCACCGCCAGCGAGATGGTTTAGTTTTGCCGCATCGCATAAAATCTACGGTGTCGTATTGATCGTAATCACCACTTCGTCCCTGTAGCAAGACGACTACCATCAGGACTAGATGAGGCTCCATAGCTTGGCGAGATATGTCCGTTTGGAATACTTTGAAGCAGAACCGTGCTGTCGTATATGCTTACAGTGCCATCCACACGACCTGTAGCATAAATGTCGCCTTGTGGACTCCATTTAACACTGACCCCATTATGTGGTAGCAATTCCGGAAAGTCTGGCTGCCCGTAAGCCAGATTCATCGTCAGCAGAACGCACAACAGACAGATAGACCGTCCGATTCTAGACATTGGTTACTCCGTTAAAACAAGCCGACCACGCGCCCGTTTTCGTCAATATCGACGTTTTGCGCGGCGGGCGTCCGACCTAACCCCGGCATCGTGCGCATATTTCCACACAGCGGATAGATAAAGCCCGCGCCCACACTCGCCCGCACCTCGGTGATCGGGATGCGGAAGCCGGTTGGTGCGCCTTTCAGCTTTGGATCGGCGCTGAAGCTCAGATGCGTCTTCGCCATACAGATCGGCAGGTCACCGAAGCCGTCGGTCTCGAACTGCTGGATTTGCTTTTCCGCCAGTGGTTCGTAATCCACGCCGTCCGCCCGGTAAATCTCACGGGCGATGGTCTCGATCTTGGCCTTGATCGGCTGCTCGACATCGTACAGAAAGCGGAAATCGTCAGGCTGCTCGCACGCCTCCACCACGAGCTGCGCCAGTTCTGCCGCGCCCGCGCCGCCCTTCGCCCAGTGCTCCGCGACCGCCACCCCGTAGGCCCCGGCCTCGGTTGCGATGCGTTTCACCGCGTCGATCTCGGCCTGCGTGTCATCGGGGAATACGTTGATCGCCACCACCGGGTTAACACCAAACTTCCGTAGGTTCTCGATGTGGCGCACCATGTTCACCGCCCCGGCTTCGACATCGGCGACATTTTCTGCCAGCATGTCGGGGTTGAGCGGCTTACCGGGGATGATCTTGTATTTGTCGGTGTGCATCTTCAGTGCGCGGATAGTCACCACCAGCACGGCGGCGTCGGGTTTCATGCCAGAGTAGCGGCACTTGATGTTGAAAAACTTCTCCGCGCCGATGTCCGCACCAAAGCCCGACTCCGTGATGACGTAATCCGCCAGCTTCGCCGCGACCTGATCCGCTAGCACGGACGAGTTGCCGTGCGCGATGTTAGCGAATGGCCCACAATGGACAATCGCCGGGGTGTTTTCCAGTGTTTGCATCAAATTGGGCTTGATGGCATCACGTAGTAGCACGGTCGCCGCACCTGCCGCCTGCAAGTCCTCGGCGGTGATCGGGTGCTTATCACGGGTGTAGGCCACCACCATTCGCCCAATGCGCTGACGTAAGTCTTGCAGCGATGTGGTCAGCGCCAGCGCCGCCATAATCTCCGAGGCAACGGTGATGTCAAACCCGGTTTGACGCGGCACACCGTCCCCGCGCCCACCCAGGCCGATCACGACATTGCGCAGCGCCCGGTCGTTGAGATCGACCACGCGCCGCCAGGGGATGTTATGAATATCGAGATTGAGCGCGTTACCGTGATGAATATGCGCATCCAGCATGGCGGCGATCAGGTTATGCGCTGCGCCAATCGCGTGGATGTCGCCGGTCAGGTGCAGGTTGAAGCTCTCCATCGGCACCACCTGGCTGTAACCGCCACCCGCAGCCCCGCCCTTGATGCCGAAGGTCGGTCCCTGCGACGGTTGGCGCAGCGTGATAATAGCCTGCTTGCCGATATGCTTCATGGCCTGCCCCAGCCCCACCGTCGTGGTGGATTTACCCTCGCCCAACGGCGTCGGCGTGATGGCAGTCACATCGACGTATTTGGCGTTCGGGCGGTCACTGAGGCGCTCCAAAACACCCAGGTCGATCTTGGCGATGTATTTGCCGTAGTGTTCGAGATCGGCGTCAGGGTCTAGGCCGAGGTCTTCGGCGATGGTGTTAATCGGTTGTAGCGTTGCGTTCTGTGCGATTTCGAGATCAGAAGGAACCATTCTAAGAAATCCTTTTTGGTAAAAATATCACAATCAATTATAGCGCGTGCTGTTAAGATTTGGTTATGTCCAACGATGATCCATTGTACACATTGCCCTTTCTTCTATAATGCAGGTAACAGTCCACGTATGTGTGTAAAGGGAAACAAATGCGTTCTATTATCTTACGACAGACGCGCGTGTTGTGGTTACTCATCCCCACGCTGGTCTTTTTATTTATGCCGCGCACAGCGGTTAACGCCAATGCCGCGACCCTGCTTATCTCCGAATACGTCGAGGGAAGTTCGAACAACAAAGCAATTGAAATCTACAACGGTACCGGCGCGGCGATAGACCTCGCTACCGGGAATTACACACTTGCATTTTACTTCAACGGAGAAATCACACCCGGCAATGAGATCGCCCTGACCGGCACCGTCGCCGATGGTGACGTATTCGTCGTCGCTGACCAGGACGCGGCCACCGCCATCCTTGACGAAACCGACCAGCAAGACGTCGGTAATTTTTTCAATGGCGATGACGTCGTCCTGCTAGAAGCTGACGGCATCGTGATCGACTCTATCGGTCAGCTTGGCGCAGATCCCGGTAGTGAATGGGGCACGGGTGACACCTCCACGCAGGACAATACCATCCGCCGCAGCAACGATGTCTGCGCCGGGGATGCCAACCCCGACGACGTCTATGATCCCACCGATGAATGGTCGGGCTTTGCCGAAAATACCTTTGACGGTTTGGGAACCCACAGCGCCAACTGTATCGATACGCCGCCGGAAGTCACCAGCACCACACCCGCAGACATGGCGACCGAAGTCCCGGTGGCTAGCGACATCGTGGTCAACTTCAGCGAAGACGTGACCGTCACTGGCACATGGTATGAGGTCATCTGCACCACCAGCGGCACGCTTACCGCGACCGTCACCGGCGGCCCACAGTCCTTCACACTCGATCCCGACAGCGACTTTGCCGAGGGCGAGACCTGCACAATAACCGTGTTTCTCTCGAACCAGGTCACCGACCAAGACGGTACACCCGATAACGGCACGCAAGATTACACCTTCAGTTTCTCCGTTTTCGATAGTGCCAACGATACCGCGCCGGAAGTGATCGGCACCGCTCCGGTAGATGCGGCAACCGATGTGCCGCTCGATAGCGACATCACCATCAACTTTAGCGAGTCGGTGGCCGTCAGCGGTACATGGTACGACATTACCTGTAACATCAGCGGCGCACGCACCGCAACTGTGAACGGTGGTCCGTCGTCTTACACACTCAACCCGGATGGCAACTTTGACGCGGGTGAGGACTGCACTGTCACCATCTTTGCCGCTGGCGTCGCCGATGAGGACGGCACACCGAATAACCTCACGGCGGATTACACCTTCGGCTTCAGCACGTTCGCGCCGCCTGCGCTGACCTGTGACAGTGACAACCTGACACCGATTTACACCATCCAGGGCGCGGGGGATAGCGCCGCCGTGACCGGACTGGTCGAGACAGCCGGCGTGGTCACCGGGGATTATCAGGACGGCTACGACGGTTTTTACATCCAGTCTGCCACCGGGGATGACGACCCGGCGACCTCTGACGGAATCTTCATCTACGACCCCGACACCCTGCTCGATGTGATGCCGGGAATGCGCGTTGCCGTGCGCGGTGTCGCCGAAGAACGCTTCAGTCAAACGCAGATCGACCTCGAACGCGAGGACGTGCCGAATTCGCTGATCGTCCCGTGTGGCACGACCGCCAACATCGCCCCGGTCACGCTTGATCTCCCGTTTGACTCGATCAACGGGCTGGAAGCCTATGAGGGGATGCTAGTCACCTTCTCCGAAACGCTGACCGTCACCGAAAACTTTAACCTCGGTCGCTTTGGTGAGGTGTGGTTATCCTCCGGCAGTCGCCTGTATAACCCGACCAACATCGCCGCACCGGGCGCACCCGCGCAGGCCGTCGAAGCCGCCAACAACCTGAACCGCATCCTGCTCGACGACGGCAGCAGCATCCAAAATCCCGACCCGGTACCATACTTGTTCAATGGGCCGACGCTGCGCCTCGGTGATACCGTCACCAACCTGACCGGGGTGTTGGGCTATGGCTTCGGCAACTACCGCGTCCAACCGACGCAACAACCGGTCTTCGTGCGCAGCAATCCGCGCCCGCTGACACTACCGTCGAGCGGCGAGCCAATGCAGCCGAGCGCGGGACTGAACTTGAGCGGGTCACTGCGTGCGGTCAGCTTTAATCTAGGCAATTACTTCACCACGCTCGGTGAGCGCGGCGCAGAAACGACCGCCGAATTCGAGCGCCAGCGTGAGCGCCTGATTACCGCCATCGTTGATCTGAACGCGGACATCATCGCCGTGCAAGAAGTCGAAAACAACGGTTTCGGCTCGGAGAGCGCCATCACCGACCTCGTCGCCGGTCTGAACGAAGCGACCGCACCCGGCACCTATGGCATCGTCGCACCGATAGGTCTGACGCAAATCGGTACCGATGCGATCACCGTTGGCATCATCTACAATACCAACACCGTCACGGAAACAGGCACTGCCGCCGTGCTGGATAACGTCACACCGTTTAACATCAACACGCGCCCACCACTGGCGCAGACCTTTGAGGAAATCGCCACTGGCGAGATCGTCACGGTCGTCTCCAACCATTTCAAATCCAAGAGCACATCCGGCTGCCCCGACACTGGCGCTAATGCCGATCAGGGTGACGGTCAAGGTTGCTGGAACGGTGACCGTGTGTTGGCGTCACAAGAACTGCTCAACTGGTTGGGCACCAACCCGACCGGCAGCAACGACCCCGACATCCTCATTCTTGGCGACCTGAACGCCTACGCACAGGAAGACCCCATCACCACGCTGGAAATGGCGGGTTACACCAACCTCGTGCCGGAATACCAGGGCGTGACGGCTTATTCTTACGTATTCTTCGGTGAGTCAGGGCTACTCGATCACGGTCTGGCGAACAATACGTTGTATGCACAGGTCGCCAGCGCGGGTGTCTACCACATCAACACCGATGAGCCGCGCCTGTACAACTACGACGCACCCAACATCGAACTGCTCGAAGTCAACCCACGCTATCGCGCCTCCGACCATGATCCGATTGTGATCGGCCTCAACCTCTACAGCGATGATGCCGCACCGGTGCTGCAACTGCTGCAACCAACCGGCACGATTTCAGACGGCTTCGGTGACCCGACCTATGCCTGGCCTCATGTTGATGACGCGATCAGCTACGAGTTCTATCTCGGTCGCCTGCCAAACTACACGACGGTCGCGCTGTTGCAAAACATGAACGCACTCGACGCGGAAACCTATTGCCTAACCGATACCTGCCAGATTGATCTAACCGATTTGGGCGAGTCCTATCGCCTCTACAACGGTGACTATGAGGTCTGGTTACGTCCGCGTACCGCACAAGGCCCCGGCACCTGGACTCGTGGCGGTCGCTTCACGCTCGACGCCACCGCACCACAGATCGTCACCCTGCAAGAGACGACCGGCACGGAGACACCACGCCCCACGCTCCGCTGGGAACTAGAAGACACCGCCAGTTGGGCCACGTACTTCCAGCTTTACGTCGCGCCTTCAGCCGATATTGGCAACCCGGTCTTCTTAGGCTACATCTCCCGCGAAGAGGCTTGCGGGGGCACAGAAACGGCGAGTTGCTCATACACGTTTGCTACCGACCTGACCTTTGGCGAAACTTACCAGTTATGGATGGAAAGCGGCGGCCCCGGCGGGTCGGCGGTCGGCGGTGAATACCCCACCGCACCGAGTTGGGTTGGCCCGGAGATCTTCGTAATCGATGATGGCACCCTGCCGCAACTGCCGCAGAACATCACGGTTGACCCGCGTGAAGGCCGTCCAATCATCACCTGGGATGCCGACCCCAACGCGACTCGCTTCTCGTTGTATCTCGGCCCCAATCCCATCGGCGCGGATTTCTTCACGATCTATGATGCACCAGACATCTGCAACATCACGACCTGCACGGTCGAACCGCCGATCAACTATCCGGCGTCCGGCAATCCGTATCAACTGTGGATGCAAGCACGCGGCCCGGCAGGAGTCAGCGCCGGTGGCACCGATGCTCCCTCAGCCCCAAGTTGGATCAAAGGCCCGGATGTGAACCTCCCGACCGATCCGGCAGGTCTGCCGATTGACATCGCCTTCGTGGATGCCAGCGCGGACGACCCCGCCCTACAATGGACGAATACGGGCGGTGCAATCTGGTTCCAGGTTATCGTCACCACGACCGATTACGACGAAGCCTACATCCTCGGCTGGTTCCCGGTGGATGAACTGGAGTGCTTCAACGCCGGTGACGTCTGTGTGCTGCAAGACACCACCGACGTCAACTGGGCGGCGAATACCGACTATTTCGTCTACTTACAAACATGGGGGCCGGGTGGTCTCAGCACGGGCGGCTTGCCGGCTGCACCAAGCTACACCGAAGCACAGATCACCTACCAACCCACACCATAACCATCGTACCCAGGGGGCGCTGCACGACGGTGTCCCCCTGGTCTGTTCCTTGCGATGTTGTAGGGTTATGTGATACAACATAGCCCGTTTACGATCGCAATCCACGAGAACGCGCATGGCAAAGTCGTCTCTAGCACATCGTCTCTACAAACGCATCCGTCCCACCCTGGATAACCTCGGCGTGCTGCAAGTCGCACGGCGGCTTTTCCCCAAGTCCTTGCGCGAAAATGTCGCCGCA
>DAOTTX010000034.1:0-1574 GCA_034437515.1 Anaerolineae bacterium
GGTAACAAAGCGTCACAACATCGTCGATCCGTTCGAGGATACTGAAAGATCGCCATACCGAGCCGCGTGGCCATCTCGGCTAGTTCGTCACAACATCGTCGATCCGTTCGAGGATACTGAAAGGACGATTGACGCCGTCGCGGTCAATGCTGAGTACAGTCACAACATCGTCGATCCGTTCGAGGATACTGAAAGCCGGGAGATTCAGCGCAATTACGAGACCTCGGCGACGTCACAACATCGTCGATCCGTTCGAGGATACTGAAAGAGGTGCGAGAGGTCAAGCGCGCCGCAGAAGACGCCCAGTCACAACATCGTCGATCCGTTCGAGGATACTGAAAGTCTGAGCTGATGCGCGTGAGTGGGGCGGCGACCCGGTCACAACATCGTCGATCCGTTCGAGGATACTGAAAGACACGACGTGGTTTTCGTGTAGAAGAATTCGATTGCGGTCACAACATCGTCGATCCGTTCGAGGATACTGAAAGATAATCACCGCGTCATCTCGGTAGACTTGCGGCTCAGTCACAACATCGTCGATCCGTTCGAGGATACTGAAAGTCATTATCGCCTCCGATTTGCTCTCTGGGAGGTCGAGTCACAACATCGTCGATCCGTTCGAGGATACTGAAAGCGGACGGCAAGCGCCCGCTGACCCTCGGCGGCGACGGGTCACAACATCGTCGATCCGTTCGAGGATACTGAAAGCAAAGAGGCTTTTATTGCGGACGGCATTTTGTTTCTGTCACAACATCGTCGATCCGTTCGAGGATACTGAAAGCGCAAACTGGTAAGCACAAGCACCGGTCCGTCATAAGTCACAACATCGTCGATCCGTTCGAGGATACTGAAAGTTGGACTGAAGTGCTCCAGCCGGCGCTAGAGATCGTGGTCACAACATCGTCGATCCGTTCGAGGATACTGAAAGATTGTCGAGAACGTCATCCAGTGGGCAATCGACTTCGGTCACAACATCGTCGATCCGTTCGAGGATACTGAAAGACTATGAGGTCCACGCCGTCTTCGTAGGCGCGTTCGGTCACAACATCGTCGATCCGTTCGAGGATACTGAAAGATGATAGCACTAGGCCCATACGTTCTTGGCCCCAATGTCACAACATCGTCGATCCGTTCGAGGATACTGAAAGTATGAATGTGAGCACGCTCTCGTGAATCGGATGTAGGTCACAACATCGTCGATCCGTTCGAGGATACTGAAAGCATCCAGGATGCTGGCGGCATCGAGTATCTGAGATGTCACAACATCGTCGATCCGTTCGAGGATACTGAAAGTGTACAGATAGGCATCGGTCAGGTCGACCAGAGGCAGTCACAACATCGTCGATCCGTTCGAGGATACTGAAAGTTGTCGGTCGAGCGCCCGGACGGACGCTTGGGTCAGTCACAACATCGTCGATCCGTTCGAGGATACTGAAAGATTTTGAGTCGTAGCCATCGCTTATCCTCCCCTCCGGTCACAACATCGTCGATCCGTTCGAGGATACTGAAAGCTGTCATTTGGTGTATAATAACATCTGATAATTTAAGTCACAACATCGTCGATCCGTTCGAGG
>DAOTTX010000035.1:0-1678 GCA_034437515.1 Anaerolineae bacterium
CTTGTAACGAAATTATCTTGTCCGTTACTCAGGTTACACCACACGAGGATGTTGGCGCAGTCAATATAACATTAAGAAGAAAGAGTAAATCACAATACCCTAGCCACCTAATTGGCGAGGGTATTGTGATTTACTCTTTCTTCTTAATGTTATATTGACTGCGCCAACATCCTCGTGTGGTGTAACCTGAGTAACGGACAAGATAATTTCGTTACAAGACAAACTCTTAAGCAGGGAGTTCGCCAAATTATTGGCAAAAGCTTCTAGTGGGTCGTTTGTCATTGACATAGGGATAAAGGGCAAAGGAGTGTAAAATCGTTATCAAGTTGACCCTGAGACGAAATGAGACTTGCTATGACCCGACGGCGCAAAGACCCACTCCGTGAACTCACATCAGATGAAAAGTCCGATCTCGAAAGCATCAGCCGTGCTCGAAGTGCCCCTGCTGAGGCCGTCACCCGAGCAAAAATCCTGCTGAGCGTGGCGTCGGGCTTGGATTATCAACAGGCAGCCCGCAGCGCAGGACGCAAAAGCGGTGATGCCGTGTCAGCGTTAGTGAGCCGGTTCAACCAGGAAGGATTAGATGCGTTGGTGCCGCGTCGAAGCAGTCAAAGCGGCTTCCAAACGCAGTACGGTGATGAAGAAAAAGCGCGGATCCTGCGCGAGTTCAAGCGTGAACCGGATGCCGAGCAAGACGGGACAACCACCTGGTCGTTGACGACCTTGCAGCGTGCATTGCGTGCCGCTGAGGATGGGTTGCCCCAGGTGAGTACCTACACCATTCTCAACGTGTTACATGAAGCCGGGTACACCTGGCAACGCGATCGCACCTGGAGCCAGACCGGACAAGCGGTGCGTAAGCGCAAAAGTGGCAAGGTCGTCGTCACAGATCCGGATACAGAAGCAAAAAAAAGATGATCGAACGGGCCTATACACTCGGAGAAGCTCTGGGGGTATCGGTGTGGTGTGAAGACGAGGCCGGGCCCTACGGAACGGTGCCCTATCCAGGCACAAGCTGGCAACCCGAAGGCCAACCCGCCCAATTGCCTCACGAGTATTGCCGGGAAGGCACGGCCAAGATGCTCACGCTGCTCCATCCCAAAACCGGTGAAGTCCGTGTGAAAGGTGTGACAAACACGCGCAACGAGACGTTGCATGCCTGGTTAAAAACAGAGTTGAGCGACATCCTGACCACCTTACCTGAGCCTGCACCCGTCACCCACCCAGACGCGAACCGGGCTATCTGGGAAAGCTGGCGTGAGGGCGTGACAAACAAGGCATCCTTGCTTACGGACTTGCCACCGCTACGACTCATTCTCGTCATGGATAATCTGATCGGACATAAGAACGCCGACTGGCTGATCTGGTGCTTTCGTAACGGCATCTTGCCGATCTACACACCGCTTGGTGGCAGTTGGTTGAACATGGCCGAATCCATTCAGCGCATTATCAAACGACGGGCTTTAGACGGCTTCCATCCGCATGATGTGCAGACGGTCATTGACCGGCTTGAGGCTATTGCACGCGGCTGGAACAATCATCCGACGCCTTTCATCTGGAATGGCAAGCGGCGTCAACGCCGTGACCGTGCGCGGGCGCGACGGCTTCATCGGGCTGGCGGTTCGGGTGCCACCACGCCGCGTCCCGTCGAGCGCCTCAACAAATGGCGACGCTCATG
>DAOTTX010000036.1:0-1855 GCA_034437515.1 Anaerolineae bacterium
GGCGGTTTCTGCTGGCGCTGTTTCGGGGTAACCGATTCAATATGGAAGGGCGTGTCGCGCAGCGCGGTCAAAATCGCTTCCGCGTCTGCCTGTGATTTCAGTTGAGGTTTCTGGCCCTGCCAGCGGGTCAGTTTGGCGGTAAATGTGCCACCCTCAGCCCGAAACGTACCCGTAATCGACCAATACGCTTCGGTCACAAACGTCCGAATCGCGCTTTCACGATCCGTCACCAGTCGCAGTGCCGCGCTCTGGACACGTCCCGCCGACAGTCCTTTGCCCTCAACGTGTTCCCACAGGTAACGCGATGCCGGATAGCCTACCAGCCGGTCGAGCGTGCGTCGTGCCTCCTGTGCATCAACCAGATGCGTGTCAATCTGACGCGGAGACGCAAACGCCGCTTTCACCGCTGACGGGGTGATCGCGTCAAACGACACGCGCACCAGCTTTGCTTTCGTCTTTGCCTTGCGTAGAATCCCCGCGATGTGATGGGCGATGGCTTCCCCCTCACGATCCGGGTCAGCGGCAAGATAGATGGTCTGGTAGGGCTTTTTTGCCTCGGCTCGCAGCCGCTTCACCACGTCCGCTTTGACGACTTCGTAGTCAGGCTGCATGGTCGCCAAGTCGATGCCGAACGATTTACGTGGCAGGTCAGTAACGTGACCCATCGACGCCATGACGTTGTACTGGTCACCCAGAATGTGTTTAAGGTGACGGAGCTTACCGGGGGATTCCGTAATGACCAAATAGAGCTTGCTCATGAGGACGACACTCACTTTTATCAACGTCATTTTCATGAGTGTACGCCGAATGGAGATTGCTGTGGGTTGACCTAAACCACAGCGGAGAAGATTTGCACTACAATGGGGGCACGCACAGGCGTACCGCGTTTGTGTCGGACTGCCCGAGTGTCTTTGCTTGCTACGGCGTAGCACTCGGACAGTCCTCCAGGACATAGCCCTGCTGGGCAGGGTGTCCGTTTGCATTGTAACCGACATTGGCGGCGTGCGGAAACAACCGTCTGCTTCAACGCGCCTGGGGATTTGTGCAATTCAGCATAAGGCGCTTACAAAACTCCTGAAACCGGTCATAGGGACTGGGAATATCAAAGGAGTTTTGCAGTATGCAACCTCACATCCATAACCCCGAACTGCGGCGGCTCTTCGCCGTCGCACAATTGCTGCTGAAGGCGCAAGTGAATAAGCAGACCACCCCCCCGCAAGCAGTATCCGACAAGGACACAGTGCAAGAAAAAGGAGCGTCAAATAATGTCCTCAAGTAAAAAAGTGATCGCGCCGCGTCCCGGATGGGCGATCTATCTACGCACCAGCAGCAAGGAAGTCCAAAATCCGAAAGCCTCATAGGAACGCCAGCGTCACAACATCCAACGTGCTCTGCTAGAGAGGGGTGATCTTGATTTGATTGCTGAGTACAGCGATACCGAAACGGGAACCAACCCGAATCGCACCAACTATCAGCGGATGCTGCGCGACGCCTGGCAGGGACGCTTTTCCCATGTTGCTGCCGAAAACGCTGAGCGTTTCGGACGTGATGACGCGGAGGCACTGCGGGCCATTGACGAACTTGACCGAATTGGGATTAAAGTGCGCTTTGCTGACTACCCCGAGCTTGACCCGACCGATGCGGATGAGCGGATTCTTGTCTCGCTTTCGTTTACGATGGCACGGCGTGAGTCTAAGAAACTCAGTGAGCGTGTTCGTGGTGGGCTGTACACCAAACTGCTCAACGGCGGTCATCTCGGGCGCGCCCCCGATGGATACGTTAACCGTCGTGAGAAGGTCACCGGTGGGCCGCGTGAACAGAGCGGGCGCACCTACAGTTGGGTGGAAGTTGACCC
>DAOTTX010000037.1:0-1956 GCA_034437515.1 Anaerolineae bacterium
GAGGCCAGTGTCGAAGCGGACACGAGCCGCAAGGGCCGTGGCAACCTGCATGGGGTCGACAAGATGCTCAGTGGCCCCATCGGGAGTGACGCGGTGCAGCACGATGCCGAAATCATAGAATTTGAGGGTCAGTTGTGGTGCGGCACTGAGCAGATCATGCAGCGTCGAAAGACCAGTGAAGGCGGTAGTCATCAGATTTTTCCTCCATTTGAGCAGTGATGTGTTGAATGTTGCGGGCGAGGTCAGCGCGTAAGATGGCGTCCGCGTGAAAGCGTGCCAATCCCGCGCAGGCCTGTTCATATACCCAACCGGGATGAAAATGTGGAAAATGGAGGTATCAAAATACCATGAGGAGGCAAGGTATTATGTCAGGACAAATTCGGCAATTAGAGCTCAGCGCAGCCGAGAAGCAAGCGCTCAAAGCCCGGTATCAGGAAACCAACAATCGTCGTTGGCAAGAACGCATTCAATGTGTGTTGCTCAAGCACCAAGGGTTGACGCTCGAAGCCATCAGCGAGGTGTTGCCCTATAGCGTCAATCGTATCAGTCACTGGATTCGGACTTATGTAGCGGAAGGGTTGGATGGAATTTGTGTATGGGGCTATCGTGGCCGTCCTCGGCGTTTAAGTGAGGAACAGCAACAAGCCCTGCGCACCCATGTCGCGCACACCGCCTACCGTCGGGTCAAAGATGTAGTGGTGTGGGTCGAAAGCCAATGGGGGATTACCTATAGCGAGGATGGCATGCGCGAGATGTTGCACAACTTAGGCTTTAGCTATCAAAAAGGTCAAATTGTGCCGGGCAAAGTGGATACTCAAGCCCAAGCCCTTTTTTTTGAAGGAGACTTTTGAGGGCATGAAAGCCGACTTGGCGCCCGATGATCGCTACTACTTTGTGGATGCTACTCATCCCCAGCATACGCCCGTGTTGGGTTATCAATGGGCACCCAAAGGACAACGCCCCCAAGTACGCAGCAACAGTGGACGTCAACGCCTCAACATTTTAGGGGCTTACAACGCGCCCGCTCATGACTATGTTGGCTTGCAAAGCACCGACAATATTAATGCACAAAGCATGATTGAGTTGGTCAAACGCCTCGAAGCCCATCAACCTCATGGACGGATCATCCTCATTTGTGACAATGCGCGGTACAACCATGCACGTCTGCTCAAAGACTATTTGCGCGAGACCCAAAGTCGTGTGGAACTGCTTTATCTGCCGCCCTATTCACCGAATCTGAACCTGATCGAACGCTTGTGGGGCTTGATGAAGAAGCGTGTTTTGCAGACCTACTATGCCACCTTTGCTGAGTTTGAAGCCGCGATTGATGCTTTCCTGACACACCTCGAACATTACGCCGACGATTTGCGCACATTGCTCACCGAGAATTTCCAAATTTTGAACTCGGTTTAGTATAGACCCGGTTCGCGTCAGCGTGCAGTTCCTGATGAAATGCAATATCTTCCGGTGTCCACGTCAGCGGCTCGAAACCTGCTTCGACCAGCTCCTCCCACGCGTAGTCGCAGAGCGTGTTGCCGGTGGCACTGAACACGTAACGCAGCAGGCACACCACGTCCGGATCACGGTCTTGCAGCTCGTCGGCGATGACCTCCGCAATGGATTGCGCACGGTGAAAAGCACGGTCGTCATCCCAGTAACAGCTTGTCACGCCGAACAGCGCCAGCACCGCCCGTTCACGGGCAAACTGCGCAGTCTCGAAAAACTCAGGCTCACCCGTTGGCAAGCCAATCGGCTCCAGTGGCGGCCCAAAGGCCAGCATTTCGAAGCTACCGACATCCACGCCTAGTCGCTGACTGATGGCGGTGCAGATAAGGTCTTCAAGCTGGGCTTCAGTGGCTCCGGCCCGCGTTCGCTGCACCAGCTCGGCGTAGAGGTCGGGGAAGCAATCGCGACAGACCACGGCCGCATAACCCACATCCGCCAACCATGCGTCGT
>DAOTTX010000038.1:0-48482 GCA_034437515.1 Anaerolineae bacterium
CCCCGACCCCTTCTCCCCAACGCTTCGCTGGGAGAAGGGGAGAAAATCGTTCTCAAGTCCCTCTCCCTGGGGAGAGGGAAACAGGGTGAGGGCTTTTCAAACAGCTTCTAATCGCGGAGACGTCCCAGCCGGTGCGTCCGAGTGTACGATATTGCATGTGTGTACTTCCTTCATGGTTGTCGAATTGTCAACGACTCTATTTTACCGTGAATGATCTCCGCATGGACATAACCACCATCCCGCCACAACGGGCCGGGGTTGACGACCCGCGTACTGCCGATGGTGTCAATCCCGCGCCCCTCATGGATGTGCCCGGTCGGGCAGAGCAGCGGTTGGTGCGTTTCGATGTAGCGTCGAATGACTTTGCTGCCGACATGCTTACCGCGCGTGAGGTCGTTGATTGTGTTATGGGGCGGTTGGTGGCTGATGAACACCTGCGGCAGGGCCATGTCGAGGCCTTCGGTGGCTTGCTCTAGAAACTGTGTAAAATCGTCTTCGCTGTAGGCGAAGTTACCGAAGAACGGCAGCGCCCCACCCAGGCCGACGAAGGCGATGCCGTTGATTATGCGATGCTGTGCGTGTAGGTTCATCCCGTTTTCGGTGAAGTACTGCGCGGTCGCGGGGTTGTCCATGTTCCCTGGCACTGCCAGTATGTTATCGCAGTGTTGGCGGATAAACCCGATGATGGCGTCAAGCTGGCGTCCGCCGACCGTGATGTCACCGGGCAGGATGACCAGATCGGCGGCATCCAGCGCACCCGCCAACGCGGGGAGATGCTCCTTGCGGCTGTGCAGGTCGGGGATGGCGACGATTTTCATGCCAGCTCTTGCTGCTGGTCACGGAACTGCGTCTCATATAGACCGGCATACACGCCACCTAGCGCCAGCAGTTCGTCGTGGGTGCCGCTCTCGGCGATCTCCCCGCGATCCATCACCAGGATGAGGTCGGCGGCGAGGATGGTACTCAAGCGATGGGCGATCACGATGCTGGTGCGGTCTTCCATGACCTTATTCAGTGCATCTTGAATCAACGCCTCGGATTGGCTGTCAAGGCTGCTGGTGGCTTCGTCTAGCACCAGGATGCGCGGGTCTTTCAAGATGACGCGGGCGATTGCCATACGCTGCTTTTCACCGCCGCTCAAACGATAACCACGCTCCCCGACGATGGTATTGTAGCCATCCGACAAGCCCATGATGAAGTCGTGAATGTTCGCCGCCTTCGCCGCGTCGATGATTTCCTCATCGGTCGCATCTATACGGGCGTAGAGCAGGTTCGTCTTTAGCGTGTCATGGAACAAGTAGGTTTCCTGCGTGACCATGCCGATCTGCTCCGCCAATGATTCGAGCGCCACATCACGCAGGTTATGTCCGTCGATCAACACTCGGCCCTCGCTTGGATCGTACAGGCGCGGGATGAGATAGGTCATCGTGGTTTTGCCGGCACCACTCGGCCCAACCAGCGCGACGAGCTGGCCCGGTTCGATGTGGACGTTGATGTTTCGCAGCGCGGTTTCTCGTGCCTGTGATGTGCCGTTCTTCGATGCTTCCTGACCGGAAAGCGCCCCGTCCACATCCTCACTGCTATAACGCTCGACATCGGTCAGCAGGTGTTCTTCGTCGATTTCGTAGCGGAAGGTCACATCGTCGAAGAGGATTTCACCGTGCACATTTTCCAGTTCTACGGCGTCCTCTTGTTCTTCGATCTCTAACGGCAGGTCGGTGACCTCGAATACACGCTCAAAGCTGACGACCGAGGTCGCAAAATCGACCGGGGCGTTGGTCAGGGCTTGTAGCGGCCCGTAGATCTGCGTCAGGTACATGCCGAAGGTGACCATCTCACCGATTTCAAAGTCACCGCTGAGCACCAGATGCCCACCGACCCAATAGACCAACGCCGTGCCGATCGCGCTCACCAGACTGACGATGACGAAGAACTGCACACCGATCACCGCCCGGTCGATGCCGCTGTCGCGCACTCTGGCGGCGCGGTCTTCAAAACGTTCGACCTCCATCGTGCGGCGACCGAATAACTTGACCAGCAGCGAGCCGCTGATGTTAAGTGTTTCGTTCATCATGGCGTTCATCTGCGCGTTGTACTTCATCTGGCTGCGGGCGATTTCTCGCAGGCGACCGGCGATGCGCCGCGCCACGATGATGAAAAATGGCAGCACCATAATACCGAGGATGGTCAAGCGCCATTCCAGCGCCACCATCACGGCCAGTGTTGCAACCACGGTGAACGAGTTCGTCACAATATCCACGATGGTGTTGCTAATGGCCCGTTGCGCGTCGATCACGTCATTGTTGAGGCGGCTCATCAGTTCGCCGGTGCGGGTATTGGTGTAAAACCGCAGCGACATCCGCTGGAGGTGCTGGTATACCGCCACCCGCAAGTCGTAGATCACCCCTTCGCCGACGTGCGCGTTTAGCCGCCGCTGGATGATGCGTATGCCGCCGCTGAAAATCGGGATCAGCACGAGGCCGAGCGCCAGCAGATTCAAGCGTTCCGTGTCCTGATTGGGGATGGCGTTGTCGATCAGGTCACCGATGATGAGCGGTGTCAGCAACCCCAGCGCGGTGGTCGCGAAGATAGTCACCAGCATCAACGTGATTTGTACTCGATAGGGTTTCGCGTAGGCGAAGACCCGTTTCAGGAGTTGGCGCGTCACATGCGGCTTGGCGGAGCCGGTGCTGCTCCCGCGTATATAAGCCCACCAACCGCCGTTACTCATTGCCATAGAATCGTCTCCGAATGGATTGCAGGTCAAGTTTTGGAGTCTCAATATATCAGGGAACGTGAACGGACACTACCACCCATGTAGGTAGTGTGTTCTCTATTGTGCGAATAAATGTCTTTGGTTATATTTTAACTGTATTCAAACGTTGTTATTGAGGGGTTGCATGATATTTATCAGCCATAGTACCAAAGACGATCACTTCGTCAATCGATTAAGAGACAACCTGATACGCCTGGGATACAAGGTGTGGGTCGATCACCATGATATTCCAGCGGGCCTACATTGGGGCGATGTCGTCGAAGAGAAGCTCAAGATGAGCAAGATCTTGCTGCTCGTGCTTTCACCGGATTCGATTGAGTCGCGCAATGTCAAAGTTGAATGGCGTGAGTTCTACCGGCAGGAAAAGCAGATCATCCCAATTATGCGGAAGAAATGCCCGGTGCCGTTGCTCATCCGTGATTTGACCTATGTCGATTTCAGCACAGACGCCGAATACAACAAGAGTTTTTCTAAACTCGGTATTTCCTTACCAGCGCCGTCGATGAATACACGCATCACACCCAATGAGGTTCAAGAAAGAGCCAGACGGGATCATGAATTCGCCCGGCTTAAACAGGAGTTAGAAAGCCTGCGCCTCGACCTTGATACGCTGGTAGGCAAGAACCAACTGCTTCTGGTGATCTCCGACGTGTGGAAGAATCTACTTGCAGACCTCGACCGTGAGAAGTTATTCGTCGGTTGGCAACACAACGAAGCGGATGTCAAACCGGACATTGATCTGCGGCGATATGACGCTTACGAAAACGGCATTTCCCGACAGCACGCCATGTTCAGTGTGGAAAACGACAATCTCACGATCACAGATTTAGGTTCGACCAACGGCACCAAAGTCAATAGATTGCTGTTAGAACCACACCGACCTTACCCGCTGCACAACAAAAGCATCATCGAGCTGGGTTCGATGAGTATGCGGTGTTTCTTCAATCTCAGGGGGTAACTTCAGCGGTGGTTTCAGCCGCGCCGCCCTCCCCGGTGATTTGAAAGGTATATTCGCCGAACGGCTCGCCGTTGTAATCTACAGCGACCTGATAAGTGCCGGGGGTGAAGTCAAAGTTGGTCTGGTCGGCGAAGAACCAGATGCAGGCATCCTCGATGTAACCATAGGTGACCTCAAAGGATGTTTCGAGTGGTTGGTTTTCTCGAAACCAGGTGGTCGTGACAGTGGTATCAGCAGGCATGTCTACCGCGCGGGCGACAATATAAATCTCCGTCGTCTGCGGGCTGAACTGTGTTGTTGGGTTGGTCGCGCAGTCCTCCGCGTCCACACCTGATGCGAAGGCGATCTCGCGCAATGTGGCGTTTGTCTCGGTCGACTCGATGGTGATATGAGGTGTGGGACGTGGTGTGTTGGTCGCTGTGCTGAACGGTGTGATCTGCACCGGTGTCGGGGAGGCGTTCGGGTCGCGCGTCGGCGGTGGCGGGGTCGGTGCGATGCTGCTATCGAAGGTCGTGCCCTCGTTTTGTGTCGGCACCGGTTGGTTTTGGCTTGGGGTCGCGGTCACCGGTGCGGGTAGGTCATTGATAATCAAGCCGCGTGCTTCCAGCGTGGAAAGCATCAGGCCGCGTTGTGTGCCGACCGCCGCCACCCGTTCGGCAGCGTATTCTGCCGTCACCTGAATGCGTTCATGTTCGACGGTGCCAGTCGCGTGGATGTCGTTCAGCGCGGTGTTCATCGCGGCTTCATGGGCGGCAAGGGTTTGCTGTTCGACGCTGGTCGCGCCGCAGCCGGTCAGCAGGGCGGCGATCAGCACAAATGCGAGTCTTTTCATCTTACGAACAACCTCGTTCTGACAACAAAAAAGCCTTGCACTGGTTAGCACAAGGCTCTGAGTGGAAGTGCCCGGAATCGAACCGGGGTCCACGAAACTCGATGACACGTGTCTACAAGCATAGTTGATCGTTTAGGTTTCGCCACAGGTAGCCCCGATCAACATGGTACGCCTGTGACTAGCCGATGAACACTTAACCTCGCTTTATCGACGTCCGCGAGGCCGCACACCGTCTTTGATGACGCCCACCAAACCACCCGGACGGTGACGGTTGGGGCAGACGACTAGCCTTCTTTGGGCTAGCTACTTACGTTTAGCTGTTTTTACGCAGCGTATGCGTAAGCATTAGTGTTGTTATTGGCACTTAATGTGCTTGCCCGTTGATGACGCAGCCAGGCGCTGCGGCTTGCAACGTAACATCAGCCTTCCGCGTCGAAGCCATGTCACTCCCGCAATAATTGAAAATTATTTTAACAAATAAACGCTTCGATGTATAGTAGTAGATGTCTAATGACAGCATTATACTATTTAAGGAAATTGAAAAGCGCATGAGCGGCGATCAAATGATGAATGCAGATGTTTTAATAATCGGCGCGGGGTTGTCTGGCGTGATGGCTGCGCGTGAACTAGAAGCAGCAGGCGTCAGCGTAATGATAATTGACAAGGGCCGTAGTGTGGGCGGGCGTATGGCGACCCGGCGCATCGGTGACGGTCGCGCCGATCATGGGGCGCAATTTTTCACCGTGCGAGACGAACGCTTCCAGCAGATGGTGGATGAGTTGAGAGACGAGGGGCTGATCTACGTTTGGTCGAACGGTTTTAGTGATGGCAGCCTCGCTACAGACATCACGGACGGGCACCCACGTTATGTGGTGCGCGAGGGGATGAACGCGCTGCCGCGTTACCTGGCGCAACCTTTGCTCAACGTGCGTGTAGACACGAAGATCGTCACCGCGACCTGTGACGATAACGGCTGGATCTTACAAGATGATGAGGGCACACTTTACACCGGCAAGGCGTTGCTGATGACCTCACCGGTGCCGCAGAGTTTACAAATTCTCGATGAAGGCGCGACCGTCCTCGCCCGCGAGGACTTCGATACGCTGAATGTTATTGAGTACGCGCCGTGCCTGGCGGGGATGTTCAAAGTGCGCGGGGTGGTGACGCTGCCGCAGCCGGGCGCGATCCAAAGGAAAGACTCCAACATCACCTGGATCGGCGACAACCGGCAGAAGGGTATTTCACCGGATGACACGGTTGTCACCGTGCAGGCCAGCGAAACCTATAGCACCCAGATGTGGAATTCTCCTGATGAACGCATCCTCGCCGCGCTGGAAACGGCGCTAGAGGTGTTCATGCGTGAGGGGGCGGTTATCGAAGAAGCTCAGTTGAAGCGTTGGCGTTACAGCCGTCCGTTGAACGGCCTGGAAGACCGCTACTACATCGCGGATAACACCCCGACTTTGATGTTCGCCGGGGATGCCTTCGGCGGCCCGCGTGTGGAAGGGGCCATACTCAGCGGCGTTCACGCGGGGGGCAAGCTCGTCGAACTTTTGCAGGAATAAGACCAGCGATAATATATATCACCGGGATGGCCTAACCTCTCGGTGACTTACTTTGCATAGCGAACTCACTTTGCTATAATGTTTTCTAACGGATATTTAATTATTTCAATAGGAGTGCAAACTAATGGTTCATGTAGCCAAGCCTACAACTGAAGGCATCAGCTTTGAGCTGACGGAAGAGCAGGAAATGCTCCAGAAGATGGCGCGGGATTTTACCTATGATGAGATTATTCCAGTAGCGGCGGAATTTGACGAAAAGGCAATTTTCCCCGACAAGATTTTTGAAAAGGCGATGGAACTCGGCATCGTCAATATGAACATCCCCGAAGCCTATGGCGGCATCGGCGCGACGGCCTTCGAGGAAGTGCTGGTCGCCGAAGAACTGGCTTACGGCTGCACAGGGATCAGCACAAGCATTAGTACCAACGGCCTCGGCGCACTGCCGATCATCCTGGCAGGTAACGATCAGCAGAAAGCCTACTGGCTCGGTGAACGCCTGATGGAGCAGGGGCAGTACGTCAGCTATGGTGTGACCGAAGCCGCTGCCGGGTCGAACGTGGTCGGCATGGAAACCCGTGCAGAGAAGAAAAACGGCTCGTACATCATCAACGGATCCAAGACGTTCATCACCAATGCTACCCATTCAAATTTCTTCACGGTGTTCGCCAAGACCGATCCCAGCGCGGGGCATCGTGGGATTACCTGCTTCATTATTGACCGTGAAATGCCCGGTGTGAGCGTCGGTAAGAAATTCGACAAGCTCGGTCAGCGGGCCAGCGACACCGCCGAAATCGTGTTTGAGAACGTCGAAGTCCCGGCGGAGAACATGGTCGGTGAAGAAGGACGCGGCTTTTACCTGGCGATGAAGGTCTTTGACTACAGCCGCCCGGGTGTAGCGGCGGCGGCGGTCGGGTTGCAGCGTCGGGCGCTGGAAGAATCGATCAAGTACGCCAAAGAGCGCGAAGCCTTCGGTGTGCCGATCTACCAGCATCAGGCCATCGGGCACAAAATTGCGGATATGGCGATCAACTATCAGGCGTCGCGTCTGCTGGTGTGGCAATCTGCATGGCAGCTTGACGCCGGTCAGGTAGACCCCAAGATCGCATCCTACGCGAAGGCGTTCGCGGCGGATATGGCGACCAAAGCGGCAGTGGAAGCGGTTCAGGTCTTCGGCGGTTACGGCTATATGAAGGAATACCCGGTCGAAAAACTGCTGCGTGATGTCAAAATCTTCCAGATCTACGAAGGTACCAGTGAAATCCAGCGGAACATCATCGTCCGTGAGTTGTTCCGTTAGTCATTTGGTGACCAAGCTCTAACAAAACCTCAAGCAACAACAACAAAAAGCCCTGGTAAATTGGTACCAGGGCTTATGGGTTTTGCGGATCTTTGTTTTACTTCGCAAAAAATGTCGTTACAATGTTCATAGATGCTGCATCGACATGATCGTCGTATGCAGATGATCTTTAATGGAAAGGTTATTGTATGCCAGACCGGGAACGCGATACCCGTCACTTAAACATTGAAAATGATGAGTCTGCCGTCCCACAGCATGGCACCGGGCCGCTGGACTATCTGGTTCCCTGGGTGATCGAATTGCGCATCATCGGGACGACGCAGGTCATTCAGATTCAGGTCAAAGAACAGATGACGCTAGGACGCGGTGACGGCAGGCGCGCCGGTCAGGGGCCTGATGTCGATTTTGACCCTTATAACGGGCATTACCTGGGTGTTTCTCGTGTGCATGCAGTCCTCACAGCACGGAACAGCCGTGTCACCATCCGCGACCTGGGTAGTTCTAACGGCACCTACGTAAACGGCGGTCGGCTCAACCCAGAGCAAGACTTCCGCTTGCGGCATGGCGATCACCTGGTACTCGGTCGGCTGGAAATGCAAGTGTCTTTCGTCGTGATGCCCAGCAGCCACGAGAAGAATGAAACCCCCTACAGCGATGTGACTATCCCACGGATGGCGTCCGGTCAGCGGGTGTTGTTGCTTGAAGATGATGAACGTGTCGCTCAGACGATAGCCTATGTATTGGAAGAAGCGGGTTTTAACGTCATCGTGACGCGCACGGTGACGGATGCGCTGACATTGGTCGATGGCGATATGCCCGACCTCATCGTGATGGAGTTGATGCTGCCCGACCGGAATGGGTTGGAACTTGTTCATTATGTAAGAGAGTGTGACGAGGGACATGGGCTGCCGGTGATCGTGGTCAGCAGTGTGTCCGGCGGTTACCAGATGGGGCAGGCCATCGAAGCCGGTGTTGATGTCTTTCTTAGTAAGCCCGTCGGCGTGGATGAACTGATGCGCGGATTGGGTAAAGTCCTCACGCAAATGGGCAGTTGACACGAAATTCTGCGGCAAACTGCCCAAAAACTGCATCCTACTTCCCTTGACAGGCACCCGACCGAGTGCTAAGATAACCACCACTAAACTTACGGCAGGTATCCTCTGTGGAGGCGCTGCGCTGCCGAATCTAGTAAATTATGGCGAAAGTACTGTGCATTAGCGAGTGGCTCGCCATCGGGTAAGAAGTATACGGGCGTCTCTATGAACGCCCGTTTGCGTGCCTAGAAACAGTCAGTAGTCGGAGATTCTTATGCCAACCATTAATCAATTGGTGCGTAAGGGCCGCAAGTCTAAGAAGAAAAAGACCAAAGCCCCCGCGCTGCAATATACGCTCAATGCGTATGACCAGAGACGTACCCGCCGCAAGCGCGGTGCGCCTCAGAAGCGTGGCGTCTGCACGCAGGTGAAGACCATGACGCCGAAGAAGCCGAATTCTGCATTGCGTAAAGTGGCTCGCGTCCGCCTGACGAACGGGATTGAAGTTACGGCTTACATCCCTGGTGAAGGTCACTCTTTGCAGGAACACAGTGTAGTACTGGTGCGTGGCGGTCGTGTGAAAGACCTGCCGGGTGTGCGTTATCACATCGTACGTGGGACGCTCGACGCGGACGGCGTGAAAGACCGCGAACAAGGGCGCAGTAAATATGGCGCTAAACGGCCTAAGAAGTAGGAGTGAAATAGCTCATGCCAAGAAGAAAGAGTCCACCAAAGCGGCAAGTGCCGCCGGATAACAAATACAACAACATCTACGTGACGATGTTCATCAACCGGATGATGTACGGCGGTAAGCGTAGCACCTCCCAGCGGATCATGTACACGGCCTTCGATATTATCGAAGAGCGCCTGAGCAAAGAACCGTTGGAAGTGTTCGAAACCGCGCTGCGTAACGCGACACCAGCGGTGGAAGTCAAGCCGCGTCGTGTGGGTGGCTCCACTTATCAGGTGCCGATTGAAGTGGATCGTGAACGGGGTATCTCCCTGGCGATGCGCTGGCTCCTCAAGAACGCTCGTGGGCGTTCTGGGCAGGGGATGGCTGCCAAACTAGCCGGGGAGCTGATCGACGCTTCCGAAGGCCAGGGTGGCGCAGTGAAGAAGAAAGACGAAACACATCGGATGGCGGAAGCGAACCGGGCATTTGCTCACTTCCGTTAAGCATAAACCCGGCATTCGGGTTTTTTCAAACAAGTGACTTCGAGTAGCTAAGAGTAAAAATGGTAAAGAAAAACCAAGTTGACCTGAGTAAGGTACGCAACATCGGCATTATCGCCCACATCGACGCTGGTAAGACCACCACCACCGAGCGTATTCTGTATTACACCGGTATGGTTCACCGCATCGGTGAGGTGCATGATGGCGCAGCAACGACCGACTATATGGAACAGGAACGCGAACGCGGGATCACCATTACCTCAGCCGCGGTCACCTGCCATTGGGACGGTCACCAGATTAACATCATCGACACCCCCGGTCACGTTGACTTCACAGCAGAAGTACAGCGCAGCCTGCGTGTGTTGGACGGTGGTGTGGTTGTGTTCGACGGTGTTGCCGGTGTCGAGCCGCAGTCGGAAACGGTCTGGCGGCAGGCGGATCAGTACAATGTGCCGCGTATCTGTTTTGTGAATAAGATGGATCGCACCGGCGCGAGCTACCAGAAGTGTATTGACATGATCGTTGATCGTGTACACGGTAGCCCGGTGAAAATCCAGATCCCGTATGGTGAAGGGGACGACTTCCAGGGCATTATCGACCTGTTGGAGATGGAACTAGTGACCTATGGCGACGATCTTGGCACCGCCATTGAGCGTCACCCGATCCCTGAAAGTCATCGTGAAGCGGCGGAAACCGAACGTGCCGCGATGATCGAGATTATCGTCGAGAACGACGAATATCTCACTGAGAAGTACCTCATGGAAGAGGAAATCACCGATGAGGAACTGCGCGGGGCGCTGCGTGCGGCGACCATCGCTGGCACCATTCAGCCCGTGCTGTGTGGCTCCGCGTTGAAGAACAAGGGCGTACAGATGATGCTCGACATGGTCTGCGAATTACTGCCCTCGCCTTACGATGTGCCGCCGGTGAAGGGCCTCCATCCGGAATCGGGTGAAGAACTTTTCCGTAGCCCCAAAGACGAAGAGCCGATGTCTGCGCTGGTGTTTAAACTGGTGACGGATAAGTTCGGTACGCTCTCTTTCGTGCGCGTTTACTCCGGTGTGTTGCGGACGGGGACCACCGTTCAAAACAGTTCCAAGGGTCAACGTGAGCGCATCGGACGTATCGTGCGGATGTTCGCGGATCGCCGTGAGGATGTCGATGAAGTCCACGCGGGCAATATCGCCGCGATCATCGGCCTGAAGGACACCATGACAGGTGAAACCCTGTGTGCGCCCAACGATCCGGTCATTCTGGAGAACATCAAGTTCCCCGACCCGGTGATTGAGGTCGCAGTGGAGCCGAATAGTAAGGCCGATCAGGACAAGATGGGCGAGGCGCTGCGTAAGTTGGCGTATGAAGATCCCACCTTCCAGATCGAAGTCGATGACCAACTCGGTCAGACCAAGATCAAAGGCATGGGTGAGCTTCACCTCGAAGTGCTTGTAGACCGCATGATGCGCGAGTATGGCGTACAGGCAACGGTCGGTCGTCCGCGTGTGGCCTATCGTGAGTCGATCACGCGCACCAGCCGCATTGACACGACCTTCAAACGTCAGACGGGTGGCTCCGGGCAGTTTGCACGGGTGGTCATCGAGTTTGAACCGATGACGGATGAAGACCGTGAAGAAGCCGCGGAAACGCACAAGGACGGCAGCACGGATTATCTGTTCGTGAATGCGATCAAGGGTGGCTCTGTCCCCCGTGAGTTCATCAAGCCGACCGAAGACGGCGTCCGTGAAGCGTTGCAAGGTGGTGTGATCGCCGGATACCCGGTCGTAAGTGTGAAGGCGCGTCTGGTTGACGGTGCTTCCCATGACGTGGACTCTAGCGAAATCGCCTTTAAGATCGCCGGGTCGATGTGCCTCAAAGAAGGCATTCAGAAAGCTGGGCCGGTCATTCTGGAACCTTCGATGAAGGTTGAAGTCGTCGTGCCGGATGATTACACTGGCTCTGTGGTTGGTGACCTGTCCTCCCGTCGGGGTATCATCCAGGGGATGAACCCGCGTGGGGCCGGTGTCAGCTCAATCTCGGCATCGGTGCCGCTGGGCGAGATGTTTGGTTACGCGACTAACCTGCGTAACATCACTCAGGGACGTGGTAACTTTACAATGGAATTTGATCAGTATACAATCGCGCCGCAGAGCATCGCCGATGAGGTGATCAAGGGGTCAATGTAAGTCCCCCGGGCGTTGTATAAACCAAGAAGTATCAGCGAAAAAATAAAAGGAATGAGCTAGTATGGCTAAAGCAAAGTTTGATCGTTCAAAGCCGCATGTGAATATCGGAACCATCGGTCATGTTGACCATGGCAAGACAACACTGACGGCTGCAATCACCAAATGCCTCAACATGAGGAACGACCAGAACCTGCGCATGAACTACGATGAAATCGACAATGCGCCGGAAGAACGTGCACGCGGTATTACCATCAACATCCGCCACGTTGAGTACGAAACCGACGACCGGCACTATGCCCATGTGGACTGCCCCGGTCACCGTGACTATATCAAGAACATGATTACCGGTGCCGCACAGATGGACGGCGCGATCCTCGTGGTGAGCGCCCCGGACGGCCCGATGCCGCAGACCCGTGAGCACGTCCTGCTGGCTCGCCAGGTGGAAGTGCCCGCCATCGTGATCTTCCTGAACAAGGTTGACCAGATGGACGACGAGGAACTGCTCGAACTGGTCGAGCTGGAACTCCAGGAACTGCTGGAAAGCTACGAGTTCGATGCGGAGACCCCCATCATTCGTGGTTCTGCGCTGGCAGCCGTTGAGAGTGACAGCACCGATGTCGATGCGGCAGAATACGCACCGATCTTCGAGCTGATGAATCGTGTTGATGAGTGGATCCCCACCCCGACCCGTGACACCGAAAAACCCTTCCTGATGCCGATTGAAGACGTCTTCACCATCAAGGGTCGCGGTACCGTCGTGACCGGGCGTGTGGAACGCGGTGTCCTCAAGAAGGGTGCGGAGATCGAGATCATCGGCCTGCGCGAAAACAGCATGAAGACCACCGTGACCGGCATTGAGATGTTCCACAAGGAACTTGACAGTGCGGAAGCGGGCGACAATGCCGGTATTCTGCTGCGTGGTATTGAGCGCACCGATGTGGAGCGTGGTATGGTGCTCGCCAAGCCGGGTAGCATCACCCCGCATAGCCAGTTCAAGTGTGAAGTCTACATCCTCAAGAAGGACGAGGGTGGTCGTCACAAGGCGTTCTTCAGCGGTTACCGTCCGCAGTTCTACATCCGCACGATGGATGTGACCGGGACTATCGAACTGCCGGAAGGCGTAGAGATGGTCATGCCGGGTGACAACGTCAACCTGGATGTCGAGCTGATTATGCCGGTGGCGCTTGAGAAGGGTTCGAAGTTCGCGATCCGTGAAGGTGGTCTGACCGTCGGCGCGGGCATTATTACCGAAGTTCTCAACTAAGCTGCTGAAGCAAGTACACATAAATTCAATCATACCGGGAGTGCCCGGAAGGGCATATAAGCTCCCGGTATGTTATCCCTACTCAATGAGGGATGTATTGGTTCGGCATAGGGAACCTGTAGAGGTTGACAATGGTCATTAAAAACAAAATCCGTATTCGGCTAAAAGCCTACGATCACCGCATGTTGGATCAGTTCGCACAGCGGATCGTAGAGACGGCAGAACGTACAGGGGCGCGTGTCAGTGGCCCGGTGCCGCTGCCTACGCGAATTGAACGGTTTACGGTGTTGCGCTCACCGTTTATCGACAAGGACTCACAAGAGCACTTTGAAATCCGCACACACAAGCGTTTGATTGACGTGCTAGACCCCGACAGCAAGACGATTGATACACTCATGCGTCTCAACGGGCCAGCAGGCGTCGATATCGAAATCAAGATCTAAAGCAGGCGTAAGCGGGCGGGTAAGTCCGCCGATGCGCTAAGTAAACAGTATGGGGACGGGCAACTGCCCGGCGCGTTAAACCGTGCAGACCCCCTCTGGAGGAATTGCAATGAAGGGCATCATCGGTAAAAAAGTAGGTATGACACAAATCTTTGACGAAGCCGGGAATGTGATCCCCGTCACCGTCATTGAGGCTGGCCCCTGCTACGTCACCCAGGTTCGCACCTCAGAGCGCGACGGGTACGCCGCAATCCAGCTAGGCTTTGAGCAGACCAAACCGAAGCGCCTGACGCAAGGCCAACTCGGTCATCTGCGTCGTAACAACCTACCTGCGCTGCGTTACCTGCGGGAGTTCCGCGTGCGTAATGGCGGTGGTCTGGAGATCGAAGAAGGGCATGAGATTAAGGCCGACGTGTTCGAAAAGGGCGAGTTGGTCGATGTCATCGGTACGAGCAAAGGTCGCGGCTTCGCCGGGACGATTAAACGGCATGGCTTTCATCGTCAGCCGAAAACGCATGGTCAGTCCGACCGTGAACGCGCCCCTGGTTCTGTGGGCATGTGCGCCACCCCTAGCCGTACACTGAAGGGGAAACGCATGGCAGGCCGTATGGGGAATGATCGCGTGACGATTCAGAATTTAGAAGTCGTCGAAGTCGATCCAGAACGTAACCTGCTGGCGGTTCGTGGCTCCGTGCCCGGTGCCAGAGATAGCATCGTGATGGTGAAGCTGTCACGAGCGAACAAGTAGGAGGTTCGACATGGAAGTCCCAATTTTGGATATAAACGGCGACGAGGTCAAAACGTTCGACCTGCCAGCCGACATCTTTGAAGTCGAAGTCAACACGGGGTTGATGCATCAGGCCTATGTTCGTCAGATGGCGAACGCCCGCATCGGCACGCACAAGACGCTGACGCGCAGTGAAGTCCGGTTGACGAAAGCAAAATGGTATCGCCAGAAGGGCACAGGCCGTGCCCGGCATGGTGCTAAAAGCGCGCCGATTTTCGTCGGCGGTGGTGTGGCACATGGGCCGCGTCCGCGCAAGTACACCAAAGCGATGCCCAAGAAGATGCGCCGTAAGGCCATTCGTTGTGCGTTGAGTGCTCTGCTGCGCGATGACCAACTGGTCTTCGTGGAATCGCTCTCACTGGATGCACCCAAGACAAGCGCGATGCGCCAGATTCTAAATGACCTCACCGGTGGTGAAAGCGCGCTGGTGTTGCTGGCAGAGCGCAACGAAAATGTCGAGCGGAGCATCTCTAACCTGCCGAAAGCGAAGTACCTGCGGGCCAACTACCTCAACATTCGTGATCTGTTGAAGTACGACAAGGTAATTGTGCCGTTGGATGCGCTCGATGTGATTGAGAGCATCTGGGGGATCGAGGGATAACGATGGCAGAAAAACACATTTACGAAGTGATCCGGCGTCCGGTCATCACGGAAAAATCGAACGCTTTGAGTGACGACCTCGACAAGTACGTTTTCGAGGTCGCGCTGGATGCCAATAAACTTCAGGTCAAAGAGGCCGTCGAAGTCATTTTTGATGTCGAGGTGCATAAAATCAACACGATGGTAATGCCGGCAAAACGGGGTCGTCGTGGTCGCAAGTGGTATATGCGCTCCAAGAGTTGGAAGAAGGCGATTGTAACGCTGGAACCCGGCTATTCGATCAAGCTGTTCGATGTGTAGGGTGGTAGTCTGATGCCAGTAAAAGTTTATAAGCCGACCTCAGCGGGTCGCCGGGATATGACCGGGCACTCGTTCGAGGAAATTACAAAATCCAAGCCGGAGCGTTCTTTGACGGAACCGCTGCGGCGGAAGGGCGGTCGCAACAGCAAAGGCCGCATCTCCGTGCGTCATCGTGGCGGTGGTCACAAGCGTCGTTATCGCATTATTGACTTTAAGCGCAACAAGTTTGACTCTCGCGCCGAAGTCATCGCGATTGAGTATGACCCCAACCGGTCAGCGCGGATCGCACTGGTGCAATACGAGGACGGTGAGAAGCGTTACATCATCGCCCCGCTGGGCTTGATGGTTGGCGACAAAATCGGCAATGGTGAACTCGCCGATCTACGCACGGGCCATGCCATGTCGATCAAGGACATCCCGGTCGGCACGCAGATCCACAACATTGAGCTGAAGCCCGGTAAGGGCGGGCAGCTTGCACGGTCTGCTGGTGTCTCCGCACAGTTGGTGGCGAAGGAAGGCGCTTACGCCCAGGTACGCCTGCCCAGTGGTGAGGTTCGCCTCATCCACGAGCGGTGCATGGCGACGATTGGCCAGGTCGGCAATACCGACCATGGCAACGTGAAGCTGGGTAAAGCAGGTCGCCGTCGCTGGATGGGCTGGCGTCCGTCAGTACGTGGTAGCGCGATGGACCCGGACAGCCATCCACACGGTGGTGGTGAAGGGCGTACCGGCATCGGTATGCCAGGGCCTAAAACCCCCTGGGGCAAGCCTGCGCTGGGTAAGCGTACCCGCCGCAACAAGCGTACCAGTAACTTCATCATCCGTCGGCGTGGCAAGCGTCGCTAAAAATTGTTAGGGAAGGGATAAGTTATGTCGCGTTCACTAAAAAAAGGGCCATATATCAGCCCTAAACTGCTCAACAAAGTGGAGACGCTCAACGAGCAGAAGAAGAAAACGGTGATCCGTACCTGGAGCCGTTCGAGCACGATCTTCCCCCAGATGGTCGGTCATACCATCGCCGTGCATGACGGCCGGCGGCATGTGCCGATCTACATCACCGAGAACATGGTGGGGCACAAACTGGGAGAGTTCGCGCCGACGCGCACCTATCGCGGGCACCTTATTGAGAAGAAGAAACCGAAGAAAGCTGTGCTCTAATGGACGTTAAGGCCAAGCAAAAACACGTTATGATCGCCCCCCGCAAGTTACGCCTGGTCTGTGACCAGGTGCGTGGGATGGGTGCGGAACAAGCGCGGATTCTGCTGGATTTTATGCCGCAAAAAGGCGCGGATATTGTCCGTAAGACGTTGTTCTCCGCCATGAGCAATGCGGAAAACAACTTCGACCTGGACCCCGCCGCACTCTATATTTCAGAGATTTTTGCGGATGAAGGCCCACGTCTGAAGCGGTTCAAGGCGGGTGCGCGTGGGCGCTACAAGCCACGCACCAAACGCACCTCCCATCTGACCGTCATTCTGGCAGAACGAGAGGAAACCTAAATGGGTCGCAAAGTAAATCCAGTCATTTTTCGGCTGAAGGTGAACCGTGATTGGGATGCCCGTTGGTATGCCGAGGGCACCGACTACGTTGATTTGTTGCAGGAAGACCGCAGCATCCGCAATCACATAGATCAAGAAAGCTCACGCGCAGGCATTTCCCGCGTGGAGATCGAACGGATGGCGGGGCAGGTGCGTGTGATGATCCACACAGCACGCCCAGGCATCGTGATCGGTCGTAAGGGTGAGTCGGTCAAGAAACTCAAGGCCGAACTCGAATCACTCACCGACAAAACCGTCAAGGTTGATGTCAACGAGATCGAAAAGCCCGACCTCGACGCAAAACTCGTGGCGGAAAATATCGCCGGGCAGTTGGAGCGCCGCATCGGGCATAGCCGCGCGATCAAGCGGGCCATCGGGCAAGTGATGCGCCAGGGTGGCAAGGGCATTCGTGTGAATGTCGGTGGTCGCCTGGGTGGGTCAGATATGGCTCGCCGTGAATGGCAGAGCGAAGGGCAAGTCCCCCGGAATACACTGCGTGCCGATATGGATTATGGCACCGCCGAAGCCAAGACCACATTCGGTCGCATCGGCGTGAAGGTGTGGATCTACAAGGGTGAAGTCCTCGACGATAACGACGAGAACGACAACAAGCGTGACACTTACGCCAATTCGTAAGTGCCGCAAGAGGAGTAGAAGCGATGTTAATGCCAAAACGTGTCAAATATCGCAAGCAGATGCGTGGGCGTATGAAGGGCAAGGCCAGCCGTGGTGCTGAAGTCCAATTCGGTGACTACGGGTTGCAGGCGCTGGAACCGGTCTGGATAACCAGCCGCCAGCTTGAGGCCGCCCGGCGTGCGATGGTTCGTTACATCAAACGTCGCGGTAAGATCTGGATTCGTGTCTTCCCGGACAAGCCCGTCACCCAGAAGCCCGCCGAAACCCGCATGGGTAAAGGTAAGGGCGCGGTAGAATATTGGGTCGCGGTGGTAAAGCCGGGGCGCGTCCTGCTAGAAATGAGCGGTGTAGAAGAAGAACTCGCCCGTGAGGCGTTGCGGTTGGCAGCCAACAAGCTGCCCTGCAAGACGAAGTTTGTCAAGCGGATTGACCCGATTTCCGGGCAGGAGGTCAGCTAACATGTATATCAGTGAACTCCGTGCAATGGATAACAAGAAACTGTTTGACACCATCGAAGACCAGCGTGAACGGCTCTTCAACCTGCGCTTTCAGAAAGAATCCGGTCAGATGGAAGATGTTAATCTCCTGCGTTATGCCAAGCGAGATCTGTCTCGTATGCTGACCGTGCGGAACGAGCGCAAACTGGCGGCAATGGTTTTAGAAGAGGAAGATAATGGGTAATAATCGTCGGCGGCTGACAGGCCGCGTCGTAAGTGACAAGATGAACAAGACGGTCACCGTTGAGATCGAGCAGCGCAGCATCCACCGGGTTTACAAGAAAGTGTTGACGACCACCAGGCGCGTTCTGGCACACGATGAAGAAAACGCGGTACCGCTCGGCGCAATCGTCCGCCTTGTGGAAAGTAAACCCCTCAGCAAGCGCAAGCACTGGGTGGTGGAAGAAGTGATGGACACACCCGAAGCGATGGAACGCCGCAAGCTGGAGGCACGCCGCGCCGCACAAGAAGCCAAGCAGGCCACCGCCGCTGGCGATAATGGAGAGGCGGAGTAAGCATGATCCAGACAGAATCTCGCGTCAAAATCGCGGATAACAGCGGCGCGCAAGAGATCCTCGTGATCCGCGTGTTGGGTGGGAGCAAGCGCAAGTACGGGCGTGTGGGCGATGTGGTCGTCGGCACGGTCAAATCTGCTTCCACACAGGGGAATGTGAAGAAAAGTGAGCTGGTGCGCGCGGTGATCGTTCGCACAGCCAAAGAGTACCGTCGTGATGACGGGTCGTACATCCGGTTTGATGACAATGCGGCTGTGATCCTCGGCGAAGACCTGACCAACCCGCGTGGGACTCGTGTCTTCGGCCCGGTAGCGCGTGAATTGCGCGACAAGGGCTACATGAAGATCGTGTCGCTTGCGCCGGAAACTTTGTAGGAGCGTGCAAGATGCAGAAGATCAAAAAAGGCGATACCGTCGAAGTCATCACGGGCAAGGACGTCGGGGAACGTGGCGAAGTCGTCGCGGTCTTCCCGAAGGAAAACCGTGTGATCGTCGATGGTGTCAACAAGATGAAACGTCACCAGCAGGCCCGGCAAGCCGGTAACCAGCAAATCCCGGCGCAGATTATTGACTTTGACGCGCCCATGCACATCTCGAATGTGATGCTGGTCAGCCCGTCTGGTGTGAAAACCCGTGTCGGCTTTAAATTCCGCGAAGATGGACGTAAAGTGCGGTATTGCAAAGCCACCGGCGAAGAACTTGAGAATTAGTCCGGAGCGAGACGAACAATGAGTGAAGTAAGGAACGTTCTACAAGCCCGCTACCGGGAGCAGGTCATCCCTGCGCTGATGGATGAGTTCGGCTACGAGAACATCATGCGTGTGCCGACCATCAAAAAGGTGGTTGTGAATATCGGTGTCGGTGAAGCCGTCGACGAACCCAAGTCTTTGGATGGTGCGGTGGAAGATCTGCGCATCATTACGGGGCAGCAGCCGATTATCACCCGCGCCCGCAAGAGCATTGCGTCGTTTAAACTGCGTGAAGGCCGTGCGATTGGCGTCAAGGTGACGCTGCGCGGTGAGCGCATGTGGGCGCTGCTGGATCGTCTGATGAATATCGCGCTGCCGCGTATCCGTGACTTTCGCGGTGTGCCGGCCAAGCTCGACGGGCGTGGTAATTACACCATCGGCCTGCGTGAGCAACTCGCCTTCCCGGAGATTGACTTCGACAAGGTGGACAAGGTGCGCGGTATGGAAATCACGATCGTCAGCACCGCCGAAACTGATGAAGAAGGTCGCCGCCTGCTGAAGCTGCTGGGCATGCCCTTCCGCGAAAACTAGGAGGAAGACCAATGGCAAAGAAATCAATGATTGCCCGCGAGAAAAATCGTAAATACGCTGTGCGCGTACGTAACCGTTGCAAGCGTTGTGGCCGCCCGCGTGCGTATATTCGCCGCTTTGGGCTGTGCCGCATTTGCTTCCGTGAGTTGGCGATGAAGGGGCAAATCCCCGGCGTCGTGAAGTCAAGCTGGTAGGAGTGGCGTCTGATGACAAGCGATCCAATTGCAGATATGCTAACGCGCATCCGAAATGCGTTACTGGCAGGGCATCAGCAAGTCCTGATCCCCTGGTCTAAAATGAAAGAATCAATTGCCCATATTCTGGTTGAAGAAGGCTACGTGGAATCATGCAACGTCGGTGATGAAACCCCCGCCCGCCAGATCCACATTATGCTGAAGTACCACGGCCCACGCCGTACACGTCGCCCGGTGATTAGTAACCTCACCCGTGTGAGTAAGCCCGGTCGTCGCGTCTATCGCAATCGCCAGTCCTTACCGCGTGTGTTAAGCGGTACGGGTATCGCCATCATGACCACCCCTAAGGGTGTGATGACGGCAGCCCAGGCTCGGCGGGAGCGCATCGGCGGCGAAGTGCTGTGCTACATCTGGTAACGGGTTAAGTCTGGTCACAGTGGAGTAAAGTTATGTCCCGTATTGGCAAGCAACCGGTAGAAATACCGGAAAAAGTAGAAATTAAGTTGGACGGGCAAACGGTGGACGTCAAGGGACCGAAAGGTCAGCTTTTGATCGACGCTCACCCGGAAATGTCCGTTGAGATCGAAGATGGGCAACTCGTCGTCAACCGCCCTACCGATGAACGTCGTCACCGGGCGCTACATGGCCTGACTCGGGCGTTGATCGCCAACATGGTGCAGGGCGTCAGTGAAGGCTGGCAGAAAACCCTGCTCATCGAAGGTGTGGGCTATCAGGCGGAGATGCGCGGTAATGACCTCGTGTTGAAGCTGGGCTTCTCTCATGAAGTCGTGATGACCCCACCCGACGACGACACATCGTTCGAAGTCCCGAAAGAGAGTCGTGGTCGTACAATCCACATCCGTGGGATTGACAAGCAAGTGGTCGGTCAGGTTTCGGCCAATATTCGTGGCCTGCGTCCGCCGGAGCCTTACAAGGGTAAGGGTGTACGCTACAGCGACGAAACGATTATTCGTAAGGCCGGTAAGGCTGGTAAGGCATAGAAAGGTTAAGCGATGGCTGACATCAAAGGCAAGCAGAAATTTGCCGCACGCAAACGCCGCCAGCGCCGGATTCGTGCAAAGATCAGCGGCACCTCAGACCGTCCACGGTTGAGTGTGTTCCGCAGCACGGGTAACATCTTCGTCCAGGTGATTAACGATGATGAAGGCGAGACACTCGTCTCTGCTTCCACCATTGATAAAGAAATCGCCAGACAGGTGACGGACAAGTCCAAAAGCGATGCCGCCCGTTTGGTCGGTAAAATCGTGGCGGAGCGTGCAAAAGAAGCAGGAATCGAAACGGTTGTTTTTGACCGGGGTGGCTACAGGTATCATGGGCGTGTGGCAGCACTCGCCGAAGGTGCCCGTGAAGCCGGGTTGAAGTTCTAGGAGTAGTGCGATGGCAGATAGACGCAGAGATTCACGGCGCGATAATGATCGTGAAGAACTTGATGAGCGTGTCGTGGATATTACCCGCGTCGCGAAAGTGATTAAAGGTGGTCGCCGGTTTGCCTTCCGCACGGTGGTGATCGTCGGGGATAACAAGGGGCGTGTCGGTGTGGGTGTCGGTAAGGCGCGTGGTGTGCCTGATAGCATCCGCAAGGCCGCAGACCGTGCGCGGAAGAACATGACCAAGGTCGCGCTTTCCGGCTCGACTATCACCCACGAGATCACCCAACGTTATGCCGGTGCGCAGGTGCTTTTGAAGCCCGCCGCCCCCGGTACGGGTGTGATCGCCGGTGGTGCGGTGCGTGCTGTGTTGGAAGTATGCGGGGTGAGCGACATCCTGACCAAAAGCCAGGGCAGCCCCAACTTGCTTAACGTGGCGATGGCGACGGTCGAAGGGTTGAAGAGCATCCACAGCCCGGAAGAACTCGCGGCGATGCGTGGGAAGAACATCAATCAAGTGCTACCGTTCTGGGAGCGGCGCGAACTGGCCCGGCAAACCGAAGTGTTGCACGAGCCAGACGGCGCAGCCGACCAGAAGGCCGAGGTGCAAACCACTGAGGTATCAGCATCAGAAGCGGTGAACGAGGAAAGCAGCGATGAGTAACGACTATCGCAACATTCGCATCACGCTGGTGAAAAGTGTGATCGGCTGTAAAGATGTACAGCGTAAAACCGTGCAGGCTCTCGGCCTACGCCGGACGAACACCAGCGTTGTTCATCAGGAGACGCCGCAGATTCGTGGCATGGTTAACCGTGTCTCGCATCTGCTGCGCATTGAAGAAGTCGAGGCGGAATAACCGCCCTTTGTAACCCAGAAACATTAGCGTAACGGAAGGAGAAGGCGCTAGACGCTCATCAACAGGGGGTTCGCGCCAACTGATTTTATGAAATTACACGATCTCAAACCTGCGGAAGGTTCCAAGAAGAAGAAAACCCGTGTGGGGCGTGGTATTTCCGCCGGCAAGGGTAAAACTGCTGGTCGTGGTACGAAAGGCCAGGGCGCACGCAGTGGTGGTGGCAAAGGCCCTTACTTTGAGGGTGGTCAGCTCCCGTTGGTTCGTCGCCTGCCCTTCAAGCGTGGTTTTACCAACATCTTCCGCACGGAGTACCAGGAAGTCAATGTTGATTTCCTCAGCCAGCGGTTTGCGGAAATGGACGACAACACGGTGATCACCCCCGAAGTGATGGCAGATGCAGGTCTCATCCGTGATGCGGATAAGCCCGTCGCCGTGCTCGGTCGCGGGGACATCAACAAGGCGTTGACGGTTCGCGCTCACCGCTTCACCAAGGGTGCCGAGGAAAAGCTCAAGGCAGCGGGCGGCAGCACGGAAGTCCTGACGCTCAAGTTGACCGGCCCGCTGGCAACTGTCAAAAAGCTGCGTAAAGAAGACCTCGAAAAACTCGAAAACGAGGGCTAAACTTAAACATCGTATGAGCCAGTTCTGCTGGCTCTATCTATGTATGGATAGCCCAAAAATGAGAACGGAACACAAGGATACGTCATGTTAGAGGCGCTAAGAAACGCCTGGCGGTTGCCAGATGTACGCAATAAATTACTGCTGACCGGCCTGATTCTGGTCATATATCAATTTGCCGCGCATGTGCCGGTGGTGGGTGTAGACCGTAACGCGCTAGAGCAGCTTCTCAGTCCGAACGCGGTCGGCTCCGGTTTCGTCGATCAGTTGAACCTGCTTTCTGGCGGGGCGGTGGCGAACTTCAGCATTATGGCGATGGGCGTTTACCCTTACATTACCGCGTCCATTATCTTCCAGTTGCTGGTGCCGATCATCCCACGTCTGCAAGAGATCCAAAAGGAACCGGGCGGTCAGGATAAGATCCAGCGGTATACCTACCTGGTGACCATCCCGATGGCAATTTTGCAGTCCTTCGCGCAGATCCAGGTGTTTAACACGCTGCTGGCGACGCAAGGCGGTGCTGCCGTGCAGATCATCCCCGGGTTTGGGACGGATTTCCTGCTCACGCTCTCCGTGATTGCGACGATGACTGCCGGCACGATGTTCGCGGTCTGGTTAGGTGAACTCATCACCGAGCAGGGTATCGGTAACGGTATCTCGATTATCATCTTCGCGGGGATCGTGGCACTGGTGCCGAGCAACTTCGTCAACCTCGTCTCCAACTCCACACAGCAGGTTTACAATGTGGCGTTGTTCGTCGTGATCGTACTGGTCAGTGTGGCGATTACCGTAGTCATTCAGGAAGGCGTGCGGCGCATCCCGGTGCAGTATGGTAAGCGTGTGCGCGGACGTAAGCAGTACGGCGGCGCAAGCACGCACATCCCGCTACGGGTGAACCCGGTGGGCATGATCCCGCTGATCTTCGCTAACGCCGTTGTCGCTTTCCCGGCGGTGATCGTCGCGTTCTTCCCCGATGGTGGGTTGAAGACAGACATTACCAACTCGTTCGGGAACGCGCAGGGCTTCGCTTACTGGTTTACCTTCTTCATCCTGACGGTCGCCTTCACATTCTTCTACTCTGAAGTGATGGTCGGTAACCAGAATCTCGCGGAAAACCTTCAGCGGCAGGGTGGGTTTATCCCCGGCATTCGCCCCGGCAAACGCACGCAAGAGTATATCTTGCGCGTGACCCGGCGCATTACGCTGGTGGGTGCGATCTTCCTGGGCATTATCGCGGTCGTCCCTGGCGTCGTGGATTTCGTCAATGGGATTATCTTCCCCGGTGAGGCCATCGCGGGCGGGTTGAACGCGGGGAGCGTCATCACCGGCGCGGGTATCATCATCGTGGTTGGTGTGGTGATCGACTTCATGCGCCAACTCGAAGCACAGCTCGTGATGCGCAACTACGAAGGCTTCATGCGCTAGGTATTGCAACTTAAGATTTCAAGGGGGCGCTTTGCCCCCTTTGCAAGTTTCTGTAAGGAAAGAACTAAAAATGAGCTTGTATTTAATAATTATGGGTGTTCAGGGTGCTGGTAAAGGCACTCAGGCCGCTTTTATTTCTGAGGAATTCAATATTCCGCATGTCTCCACGGGTGACTTGTTCCGCGCGATGAAAACACGCACAGACGAACTCGCGCAGCGCGTCCAGCAGATCATGGAAACCGGCGCGTTGGTGCCGGATGACGTGACGAACGAAGTGCTGGCGGATCGTCTGGCACAGCCGGATGCACAAAACGGTGTCATCCTGGATGGTTACCCACGTAACATCACCCAGGCCGAATGGTTGACCGATCACATGAAGGCGAAAGGCGCAGGGCTTGACGCCGTGTTACTGCTCAAACTGGATTACTACACCGCGTTTAAGCGGGCGTTCGGTCGGGTAAAATCGCCGGGAACGGGTGAGACGCAAAACATTTACTTCAACGATGGCGACATCGACTATGCGTTCATAGAAGACCCGGATGGGAAGTTCCCGCCACGCATTGAGGCGACGCGGAACGGCGAAACGCTCACCCGTCGCAAGGACGATCACGCCGGGTCGGTAGTTAAACGTATCGACATCTTCGAGGTTAACACCAAGCCGTTGATCGAACATTACCGGCAGCAAGGTCTGTTGGTGACTGTCGAAGCGGATCAACCGATTGCACAGGTGAGTGCAGACATCAAGCAAGCGATCAAGAAAGTACAAGCATGAGCCAGGTTATGGATATTCCGATTAAAACCGCAGAAGAAATCGTGCTGATGCGAGAAGCGGGACGCATCATCGCTTTAGCACATGAGGAAATGCGTAAGGCCGTCGCGCCGGGTGTTTCCACTTATCAACTCGACACGGTCGCCGCCGAAGTGCTGGGTGATCATGGGGCACGGGCGGCTTTTTTGGGCTATCCAAAACAGGACTCGCCGGACTTCCCGGCGACCATCACCGCCAGCATTAACCATGAACTCGTGCATGGCATCCCTAGCAAAAAGCGGGTCTTGCAAGAGGGCGACATCATCAGCCTGGATGTCGGCTGCCACTACAACGGGTTCGTCGGTGACGCGGCGCGGACGTGGCCTGTCGGTGAAGTCACCCCGGCGGTGCAGCGTCTGCTGGAGGTAACCGAGGCGACATTAGAGGCCGCGATTGCGGCGGCGGTGCTGCCCAACGAGGTCAAAGACATTGCACGGGCGACACAAGAATACGCGCAGCGGCACGGCTATAGCGTGGCGCGGGACTACACCGGGCATGGTGTGGGGCGAGCGATGCACGAACCGCCGCAGGTGCCGAACTGGTGGCCGCGCAAGACCAACCGTCGCCTCGCACGCTTGAGCGCCAAGCTGCTGCCGGGGATGACGCTGGCGATTGAGCCGATGGTCATCGCGGGGCGTTCAGAGACAAAGGAATTGCGTGACAAGTGGACGGTCATCACGCGAGACAAGTCCTTATGTGCGCATATTGAAGACTCGATTGCAATTACTGAGGGTGAGCCGATCATCTTAACGCGCTTGTAGACCGGATGAGGGCAATCGCATTTGGGGCAAGCGGAGCACCGGTGTGTCTGCCTATGACAGATTGCACAAAAATGTCACATGCAATTTCACTAAAGAACGGGTGAAATCCGGTAGACAAAACGGCAAAAGTATGATACGCTTATAATTCTGCATAAACGCAAATAAAATTCCAGAGACCAGGGCAAAATACGATGAAAGTATCGACATCTGTAAAACGTCGCTGCCCAAAATGCCGCATCATTAAGCGGAATGGGCGTGTAATGGTGATCTGCTCGAACCCGAAGCACAAACAGCGGCAGGGCTAAATCAAGAAGGAGAGTGTAACCAATGGCTCGTATTGAAGGTGTAGACCTGCCACGTAACAAGCGCGTCGTCGTCGCGCTGACATATATTTATGGCATCGGGCGTTCTACCAGTGAGGACTTATTAGAGGAAGCGGAGATTAGCCACGACACCCGCATCCAGGACCTGACAGAAGACGAAGTGCAGCGGCTTCGTAACCTGATCTCCCCTGTGCCGACCGAAGGTGACCTGCGTCGTCAGATGCAGTTGAACATCAAGCGGCTTCAGGAGATCGGCAGTTATCGTGGGTTGCGCCATCGCCGGAATTTGCCGGTGCATGGGCAGCGCACACGGACGAACGCGCGGACGCGCCGCGGTCCTAAGAAGACCGTGCCAGGGCGTGGTCGTCGCCGGGGTGCAACCAAGTAGGTTCACCTCACGTCAGTCAAGACATCCGAGGAGCGTCCTGGGCGTAACCATACAGGGCGCGTCTTTATGTAAATCAGTTGGAGAAAAGTTATGGCACGAGCAAGACGCACAGGGCGCGGCAGCGCCAAGAAGATTTTAAAGAACATCCCATATGGACAGGCGCACATTTTCGCCACGTTCAACAACACCATCGTCTCCATGACAGATCAATCCGGCAACGTCATCGCCTGGGCTAGCGCGGGGACTTCCGGGTTCAAGGGCAGCCGTAAAAGCACACCCTACGCGGCACGGATGGCAGCGCAGAGCGCCTCTGAAGTCGCGCAGACGCATGGCATGAAGGAAGTCGATGTCTTTGTTAAGGGGCCGGGGCCGGGGCGTGAGGCCGCGATCCGCTCTATTCAATCCAGTGGTTTGAAGGTGCGCTCCATTGCGGATGTTACACCCATCCCGCACAATGGTGTGCGCCCACCCAAGAAGCGCCGCGTGTAAGACCCGGTTATCTTTCGATAATCGGCAAGACACACAACCAGGAGGTAATCGGTTTTGGTCGCAAATACCAATAGTATGGTATTCCCGCACAAGGTTGAGAGTGATGCCGTCACTCGCAACTATGGGCGGTTCGTTATCACCCCGCTGGAAAGCGGGTACGGCCTGACGTTGGGCAACGCCCTACGCCGGGTCTTGTTGTCGTCGCTGCCCGGTGCAGCGGTGACCAGTGTTCGCGTTTCTGACGTGCATCATGAGTTCTCCGCCATCCCGAATGTGCGTGAGGACATGACACAGCTCATTCTTCAGGTCAAGCAATTGCGGTTGAGCCTCTTCGAGGTTGAATCCGCACGGTTGCGCCTGGAGCATCGTGGTGAAGGCACAGTGACAGCGGCAGACATCATCTGCCCGCCGGAAGTTCAGATCGAGAACCCGGAGCTGTACCTGTTCACGGTGGATGCACCGGACGCTCATCTTGAGATGGAATTTGAAGTTCGCGTGGGGCGGGGCTACAGCCCGGCGGAAGACCGGGGGCGTTTGCCCATCGGTGAACTGCCGGTAGATTCCATTTTTAGCCCGATCCGCCGTGTGAACTTTGAAGTCGAGCGTGCGCGTGTCGGTCAGCGCACCAATTATGACAAGCTGGTGATCGAAATCTGGACGGATGGCACCATTCGCCCGGAGGAATCACTCAGCGAAGCCGGTAAGATTCTCATCCAGCATTTGACGGTGATTAGCGGTGTGGAACGACTCGCCATCGGCGACTTTGCCCCGCCCAAACCCGAACCGCCGGAAGAAAAAGAGAAGTTGCCGCGCCACTACGAGAAGCTCATCGAAGAGCTTGACCTCAGCGTGCGCGTGTTCAACTCACTCAAGCGGACTGGCATCACGACCATCGGCGACGTGCTCGACATGCTCGACCGAGGGCCGGATGCGATGCTGGCGATCCGCAATTTTGGCGAAAAATCGCTGGACGAATTGCAGGAAAAACTGCGCGAAAAGAATTACCTGCCCGAAGGCGAAGAAGAATAGGTCGCCGGGCAGCACCGGGGATGGGCATAATCGCCCGTCCCCACTGATCGGGCAACGCGCCAGACCGCGCCCCGTTCAACCTGTCGGACGTTAGCGACTGTCAACTGTGGTTGGTGGTAATGCTGAACAATTCATAGTGAAAAGGATAGAATATGCGTCATCGCGTAAAAGGTAAAAAACTCGGTCGGGATACAGCACATCGTAAAGCACTGCGGATGAACCTGACCCTGGCTCTGTTTGAACACGGACGAATCAAGACCACCCGCGCTAAGGCCGACTTTGTGCGCGGTCATGCGGAAAAGATTATCACCCTCGCAAAACGTGGCTTGAAGAAAGCCGAAGAAACCGGCGACGAGTCCGCCGCCATCCACGCACAGCGCATCGTTGCCAGCCGTTTGAATAACGACCGGGTCATGGTGCAGAAGCTGTTCGATGAGATCGCACCAGTTTACATGGACCGTCCCGGTGGATATACCCGTATCTACAAGCTGATGCCGCGCAGTGGCGACAACGCCCCGATGGCGCTGCTTGAACTGGTCGGTATGGAAGATGAAGACCTGATCTAAACGGACGGTATGGCGCAGTATAGAGCGACACTGGCCTATGATGGCGCAGCCTACCAGGGTTTCCAACGGCAGCGTGACGGCATATCCACCGTGCAGGCGGTGGTCGAACAAGCGATTGCCGCCGTCGCCGGGCAGGATGCCACCCTCACCGCCGCCGGACGCACCGATACGGGCGTCCACGCCAGCGGACAGGTCATCGCGTTTGATGCGGATTGGTCGCGTGATGAAAACGCGCTACTCCGTGCCATTAACGCGCACTTGCCGCCAGATATCGTGCTGCAAACGTTAAGTCAGTGCGCGGGATTTCATCCCCGGTTTGATGCGCTGGCACGGCGCTATGTCTACACGGTGCTGGTCTGTAACCATGCACAACCGTTGCTGCGCCATTACAGTTGGCAAATTCGGTCACCTTTGGCGGTAGACCGGATGCAGCAAGCCGCGTCGATGGTGGTCGGCACACATGATTTCGCCGCGTTCGGCACACCGCCGCAGGGCGAAAGCACCATGCGTGAGATCATGCTTTCGGTGTGGGAGCAACACACGGAGCCGTTCGGCGCACGTTTGACGTATACCGTCGAGGCCAATGCGTTCTTGTATCACATGGTCAGGCGGCTGGTAGGGATGCAGGTTGATGTCGGTCGCGGTCGCCTCAGCTTGCACGAATTCGAGCGAATCTTCCGCACGAACGACCGTACACGCGCTACCAAGCTGGCACCGCCGCAAGGATTGGTGTTCGCAAACGTGCGCTACCCTGCTATCATATAAAATCATTTGCAAGAAGATTAGAGGCGGCACAGACGCCCGCCGGAGGATCATTAATGAGAGCCAAGACATACATCACAAAACCGGACGACATCGTTCGTCGTTGGTGGATTGTGGACGCAGAAGGTCAAACACTAGGGCGTCTCGCTTCGAAGATTGCGCCTTACCTGACCGGCAAAAACAAGCCGATCTACACCCCCAACCTCGATACCGGTGATTTCGTCATCGTCATCAATGCGGAGAAAATCGCCGTCACCGGCAATCGCATGGATCAGAAAATCTACTATCGTCACAGTGGCTACCCCAGCGGTATGCGCACACTCACGCTGCGCCAAATGCTGAATAAGCAGCCGGAACGGGTGATCGAACTTGCCCTCAAGGGGATGCTGCCCAGCAGTGGCCTGGGGCGTAACATGCTGAAGAAAGCCAAGGTCTATGCGGGGAGTGAGCATCCTCACGCCGCGCAGCAGCCACAAGTTATGGAACTGTAGGAGAATAAGCGCAAATGTCTGCACAGTACTACGAAGGTATCGGACGGCGTAAAGCCGCGACTGCACGAGTGCGCCTGTTCCCTGGTGGCACCGGCAATCTGGTCATCAACGAAAAAGAAGCGCGTGACTATCTTCCGCGTGAAGGCGATGTCGAAATCTTGCTGGAACCGCTGACCCTCATCGGTCAGGAAGACGGCTACGACATCAGCGTTCATGTTAACGGTGGCGGTGTCAGCGGTCAGCGTGACGCGATCAAACTCGGTGTGGCGCGTGCCCTGCTGGAAATCGACCCGGATCTACGCCCGCGCCTGAAGGCTGGCGGTTACCTCACCCGTGACCCGCGTGTGAAGGAACGCAAGAAACCCGGTCTCAAGCGTGCGCGTAAGGCTCCGACCTACACCAAGCGTTAACATCCGCTTCGGTCAACTGAAAAATGAGCAGGCAAGGCCGGTTACGGTCTGGCCTGTTTTGCGTTCAAGCACACGGTGGTTAGATGCGTAAAGCAAGCGGCGTTTCATCGGTTACAATGGTGTCGTGAAGCGTAGTAAACGGGAGTGACGATGACGATCTATATTGTGGGGCTTGGCCCCGGTGATGTTGACGACCTCACGCGCAAAGCCTGGCGCGTCTTAAAACAGGCCGACAAAGTCTACCTGCGGACGGAACAACACGGTTGCGTCCCTTGCCTGCCACAGACGGAGACAGTCTACGAGAGTTTCGACCATTTGTACGAACGGGGCGAGTCGTTCGAGAGCGTCTATAGCACGATTGTCGAGACGCTGCTGGCGGCTGCGGCGCATGACGATGTAGTCTACGCCGTGCCGGGGGATCCGTTGGTGGGCGAATCGACCACGACGCGCATTCTGGCGGCGGCGCGAGAGCGAGACATCGCCGTCGATATCGTCAACGGCGTGAGCTTTATCGAGCCGATGCTGGCGCTCGTGGGCGTGGATGCACTCGACGGCCTGCAAACGCTCGATGGTCTGGAAATTGCCGCGCTCTATCATCCGCCGATCAACCCGGATTATCCTGCGCTGATCGGACAGGTTTACAGTCGCACGGTCGCGTCGAACGTTAAGCTGACGCTGATGAATCAGTATCCTGACGAGTTCGAGGTCACGCTGATCCACGCGGCGGGCACCGAGGACGCGGTCACGGAGACGATTCCGCTGTATGCTATCGACCGCAGCGACCATATCGCGCATACTACCTCGCTTTACGTCCCGGTGTTGGGTGGGATGAGCAGTTTCGAGCAATTCCAGGCGATCATCGCGCATTTACGCGCTCCCGAAGGCTGCCCGTGGGATCGCAAGCAAACGCATGAGTCGCTGCGGCGGTATCTGCTAGAAGAAGCCTACGAGGTGCTGGAAGCCATCGAAAGCGGTGATAGCGACGAACTCTACAAGGAGTTGGGCGACCTGCTGCTGCAAATTGTGCTGCATACGCAGATCGCTATCGACGACGGCGAATTCAATATGACTGATGTGATGCGTCACATCAACGAGAAGATGATTCGACGGCATCCCCACGTCTGGCAACCGGAAGACGTGCAGGTCAGTGGTGCGGACGAGGTGGTCACCAACTGGGAGGCCATCAAACAGCAGGAGCGCGCTGCAGACCAGCAGGGCGTTTCATCTATGCTAGATAGCCTGCCGAAGGCGTTACCGTCGCTGTTGCTGGCGTACCAATACCAGAACCGGGCGGCAAAGGTGGGTTTTGATTGGGAGCGCATCGAGGATGTGCGTAAAAAGGTCATCGAGGAGATCGACGAGCTGCTGGCGGTCGCGCATGACCCCGACGAGGCGGCAGCGGAGATGGGTGATCTGTTGTTCGTGCTGGTCAATTGGGCGCGCTGGCTGAACATCGAGCCGGAAAACGCGCTGCGTGATACCAACGCCAAGTTCTACCGGCGCTTCAGTTACATCGAGCAGCAGGCGCAAGCACAGGGCAAACCGATGACCGCCTACACATTGTCAGAACTCGACGCCTGGTGGGACGAGGCCAAAGCACACGGTCTGTAAGCAAATCGTTAGCGAAATCTCATGATCTCTCACGCGGCGTTATACGCATCTAATCTTTTTTTTACGCGCAAGTGTTACATTTAAACACAATATCTTGATTTAAATACGAAAGAACGGTATCCCTATGCTGTGGCATACCACAAGTCAATTCAAGCCGCCGATTGATGTCATCGAACTTTCGGATCGTATTGTGATTTTAGTCGAAGTTGCCGGGATGCGTGCAGATGATTTCCGCATCAGCCTTAACGGTGACGAGGTGACAATCAGCGGTGTACGGCATCGTCCGATCTTCGAGAGTACGGCACATCATCGAGTTGAGATCGGCTACGGCGAATTTCGTCTGAAGATCCCACTGCCCTGGTCTATTCACTCAGACAAGGTCAGCGCGAATTATCAAGATGGTTTTTTGCGGCTCGATCTGCCGAGACGTGCGGAGAAGAAGATACGGATTGTCGATATAGAGAATAGACAGGACACAACCCCCGATGACGAATAATATCAATCCGTCACTGGCCCGTTTGATGGGGCTAAGTGACGACATGACCGCAGAAGAACTTGACATTAACTTTGATGATGAGGATTTAGACGCTCTCGATCACGATCAAGCGGATAACCTGCCGGAAGAACTGCCGATCCTGCCGTTGCGTGGTTTGGTCGTCTATCCGCAGACGGCAATTCCGCTGACGGTCGGGCAGCCGCGCAGCGTGAAGCTGGTTGATGACGTGGTCAACGGTGACCGGTTGGTCGGCCTGGTGACGTCCCTCGACCCGGAAATGGAAACACCCGGCCCCGATGATATTCATAGGATCGGGACGTTGGCATCTATCCATCGCCTGTTCCGTGCGCCGGATGGCACCATTCGTCTGCTGGTGCAGGGCTTGACGCGCATCCAGATTGACGAATTCACCGAGACGGAGCCTTACCTGCGTGCCCGCATCACCAGCCTGCCGGAAACGCCCGACGAAACCCTGGAAACACAGGCGCTCGTGCGCAACGTCGTGGAGCAATTCCAGCGGCTGGCCGAACTGGTGCCGAACATCCCAAATGAATTGGTGTCCTCCGCGTTGAATGTCGATGAACCGCTGCAACTGGTCTACGCGGTGGCGACCTACATCCGCATGGATATCGACAAGGCGCAGGAATTGCTCGAAATGGAGACGTTAAGCGAAAAGCTACGTTACCTCATGGAAGTGCTTTCCAAAGAATTGGAAGTGCTGGAACTGGGGCGCAAAATCCAGAGCGAAGCCCAATCTGAGATGGAAAAGACGCAGCGCGAATACTTCCTGCGTGAACAACTCAAGGCCATCCAGAAGGAGTTGGGCGAAGGCGACGAGCAAACCGTCGAAGTCGAGGAGTTCCGGCGCAAGATCGCCGAGGCGGATATGCCCGAAGAGGCCGAGAAAGAAGCCCGCCGTGAGGTAGACCGGCTGGCAAAGTTGCCCATCGCGGCGGCAGAATACGGCGTGATCCGTACCTATCTCGACTGGCTGACCAGCTTACCCTGGTCGGAGACGACCAAGGACAACCTGGAAATCAAGCACGCTCGTGATGTGCTGGACGAAGACCATTACGGCCTGAAGGACATCAAAGAACGTATTCTGGAATATCTCGCTGTGCGCAAGCTGCGAGCCGAACGCGCCGAAGAAGACCAGCAAAACGAGGACGAGGAACATGAACCGCAGGACTACATCCGGCGGGAGCGTGAGGGCGCGATCCTGTGCTTCGTGGGGCCGCCCGGTGTCGGTAAGACCTCGTTGGGGGCGTCCATCGCCCGTGCAATGGGCCGTAAGTTTATCCGTATGAGCCTGGGTGGTGTGCGTGATGAAAGTGAGATTCGCGGCTTCCGGCGTACTTATATCGGCGCATTGCCGGGGCGCATCATCCAGACCATCCACCGGGTAGAAACGCATAACCCGGTTATCATGCTGGACGAGATCGACAAACTAGGGCGTGACTTCCGCGGCGACCCGGCGTCCGCGCTGTTGGAAGTGCTCGACCCGGAGCAGAACACCGAGTTCCGCGACCACTATCTGGATGTGGCTTTTGACTTGAGCGAAGTGCTGTTCATCACCACCGCCAACGAACTCGACCCCATCCCCGGCCCGCTGCGTGACCGTATGGAGATCATCCAACTGAGCGGTTACACCGAGCAGGAAAAGGTCGAGATCGCCCGGCAATACCTCGTCCCGCGTCAGATCCGTGAGAACGGCCTGCGCGCGAGTGAAATCGCCGTTGAGGACGACGCGCTGCTGGAAGTCGTGCGCGAATATACCCGTGAGGCCGGCGTCCGCACCCTGGAGCGTGAGATCGGGCGGGCGGCGCGTAAAGTCGTCACCAAGATCGCAGAGGGTGAAACCGAGAAGATCGTGATCGACCGGGAGAAGCTGCGTGAACTGCTCGGCAAGCCGCGTTACGGTCATCGTGAGGAACTCGAAGAACGTACCGATCAACCCGGTGTGGCGACCGGCCTGGCCTGGACGCCCGTTGGCGGTGAGGTGTTGTTTGTCGAAGCCACACAGATGCCGGGCGGTAAGGGCTTTCAGTATACCGGGCAGTTGGGCGAGGTCATGCAGGAGAGCGCCAAGCTGGCCTACAGCTACATCCGCTCTCGTGCGAACGAACTGGGTGTTGACCCGGAATTTTACAAAGAAAGTGACATCCATCTGCATGTGCCCGCCGGGGCGGTGCCCAAAGATGGCCCCTCCGCCGGGGTGACGATGGCGACCGCGCTTGCCTCACTGATGACACAACGCCCGACGAAAAGCAACGTCGCCATGACCGGTGAGATCACGCTGCGTGGGCAGGTGCTGCCGGTCGGTGGCATCAAAGACAAGATCCTGGCGGCACATCGCCTGGGTGCGGATACGGTCATCATCCCGAAGAAGAACGAGAACGACCTCGAAGACGTGCCGGACGAAGTCCGTGAGGCAATTACGGTCATTCTGGTCGATCATCTGGATGATGTGCTTGAAGCGGCGCTGATTGATTCTAGTGGACATGAGACGGAAGAATAAGTTACACTAGGCATCGGATAACAGGATGGGCGAGCATTAATGCTCGCCCAATGCCGTAATTTGAGAAGAAAGGTGGCACTGTGGCGAAGGTAATGATCGTTGATGACGACCGTACAACCGTAAAGCTGCTGCAAACATTGCTGGAACTTGACGGCTTCGATGTGACAACGGTCGGGGTCGGTGGGGAAGTGGTCGAAGCTGCGAACAAAACGCAGCCGGATATTTTCTTGATGGATTACCATCTCACGGACATGGATGGCGTCGAAATCCTGCGGGAGTTACGCGCAGGGGGGCCGTTCCAGAATACGCCCATTGTGATGACGTCTGGTTTGGACGTTGAAGACGAGGTAATGGAAGCCGGGGCGAATGCGTTTCTCGTTAAGCCGTTTGAACCGGATGAGTTACCTAAACTCTTTAACAATTTGATTAAATGACAGCATAACTGAAGGCAAAGATATGGCATCCAAGAAAAAGAACAGGATGCATTGGTATCGTGTGGATTTGCATCTCCACACTATCGCGTCCGCCGATTACATTAGTAAGGACGCACGGTATCTTGACATTTTACGTAAGGCAGAACAACGGGGCCTGGATATTATCGCGTTTACCGATCACAACACGGTGAACGGTTACGCCGAAATGACGCGCGAACTCGAACAACTCGCGTATCTGGAAGAATTAGGACGCGCCCAGGCCGAAGAACTCCGTGTACTCGCGGAATATCGCCGCTTATTAGACAAAATCCTGGTACTGCCGGGCTTTGAATTCACGGCGACATTTGGCTTTCACATCCTGGGCATTTTCTCCCCGGAAAAATCGGTACGTGAGATCGAACACATTCTATTGAGCCTCAACGTGCCCTCCGATGTATTGGACGAAGGCACCTCACACGTTGGTGCTTCCGCCGATGTGTTGACGGCTTATGAGGCCATTAACGAGTCGGGCGGCATCGTGATCGCCGCGCACGCCAATACCACACATGGGGTCGCCATGCGCGGCCTGGATTTCGGCGGGCAGACGCGCATCGCCTACACGCAAGACCGCCGCCTGCATGCGCTAGAAGTCACCGACCTGGGGCGGCGCGGACGCACCACACAACGCTTCTTCGACGGCACCAAACCGGAGTATCCACGCCGGATGCGCTGCATTCAGGGGTCGGATTCGCACAATACCGAAACCGTGCGTGAGAAGAACCGGCTGATTACGCTGGGTGTGGGTGAGCGTGTGACTGAGGTGCTGCTCAAAGAACGTAGTTTTGATGCGCTGCTGGAAATGTTCCAGAGCAATGATTTTTCCCGCTCGCGGCCTTACAACCCCAATCGCAAACCGGAAGATTTCATTCAGTCTGCGCGTGAGGAAGGCCCGACGATGGTGCAGTCCTTCCACGAGTCGATGACGCGCAAGGGCGGCAAGCTCTACAACGTCACAGCGGATGTGTGCGCGTTTGCCAACACCAACGGCGGTACGGTCTACGTCGGCATCAGTATGGATAAGCGCAAGAACCCGGTCGGCATCAAAGATACCGGGCAGGCCATCAAAGAACTGCAAGACGAGATCAGCAGTGTGATTAGCCCGCCACTGAACGTCGATATTGATGTGCAAGAAACACAGGGTAAGAATGTGATCCGCATTCAGGTGCCGCTGGGTGAGGCGCGTCCCTACGCCATGGACAACACCAAGTTTTACGTGCGTGACGAAGCGGATACGAGCGTCGCCATCCGTGATGAGATCGTTGACCTGGTGCGGCAGGGTGTGGCTTTTCAAGAGACCTCGACCAAGCCGGTCGCGCCGGTGGCGGCGGCGGTTCAGTTCGCCAAAGCGGAGGCACAATCTCGTGACAAGGTCGATGACACACCTCAAGATGAGCAGCCGCAAGACGACGGCGACTCTGCACGCCCACCACGCACCGGTGTGGAAATCGTCGGTGTGGAGCAGCGCAACGACACCAAATACTACGTCATGCGTGACCTGCGTAATGGCAACGTCGTCAAAAATGTGACTCGTTCCTCGGCGCGGCGGTTGTGGCACTACGCCATCAAACAGATGGAAGCCAACCCCGCCCGGCAGGATAAAGTTGATTGGAAGGGTGACGTTGGGATGTGGCGCAGTTACAAAAAGAACGGCGCGATCCGCTATGATCTTGTACAGCGTGAAAATGGCAAGATGCGCGTCTACTATGGGGCGACCGAAGGCGGGATGCACGGCCCCTGGCAGCAGTTCTTAGAGCCGGAAGACCAGTAGACTCGCCGCTCTACACAGGCGATAAGTAAATATAAAACGGGGCGGCCTGCTTGGTCGCCCCGATGCTTTGCGCTATTCTGTTTGGCAAAGTTTCGTTAGCTCAGTGCGTCCTGGATGTTTGCTTTGGCTTTCTCAAATCCATTTTGTAAAGTCGTCCATGCCTCGTCAGCACGAGACTTGATTTCATCCCAGGCGGAATCGTCATCGGTTAAATCTAATTTTTCGACGTGTTCTTTCAGGTTATCGTACTCGGTCTTGAGTGCGTCTAATTCTTCTTCCAGCCCCGCCCGTGCCTCGTCGGACGTATCCGACAGGTCATGGCGCAGTTGGGCGATCTCTTTCTCAAGCTGACCGAGCCGTTCTTCCATATCTTTTTGATAAGCTTCACGCATTGTTGACATAAATTACCGTCCTCTCATATATTTGCTTACTATGTAGTATGAGAGGACTATGTGAGTTTCGACTGATAACCTTTTATATGTTTTGTGAGAGGCTAGCGCACCGGTTGGCCTTCGCTTTCGTCCATCTCCATGCGGATAAGCTCGCGGCGTAGCGTCTTGCCGACCGCTGATTTCGGCAGTTCGTCGATGAACGTGATGCGGCGTGGCACCTCGTACTTCGCCAGCGACTTCTCACAATGGGCAATGAGTGCTTGCTCGGTGACGGACTCGCCGGGTTTGAGCACCACCCACGCCTTGAGCGCCTCTTGACCGTCGCGCTCCGGGTGCGGGATGCCAGCGACACCGACCTCAAGCACCGCCGGGTGTTCTTTCATGATCTTCTCGATGTTGGCAGGGTACACGTTGAACCCGCCGATCAACGCCATGTCTTTCTTGCGGTCTACGATATAGAAATAGCCTTCTTCGTCCATGTAGGCGATGTCGCCGGTGTGCAGCCACAGCTTGCCGTCGTGTTCGCGTAGGGTATTCTCCGTTTCCGTCGGCATGTTGTGGTAATGCTTCATCATGTTCGGCGCGGAGACGATGATTTCACCGATCTCACCAACCGGTACAATCGTCTCGCCGTCATCCACATTGACGATGCGGCAGTCGGTATCCGGCAGCGGCAAACCAACGGAACTGGTGCGGTTCTCACCGAAAACGGGGTTGGAATGGGTGGCGACGGGTAGCTCACTCATGCCGAAGCCCTCGGCGACCACGCTGTCACTGAGGCGCTCGAACTCGCGTTTGGTCGCCGGAAGCAGCGGAGCCGAGCCGCTGGAATTGAACAGGAACGACTTCAGGCTGACCTCACCGGATTGCACACGCGGATGGTTGTTGACCGCGTTGTACATCGCCGGGACGCCGAGGAACACATTCGGTCTGTAATGGTCGATCACATCGACCAGTTCGTCGATGTCACGCGGGTTCGGTACCAGAACGATGCTCCCACCGGCGACGACGGCTTGCGTCAGCAGGGCGATCAACCCGTAAGAATGAAACATCGGGATCGCGCCGAGAAAGACGATTTCATCCACCGGAACCTTGAAGATGTCGTCCGCCATGCCGGACCAATTTTGTAGTTGGTAGGAGTTGATGACTAATGCCTGATGGGTAGACGCTGCCCCCTTTGAGACGCCAGTCGTACCGCCGGTATACTGGAAGATACACAGGTCATCAGCGTGGACTTCGACGTTCGGTTTGCGCCCGGCGTACTTTGCCAGCACATCTTGAAACATATGATCCCCGGCGGCGAGTTCGACGCGATGCCCGTCTTTTTTCTCCCGTGTGAGCGTGAACAGGAAGCGGGCGACAGGCGGCATGTACTCCTTGATGTTGGCGACGATGAGTGTCTTCGCTTTGGTCTCCGACTGGATGCGCTTAATCATGTCATAGAACAGGCTGAGTGTGATGACGATCTCGGCATCGCAATCGTCGATCTGATAGGCCATTTTCTTCGGCGGGTAGGTTGGGTTGGTCGCGGCGACCACACCCCCGGCCTTAAGCGCCCCGTAATAACTGATGGCAAACGCGGTACAGTTAGGCATGACGATCACCACGCGGTCGCCCTTTTTCAGTCCCATATCTGTGAGTGCGACCGCCAGCGCATCGGAATACTCGTCAAGTTGTTGGTAGGTGATGCTGGCGGATTGGCGTCCGAGCACGGGCAGTTTGGCGGTCGTAATAAGGGCGATATGATCTGGCTTTTCACGGGCGGTCTTCCGTAGGAAGTCTTGCAGCGGATGTTCAGGATACGGCGCAAGCGAGGCCGGGACGTGGGCATCGTAATGTTTCGTCCAGGGGCGGTCGTCGTAGGTGACCATGAGGCATTTTCTCCGTAAAATAACTATAGTTTGTGTTTATTTGCTCATATTTTAGCACAGGACGAAACACGATGGCTTTAGCAGTTTTAGCCTACCCGGAACTTAAGATTGCGGACACGAAGTTGGATCGAAGGGTTGTCGAAGACCTTCCCACAGTTGCGCCATGCGTCAGTTAAGCCACGGATAGCTTATTATGACCCCCATCCCCCTAAATCCCCCTCGCCCCCGTAGACGACTACCTTCGCCAGCTGTCTACGGGGAGGGAGGGCTGACCGCAGGTCAGACCGGGTGGGGTCGAAAGAGCCTAAATCGACATACATGGGATAGCCGTTACTTATCCCGTGTGATCTGGAAGCCGCTCATAAACTGCTTTTGCAGCAAGATGAACACGATCACCGGTGGGATGCTAGCGACCACCGCGCCCATCATCATCGGGCCGAAGGTCTGCCCGCCACCGAAGTTCTGCAAGCCGCCCAGCGCGACCTGCACCACTTGTAACTGTTCGTTATCGCTGACGATGAGCAGCGGCCACAGATACATATTCCACACGTAAACGAACTGGATCACCGCAAGTGCGCCCATCGTATTCCAGCTCAGTGGAATCAGGATGCGGAACAGGAATTGCAGTGGATTCGCGCCGTCAAGCTGCGCCGCTTCGGAGAGTTCCGCCGGGAGGTTGGCGAAGTGCTGCCGGAATAAAAATGCACCGGTCGCACTGGCGAAGAACGGCACGGTCAGCGCGGATAGGTCGCCCATGTTGATCTGTGAGACGAGGCGGAACAACGCGATAATCATGATTTCGGTCGGCATCATCAGTGTGATGAGCACGAACCCGAACACGATCCACTTACCGGGGAAGCGAAAATAGACAAACGCCAGCCCTGCCAGCAGCGAGAGGACGGTCTTGGCGACGGTGATAATCACCGCCTGGATGACGCTGTTGAACATCGCTCCGCCTAAGTCACGAGTGACCAGCACCGCCTCCAGGTTTGACCAGAAGTGGTCACCGGGGGTGAGTTGGTAGGCGAACACGTCGGCGTTGTTCTGCGTGCTGACGAGCAGCGCATACAGCAGCGGAAAGCCGACGATCAAACAGACCAGCCACAATAAAACATGGATGTACCAGCGTTCCGGCAAGAAGCGCGGACGGTTTGAGCCGGTACGGGTACGAGTGCCTGCGGTGGTGACATCGAGAGAAGTCATGGTTTACGCTCCGTAAGATACACGGCGTCCGCTGGTGCGGAACTGCCAGATAGTCACGCCGATCACGAGGATAAATAATAAGACCGACTGCGCCGCCCCACGTCCGAGTGATTTCTGCGTGATGCCGATCTCGATGATCTCGTAGATCGCCACGGAGGTGGCCCCGGCGGGTGCGCCTCTGGTCAGATAGTCGATGGTGCCGTAGGTCTCGAAGAAGGCGTAGGTCAGGTTGGTGATGATGAGGAAAAACGTAATCGGTGAAAGTGCAGGGACGATCACGTTGCGGAACCGTTGCCACGCATTCGCGCCGTCAATCGCCGCTGCTTCGACCAGTTCTTTAGAGACGTTCTGCAACCCGGCGATGTAAAACAGGATATTATAGCCCAATGTCTTCCACACACTCGCTATGATGACCACCCAGCGCGCCAACCACGTATCCTGCTTGTAATTGGGTAGATCGACACTGAGAATCACATCGAAGAAATGGTCGATGATGCCAGCGGTGGAGTCGAACATGACGAAGAATAGAATCCCGGCGATGGGTGGTGAGATGGCATAAGGCCAGATCAACAGCGTGCGGTAAATCGACGCGCCCTTCACCGGCTGGAACACCAGATAGGCGATGCCCAACGAGATGATTAAGCCCAGCACCACGATCATACCGGAGATAAACACGGTGTTGAAGAACACTTCACGGTAATTATCATCCCACAGGTCACGCAGGAACAAATAGCTCGCCAGCACCAGGCCGACCCCGATGAGCGTCCGCAGACGACCGATATTGGCGTCGTATGCGTTGCTGCTGTGCCGCAGATAATAAAGGCCACCCACCGCCGCGACCGTCAACACTACTACACCGTAAAATAGGGGTGTGAATGTCGGTTCCATCAGCTCGGTGAAGTTGCTGACGCAGCGGAACGCGGTACGTGGTGCGCCGATGCGCGTCAGCAGGGTAGAGAGGCGGAAAGTATCGAACGCCGGGTAGTATAAGAACAGCGCCAGGATAATCAGCGTGGGCAGCAGCAGCAAGATCGGGATGATCCAGGAGACGTTAAACGTGCCTTTGTTGGTGTCATCCACCAGGCCAGCGCGTGCTTTGCCCCGTGCCAATAAAAAGCGTGAGAGCCACTGTGCGAAAGCGATCACCAGCGCCGCGCCGACCATAAACAAAAAGATACCGAAGTGATAGTCGATGGTGTCGGCTTCCGGCTCAAAGGTGCAGGCTTGCAACGGCCCCATGAAAAGCATCGGCCCGGCTAACCCGGCAGCCAACCCGACCACGCCACCCGCTAACAGCGGACGTCGCATCTGCTGGAAGAGGTAGGCGAGGACAGCCACCCCTGCCAACCCAGTGATTACAAAAAATGGAATCATACTGCTGTATAAAGTCACATCGAACCCCCTGACGGTATATTTAGATCATACGCTAAAACAGAAATAGGGCGAACGAGTCGCCCTATTGCCTGCTTATGGTGCTTCAACTTTCAACCGGTGCTTACTCGACGTAGAGCAGGTTGTACTCTTCGAGCAGCAGGTTGGCTTCTTCGTTGGCTTCCGTCAGGCGTTCTTCGACGTCCAGGTCGTTGACCAGGATGTCCTCGATAGCGCCGGTGATGACGTCACGGATGGCGACGAAGTTGCCGATCAACGCGCCAGGGTTGACGTCGTTCTCAGCGGCAGCGGTGAGTTGATCGCCAGCCACACGGCTGTTCGGGTTTTCCTCGAACCAGCCTTCTTCTTCCAGCAGTTCGATTGCCGGGTCGGTGATCGGGATGTAGCCAGTCACGCGGTGCCAATCAGCGGCGTTTTCCGGATTGTTGAACCAGTTCATGAACATCAGCGCGCCGGTTTCTACTTCGGCGTCGAGGCCGTTGGTCAGCCACAGGGTCGCACCACCGATAATGTTCCCGGCGTATTCACCCTCGTCGTTGTAGGGCATGAAGCTCGCTTCGACTTCAAAGCCTGCGTCTGTGCCGTCGCTGGTCAGGGCGGTGGTGTCAGAGCTGCTGTAGATCAGGAAGGCGACCTGCTCCGCGATGAAGGCGTTGTAGGTGCCGGTCCAGTCACGCTGGGTGCCGGTGTAGACGTAGTAACCTTCGTCGTTGAGGCCCTGCCACCAGGAGATATAGTCGATCATACCCTGGCTATCGAGGAAGACCTCGGTTGCACGCTCGTCACGACCGTTGTTGTTGTTTGCCAGCAATTCGCCTTGCTGCGCCATCGTCTGCTCCACAAACCAGGAGTGGTTGGGCCAGGTGATGCAGTTGTCGGGGCCGTCTTCCAGGCTGCTGATGGTGGCGCAAGCGGCTTCGATCTCGGCCCAGGTTTCTGGGATTTCTTCGACGCCAGCTGCTTCCAGCATGTTGTTGTTGGTGAACATGATCGCGCTGGAGGTGTTCCAGGGCATGGAGGTGAACTCACCACCGAGGGTGTAGTATTCCGCAGCCGAGTCAACCACATCACCCAGCACGACCGGCACGCCGTTGATCTCTTCGGCGTCACCGATGGCTTCATCGATGTTCTTGAACAGCGGCTCACCGCTGGCGTTGACGGCGTCACGCGCTTCCTGCGTGGCGGCCTCGAAGAAGTGGATCACTGCCGGTTGGTTGCCCTGCTCGGAGCCGAGCACAGCGGCGTCAAACACGTCATTATAGCTCGCCAGACCTTCGATTACAATGTTGTATTCGGGGAACTGCTCGTTGAACTCCGCAGCCCGTTCACGCGCCCAGTCCAGGCGATAGTCAGTGAACGCGATCAACACGCGGACTTCGGTCGGCTCGTCCTGTGCCAGGGCGGGTGCGAAGGCCATCACCGCCAGCATCAGGGCGAGAACACAAACAAAAATACGTTTTGGATTTGCCATGTAATTTTCTCCTCAGTTATCTTTTATAAGTAATCGCGCAGTGCGATGCAGGCGAATCTACGCGATGGAGGTTAAGCCTGTGGCATTATAATTTTAAATTTTCTTAATCTTTCGTTACGTCGTCTCATAGCGGAGCGCCGGATTATCCTCCTGCTCGACTTCATGCAGGTTGGCAACCGATAGCCGCCCGTGCTGGTAGAGATACTCGACATGTGCGCCGGCTTCTTCGAGTGCGAGCAGCGTCTCGTAGCCTTCTTTGCCGGGGTACATCTTCTGTGTGATCTGGTCGATGGTCAGTGGTTGCTCGGCGTCTTTGACGATGTCATAAACACGGTTGAGCTTGCGGTCGTGGCTGATCTGGATGTCATCAATGCGGCTGTAGACATCGTGCATCGGGTCTTCGTGGCTACCGATGGCGAGGTTGATGCCGTCGATCTTCTCGATCTTATTGAGCGAGTCTTTATAGTGACCTAACCCGGTGTAATGCGTGATGCTTTCCGGGGCCTGGTGGGGCGTGGTGCGTGAAAGAATGTGATCGGTACTCAGCAGCGTATCCCCGATGAGAATGCACACCTGACCGGGACAGTGACCGGGGACGTGGAAGAACTGCATGCCTTCGAAGGGGGTGTCTTCTTCCAGGCTGAAGTGGACTTCGACGGATTTTACATGCTTCTTGGCGAAGCCGTACATCTCCATGAACAGGGCGCGGCGCTCCGGGTCGATCCCCGCCCGTTCGAGGTAAACACGCAGGTCTTTACTCGCCACGATCAACCGTTCCTCGTAGTTGGTCAGTACGCGCCGGTCAAGCTCGTGAATGCCGATGCGCACGTTGCCGATCTTTTCCGCGATGCTGGCGACCCCGCCGTAATGATCGATATGTCCGTGCGAGACGATGATATGCTCGATGTCTTGCAATTGTAGTGTCTCGCCGAAGTCATCGCGCAGCGCGTCAAACCCCGCCAGCAGATCTGAGTCGCTCTCGCCAAAACCGGAACCGGCGTCAATTAATGTCGGCATCCCGGCATCAAGGACGACGAAACTATAGGCGATGAAGCCATTCGGGAAGACTTGCATCGGGATGCGATAAATACGAGCCTCGGTATTGGTGTTAAAACGCTCGATGGGTGGCAGGCTAGCCATGACTATCTTCTTTCTCTCTTTCGTTGTAGATGAACGTCATCCATTAAAGCATAGCGCATCACCGGGCGCTATTGCCAACTGCCGCATCACCGGCATCCTATTGACTTTTCGAGCCGATATTTGATATGATATGACCATAATGACGATTTTGGTCATAAAGTCAAAACGTCACGAAATTTGCAAGAAAAAGAAAGCTCAACTTATGCCACCGACGCCTTCAAATGACCGAGAAACTCGCATCCTGGATGCCGCCCTGGAACTCGCGCTGCATTACGGGATCGACAAGACGACCGTCAGCGATATTGCCCGTGAAGCGGGGATCGCCAAAGGGACGATCTACCTGCACCACGACAGCAAAGACGATCTCTTCGAGGCCGTCATATGGCGGGAGATCTGGGAATACGTCGATGCGATGCTGGCATACCTCGAAAGCGACACAGAAATATGGTCGTTCGTCGGGATGTATCGCCATACGCTGAAAATCATCGACGGTAATCTGTTGATGCAGGCCATGATCAGCAACGATGAACGCATCCTGGGTAATTTTATGCAGCGGCGAGGGTTGGCAATGGGCGCGTTTAAACGCCCGTTCCAGGCACAACTGTTGCAAATGATGCAGGAAGCGGGGGCCATCCGGCAAGACATCGACCTTGAGGTGGCGGCGTACTTAATGACGATGCTGAACTACGGCTTCATCATCACGCCATCACACATCCCACCGGAGCAACGTCCGCCGATTGAAGCCACAATCGAGGGCATCGGCGATATGCTCGACCATTACCTGACGCCGCCTGACGGTGGCAACCAGCAAGCCGCGCGCGAAAGCATGGCAGCGATTACGCGGCGAATGCGCGATCACATGCAAAAGAAAACAGCAGATCCAGACAAGGAGCAGCAAAATGACAGCGATCCAAACACATAACCTGACCAAGAACTACGACACCCCCGATGGGCCGTTCACTGCGTTGGACAGCCTCGACCTGACCGTCGAAACAGGGGAGATCATGGGCTATTTAGGACCCAACGGCGCGGGTAAGACCACCACTATTCGGATGCTGTTGGACATCATCCGCCCGACCAACGGTGAGGCGAAAATCCTCGGCATGGATGCCCAGCAGGAGCCGATAGCGGTCAAACGGCGCGTCGGCTTTTTGCCCGCCGAACTCGCACTGTGGCGCGGGGAAAAGAGCATCGACATCATCAAGTATTTTGGGCGGATACGCGGCAACATTGATATGGCTTACGTCAATCAACTGGCGCAGCGCCTGCAATTTGATGTTGAAAAGCGCGTGCGAGATTATTCTACCGGGAATAAGCGCAAACTTGGCTTGATCTTAGCGATGATGAACAAGCCTGACCTGCTCATCCTCGATGAGCCGACCAGCGGCCTTGACCCGCTCATGCAGCAGACCTTCAACGCGATGATGCGTGAGTTCCGTGACGAGGGCAAGACGGTCTTTCTGTCGTCGCACACCCTCAGTGAAGTCCAGGCCATCTGTGATCGGGTCGCGGTGCTGCGTCAGGGCGTACTGGAGGCGGTCGAGCGGGTGGATTCGCTCATGCACGCCCAATTCCGCTGGGTGACCGTCAGCCTCGACGATCCGCAGGGGATAGACGACGCCCTCCGGCATACCGAAGGGGTGACCGACATCAGCCAGCGGCAAGACGGTACCTACCGGCTGCGTTTAACGGGAGATTTTGACCCGCTGCTGCGCACGATCAATGATCGTTACGTGAAAGACATTCAGGTGGACGACCCGACCCTGGAGGAAGTGTTTCTCGCATTCTATGACGATCAAGCGGTTGCCAGCGGCAACGGCAAAGGACAACAAAAGGAGATGGTACGCTAATGTACGGTTCTGTATTTTTCGAGACACTGCGCCGCCACTGGAAACAAATCCTGTACTGGGGTGGTGGCCTCGGCTCTTACGCGCTGCTCGGTTTTATGTTGCTGCCATCGACCCAAGAGGGGATGGCGGAATACGCAAATTTGACGGAAACGCTAGATCCAGGCCTGCTACGTGCTTTCGGTATTGATCCGGCGATGCTCGCCTCTCCCGATGGCTTTATCGGCTACTCGTTTTTCGGCTATACCCTGCTGATTATGTCGGTGTTCGCGGTGCTTGCCGGGTTGAACATCACCTCCAACGACGAGGATGCTGGCATCATGGATGTGTTCCTGAGTTTGCCCATCCCACGCTGGCAGATCGTCGCTGAAAAGCTGTTGGCCTACACCGTGATCGTATTCGGCATTATGGGGCTGGTGTTTGCTGGGCTGCTCATCGGTGACCAGATCGCCACACAGGATATAAACATCAGCACAGGGGCATATCTTGAAGGCGTCTTTAACGTGATCCCCGGTACGCTGCTGGTCATAGCGTTTACCGCCTTTGTGGCGACGGTCGTCAAACGGCGTGGGCTGGCAATTGCGATTGCGGGTGGCTTCGTCGTGGTTAGCTATCTGGTAGACGCGATGGGCCGTGCTGCTGGCGGTGACGTCGCGGATTTCATCCGTGAGTTTTCCGTCTTCGCGCATTACGACGGCACGACCATTCTCACACAGGGGGTAGTCATCGGGAATGTCGTGCTGCTGCTGGTCATCGCGCTGGCGTTGGGCGCGGGTGCGGTCACGTTCTTCCAGCGGCGTGACGTCGCCGTCTAATCTCGGTCATTTGTACAATTTAGTCGCCATGCCTGCCTCGTCGCAGGCACTTTTGTTTCATTTGTGTATGTGAATTGTGCAGTTTTTCATCAGTTTATTAGTTTCGTAAATCGGCACGATGCGGTAGTATCTACCAAGTATCGAATATTTTCTTCACAATATTTAACAGACTGTTAAATAATCCGTGAAACCTAAGGAGGATCTATGCAAAGCTACCGGAAAATCTTGTTGCTACTACTGTTGCTCGGCGTTTTTGTGCTGGCGGCCTGTGGTGGTGACGACGAGGAAGAAGAACCTGTCGAGGAGGATGTTCCCGCTCAGGTTGAAGATGATGAAGATGTAACTGAGACGGAAGAAGTCGAAGAAACCGAGGAACCGGCTGAGACGGAAGAAGTCGAGGAAACCGCTGAAGTTACCGAAGTCGCCGAAGCCGGGACGATTGTTGAAGAGGCCGTCGCTGGCAACTTCACCATTCTCGTAGCTGCGGTTGAAGAAGCCGGTCTGGTCGAAGCGTTGAGCGGCGAAGAACCGCTAACCGTGTTCGCGCCGACAGATGACGCCTTCGCCGCGTTGTTAGAGGAACTCGACGCCACACAGGAAGAGCTACTGGCGCGTGAAGACCTCGCTGATATTTTGCTCTACCATGTGGTTGAAGGCGAAGTGCCTGAGTCCTCTGTGGTCGAGTTGGATGGTGAGAGCGTCGCCACATTGCAAGGCGGCGAGATCAGCATCAGCGTGACCGACGACGGTGTAGTATTGAACGACAGCGTCAACGTGGTGACGACCGATGTCGATGCGTCTAACGGTATTATTCATATTGTTGATGCCGTGCTACTACCTCCGGCTGAAGAAGAAGCTGAGCCAACAGAAGAGGCTGCTGGTGCCGCTGGCGCTGATGTCGAGGTTACCGATGAGCCGACAGAAGTCGCGATGGCTACCGAAGAGATGACGCCGGAAGCGACGGATGAGGTTGCACTGGCAGAGGGTGCTGAGGACGCCGCCGAAGAAGCAGGGGATGCGGCTGTCGAGATCACTGAAGAAGCGACCGTCGAAGTCACGATGGAACCGACGGAAGAAATGACGCCGGAAGCGACCGAAGAAATGATGGCGGAAGAAACCGAAGCACCGATGGAAGCGACTGAAGAAGCCGCTGCTGATGGTGACACCATCACGGACATCGTGGTTGCTGCTGCTTCTGCTGAGGAAGACGCAGAGTTCACCGCGTTGCTGGCGGCTATCGAAGTCAGTGGTACGGTTGCGGAACTGCTGAGCGGCGAAGGCCCCTTCACCGTGTTCGCGCCG
>DAOTTX010000039.1:0-7549 GCA_034437515.1 Anaerolineae bacterium
GCATCATCGCCGTAACGGCCAACGCGATGGAAGAGGATCGGGACAGGTACTTGGCAGCGGGAATGGACGACTATCTCAGCAAGCCGATCCGGGTGAAAAAATTAGTGACTGCTCTGCACAAGTGTGCATCATTACCCAACTGTGAAGAAGAAGTTTAGGATGCTCTTCTGATTAGTGGAGTTCTCAAAGCAGACGGCGCGTCTGCGTCCCATATTTGAGCAGTCTTGGAGATATATTGCGCGGCCTCATCGGGATGATATAATGGTCGCATGATATCTTCCATCGATCAGCAGCCGAAAAATCCCGCCTGGCGCTTCATCTTGCTGGGCGAACTCCAGATAGTCCACGCGGACCAACCGCTCTCCCTTCCTCCCCCACGCACCCATTCTCTTCTGGCTATGCTGCTCCTTAGCCCCGGGGCGCAGCGGCGCGGGCGCCTGGTCGGTCTGCTTTTCCCCGACGCGCCGGAACGAATCAGTCGACGCAGGCTGAGCGACCGGCTCTGGCTGCTGCGCGATGCCCTGCCCGGCCTGCCCCTAGAATCCGCCACCGACTGGCTTGAGATCCCCGCCGAGAGCCGCTGGCTGGACGTGGAGGAGTTCAAGCGAATGGCCTCGGGGACTGAACTGGCCGATTGGCAGGCAGCGTTGGCCCTGTATGGGGGCGATCTGCTGCCCGGTTGCTTCGATGACTGGCTGTTGATCGAGCGAGAGGCCCTTCACCTGGAGTATGTGCGCTTGCTCCACCGCGCGGGCGACTGGTTATTTAAGCTTCAGCGGTTCCAGCAGGCACTTCCCGTGGCTCGGCAGTTGGTGCGCGGAGAGCCCTTTGACGAGCGCGCCCTGCGCCTGCTGATGCGGAGCCACGCGGCGCTGGGACAGCGCGGGGCAGCTCTGGCAGCTTACGAGCGCTTCGTCGAGTTGGCGGCCGACGAGCTGGAAATTGAGCCGACACCGGTCACGCAAGCCCTGGCTCAGGCGATCCGCACCTCTGCCCCGTCCTCACCTCCCTCTTCCACTTTGCCCGAAGATGCTTCCCCTGAGGCCCTGCTGCACCAGGCGCGGGCCGCCTTGGATCGCGGAGATTGGGCCATCGCCGAGCGTTGCCTTATGACCTTGAAATCCGGCGCGGCCGCCGATGAAATGAGCGTGCATCTGCTCGAAGTTGATTTGGCACTGCTCTGCGAGAAATATGAGCGGGCCGAGCGAATACTGCGAGCGTGTGATAGTGATCGCGCCGCCGTGATGACGCGATATGCCGCGGTGACCCTGGCCTGTCGTCAGCGCACCGTGGCGCACGACGCGGCGAGCCGGGCGCTGTTGCTGGCCCACGACCAGCAAGATCGGGAAAGCTCGCTGGAGGCCCTCCTGGTACTGGCCCAGGCTCAGAGGCGGTTGGGGCAGATGGCACAGGCGCTGGCGAACGCCGAGCGGGCGTTCAACCTGGCGAACTCGCTCGCGTACCCGGCCGGTGCCGTGCGTGCCCTCCTGGTGCGGGGGAAGACGCTGTTTCGCCAGGGGCGCACCAGGGACGCTATCCCCGTTTTCCACAGGGCACGCTCTCTCGCGCACGAGCATGGCCTGCGTCGCTACTTGGCCGAGGCGTTGCAGGGTCTCGCCAACGCCCGCTCCGATCTGGGCGTCTTTCTGGACGTCCTCCCGGAGATCGAGAAGGCGCTGAGTATCTGGCGCGATCTGGGGCTGAAGCGAGCCGAGGCCAGAACGCTGCAGACACTCGCCAGCATCAACGATCTGCTGGGGCGTCACGAGGAGGCGCTGCGGGACGTTGAGCGTGCCCGAGAGATTTACGAGACGTTGGATGATCCATTCGGCGTGGCGCGGTGCAAATATCACCTGGCGGCGGGCATGCCCTACCGCGACGAGACCTTGTTGGATGAGGCTATTCTCTTGGCTGAGGAGGCGTTGGCCGCGTTCCAGAATTATGATGAAGTTGGCTGGGAAGCCTCTACCTTGGCTACTCTGGGATATCTTTTGTTGCTCGATGAGCAGTATGAGGCCGCTATGGCCCCGCTGCGCGAGGCATGCGCCAAGCACGAGAAGCTGGGCGAGGCCGGGTATCTGCCCGAGCCCTTGGCCCACCAGGGCTTAGCGCACCTGGGGTTGAGGAATCTGGCGGAGGCATTGGATTGTACCCGCCGCGCGCTGCTGGCGCTGGCCCAGGGTGCCTTGGACAACGACGTCGCCTCCGAGGTCTACTACGCCCACGCTGTGGTTTTGGAAGCCCACGGCCTGGAGGAGCAAGCGCACAGGTACTTCGTCCGCGCCTACGAGAACTTGCTGAAATACGCCCAGCAACTGGAGGACGAGGCCGCCCGCCGCGCTTTTTTCGCTCGCGGCCCCATGGTGCGCCGACTGATGGAAGAGGTCTACGCGCGAGGGATTGTCCCTGAACCCGATATTGTTGTCGTCACTCGCTGGCTGCCCTATAAGGGACAGGAATCGCGCGTGGATTCTGATTCGGACTTCTTGCCGGTGAAATGGACCCTCGACGCCGGTCCGTCCGACGTGGCCCTCAAGCGCTCGAAGGGGGCCATAGCACTGCGCCGCTCCCGGCTGGCGCGTATTCTTCGAGAGGCCAAAGTGCAAGGCGCCCGCCCCACGATTCAACACCTCGCCAACGCCTTGGGCGTCAGTCCCCGCACCATCAAGCGCGACCTGGCTGCCCTGCGCGCCGCCGGTCGCATCTCCTGAAACTTGCAATCTGCAATATACAATCTGCAAGCCGTTTGTCCCCTTCTCGACAGCTATCGGGCCATTGACACGAGAGTTACACGAGACCCTTCTGCTATACTGTATTTCACACCGGATGGGAAGGGGATCACTCAATGGGAGAATCAACGGGAGAGTCAAATGGTAGTAGCAAGGACAACTTCGAGGCCGTTCACCGTGCGAGCTACATCCTGCGCTGTTGGACGGATACGGTGGGCGGAGTGCGCGTTCGCCTGATTGACGCCCGCTCCGGCGTGAGCTACCCGCTGGCCCGTCTGGCCGATCTGCCGGATCTGGTACGACGGCTCTTGCTCCGCAGTCCGCCTCTGCCCAACGAGTTTACCGGTGGCGACACACTTCGCGAAGGGAGGTGAGAGAGTGAAACGTAAGACGTGAAACGTAAAACGTAAGGCGTAAAACATAGACGGTAAGTTCTGTGAATAAGTGGACGAGTTACAAGCGTAAGGAGGAATAAGATGAAAGTGCAGCGAATTCTCGTGGGTGTGTTGGCTTTGGGGTTGCTCTTCGCCCTGACGATGGGGCTGAGTCTGGCACAGGGGCGGGAACTTCCGGATGGAAAAGCTCAACCGATGGGGGAGCTTTCCATCACGTCGATGGTCACCAATACGATCAGTTATCAAGGCATGCTCACCGATGACGGCAACCCGGTGGACGGCAGCCGGGATATGATCTTTCGTCTCTACTCGGATGACACTTGCTCTGCACAGGTGGGCAGCGACATCGACGTCGGCAGCGTCTCGGTGAGCGACGGCTTCTTCGACGTGAATCTACCCGTCGATCACGACGACTTCAACGGCCAGGCGCTGTGGCTGCAGGCGGAAGTGGGCGGCACTGCCATCGGCTGCGAGGAGATCCAGCCGGTGCCTTATGCCCTCGGCCTGCGGCCAAGGGCAGTGATCAGCGGCACTACAGAAGCTGGCGGTGCATTGCTCACGGCCCAAGTGGGAGATGTAGCCAAGGGTACCCTGGCTCAAAGCCTGTTATTGGGTGCGGCTGGCGTTTATGGAGAAGTTGAAGGGCTTATCGGGGCTGGTGTCTACGGGGTCGGCGGAGGGGATTCCTACACCAATTACGGCGTCTGGGGTCAAAGCTCTTCCCCCGGCGGCTACGGCGTGTATGGTCAAGCCACTGGCAGTAGCGGCGTCAACTATGGCGTCTACGGTTCGACCAGCTCTTCAGATGGCTATGGCGGCTACTTCGAGGGCGACGTGGGCCAGAGGAGGACTGATGATGGTTTGGTGAAGGCGGCCGCCAAGATTGACTGCTCTAAGGGAGATTCCAGCGTCGCATACTCCTTCAACAACGTTGGCCACCCGATCACCGTCTCTGGTAGTCCGACATTGGATGGCGTTTGCTACATAGACTTCAACTTCGACCTATCCGATCGTTACTGGACAGCTACCGCGGCTACCACTTCGGCTCATGGTGTCTCTTGTACTAAGGGTGGCTCCGATGACGAGTTAATCTGTCACCGTTGGGACCAGGATGGGAATGGTGTGGACGGCAACATTATGGTCGTGGTGTACTGAGCAGCGATAGGAGGAAGATCATGAAAACCAAGGTTTTTGTACTGCTTCTGCTCGCCCTATCGCTCCTGGCAGGTGTGGCGTGGGCTGCCCCGCCTCCCGGTCTTGAGATCATCCGCCACGTCATCGGCGGGGGCGGCGGGCGCGTCGAGGCTGACGGCTATGCCTTGAACTATACCATCGGTCAGCCGGTGGTGGGGGTCAACAGTGAGGGGAGTTACACGCTGGGCGCTGGCTTCTGGGGCGGAGGTGAAGCGGAGGCGGTTCTTGATTATGAAGTCTACTTGCCGCTCATCGTGCGGGAGTAGGACAGTAGCTCTGGACGGCGGGTCGATGGAAGCAGGACTTTCTTCCATCTGACCCGCTGCCTTCAAGTAGGCTGTACAGGCTCTCCTCAAATTTGTTCTGAGTAGAGCCGCTGTACAACGGGGGGTAAACATGAACGAGCGACGTTTTCCTTTACTGATCGGCGCTTTGATCCTGGCGACCGCGCTGCTCATGGCGGGCGGTCTGGCTCTGGCGCAGGGGATGGGGCCAAGGGCGAACCTGGCGCCTCAAGCTCCGCTTGGCACGGGCTTCGCTTACCAAGGGCGGCTCCAATCCGGCGACACGCCCATCAGCGGCACCTGTCAGATGGCCTTCCGCCTCTATGACGCCGATGCGCCCGACGGCGTGCAGGTGAGCAGCGCCATCACCCGTCCGGTGGAGGTCAGCGATGGATACTTCACTGAGCGATTGGACTTCGGGGACGACGCCTTCGATGGGACGGCCCGCTGGCTGGGGATCGGGGTCAAATGTGAGGGCAAAGGCGACTACACCGATCTGGGCCGTCAGGCCATCACCGCCGCGCCCTATGCGCTCTATGCGTTGGAGGCTCCTTGGAGCGGTATCGTCGACGTGCCGGACGGTCTGGACGACGGCGACGACGTGGTCACCTACACCGCCGGGGCCGGGCTGGCGCTGACGGACACCGAGTTCCGGGCCGAGGGCAGCCCCTACGCCAACGTGGTCGTCGTGACCAAGAGCGGCGGCGATTTCACCAGCTTGCAGGAGGCCATCGACAGTATCACCGATGCTTCATCCACCAATCCCTATCTGGTGTGGATCGCGCCGGGGGTCTATGATGAGGCCGGGGACGAGGGCTCGACGATGAGGCCCCACGTTCATCTCCAGGGAAGCGGTCAGGAGGCGACGGTCATCGCTGAGACTCTCAACCTGACCCATCACGTCAGCCTGCGCGATCTGACGGTGGGCGGCTCCAGCACATCCAAGGCCCTGCAAGCCGAGAACGGCGTGAGCGAGACGGTGCTGGTCAATGTGACGGCACGAGCGCTAAGGAGCGGATCCTTCAACCGGGGCATCTACGTATCCGGGGACGATACGAGCATCACGCTGCGAAACGTCACCGCCCTGGCGGAAAATGGCATCAGCGGCAACACTGGCCTGCGCAACGATAACGCTATGGTGATCGTGTGGGATAGCTCCTTCACCGCGCGAGGGACGGACAGTCGTGGTATCCACAACTTCGGCGGAGTCCGGATGACGGCCCACAACGTCACCGCCCTGGCGGAGGGTAGCGGTGATGGGACCTGCGCCCTATGCAATCACTATCAGGTGACGGTGACGCTGCAAGGCGGCTCCTTCACCGCGCGCGGCGGGGGCGAGGTCTGGGGCATCTACAATAACGACGCCGTACTGGACGCCGAAGGAGTATTCGTACTGGCCGAGGAGGCTGTAACTGCCACTTACGGTATGTACAACATCGGAGGCGCGGACGTGACGCTGCGCGGTGGCTCATTTACCGCGCGTGGTGGTCAAGAGGCCCATGCTATTCACAATGGAACCATTTCCGGAAGCACCATCGACTTAACGGCCCAAAGCGTCACTGCCCTGGCCGAGAGCGCTGATGGTGCCAACTACGGCCTGTACAACCCCGATAGGGCGGATGTGGTGCTGCAGGGCGGCTCATTCACCGGGCGCGGGGGGAGCGTAGCCGCAGGGCTGTACAGTAGCGGCAGCGGCACCACTTTGGAAGCCGAGAGCGTCACCGCTTTGGGGGAACTTGCCAGTGGTATGGGGAGCAAGAACTACGGTCTCCACAACCGCAGCGACGCCGAGGCGATGCTGCGCGGAGGTTCCTTCACCGCCGTGGGAGGGAGCGCCAGCGACAACTACGGCTTGATGAACGACGGCGGGACGGTGACCCTGCGCGGCGGTGCCTTCGTCGCCCGCGACGGCCTCTACGCCACGGGAATCGGCAGCTCCGGCGCGTTGACTGCGCAATCCATCACCGCGCTGGGGGCGGGGGCGACCAACTCCAACTATGGCCTGGAGCACTCCGGTTCTGACGCCGCAAATCTGACCCAGAGCGTGTTTGAGGGCGTGACCTACTCCATCCTTCGCATCTCCGGCGACGTCGCGGTCAGCAACTCGCGCATGGTCGACGGCGCGACAAATGGCGATATGAAGTGCGTGGCTGTCTCACATGGCAACTCCTGGTATGAGGGTACATGCCCATAAGCGAAACTAAATTTTTGCTGGGGAAGTGCCTGATATGTCACCCAATATGAGCCGCTTGGCCGTGATACGCTTCGGCGAGCAGGGCCAGCAGATCAATGCCAATCTGGTCGATGCTCTTGTGTAAGGTTTTGCGCATATGTCACCCGGTGAATGAAGCCGCATGCTATACCTTGCAAAACCGCTGAAGAGTGGCTTTTAGGGCAAACGCATTTGTGTTTGTTGAACAGGATTTACAGGATGAATTTTTGGGATGGTTCACAAATAGGTTGACACTTTTTCTCGCGGGAAGTCCAACGAATTGGGATCGGTGAGTTAGCCAGCCAAAACAGGTAGTTTTTACACCAAAATCGGGCTTTTGGGCCGTTATTCAATGTGCTTTGGGCTAAAGATTTTCTGCGCAAAATAAAAGTGTAAACCAATTTCGGCCCGTTCGTGAACCATCCCTGGTTTTTGACTAAAAATCTTGTCAATCTTGTAATTGGACTTTGGATAAACCTTGCATCAATCTCCAGTTTGACCTTTAACAAATTTGCGGCAAAATTAGGACACTATGAATATCAAAGAAAACGTGTCCCGACTCAAGCAGTTTCGCCAGGCGATATACGAGGCGTTTGACCTCCGGCGCGATGCCTTGATGGAGTTAATCGATGCCCTCTCAAGCACGCCTGATGCACGGTCGGTGGTGGAGTTGAGCCTGAGCCCCTTCTTCCGCCGATCCTACTCAAGTGTCTATGATGCCATTGCCGGTCTGTT
>DAOTTX010000040.1:0-2718 GCA_034437515.1 Anaerolineae bacterium
CCTAAGCCGCCAGCGGTAGCGGGATCGACCAGGTTCAAATAATCAGGATGTAGGTTGTCGATGCGGGCCGCAAGTTTGCGACTATCGTTTGCGGGATAGGTGATTTCGCCACCTGCTGTTTGCCAGGTCAGCGGCGCAGATGCTGCTGTCGGTTTCAGGATGACATATCCGCCAAGCTGGTTGGGTGAGCGCCACGTCAGCAGCTTGCGCTCTGACCGACACCCGCAGGCATCACATAATAGCGTCCACCGGGAACGGGTAGCCGCAGCTTGCCCAACCTGCTATCCCGACTGGCTTCTGGGATCGCGACGAGCAGCCCACGTCGGGAGTGTTACGACGGGCGCTGGCCCGCTTGCCTTTTCCTGGACCTGCGCTGCTACCCCCGCAATTACGCAAAAAGGCCTCGGTCACCGCGCATTTAGCCAAGGGTGTGGACGCTCATCGGCGGCAAAAGACACCCGCTTAAGGCCGCAGCCTGCACACAACTAGACAATCGCATCCGATCCGCATCCACCGAATAGCCTTGGCTGTTTGACCTTACTAGCTTGATGTGGTTTCATCAGCTTGCTTTAGCGGAAAGTAGAGTATAATACGGTCTGTATTTCAACCGCAGACGATTTATTAGCACGAGCTGATCCCATGCCCCTGACCGATCTTTTTCCCTTTACCGACGACGACCTCCAGGCCAACAAACGCGGTGAACTCTCCCCGCGCCAAAAGCGACGGCTACGTATTCAGCTGTTGGCGAACATCGGATTAGCGGTGTTTCTGCTGGGTGGGGCGGTCGTGATGCTAATTGCGATCCCCGGACTAACTGATACCTGGGCGGCGGTTGCGTTCGTGGTATTGTTCAACTTAGTGGCGTTGGGTGCGCTGATTGTCAGCGTTCGCAACTACCGGAAACGCGCCAACGTAACCGCGCCCGGTGTCGTCGTGGGCAGCCCCAAACTCCATCGGCGGACTGTGATGATTAACAACCGTCCCCAATATCGCTATAGCATGACGATTGACGACCAGAACGTCGTGATCAACGTGGATGCCTACCTGAAACTTGACCTGGGTGGCATCTATCGCCTGTACTTCGTGCCAGAGACGGACATCCTGCTCTCGATTGAACACGCGCAGAGCGCCGCTCCACAGCCCACGCCCCTCGCACCTGCCCAGCCCAGCGCCCCCAAACCAACAAAGGACTACCTGCCACACCCTGACATGAATATCCAACTGCTGGTGGAGATCTTCATGAAGGACAAGCCACTGGTCATCACCGCGACAAATTCCCCGTCCGAGGACCGCTACCGACAGGGCGAGTGGTTCAAGGCCGCCGAGAAGCTCATCCGTCAACGGGCCGATGAAGCGATTCCATACCTGAAAAACTATCCGCTGCACCTGCTCACCACCGAACTAGCGCTAGACGAGAGCGATGACCCAATCCCAGCACTGATGGACAAGGCACAGGCCGACAAGAAAAATTGGCATGAGGTACAAAAGCAGATTGAGGCGCTACCACACGACAACATGTTTGATCGGCTCGTGCCCTACACGGACCTATCCCAGCCGGAGACGCTACGCATGATCGCGGTGAGAATCATTGCCAAGCTGGACGACCCGCGCCGGATTGAGATACTACGGGAGGCGGCACAATCTGAGTCAAAGAACTTATACACGCCTGCGGTTTACGGGTTGGGAGAGGCCGGAACCGGGGTAGATGTGGTAGCCTCATTTCTGGAAAGTGACGACAAGTACGACCGTCAAATGGCCGAGGACGCCCTGTTCCAGATGAGCGACCCACGAGGTTTAGCGGCTATCCGTAAACGTGCCTATGCGCTGGCAGAGGACAACAAGACACAGTCGCGAGCGATCCCCGAACTGGTCAAGATAATCACGGAGCGACGCGCCCGTCAGTATCTGGCGAAGATGATGAAATCGAAGAACATACACCTGAGTATTAATGCCAAGCAAGCCGTGAGCAAACTAAAATCCCACCCCGACCCTACCGTAGCGGATTGGGCCAAGAAGGTGATGAAAGAATAACCCGGAAAGACCGACTGCAATGGTTACAACCTTTGGCGCATTTGAGATTATCGCGGCGTTGCTCATCATCCCAATGGCGGCGTTTGGGATGGTGGCTGGGGTTAGCGGGGGCGATGGCCCCCATAGATAAAGTCGAGTATTAGTACGCCCCCTCACCAAACGTGAACATCATCGGGCAGATGTACGCCGGACTGAGGATCACTAGCAGCAGCACGGAGGTGACGAAGGCGCGGCGCAGGTTCCGGGCGAGCGTGCGGTTTTCCCGCGTAGTCCGAGTGGCTACCAACGCCCCCAGCACGACCTGTAATAGCGCGATAACCCCCAGGATTACGAACATGATCGGCGTAGGGCTGATGATGACCAGCCCCACCAACAGCATAAAGTAAGCCAGGCCTAACATCACCAGCAGCAGCACGTAGGTGAGTAGCGCCACCCCCATCCCCACGCCAAGCCCAATCCACAGGTCGCGTTGCGGTTTTGCGTTGTCCATCGTTAAATCACGTCCTTTCGTCTGTGTGGCAAAAGTAATGTACTATTATAGCGTGTTTGGGCGGTATGTGGCAAAAACTTTGAGACAACTTTCAATGGGTTCACGTAGCAAAATTTGCTGAATGTAACGTGCCGCCACTAAAGCGGTAATATCGTTCACATAAAGTGCTTGTTCTTGTTGAGCAACTAAAGTGCTAC
>DAOTTX010000041.1:0-1983 GCA_034437515.1 Anaerolineae bacterium
AGGTCGGTGCTGGTGGTGCTATAGTGCGCTGCCAGCGTTTCGGGCGCGGTGTCCTCCACATCACCGCCAGCGCGGGCGATCTCGTCTTTCAGGCGGTAAAGGCTCAGTTGGCGGTAGCCGTTCGCCTCGTTGACGGGCAGCAGTTCCAGGCTCTCCGCATACAGGATGAACATCAGGCGGTAGAGGAAAGTCATCGTGCCGCTGAACACGGTGTCCAGGTCGAGTTCGGTCACGCCCTGCGCCCGCATATCGGCGATGAAGCCTTTCGCAAATTGCGGGAAGATCTCCACGAACACGCGGTCTTTCAGTCGGTCGCCCAGGTCTTTGGCGTAGTCGGCGCTCTTCTTCAACAGGTCGTCCAGGAAGCCCGTGAACGCCTCCTGCCGGAACATCAGCCACCAGTATTTGAGCGCGGTGATCTGGTCGTTGGCGGCGACGGCTTCTTCGAGATCGATCTCGTAGTAGTTGGTCGCCTTGTTGCTGGCGGTGGACGAGTACAAGCGCCACAGCTTGCCGTTGGTGACGATCACCCAGGGCGCGACCTGCGCTTCCAGCAAGGAGACGACCATCGCACCGGGGATCTCGAAGGGGGTGCCGCCCTGGTCTTCGTCCAGTTCGCGGCTTTCGTCCACGTCGTCCAGGTTGCGGTTCCAGACGTAGGTCAGCGCGGCGGCGATGGGCTGCTCGGTATCATCCGGCGCGTACAGCAGGTAATCCGGTTCCTCGGCAGCGGAGGCGCTGGACTTCTGCTCTTTGTACGTAAAGCCCAACTGCGCGAACAGCGGCTCATACAGTCCGCGCCGGATTACGTCTTCGGTCTGGCGGGTGTAGTCGCCGCGGGCGGTGGTTAGCTGCTTGAATACCTCGCGTCCGATGGGGCGCACGTCCTCGCGCCACTCCGGGGTGGTCTTCTCGTCGGTCAGGCGTTGGGTCAGGTAGTAGTCGGAGAACAGCGCCCGGTTGTTGAAGTATTCCTCGCTCCACTCCACCAGCATGTACGCCGAGCGTAGCTTCTCCCACTGGTAATCGGAGTCTTCCTCGGTGAAGGTGAAGCGTTTCAGCACCCGCAGCGCGACCGGATCAGGATTCAGCCGGTTCACGGTCAGCGGGATGGGGCGAATGGTGCTTTTGAGCGTCAATCCCTTGCGGCGGGATTTCTGGCGGCTGCGCTCCAGGTAGACAAACTCGATGTCTTCGTAGTCCGCCGTCAGGACGAGCAGCACTTTCTGGTCGGTAGTTTTGAGGAAGCCGCGTGCCAGGTCATTCCGCAGTTTGGCGGTCACTGACCTGACTTCAAATAAGTACACCCGGATGTCCTCGTCCTCCGGGTCAGTTGCGATCAACTCGTGGTGGTTGATCTGTACCTTCATGTCCTGTGAGCTGGTATACACCGGCGTGTCCAGCGGGATGGTGGTGCGAACGTCTACGTCATAGCGCAGCTTGGCGAAGAAATGCGCGACTTCATCGGCACTTTCAATCTGGCGGATGTCGCTGGCGTCAAGCTGTACGTCATTTACACGCATGTCATCGAGCATGTCTGGTCTCAAGCAATCTGTTCAAGTCGAAATATTAGCTTAAGAAACCATTTTACCTTGAATGGCATATTGATGGAAATAGAAACGGCTCAAGTGTCTCAACTGGCTCAGGTAGAATTTGCCGACTTGTGAGCAAGTTTTGTGGGGTAGGTGATTTTTTGAAAACGTGGTGCGGTGCCTGTCTCAGGTTGTGCCGCCTGTGCCACCTGAGACACCGATCACCTCATGAAGGCCTTGGTTTAACAAACGTGCAACCAGCGCCCACTTGATTAATGCAAGATGAGAAAAAGCTCCAAGCCCTTGTGCCACGCGCACTTCAGCAATCCGATTGTCGACTAGATTTGGGTGTGGCTACTTTGCATTTTAGGGTCATGCCGCGAGCGCATCTCCGTCTGAGGCATGAGCCACCTTACCGTAGCGCTCGTGATGAGCCTGCTCGCGTCGAAAC
>DAOTTX010000042.1:0-9573 GCA_034437515.1 Anaerolineae bacterium
AAATTTTACTGACACTCGCAAAGTATTACGTATTATTACAGAGAGTGGCAAGGTGCAGCATGTAGGCTATAATAGAGAAGCGCATGAGCGCAATTTTACGTTTAGCACAACATGCCAGGGGCAAAGCACCATGTCTGAAACAGAGGAACGCTTATTCAGCATCCGTTCACTTGAGTCCGAAGATCGCAACTGGGTCGCGCACTTCCTCGATAAAAATTGGGGATCGACGAAGATCGTCTCGCGTGGACAGTCATACTATGGGCATCTGCTGCCGGGTTTCGCAGCGGAGATGAATGACGCGCCAGAAGACGCGCCCCCTGCTGGTTTGATTACCTACAATATTGAGGGCAAAGACTGTGAGATCCTCACGCTGGATAGCAACCAGGCCGGTTTAGGGATCGGCTCCGCCTTGTTAGATATGGTGAAAGTGGTTGCGAAGGAAGAAGGCTGCAAACGGCTGTGGCTCGTCACCACCAATGACAACATGGAGGCGCTGCGCTTCTACCAACGGCGCAACTGGGAACTGGTCGCCATCCACCGGAATGCGTTGATCGCAGCGCGTAAGATGAAACCGCAGATCCCATTGGTCGGCAAAAACGAAATTCCATTGCGCGATGAGATCGAGATGGAACTCAAACTATAGCACGCTGAGCTGCGCTTCAGCGGCGCGGGCGGCGTCATCGACCATGCCCAACCGCGTAAAGATAATCATCACCTGCTGGAGCTTGCGGGCGGCGGTAGTGCGCCGTCCCCGCCGGGCGAGGCTGAGTGCCTGCATGTGCATCGTCCGAGCGAGTTCGGCCTCCGCGTTCAACTCGCGGAAGGCATCCATCGCGGCGCGGAAGTAGTCATCCGGGTCGTTAGAGAAGGCCGGGTCGGGTATGCTGTCCAACTCGGTGACGACCTCACCCATAATGCGGTTGGCGTACCCGTTCTGGAACGGTTCCCCGATTCGCCGGGCGATGGTCAACGCTTCGAGTGCCGCCGCCCATGCCCCGTCGTAACTCCCTTGCCGCAGGTTGGTCACCGCGAGTCCGTGCTGCACCTCGCACAGCAGGCTGGGTAGGTCGCGGTCGTCGGTGTCTTCCCATAGGGCAGTCAGTTCGAGCGTCTGCGTGAACGCCTTGACCGCGCTGGTGTTCTGCCCGACAGTCATCAACACCAGACCTTCGTTGAGCGAGGCCATCGTCTGCACTTTGAGGTCTTGCTGTTCTTTGCTGATCTCGTAGGCTGTGCGATACAACCGCAACGCTCGATTAAAATCACCCTTGTAACGATAATTCTCACCCTGGTTCAAATCCATCGCGGAAACGCGCCGGGCGTTACCAACCCGGCTGAACATGCCGCGTGCCTTCTCGTAATGCTGGATGCTGGTTTCGAGATTGCCACGAAAATGCTGGATGTAACCGAGCAGATGGTTAGCTCGCCCCTGGTTGGCGAGGTGTCCGTCCTGGATGGCTTGCTGTTCCAGGTGGGTGATGGTCGCCACGGCCTCTTTGAACGGCGTTTCGCCGCGCTGCCACTGGCGTATGACGTTAATACACTGCTCGTCGAACTCAGGTGTCGGCTCTTGATCTGTGCCAGGAGAATCGGCATGTACCATAGAAGATAAACTTTCTTGTTATGCCCTAGCGTTCGTTAGTCGAGTTTTAATGTTAGATTAGATCATACCATCCATTTATAACAAAGTTTAACAAAAATTTCTTGTGTCTTTTCTGAAATTTCCGCTTGAAAGCACAAACGCTGCATTAACCAACGTGCGATGCTAGCCGCCATAGTACCCCACATCTGCCATATATTCTTGCAAGCCGAGGGATTGGGCGATAGCTGCGCTGACGTGGTTGTCAATCACATGACTGTAAAATGCTGTGATCCCCGCTGTGACCTGGGCCGCGCCCCACGCGGCGACCACCTGCCGGGCATAGCCGCGCCGCCGGTAGGCCGCTTCGGTGTAGACCCACGCTTCGGCGGCCTCGTCATTGGCGCGGGTGGAAGAACACGTCGCTACCGCCGCCCCAGCGACCAGCACACCGTAGACGCTGCTAGGCAGGCGCGTCACGTCGGGGAAGTCCTGCGCGGGCGTCAGTCCATGCTCGATGGGGAACACATAGCTGCGCCCGATGTGAATCTTCTCGACGGATTGGTAAGCCACCAATCGCGCCTTGATCGCCGCGTGTTCGTTGAACGTGACCGCGTCCGGCAGGTGTGCGAGGTCACGCACGAGGGCTTCGGGCAGGTCGGCGTGGTGGTAGCGGCTGTATGCACCATCAGGATGCCGCGCCACGTAAAACAGCGGGATGTCGTCGGGGTCGTCGCAGGGCAGGCGATGCAGGCGCGGCGGGTCACCCGCTCCCACGCGGATACATTCCAGCGCCATGTGCTGTGTGATTAAGTGTTGTGTATTCATTCATTCTTTACACTCGCATAAACCTTTGTGTAGAGACGCCGGTCAGCCCACCCCATACGTATCAAGTTAAGCTGATGATGCTTCAATATGCAGCTATTCTGACCCCTATCCCCCTAAATCCCCCTTATCCCCGTAGACGGAGAAGGGGGACTTGCACCTACAAAGCCGCAAAATGCACGAACAGAGTAGCGTCTAAGCATTAGCAAGCGTGTTATACCCTCACTGTCTACAGGGAATGGCGAGGGGATTTAAATGGTAGGGCTAAAACCGCCCGGTCATCTCCTGCACGTAGCCGGTGAGTTCGGCGTAACCGTAGCCGGTCGCATCGCCGCTGATCTCAACCGCACCTTCCCAGTACGCGATGTCGCCACTGTTCAGTTCTTGTGCACGCATGAGCGGTGTCACGTCGATCACGAAATCGTCGTCCTGGCGTAGCGCATCAGCCTCGATGCTAATCACCCAATCCAGCGGATAGACCGCGCCAGTAGCGGGGCTTTCCCACGAATCTGTCGCCTCGATGGTGAAGTCTTCGGCATCGAGGTAGCGCGTCTCGCCGTCCGGGTAGATCATCAAGCCGCCGAACGCCGGTTCAATACCGCCTTCCGTCAAACGGATTTGCCCGACCATCAATTCGCGCTCGTCGTCGAAGATCAAGCCGAACCAATCCCAACCGAGGGCGCGTTCGCCGAGCGCACTGGTGGAAAACTCGTGATCCTTCCAGGTGCGTCCGCTGACCTCGAACGCCTCACCACCGATAGTGATGGTGCCATCGGTGAGCAAGCGCGAGAGGGTGTAATAATAGCTGGCGTTGCCCTCGATCTCGCTTTTGGGGCTGAGGCCGTCGTCGCCTTGCAGCGCGGGCGGCTTGACCTGCTCTAACGTCAGGTCGATGGCGAAATCACCACTTTGTGCGTCGATGCGGTACAGGTTCTCATCGACCGTGCTGATCTCCCAATCCTCCAGCCACACGCGATAGGGTTCGTCGTAGGTTTCCAGCTCACCGTAGACCGGCAGCGCCCCGGCGAGACCGGCACTGCTCCGGCTGTAGCGTTCTTCATGATAGAACGCCTCGTTTTCGATGTCGCTCACGGTGAAATGCGCCATGTAAATCTGCCGTGTGCGCCACTCGGAGTCGTCGCTGACGGCTTGCTGCGCGGCAATCGCCCGGCGGAACACGGTAAACTGAAAACCAAAGCGGCGGCCTTCTTCGGTCGCCACGTTGCCGGTGTAGTACCACCATTCGGTTTGAAAATCAGGGTGTGCGCCGAAATCACGCGGGAACTGCCAATCCCAGGGGGCGATAGCCTGTGCATACGCGCTGAGATCGACCTCGGCGGATCCCCCGAACACGGCGTCCGCGCTAACGTCTTCACCGCCACCGTCGATCAAACTAAAACCAAACACGACCACCGCGATAATTGCGATCCCCGCACCAATAAAACGCCACATAGATGCTATTGCCTTCTCGATTACAATACGTTGAACTTATCGCTGAAAACTATAATCGAAATGGCTAAGTGGCAGGTTAATCCTGCACAGGAACTTCCGCAAGAATCAACCGGACGATGCTATCAAGATCGTAGAGGCGGCTTTTCTCAAGCGCGGCCTTGTAAACCTCGTCGGAGAGGCGTTCGCGCAGGTCAGCGGCGAGGTCGAGATGGCCGATGTGATTGAGCGCCTCGGTATGCCCGGTTTGCCCGCGTGAGAACGCGATCAACATCATCGCCAGGGCATCACGCCCGGTATGGGCGTAGAGATGCGCCTGATTCTGGATCGCCCGGTGGATATACTGCCGGGCGTTAATCTGCCAGGCGATGCGGGTCGCTTCCGTGTTGTGACGCTGGGCGCTGGGATACAACCCCCGCTGCATCTGGCTTTGTGCCAGGTGCAGCTTGGTGTGGCAGGTTTCCGAGCGGTTCCCTGCCGCCTCGAAGATTTTTAACGCTTCGAGGTAGTCATTTTCGGCGGCTTCGGGGTCTTGCTGCCTCATCGCCAGATCGCCCAGGTGGGTTAAATTTTCCGCAAGTATTTTTTGATCGTCAATGTCTCGACTGATGGCGATGCTGGCGTCGAACTGCGCCCGTGCTTCGTCTAGTTGACCGAGATGGACTTGCATCCTGCCGATGGCGCTCATGGCCCTCGCAATGTGCGCCTTGTCCCCACGCACATTCTGAATTTCGAGGCTTTCCTGATAGTAGCCTAACGCGGTTTCAAAGTCGCCGTTCCACTTACTGGTGACCGTGCCGAGCAGGTTGAGCGCATCGCTGGTCTCCATGCTTAGGTTGTGCTTCTGTGCGAACTTCTGCGCACCCTTGAGGATGTCATACGCATCTTGAAAGCGCCCGGTGCGGATGTAAATGTCGCCCATCATCAGGCGCAGCCGCGCACGGAGGTCAGGTTCGGCCTTAATCAACTTGCTGAAGCGTGCCGCGTTTTCAGTGAGTTCGAGCGCCTCTTTGAAGTCTTCGTTTTCCAGGGCTTGCTGCGCCGCCAGGATGGTGTAATCCAGCCGTTTATGACGATCCCCGGCACGCTGCCAGTGATAGAGCAACCGCTGCACCTGTTTCTGGTCGCGCTCGTGGACGATTTCGATGGCTTCGGCGATCTGACGGTGCAGGTCTTTGTGGGCGCGTTCGTTAACCTGCGCGAGCAGACCCTCACGCAGTTTATCGTGGACGAAGCGCCAGTGATTATCATGCACTTCGAGGATGAAAGCCATCTCGCATTGGTAAAGCCAATCACCGAAAGCCATCGGTGACTCAATCGCTTGCAGCACATCGAGGTCAAGCTGACGGCCCATAGCGGCGGCGATATACAGCAACGGACGTGCGTCCATCGTGACGCTATCCAGGCGGCGGCGCACGACCGATTTCATCCCCTCGGCGAAGATGCGCGGCGGTAGGGTCTTACGCCCGACCTGCGCCAGTTCGCCGCTTTCTTCTGCTAGCGCCCGCACCGCTTCCACGATGAAGAACACGTTGCCCTCGGTTTCACGTTCCAACATGTCGATAATGCGCTGGTCGCGCCCGGCCTCGCCGAGCATGGACTCGCTCAACTGCACGATCTGTTCGTGTGGCAGGCGTTCCAATTCGATGATCTCCGCATAAGGCAGGGCGAAGGGCAGGTTAGGCCGCTCGTCATTGCGATAGCTGGCGAGGATCAACACGGGCAGGGACTTAATCACTTTGGCGATGTGTTGCAGCAGATGCAGGCTGTCATCTCGCATGTGGTGCAGGTCTTCCAGAATGATGACGACCGGGCGCGGTTGTTCTTCGAGGATAAGTGTGATGACCTCATAGAAGCGGTCGCGCTGAATGTCTTTGCTGCCCTCGTCTCCTGCCAGGGTTTCGTCGAGCAGCAGCCGGTCTATATCCGGGATGACCTGCTTCAAAATGCCGATCTCAGTCGGACTGAGGATGGTTTGCAGGCACAACACACGGATCACGTCTCGCCAGATCAGATAAGGATACGCGCCGCTCTGCTCGGTTTGCCCACGCAGCACCAACGCGCCATCGACCATCGCTTGCGCACGGACTTCGTCAAGCAGGCGTGACTTGCCGACGCCACTTTCCCCACCGATGAGCCACACGGAGCCGATCTCTTTTCGGCTTTTGCTCTGCACGATGATCTTATCGAGTGCGCCGGTCAGTTGGAACAACTCCTGCTGCCGCCCGACGAAATTCGCCGCTTGCAAATAGCTCTCTCGGATTTTTTCCGTCTCACGCGGGATAGACTGCCCGGTCGCCTGGGCGAAGACGTTGATGACGTGTTCGGCGTCAGCGAAGCGGTCTTCGGGGTACTTCGCCAGCAACCATGCGATCACCTCTTGAATCTCGAAGTTGAGGTCAAGCGACCACACATCAGGGAGCGTCTGAATCACCTCGCGCACCAATTGCGCGGCGTCAGTGGTGTTAAACGGATGCTTGCCCGCCAGCAGTTCATACATAATCACACCGACGGCGTACATATCGGCGGTGGTGGTAGGGGGTGCGCCTTGCAGTACCTCCGGGGCCATATACGCCAGCGTCCCGGAGGGTTCCTCGTCGTCACCGTAGACGGTGTCATGGTTCATGGCGAGGCCGAAATCCAGCACTTTGACGCGCAACTTACCCTCATCATCGGTGATGACCAGTACGTTATCCGGTTTGAGGTCACGATGGAGAATACCGCGCCGGTGCAGGTAAGCGAGCGCCTGCACCATTTGCATCAACAGGCCGATTTGTTCCTCGAAGGGAAGCCCACGCCCGGCCTGGATGATCGTTTGCGGGTTTTCCAACAGTTCCATAGCGAAGTAGGGTTGCGCGACCGCATACGGGCCGTTCTTATGAAAGCCGTAGTCCAACACACTGATAATATTGGGGTGCCGCAGGGAGGACAGCGTGCGAAATTCGCGTGCCAACGCGAGTTTAAAATCACCGCTGCTGCTCTTCGACGCGAATTGCAGATTATTGGTATCAATCATCACGCGCTTGATCGCAACGAGATTGCCGGTTAAGCGGTCTTTGGCTTTGTAAACTGTCCCCATACCGCCTTTACCGATTTCGTCGGTAATGCGATAACGATTACTGAGGAGAAAATCTTGGGAAGTAACCACGATTATTCACTAACACTCAATTAGCTACGCTGATATATTATACTATCACAATTATGAACACTAGCTACTCGATATATGTCAGGCTGGTGATATTATAAAACGGTGTGCAGCGCCAGCGCAGGCCATCGTTCCAGTGTTCGGCAAAGCAGACATGATCGTCCCCGACCATCAAATTCGCCCCGGTCACGTCTCTAAACGTGATATTCGGCGCGATTGGTTCAGCGAAGAAGAAAGTCATCGTCAGGCCGCGTGCGCTCAAATCCTGGATGCGCGCTTGCATGTTCCCGCCGTCAGGTTGGGCGGTGGTCGCGTCGTCGAGCAGCATGAAAAGACCGGCCCCCAACACCAGAATACATAGCCCGACCAGGGTAAGGGCCAGTTTCTTTATCAATTCGTCATCTCCGCTGATAGTTCCAGACAGTCGCGGCAGCTTACCACCACCCGCTGGCAAAATTCGTAATCGGTATCGGAACAAACATTCATACAGCGTTCACAAGCGATTGCACACGCCTGCCAGACTTCGTTAGCCATCGGGGAACGGTTGGCGATAAAGCGAGTCGCCATCGTGCAGGCATCCGCACATTCCCAGCAAGCCTCAAGCTGTGTTGCTAACGCATCAACCAGGCCGAGATCCATAATTGTTGTAGCGGCAGTTTCACAGTCATCGATGCACTGTTGGCAAATCCGCAGCCAACCAGCAGTATCCAATGATTTCTCTGACATATCTACCCTCATCAAGTGCCTTTCTTATCCTCATTATAGCAGGCCAGGACATTACAATTTGGTTCGTATCCTGAAAAATTTCCGAATTTACGCGCTAATCGCCCCGCTGATGGGCGCTTCCCATTCGAGCGCGTCGTGCTGGGCCTGCACTTCGTCGATCCTGGTGGCGATGTGCGCCGGGTAGGGTGAGGTGCGCCGGGATTTGAGATCGGCATGGGAGCCTAACCCTTCCATCGTCGCGGCGAGTTTGCCGGTTGTTTCGTTTACCATGAAGTACATCAAATGAATGCGCTTGGGACTGCGTCCGATCAACCGGGGGCGCACGCTGATCGTCTCACCGAGGCGCACTTCCGCAAGGTAGTGGATCAACTGTTTAAGCGCGAAGCCGCCCGCGTCGTTTTCCCGATAGTAGGCTTCCGTCATGCCGAGTGTCTGGAAGAAGTTCCAGCCCGCTTCATCAAAGAAGGCCAGGTACCAGCGCACGTTCATGTGTCCCATCAGGTCGAGGTGTTCCTCGCTGATGGTGGTGCGGTAGGTTTCCGGCAAAGCGTGGAGCTGCGCTAGAGAAAGTTGGGGTCTGGACATTTGTGCATTCCTGCTCTGTTTTGAAGGCCAAAGATGCCCTAACATTAGCCCCGGCACCCCGACCACGCAAGTACCAATCCGAGGAAAAACATGCAGGACTCGATCACCGGTAAACTTAGCTCCCATTGGCAGATTCCGGCCTACGCGCAGAAGAAACTGTTGATCTGCACCGAGTACGAATCGCAGACCGTCAGCGGTGTATGGGGAGAATTCGCGCTCTCGCGCCCGGTACGCACACTGATCCTCCGTTGGGGTGTGGCGACCGGCCCGGCGCTGTTGCGCTTCGAGTGGCAGTCGGAGTCATTCGAGTGGGATGGCTCGGTGCAGGTCGGCGGCTATGTCGATGCCATCCACACCATGCGCCCTTCCGCACAGGACGACCCGCTGCATGTGATCTTGTTTGGCGGGCATCCGTTGACCTATCACCAGTTCCCAACCGAGCAACCGGAAAACTTTCATTACAGTATTGCGGCGGGTGTCTCGCAGAACATCACAACCTGGGTGCTGCCCTACGACTCCCCGTTGATGACCGATGTCCGGCTGGCATTGGTGCATAACCTGCGCTTGCACCTTTACGGACGAGTGCCGGAAACCACACAACGGTTGCCGCTGTCCTTGCCGATCACCCTGGAAGGCGTTACCGTGTTTTCGTCTTGAGGTCGGCGTTTGGTGTCTTCAATAGCGCAGGCGTTAGGCACATCTAATGGACAAAGTAATTAGAATTGTCGTATTTTGTAGGGGAGCACCCCTGTGTGCTCCCGGCTGGCTGGCTATGTAGAAGGTATTCTCACAGACGTTCACTTATCCAGAGAAAGGAACTGGCCTTGCCCAGAGAAGTATACAATCCCGACACACTGTTCAATAGCTTGCAACACGGCTTCTCACAGATCGCTGAAGGCACTGGAAAATTTGCAGATCGCGCTGGAAACCGTCGACGGCACACTTGACGACGTGCTGCTGCTGCACATCTATATTTTAGAATCGGTGATAGACGAGTCAACAGAGGTGCGCGACGGCTTGCGAAAGTTCTTCCCCAAAGCACCCCCGGCGACCTCGTGGATCGGTGTGCCGCACCTCGCCAATGCTGACTTTTTAATCGAGATTGAAGCCCTCGCCGTGCTGCCATGAGAACCGGATGAAAGCCACAAATGATCGTAAGATAGGTTGCGGTTTAAGCGTCCTATAAAAGATAGCCGATCTGATTGACTTTGAAGTCCGGGTTGGCTACACTTCGAAAAGATGAGGAAATTTTTTAAGGAAAACG
>DAOTTX010000043.1:0-3309 GCA_034437515.1 Anaerolineae bacterium
CTATTGAAATCCCGGTAGATTTGGTGTAAAATTGTAAGATGCGCTGTAAACTTTATCAAGCTAAACGATCACGTGTAGACTCACGGGGATTTTAGACGCTAAACAAGTACGGCAGGCCTAACTGATCAATCGCTTCCAGCAGTACATTGGGTAGCACGTGAACGAAATACTCATCCGGAGAATTTTTCTGATAGGTCAATGGATTACCAGCCTTGCGGGCCCAATGAAAGCACAGTTGGTGGAAATTGAACACATCGAATAATTTACGGTATCCCAATTGATCGCCCAGGTGATCGGCCAAGGCCCGGTTGTAGCAGGTTAACAGCACCTTGAGCCCCTCGTCCTCCGACAGGCTGCGGGCTTTCTCCACTGCCAGGAATGTCTTGCCGGATCCAGCGCAGCCAGCGATGGCCGCTCGTCTCTGACCGCTGAGGAAACGGAGGTAATGGAATTGTCTCTCTGTCAGGTCGACGATGGCACGCTGATCGGCGCGAGCTTTTTCAGCCAAGAGAGGATGTCGGATCTCACGCGACTGGCCCAGCAAGCGCACCAGAGATTGGATGCCATCGCGTCCGGGCGGTGTGTCTCTCGGTCGCTCTCCACGCCAGAACGCCATCGCACCTCGCATGCGCTCATCCAGCGAGACAAGATCAAGGGCATCGATGATGATGTCCCTGGGCGCGTTTGGTCGTAGCCAGTCGGCCTCGACAACTGCGTCTGAAAAGGCCACCATATGTCCGAACACGATTCGCCGGTGTGGAAAGTGAGATGTGGAGCGCAACTTGGCAACCAAGGTATGCTTATCCTCCACTGCCTTCTCGAACGGATCGCCGATATCGTGGTCATCTCCGTCGCGGTCGATGCTGACGTAGTGCCCGGTAGTCTCATCAAACCGAATCCGCCCGCCCTTGACCTCAATGACCAGTATGCCCAGATGCGGATGGGCGATGACAAAGTCGGTCTCGCCGTCGCAGGGCTGTCCTCGGTCGTCGTAACCAATCCACTTGACGTGATGGAAAACCATCCAGTCATCATCTAACTCGCGAGCACAGGCTTCGTAGAGCCGACGCTCAGCTGAGGATTTGGTATTGGCATCTAACACAGCGGGTAACAATTGAGCCATCAGCAGTATCTCCTTGTCCTTTCACACTTGCCACAGACACACTGCCTGATCTCGACTTCCAGAAGCGAGCCACTTCCCATTAGATGCAAACGCCAGGCAAGTCACCGTATTGCTGTGTTGGGTCAGGTTGCGTTGTAGCATCCCGCTTGATGTATCCCACAATCGTATCAGATGATCCTGCCCACCGGTGGCAATTGACTGTCCCGACGGAGCGAAACATAGCCCGATTGCATGCCCCTGGTGAGCTTGCACTTTCCAGCGCACGAATCTGCTTTCCACATCGATTAGCCAAAGACGACCCTCGCTGTCTGTAGCTGCTACCGACATTCCATCCGGCGCATACGCCACAGTCCGTATCACCGCATCTTTGCTCTCAAGCAAGCGAAGACGTGACTGCTCATCTATGGACCAGAGATAGACTATACCGCTTTCATCCCCGGCGCAGATATGCTTGCCATCTGGGCTAAGAGCTAACCGACGCACCTGTGTCTGATGTTCTCCAATAGTCACAACGGGTTGAAGACTTGGAATCTGCCAAATCCGAATCACGCCATCTTTGCCACCCGAAACAAGCCATTCTCCATTCGGGGCAACGTCCACAGCGCGGCATGGACCCTCATGAGCCTGTTCTTCTGCTATCACAGTTCGTTCGGCAATGTTCCACACTCGGATCACGCCATTTCTATCCGACGTGATCAAATGTCGATCGTCTGACGTGAAATTGACCGATCCCACCCACCTGTCGTATTTCAAGATGGCGATCGATTCGCCGGTCTCAACATATCGGACGATAGCTCTCAAATCACCGCTACCCGAGGCCAGCAGTTTGTTATCTGAAGAAAAACAAACCGAGTTGACGTGCCAAGTGTGCCCTCGATAGATGCGCACCATCCGGTACTGGCTTGCCAACTGGCACAACTCGTTGAAACTCGTACCAACCGTGTTCATCGCCAGCACGTTGAGTGCCTCGATCGTCTGTGCCCGCTCGGCACGTCGGGTCTCAGTGTCACCAAATCGGCGCGTCTGGGTGATGTTTTCCATCAACCGCAATTGGAGAGTTAAAATCTCAAGGTAGCTGGAATGACTTTTATCCAACCGCTCCAGCAGTTCTTCGAGACCTCGTTCGTAAACTGAGAAAGTGTCCATTATACCTTTGTATCGCGGATCTATATTAATTCGATGCGCCACCCATCGCCGCATGCCTCTTTGTAAGTATCGAAACTATGCATCATCATCTTCCTTCTTTGCAGCGCCGAGGTTGGACACATCCAATTCCAACCCGTCGTCAATCAACACATCCGTCGAGACGCCCACTAGCCGCGCGTAGGCCAACAGCGCCGGCAAGTCCGGCTGTCGGATACCCTGCTCCCACTCGTATACCCGCGTCCGCCGCGAGGCGCCAGTCCGCCCCACCGCCTCCGCCATCTCGTCGAGCGTCCAACCCTGGCGCTCTCGAATCGTCTGTAGCTTCTCGCCCAGTTTCTCAGGGATCGGTTTCGGCGCCATCATGCCTACTTCTGCACATTATTTTTGTTCTCAATAGAGAACATCCCTAACGCAAATCGGCTGCTGTCAACGTGCGGCAGCAGCCGATTTAAGCCAAAGGACGCCAGCAACCTGTCACGCCTCATGGTGTACTTCAACCCCCAGTTGCCTCAACACCCGTCGCGCCTCCGACGCCTGAAACTCGGACACCGGCAATTCTGAAAGCAAGCTCGCCAACCATTTCGTGCTGACCTTTTCCCCATCCACCAGCGCGTACCATGTCCGAAAGTTATGCGGCCTGCCCAGGCCGTCTACCAATGCCCGTCGGGCGAGGTTCAACACCTGGTCCTTCGTCGCCTCAATCTCCCGACCGCGTAAGACAGCTTGTCCGGTCACGTGGGCTGTCGGCGCGGGTCGCGCTTTGGAACGGTCCTCCTCTGGAAAGCAGTATAACCAACGTTTCAGTTCCGTCAAGCGCTTGCCCATCGTCGTTTGGGAAACGGTCATCTGTGTGCCATCCGCTCCCATGGTGTCGAGATCATCGACGGCCTCCAGGTAGGCCCGGCTCAACGAGATAAATACCTCATCGCAGCCCTGACCCAGGATCTCCCGCAAGCGCTTGGAAACTTCCGGACGTAATTCAGTAGCCCGCGCGGTCGTCATACGCCGATCGTAGTCTGCAACAGACTGATCAGCGTCAA
>DAOTTX010000044.1:0-2121 GCA_034437515.1 Anaerolineae bacterium
TGCCCCCACGGAACCGGCGGTCATCAACAGGCGTGAGCCGTGTTTGTCAATCCACGCGCCCACCGGGAACGCCATCACACCGGTGATGAGCAGCATCAGCGAAAACCCGCCGGTGAGTTGCCCCCGCGACCAGCCCAGGTCGGCTTCCATCGGCGTGATGAACACCGAGAACGCATAGTAGATGATGCCCCAGGAGATTGTTTCCGTGATCGCCAGAGTAAAAGTGATGTACCAGCCGTAATAGAGCTTACCGTTGACCGTGTCTTCCGACCGCATGAGTCATCCTTCAATGAAACAGGCTGTGCCAGAGAGCGACACAGCCTGCATGAGCGCAGTGTTTTAGCAGCAGGAGTCATCCTGTGAACGGACATCAATCCGCACCGGCGCATCGCTAAACCCGATGGTATCCAGGCTGACCGTCGCGGCGGATTTTCCGGCGGGTGTGCCGCAGCAGGCATCGCCTTCACCGACGAAATCGGTGCTGCACACGCCCGTCTCCGGCAGGCAAAGCTGGACATCGCGGGCGGCCTCCCAATCCCCGACCAGTGCCGCTGCCACTGAGCGCACCTGTTCGTAGCCGGTTGCCAGCAGGAAGGTCGGCGCACGTCCGTAGCTCTTCATGCCGACGATGTAGAAGTCCTTCTCCGGGTGGCGCAGTTCAGCCTCACCGTGCGGCGGCACCGTCCCGCAGGAGTGGATGTTGGGGTCGATCATCGGCGCAAGGGTTCGGCTGCTTTCCAGTGACGAATCCACCTCCAGACGCAGTTCGCGCAGCATCGCCAGGTCAGGCCGTGCCCCGGTAGCCGTGATGACTTCATCGACGTTCACTGTCCGTGAACCGTCGGGAGCCTCCCCGGTAACGGTGATCCCGCGTTCAGCCGGGCCGATTTCGCGCACACGAAACGGCGACAGAATGGTAATGTCACCGGCATCCACATGCGCTTTGACACGATCCCCCAGCGCACCGCGTGCGGGCAGGGCGTCATCTTCACCCCCACCGAGCACACGCTTGAGGTTGGTACCGCGCATGGCCCAGGTGATCTGCGTGCCGGGGCAATCGGCTTTGAGCTGCGCCAATTCCAGCAGCGCGTTAATCGCGGAGTGCCCGCTGCCGACGACCATTACGCGACGATCAGCGTAGCGTGTGCGGGCCGTGCCGAGAATATCAGGAATGCCGTAGGCGATATGCTCTGCGTAACGCCCTTCGCCAAGCGCGAGCAAGCCGCCAGAGCCGAGTGGGTTTGGCTGCTGCCAGGTGCCGCTGGCATCAATCACTGCCCGCGCTTCGATCAGGGCTTCGCGGCCATCTCCATACACAACGTGCAGTACGAACGGTGCGTCGTTGCGTCCGGTATCCTTCATCTTGTCCACATCACGGCGGCTGACCGCGATCACGCGGGCGTTCAGGTGGATGTGCTCGCACAGCAGATCAGCCAGCGGCTGCATGTACCGCTCGACCAGTTCACTGCCGGTAGGCAGGCCATCAATCGGTGGCATTTGCCAGCCGTGACGTTCCAGCAGGCGCACGGATGCACTATCCACAGTGAACTCCCAGGGCGAGAACATGCGCACATGCGCCCAATCGCGGACGTTCGCACCGACTTCAGAACCGACCTCAAAGACCATGGGTGTTTCACCGCGTTCCAGCAGATGGGCCGCCGCCGCCAGCCCGACCGGGCCAGCACCGATAATAGCTACGGGTAAATGAGTCATTAGCTTAGTTCCTTTCAATCTTCGCTTTTGAATAGGGTTGTTGACGAATATCGTTCATGGTGAAGCGGCAAATTAGTTTCATACGACATTGGCCGCGCAGCGATGGGTAAAGCGTCTGGGCTTCATTGGTCGGCATCCGGTAAAGATCGTGCGACCGCCAGGAAGCCAGTGGGCTATAGTCAATCTGGAATTTCATAGCACCTCCACTAATCGTATTTTTACGATAAAACAGGGCAAAAAAAGGAACTGAGCCCGAGTTAAATCGTAGGAATACGATAAAACGAAAAAGCCATGACACTTTAGAACAGCGACTCTACCCGCGCCTTGAACCATGCCACCGCCTCATCACACAGGCAGTAACTCGTCGCCGGGCCTTCAATGGCACCGCAGATCAAACCGGCATCGCGC
>DAOTTX010000045.1:0-1666 GCA_034437515.1 Anaerolineae bacterium
CGATGGCGTGAACGATGGTGTACGTATCGCTCACGACCCCGTCGTTAGTCAGGCGATGGGTGTAGGTGATCGTCCGGCCGGGCGGCGACCTCAGCGCGCGGTCCGGACCGAGCGAAACGTGCGGCCGGCCGACGCGGATGGTATCGACGACCGACCAACCGTCATCCCGAGAGCACTGTTCACAGTAAACCGTGACTTCCACCTGATCCGTCTGGCTGATCACGTCCAGCGGGACCTCCACGTTGACCTCGACAGATATTTTATCCCCCGGTTCCACATCGCCGCCCACCGCCGGAGACTCGACACGCATACCATTCGACCCGCCAAAGCTGATCCCCCAATTGTCCATATTGCCGGTGTAAGTCAACCAATGCGTATACGTGACAGCCTGCTCCAGGAAGAGATCGTGTTCCTGCGGCCCATCCCACTCCCAGTCGGCGTAACACCCGGCGCAGACGAAATAATCATCATTGTCGGATACAGTGAGAGAGGCCCGCGACGTCGCCGTGAGCACGACGACGCCCGTGATCGGCAGTTCGTTCGTGATCACGGTGACATACAGGGAAACCGACTGCTCCTCACCCGGGCCCAAATCCCAAATCGAGTCAACACTCGGCGTCACAACCCAATTATTGCTACTCGTCCCCGTCAAGTAAAAGGTATCGGTATAGTTGCCCAGATTGGTCACTTTAAACGGGAGGCGGAATGTAGGCCACAAGGTCGGCCAACCATCCTCATTAACACAAACACGATTACTACCATCAAAATCATACGCCACCTGGACAGCGACGATCTGTTCCGCCGTCGTGGTGTTGACCACGGTCGCGTACACCGCCGAGGTGAATTGGGAGGTCGCCGTGATGAGCGTCGCCTCCATTGTCCCGCTGGGGACGCCGGCCGGGATGCCCACCGAGACGGTGATCGTCTCTGTTTGCCCAGCGCCCACCGCTACCTCTTCCGGCAAGCTAACCGTGCGCCATTCCCCCTCGTAATCGAAGGTGTAGACGTCGGTGTAATTGCCGGTGTTGGTCAACGTATGCGTATACTGAATTTGCGCCCCTGGCTTGCCCTGCCCCTCGCGATCTGGCGCCAGCGCCGCGCCGGGAACGACGTTCACGTAGGTCGTGTCGGTCACCCAATCGAAAGCCGGCGGATTCCCCAACGATATGACCTTGATGAGCTTCGTATCCACCACTACCTCGTCGGTGGGCACAGAGGTCGGAACCTGCACCGTCACCGAGACCGCCCTGGTCGTCCAGCTCCCCATCACGATCTGGGACGGCGGGTCTTCATCAGCCAAAGGCAACGTGACCGTCAACAGATCATCCCCTTCATCAATAAAGACGAAGGTCTCGGTATAGTTGCCGGTGTTGGTCACGATGTGCGGGTAGACGATCTCCACCACATTGTCAGGGTCGGAATGGACAAAGGCCGTGCGATCCGGCTCGAAAAGCACCGACTGCGTATAGCCGACCGTCGTGGTATCGATGGCGGTGTCGAAGACCGCAGGATTGTACAGCGAGGTCGCCGTGATGACCGCGACGTCCACAGTCCCGCTAAGCGCGTCCCTGGGAACCATGAGCCCCAGTTCTACAGTTTCGGTGAAACCCGGCTGCACCGTCATGGGTTGCGGGAGCGTCATCGTCCAGCCTCGCGCGCTGCTGGC
>DAOTTX010000046.1:0-23912 GCA_034437515.1 Anaerolineae bacterium
GAAAATGGCCTTTGCAGTTGCCTTTCACGCCTTTTGCGCTCTGTCAGGATACACTTCTGGCATCAGGCACTTTCATATGATCCTGTCAGTGTCTGAGTTTGTTCACTGGAGTCATAGATGATTATCGAATTGAAAGCATATATTGGTGATGATGGCAAGATTGTTTTGCAAACACCTACCGATCTACCACCGGGCGATGTAGAGATTGTCATTACGTATTTGACCCACGAAGAAAAAGACGATGAAGCTCTGTGGACTAAGCAATTTGCTGAAACTCCAATTGCGGTGTTTGATAGACTTATCGAGCAGGGATTGCAAGGTTACCACGATGGTGAAACAGATGAGTTTGATCCACATCAAGAAGACGATTAGTGATGCGTTCGCGCCGAAGCAAGCGTTTTCGGACACTCTTTCGTGATTTACCACCCAATATAAAACGTCAGGCTTATGCCGCGTATCGTCTTTTCGTACTCAACCCTAATCACCCGGGGTTACATTTCAAGAAATTCACGACAAGCTATATTCGGTACGTGTTGGTTTGAAGTACCGTGCGTTGGGCGTGATGGAAAGTCCCGATTTAATTATCTGGATTTGGATTGGCTCACATGCTGACTATGACAATCTCATCAAGCAGATGTCACCAACGTCAGCACTTGGCGACAGCGCGGCATGGGCATAATGCTATTTCTATCTGCGCTCTGTAAGATCATCAGTTGCGGGGAGTGTGTGATAGCCATGCACGTCAAGTTGATAGTAAGCGAAGATGCCCCACTGCATGAACGCGCTGGCGAGGATCGCGCCGGAGATGCCCATCTTCGGCAGCAGCAGCAAATTGAGCGCGAAATTTCCACTTGCGCCGAGTAGGTTGATGACCAATACCTTGCCGGTTTCATCACGGCTATGCAGGCGATAGACCAGGCCGGTATAGCCGTAGAGTGGCAGCACGAACGCCCCGCCGAGCAACAGCATTTCGATCCCATAGTTGATGCCATAGAGTAATCGGAACAGCAGATCAGCGGCGACGAGTGCCGGCAGCAGTAGCAGACCACCAAGCGCGAACATGCGCCGGGAGAGTTTTAACAGGCTGGCCTCCGGCATCCGATAGATGTTCTTGATAAACGGCATCAGGATGAACGCAGAGAGCGCCTGTATATACAGCATCAGGTTGATAAACACCTGATAGCGCCCAATTGCATCTTCTGGGAGCAAGACACTGACCGTGTAAAGGTCAATGCGTGAGGCGAGAATGCCACTAAACCCCAGCAGAAAAAATGGTAGCGCCGCCTTGAAGTACGTTAGATCGACTTTTGCTAGCCCGAAGAACCGCCGGTAACGCCACCCGATCATGATTGCTTTAATGCCAGCACCGAGCGTGAAGCCAGCCAACACGACATTCGTCGTTATATTGCTTCGTATAGTCACTAAGACAGCTACAACGATACTGATGTTGAGAACTTCTACGAAGATCGCATAAAGGAAGTCTCGCCGGTAGACGACAACGACATCAAACGACTGTACGATGACAATCAAGATGAGCCACGCTACAGCGATCCAGGCAGATACGGGTAAAAACGTCAGAACGGACAATGCCAATAGCAGCAGTAGTAAGCGACTCGTAAGACTTCGCCGCCACTGAGGGATGATTTGATCGGGCATACGGCTGAACTCGCGCAGCAGATAGTCTTTGTTTCCCCAGCCGACCACATAAGCGATGAGCTGCAACACGATCAATTGTGCGATGAACGCACCCCACACCGCCTCCGAAGCCAGCCGGATCAGCAGCAGCGAAACCAGAATGTTAAAGATCGGTGTGAGCAGACTGTTCGCGGAGTTTTGCAGCACCTTCAGCAGACGCCGCAGATGTTTCCGTTGGATCACAGATCCGCTCGTGTGCCGAGGTTGAGCGTACACACACACTTACGGCAAATCTGGTCTTTCGACACGTCTAGTTCGCGGCGAAAATTGACCGCTGCTGGACTGTTGATGATTTGCGTCAGGGGTGCCTCATTGAGGTTGCCCATCTCCGCATGGAAGAAGCACGGGCGTACCGTGCCGTCCGCTTCAATGACGGTGGAAACCCAGGGGGCATTACAGGTTACCGTTGGGAAGTCGGTTAAACCGTTGAGCGCAGCGTAATATTGTGCGATGCGGCGCAACTTTTGCGGACTTTCCGCAATGAAGCCACTGTCGAAATCCGCTGCGCAATCCCGCACGACGATTTCCAGCACGGTGTAGAATTCGGCGATTTGATCGACGCTGAGTGCGACTGTATCTATGCGGGTACTGTCCCAGGCATCAGGACGGTTGAACGCTTCCGTCGAAACATCCGCGCCGAGGAACGAGATTTGATTGAGTCCCAGGTCGTGTGCTGCGCTGATGATAGCCGGTAATATCGCGTAATTCGCATTCTGAAGCACACAGCGAGCAGTGATGTGGAAATCCGGCTGAAGCGCACGCAGCGCGGTGATGCCTTCCGCAAGGCGATCATAGGCGCGTGGTACCCGCCGGATGGCATCATGTGTGTCCCGGTCGCCGTCAAGTGAGACGATGACTTCATCACACCAGCGCACCACATTTTCCGCGTGACGTTTGAGCAACAACCCCGTCGAGAGCAGGGTGATCTTCGCATTGAGGGGTCCCAGTGCTTCACACAGCGCCCACAGATTGCTGTGCATCAACGCTTCCCCGCCGGAAAGCACAATCTGCTGCGGTTTGAGCTTGCGAATCTGCGCGAGATGTGGCGCAAGTTGTTCGGCGGTGATCTCTTGCCCGGCGCGGTTGGCCTTCCAGATGTCGCACATCACACAGCGACAGTTACATTTGCTGTGCGGTAGCAAGATCAATATCGGCAGTGTATAGAGCCGGTGCGTGCTGCGGTTGAGTTGCCGTTTTATCATCTGAACTGGAGAGGGCATGGCTAGAATCCTGACGTTTCCGGGCGTTGGTAGCGGATGAATTTCTGCATAGCGCGTAGTTCCAGCGGAAAGCTGTACACACCCGTATGATAGCGCAGCGCACTCGCCGCCTTGAGCACTCGCCGCCAGACACCATCGAGATTTACATCGGTCACGGTGGGGTAGTAGGCGTTGAGCACGCGCTCAAAGTTGCGCACGCGCTTGCGTACCGGGTCGTTCATCCAGGGCATATGGGCGCTACGTCGCTGCACGAAGTCCTGCCAATCCGGGCCAAGCCATTCATCGAGCGTTTCAGGGAAGGCGAACCCATCGGCTTTCGCTTGTTCGTATAACTCGCCGGAAAGTGGCACCGGCGTATACATGTAGATGATGATCTCTGTGTACGGGTTGACCTGCTTGACCTCACGGATAAACCGAATGGTCTGTTCCACATCGGTTTCGGGGTCGGGCGGGTTGCCGACCACGAACGACATCTCCGGCACGATGTCATAGTGCGCCATCTTTGCCGCGATTTCGAGTGTTTTCTGCGTGGATGCCCTGCCGCCTTTATCCATGCGTTTGAGGGTTTCATCGGAACCGCTCTCCGCGCCCAGGAAGACCATCTTGAGGCCGCTATCACGCATCAAGCGCCAGGTTTCGTCACTATAGCCGATCATGGTGTCGATGCGACCTTCACCCCACCATGTAATGTCGAGATCCGTGATCTGTTCGCAAAACGCCGCGATGCGCTTCTCCGACGTGAAAAAGTTATTGTCGTAGAACTCGACCGCGTCCGCGTTGTAAGTCTCGACCAGATGCCGTACAGTGTGCGCGGTGCGTTCTGCGGATTGTGCCAGCCAACGCCCACCGACCATGTTGACCACCGCGCAAAAATTACAGAAGAACGGACAACCATAGCTGGAATGATGCGGCAATGTGCGCTCACCCATAAATGTGCGGCGAATATAGCGCGACGTATCCACGCGATGATAGGGAAAATCCGGGAGTTTTTCTGGATGTGGGATCGGTGCCGGGGCACCGGCGATGATCTTCCCGTTTGCTTCATGATAGGCCAGCCCCGGCAGCGCCAGCGGCACCCGACCGGCAGCCAGGTGGTCGAGCAGCGCGACGAATGTCTCTTCGCCGTGCCCGCGCACCACGTAATCGACATAATCCGCTTTGAGCACGATGTCATAATGTTGCGTTGGGAAGTAGCCGCCCCAGATAATCGTCAGGTCAGGATATACAGCTTTTAATTGGCGGCAGATTGGGTCGGCGTTGGCGAGCTGCGGCCCCGGCATCACCGTCACACCGAGGATGTTTACGTCGTGTGTGTCGATGGCGCTGCGCAACGCCTCTAGTGGATCATCTTCGAGATTGCCATCAATGATGTGATAGTCGTGTTTGTCTTCGAGTAGTGCGCCCAATGCCAACAGTGACATAGGCAAGATCGGCTTGCGGTTGGCGGAACTCGGCGGGTTATAGAGCAAAATCATCGCGGATTACTCCACTGTGAGCTTATAGACGGTCAGGATTTCGTTTATCAGGTTGCTGCTGGCAAGTGGTTCGATGTGTAGATGTTGGAGTGCATCGAACACGGCTTCATCCCGGTCGGTTGAAAGCACAACCAGCGCGTAGCCACCCGGCGTCAGGTAGTCGGGTAGTACGGTTATGAACTGTTGCATCACATCACCGGAGCGCCACGCATGGTCATAATTGTCGTGTGGTTGCCCACTGTAAAACGGCGGGTTGAACAGCACAAGGTCGAACTGTTGACCAGTGAGCGCGGTGAAAAGGTCACTCTGGCAGACCTGCACGCGCTCCTCAACATGGTTGAGCAGCGTGTTGATCTGCGTGCAGCGCACCGCCGCCGGGTTGATGTCTACGGCGGTGACTTCGTCTGCGATTTGGGCGGCGTGTATCGCGGCGACACCGGACCCGGTGCCCAGATCCAGCACGCGCTGATTGGCGTGCAAGTGGTCGCGCATTACCTCGACCAGAAACGCGCTGGTACGGAACAGCGCCGGATTGAACACATCCGGCAGCACGACGAACGGTAAGCCGTGGACGTGCTCCATAATCAGTCGCCGGTGCCGGTGCCGGTGTCGCAACCGGAAGCGCATCTGCAAGCCCCATCCCCATAAACGACCGATCATCGGCGCTCGAATAGGATCATATAATGATCGCTGAGGTAGGGTAGGCACACCCCGACTGAACGGTCGAGTCGTTCACAGGCGGCAAAGAAACGCGGGTAACGCTCTACCAGATGCGCGAGGTAAGACGGCGGTAGAAACGCACCGATGCCCAACGTTTTCCGGTGGATGAAATCTGTTTGAAACGCCTGACGCAGCCGCCCCGGTGACGGATAACCTACCGTGATCGTCTCACCGCCGCCGGTGTGAGCCTGCGTGCGCTGGGGGAGGCGGCGAAAGGCCGTTACTGGTTGCAGATGGGCGAGGTGCCAGCCAATTTCCCATAGGCAGACCGGCCCCATCACCACCAACGCGACCGCCGAACCACTACGGGTATGCCCGGCGAGATCAGCCGCCAGTTGATCGAGGTCGAGGACACAGTTCACCACACCGAAATTAGCGAAGACGTCGTCGAAGATCATTTCAAGCGCAAACGGTCGGTTGAGATCGAGCGGTGCAAACTCGATGTCTGTATGCTGTGCTTTGGCCTTAGCCTGTGCCAGCATTCCCGGCGAGGCGTCCGTCGCGGTGACTTGTAGCCCGCGTTCCGCCAGCCACAGCGCATCCGCACCGGTGCCGCAGCCCAATTCCAACAGGTGATCGCCGGCTTTGAAGGGGAGGTGCGCCCGGACGAGCGCACGCAGCCAACGCCCTAGCGGATGATCGGTGAAGTCCCGGTCGTAGGTTGGGGCGGCCTGGTCAAAGGGATGGGTGACCGTCACATTTGACCGCTTTCGACTTCATGACGGCTCAGGCGCATACCCAGGCGTCCGGCATTGGCGTTGACAAACGCTTTCGCCATCTGTTTGTAATTCGGCAAGTCGCTGCTACGCTGGCGGTGTAACTCCACTTCGCCGACCATCCAGCGGGTCGCGTGGCGATAATATCGGCGTGAGTGCCGCCCGGCGACGGTGTAATCACTGTCGGAGCCGTGTTCCCAGGCTTTCATCGGTATGATGCGGTCTTCGACCTTTTCGAAAAACTTCGTCCCCGCAATCGGATAGGCGACAGTGGTCAGGAATACATCGGGGTTGGCACGCTTGAGCACATCGACCGTCGCTTCGAGGTCGGTTTTTTCTTCGCCATCATAGCCGAGCATGATGAACATCCCGGCTTCGATGCCGTACTTTTGCAGCAGACGAACGACTTCGATCACGCGCTCAACATTCGTCTGGCGTTCCATCGCGTCGAGGATGCGCTGTGAGCCGCTTTCCGCTCCTACCCAGATGCGATAGCAGCCCATTTCCGCCAGCGTGCGTACCACATCTTCGTTCAGGCGATCCTCGCGGGAGATGGTCTCAAACGGTGTATGCAGGTCGCGCCGGGTCAGTTCTTCAGCGTACTTGAACAACCAGCGATGATTGATGGTAAACACATCGTCGGCGTACCACAGCAGGTCGGGGTTATACGTCGCTTTGATCTGTGCGACTTCGTCCACGACGTTCTGTGGTGAGCGGCGGCGGTGCGTATAGCCGAACACCGCGTGGCTGCACCAATTGCACTTATACGGGCATCCCCGCGCCGTGATGAGCGAAACCGCGCTTTGCCCGTGATGTGTTTTCCACGTTTGCATGTACTGCGGGATGTCAATCGCGGCGCGGTCGGGGAAGGGCTGCACGTTCAGGTCTTTGATGTATGCGCGGGGTTCCGTGCGGACGATGTCGCCGTCACCGTTAGAAAAGACGATGCCGGGGACGGTTGTTAAGTCGGCGTTTTTCGCCAACGCGGGCAACAGGTCATCCAGGGCAAGCTCGCCCTCACCAATCACGACCACATCCGCGCCGAAGTCCAGAAAGTTCTCCGCGTAGTTTGCCGGATCAGGCCCACCGAGGATCACCTTTGCGCCGACGGCTTTGCACATCGGGATCATCCTCAATACATTGCGGCGGGTCATCATGTTGGTGTAGATGCCGACCACCGGCGGGCGCTCACGCTGAATGTACTCGTTGAAAGTGTCCAGATCGTTAAATGTGCTGTCGAAGAGTTCGACAGCGTAACCGTGTGCCTTGAGATATGACGAGATATAGAGGATGCCAAGCGGCGGGTAAGGCCGCATGATTTCCTGTTCGTGGGCGTCTTCGGCGATGAAGTAGCCGTGCGTGAGCAAAATATCCATTTATTTAACCTGATCGTCCGCTTGCGGTGTTGGGGTAGCGGCGGCGTTGTAATCCATCCCACCGCTGAGTCGAACCGTCCCGCCGCCGGTCTGTTGGGCCAGCCGATTGAGCTTAAAACGTGCCAGCGGCATCGACAGCGTATGGTAGATCATCGCGGCGGTGTCACGTAATTGCTTACGTGGACGCTCGAAGAATTTACGGAAGTTGCGCAGCGTCTGCCGGGCGCGGAATTCCTTATGTATGACCGTGTGCAGTTGGCGGTAAAACGCGGTCGTAAACGGCCCCTCGTAAAGCATCGCCATGTCGTTGGAATCTTGCCAGTTGTGGCGCTCCCCAAGTTGATTCTCCACCCGTTGATGAAACTTGGTGCCCGGTAACGGATATGACACCGAGATACCGATGTCATCCGGCATACACTCACGGACGAGATCCAGTGTTTTGGCGATGTCCGCACGGCTTTCACCCGGATAACCGAACTGCAAGAAGAACCCGACCCGTACCCCGTTTTTACGGAGTTCGTGCGCGGCCTGTCGGATCTGCTCCACGCGGGTGCCTTTTTCCATCGCGTCGAGGATCTTCTGTGAGCCGCTTTCCGCGCCGATCCAGATAATGTCGCAGCCGGCACGCTTCAGCGCGGGGATGGTCTCGCCCCGCAGCAGCAAATCAGCGCGACTAAGGCATTTGAACGGCAACTTTACCCCTTCGGCCTCTACCAGATCGGCGAATGTTTCCATCCAGCCGGGTTTTAACCCCATGATGTCATCGGCAAACCAGATGTGATCCGGCTGGTAGTGTGCTTGCAGATAGCGCATCTGCTCAACGATATACGCCGGGTTATGCACGTTATACCGCTGGCCCCAGATCGGCTTGGCGCACCAGTTACAGTGATAGGGGCAGCCACGAGTGGTCGCCAGGTTCATCGAGAAGTAACCGTGTCGCTCCATCCAGATGCGTTTGTAGCGTTCGACATCGATGAGATCCCAGGCGGGCATTGGCAGGGCGTCGAGCGATTTCATCACATCTCGGCGCACCGGCAGCACCGTCTCAGCCGTGACGGCCCCGGCGATACCGTGAACGGGCACATCCTGTTCGAGCGCGTCCAGCAATTCGCCGAGGGTTTCCTCCCCTTCGCCGATCAGCACGTAATCCGCGCCTGCTTCGAGATAATCCGTGTAATGATCGGATGCGTCGGAACCGCACACGATCACCGTGCAACCCTGCGCTTTCGCCATGCCGATCATGGTAAAAGCGGCCTCGCGCATGCGCGTCAAACACATCTTGGAAAGGTAGTTAAAGTTGTCCTCGTAGATCACCGCATGGGACGGTTTTTCCTGTTGCAGCATCGTCTGCCATTCATGCTCAGATTCCGCCAGCATCGCATCAAAGAGCGTGACATCGTAACCACGCTCACGAACGTAGCTGGCGGCGTAAAGCGTTCCCAGCGGTGGGTAGGGTTGCATTGCCTCCCAGAGTTTACGGTCAAACTGTAGATAGTAAGACTGTCCAAAGAGGATTTTCGTCACGGGTTGTCCTTTCATGCAGATGCGTTCGGGCGGTGTCTCTAAGGCGTCCAGGCGTGTTTGGTAGCTGTCCAGGATGCGCTGCATGTGACCGTCAAAGTGACCCTTGCACCAATCTGGTGAAAAGTTGGCCTCGATGGAATGCTGCCGGGCGAACTTGCGAATCTTGCGGCGCATTTCCCAACGGTCAAGCGCGGTGCTAGCCGGTGTGTTGAGCAGAAGTTCCAGACCGCGCTTCTGGCGTGTTGTACTGTCATCAATGGCGGGGTCGGTGCGCGGTGGGGCGTCGGTTGCGTTGGGGAAGAAAGCGGACGTCCACGCATTGTGTTGGCGCATCTGTTGGTAAACGTGCAAGCCGGTGACAGGTACCATCTGCACCAGTTCGCGCGCGGTGAACAGGTTACGATCTTCGATGGTCAGCGCGTTTTCCGTGACCAGATAATTCGGGCACAGCGTCACCCCGGTATGCGCCGCCAGATGCACCCAGGCGATGACGAACAGGCGCGTCAGCCACAGACGATCTGGCGCAGTGACGATCATGTAGTCAATGTCGCCCTGCGGGTTGATGTTTTCCGCCGCCAGTGAGCCGGTCACCGCAACCATACGCACGAAGGGCAGGTTGCCGATGATCGCACCGTAGTGCACGGCGATAGGCCACATCTCTGCGGAAAGCGCAGCTCGGCTGACCCGCATTTGAACGTTTGCGTCGCGGTTCGGCAAGCTGATGTAGTTCACGTTTTGTGTCAGGGCGTGGCGGTCGATGAGGTCGTTAACGGTCGCCTGGATCGCTTCGATTGAGGCGCTACTGCCGATCAAATAGCGTTGGATCTCATCGCAAGTGACGGGGAAGTGAAAGACATCGCTATAGGCGACAGTCTGCATGACTGCCCATTCGAGTTGGGTGTGGTTTGCTGGCATTCCAATAAGAACCTCTAACTAACGTGCCAGTAAATCTAATTACAGGGAATTTCTTCCGGCGAGCCAGCGATACCTAGCGATCCCCACCATAGCAACTGATAGTGAAATATGGTGTAAGGATAGTGATCGAAGAAACCGATGACCATAAATGATAGAGTACCACAAACGATAAATAGACGCATGTGAAACGTCTGACTCTCATCTAACCGGCTCAGCGCGATCAAGAGTCCGTTCAACAACGCACCACCGAATAGTACGTTGCCGACGATGCCCAACTCCGCTTGTACGAGCAGATAGATGTTATGGACGTGGTCGCCGCGCAGGTCGAGGTCGGTCTGGTAGAACAGGTAATCACTGGCGTACCAGCCGAAGTTCCCCGCGCCGAAGCCGATTAAGGGGCGTTCGCGGGCTGCCCTGAGCGCGATCTCGGTCAAGATGGCTCGTTCGCCGATGGATTGAACTTCCGTGCTTTCCGTGCCAACGCCCACCCGGACGAGCAGCAGCGGACGATATAACGCGAAAAATAGGCCGACGGCGAGCAGCGCACAAATCAAGGTGACCATCACAGGCCGTGTTTTGAGTGTCGCCGTCAATCGCTGGTGATAGAACAGCACACCAAGCGCGAAGACACCGGCGACGATTAACCCAAGCCACGCACCGCGAGAAAAGGTCAACATCAACATCCATATGCCAAAGAGCGTGGTGATGATGCCAAGTGCGACCATGCCACGCTGCCGTGAGAACAACAATCCGGCGGCATAGAGCAGGCCGGTTGCGATAAATCCGGCGTAAACGTTGGGGTGCGAGGCCAGTCCGTAAGGGCGTAGCCAGCGCGTCTCACCCGCTTGAATCACACTTATACCGGAAACTTGCGGATCAAGCGTAAACTCACCGAACACATCCAGGCCGATAGACCCTTGCCGGGCGACTTGCAGCGCCCCGATGCCACCGTGTACCAGGATGCCGAGTGCCAGTGTGACGGTGAGCCAACGCAGCGGCAGGCGCACGCAGAGAGTCATCGTGACGAAGATCACAGCCAGCGCGAATTGTAATGCGGCTCCGGTTGCGACGGTCGGTCGAAAATCTCGTGTAAACGCCCACCGGGTAGAGATTATCCCCCAGATCGCCAGTGCGAATAACAGCAGCAGCCATAGTTGCTGCGTTCTGGGTAAGGCACGTAGGCCGTAAAAGCGAGTCGCCGCCCATAGGAGTAGCGCCGTGACCACTGGAATGAAGATCAGGTAGCCGGTAAAGTAGTCCTCGGTGAACGGTTGCGGTGCATTCGGCAGACGCAGCCACACTGGCGTGAGAAAAAACACCAGCAGAACATTGAGTTGGGTTAATCGAATAAGCATGTTTGTTTGATAAATCGCCTATGCTGGATAGAATGACATGCGATATTTGCCAACAAGTCGAGAGACACTATGACCGAACAAGAAAAATTTCCGATTGAAGCCAGCGCCAGTTATCCCGCGCCGGGGATGGCGGTGCCGAATAAGTTTATTTTTTCCCAAGATGATACCCGTCTACTGTATCTGTTTCGCACGGACAGCACCAATTCAGCCCAGGTTCTACATGCGCTGGATGTGAAATCTGGCGAGCAAAGTGTCGCCGCGTATCCACCCGGCGGGGGTGTGCAGGAAGACAGGCTTTCCCCGGAAGAAGAACTGCGCCGCCAGCGTGAGCGGATGCTGGCGGTCGGGTTGACACATATCAGCCGGGCGGGGCGGTCGGATCGGGTGCTGGTGCCGGTCAGCGGGGCGATTTACGTTATCGACAATTCCGGTGATCCGCTGCGGTTGGTCTTTGATAACGGAGACGATGCGCCGGCGTTGACGCCCAGGCTCTCCGCTGATGGTGCGTGGGTTGCCTATGTGCAGGCTGAAGAACTCTATATCATTCCCGCCGCCGGCGGACAGCCACGACAGATTACACACGACGCACGCGGCACGGGCAAGACCAACGGTCTCGCGGATTACATCGCGCAGGAAGAACTCAGTCGTGGTGATGGCTTCTGGTGGTCGCCGGATGCGGCACACATCGCCTATACCCATGTAGACGAAACGCATATTCCGGTCTATTGCATCGTGCATCAAGGCAAGGATTTCACCGGTGATAGCGCACAGGAAGACCATCACTACCCATTTGCCGGTGCGGAAAATCCGCGTGTGGCGTTACGGGTGATCCCCCGCGATGGCGGTGAACCGGTGACGATGGATACTGACTTCGGCGATGAGGTCTATCTGCTGCATGTATTCTGGTGGTCGGCGGACGTGCTCGGCGCGAGCTTTCTCAACCGGGAACAAGACCAATACTGGCTGGTACGCTTTGACATCACCACCGGGGCGCGTGAACTCGTTCGGCACGAACGATCTGACTACTGGATCAACCTGCGCGGTGAGCATCTGCAAATGCTCAAAGACGGGCGCTACATCACACTTTCCGAGCAAGACGGCTATAAGCATCTATACTTATACGAGGGTGACACCTGCGTCAGTCAGTTGACCAGCGGTGAGTGGATGGTCGATGAATTAGCCGGTGTGAATGAGAACACGCAGACCGTCTACTTCACCGGGACGCGCAAACAGCCGACCGAGAAACATCTTTACGCGGTACACTTTGATGGTGGCGACCCGCAGCAGATCACGCAGCGAGCCGGTTATCATGAAGTCGTGCTCGACAATGGCTGTACACATTTCGTCGATGTGCATTCCGCGTTGGCGACCCCCTTTAACGTCACGCTGCGTGCGCTAGAGGACGGTCACAGCGTCCATACAATCTACGAAAACGATGATCCACGTGTGGCAGCGTTCGGCCTCGAACCACCGGAGATCGTCAGCTTGCAAAACCGGCACGGAGACACGCTCTACGGCGCAATTTATCGTCCCCCGGCGCGTTTCGGCTCTGGTGCGCACCCGGTAGTCGTGCATGTCTACGGCGGCCCCGGCCCGCAGATGATCGCCGACCACTGGAAGATGACCGCGTCATTGCAATTGCAATATCTGCGCAATCGGGGTTTTCTGGTCTTCCGGCTGGATAACCGCGGCAGTGCGCGGCGTGGGTTGGCCTTTGAGGGTGCGCTGAAGCATCGCATGGGGACGGTCGAGGTTGACGATCAGGTCGATGGGGTGCGCTGGCTGGTAGCGCAGGGCATCGCCGACCCTGATCGAGTCGGCATCTTCGGCTGGAGCTACGGCGGGTACATGGCGTTAATGGGTCTCGCCAAAGCACCGGCCGTGTTCAAGGTCGCGGTCGCCGGTGCGCCCGTCACCCATTGGGACGGTTACGACACTTGCTACACCGAACGTTACATGAGCACCCCGCAGGCCAACCCTGAAGGCTACGCTGAAGGCAGCGTGATGACCCATGTGGAAAATATAGCCGGGAAGCTACTGCTCATTCATGGTATGATTGATGAGAACGTACACTTCCGTCACACGGCACGGTTAATCAATGCTTTGATCGTAGCACGTCAACCGTATGACATCTTGTTGTTCCCTGACGAACGGCATATGCCACGCCGCCCGGCGGATCGTGTATATTTGAATGAGAACATCGTCGGCTATTTCCAGAAACACCTGTCAGCGACCCCCGACTAAAGCCGGGGAGTATCTAGCGCCAAAGTTGTATGAGGGTTTATGCGTTATCAGGATCAACTGGATAAAAAGTCACTCGAACGTTACGCGGCGGCGATCAATCGACGCGCCCGGCTGTTGCAGGCCGTCGGGGAAGTTTCCCCGGCGCTGCTGCGCCACTGTATTTTAGAATCCAGTGGGTGCTGCGGCTGGTGCGGTGATGACGTCACGTACAGCGAATTCGAGATCGACCATATCATTAGTTTGAGCCAGGGCGGACGCAACGTTCGCGATAATTTGGTGTTGGCTTGCCCGGCTTGCAACCGCAAAAAGGGTGAGAAACACCCAGTACGCTTTGCGGCGGAACGCTACGCCCAACACGGGCGATTGACTCCGCTGTTGGAACAGCTTTTCGCACAGTATGACGTTGAACCTCAACAGCAGGCGACGTTATTCGAGACCAACGCCGTTGACGATCGTGTGCAGATCGAAACCGATGATGACGATCAGCCGCCCGAAATTCCCCCGTACACATGGTAATCTCAGTGAGAAACATTGGCTAAAAAATTCAAACCTACAGTAGAACTAATCGAAGGTGTGCTCGCACGAGTACCCGAAGGGTTTATCTATCAATCGAACCTGAAGAAGCGCATCAAGCTGGTCGGACGTAAAAACGCCGCCATATTGAACGATGCCTTACAGGGTGACAAAGTGGGACGAGTCGGCAACATTCTCTATGATGCTGAGCGACTCTCCGCACAAAGTGCAAAAGAACTGAAAACATGGTGCAATCCGAGTTTTCCGTTGGTGAGTGGTGGCGGTAACCTGTCGCAACAATCCATTGAAGAACAGATCATCGAGCGCGATGAACGACTCGAAAGTTATGACCCGGCAGCGCGTGCCATCCTCGACTCGCTCGAAGACGGCTACCGGCTGGTCGAGGCCATCGCCGACGAGGACATATTGCAAAGGTTGCTCGATGATGAGCTTCTGCTGCCGTATGCTGAGTTCGTCTACGATCCGCTGCAATTGAGCGAAGGCACCATGCAGAACGTACAGCGGCAACACGAACTCAAGCCCATCCGTGACCAGATCGCCGCTATGCTAGAGGAGCGTACCGGCAATACCATGCCGCGTGAAGCCCTTTACGAGAAGTTCCCGCGTGATGTGGTAAACGAGATCGCTTCTACCGGTGGTTTCTCGACGTTCAGCGTCAAGATGAAGGCCGAGCCGTATTCGATGGTCTGGGTGCGTTCCACCGAAGGTGATATGCGGATTGCCCGCTCCATCGCCGAGGACGCGGTCGCCATCAAGGACGAAGATTGGGAAGAAGCACTTGAATTCGCCGGGGAAACGCTGCGTTATGGCGCGACTGACGGCAACAACCACCGGTTGCGCACATTGGCACGGACGTATACACCACGTCAGGCGGCGAACCGGCTGGCGCTGGACAAGAACACAGTTGAGCAGGCCATCCACAATGATGTGCTCCCCGTTTTCGTCGATCCTGAAAACAAGGTGCGTATCCCGGCGGCGGTGGTCGAACAGGCCTTTACCGATGCAAGAGTCTTCGAGGCGATTGCAACCTATGAGACACTTTCCTCCCGGTCGATCGCGATGGTTTCCGGCCTGAGTTTTGCCTCTGTGCGCCGCCGTTTGAGTAAGTCCGGCGCGAGTCGCCGTGAGCCGGAATGGGGCGAGGTGCGCGGTCGCTGGAGCCTGCCGAAGACTTACAGCGAATTCCTGACCAAATTAGCAGAACGTCAGCGTGAGGAAGAAGCTGAGCGTGAGGCCGAATACCGCGAACAGCAGCGCCTCTTTGAACTGCAACAGGCCGAAGAACGCCGTCAGCGGCAGATGCTGCGTGAACGTCTCATGGAAGCCTTCCCGACCTGGAAGCATGACCGTCGCGGTGAACAGCACATCTCGCTGCACATCGGGCCGCCCAACAGCGGCAAGACCCATCAATCGTTGGAGGCGCTAGGCGAGGTGGGCAGTGGATGGTATCTCGCGCCGCTGCGTCTGCTGGCCTACGAGGTTTTCGACCGCATGAACCGGCGCGGTATCCGCTGCAACCTGCTGACCGGCGAAGAACATATCCCGGTCGAAGGCGCACAGATCACCGCCGCCACGATTGAGATGCTTAACCCATCGAAGAGCGGCGAATGTGTGGTCATCGATGAGACGCAAATGCTCGCCGACCCTGACCGGGGCTGGGCCTGGACTCGCGCCCTTATGGAGGCCGAAGCGCCGGAAATCCACGTCATCGGGCCGGAAACGGCGGAGAATCTGGTCGAAAAGCTCGCCAAAGAAGGGGGCATCTCTACTAGCGTGATCCACCATGAGCGGCTCACGCCGTTGGGTGTCGCCGATGAACATTGGCCGCTGGAAAGTCTGCCGTCTTCCACCATTCTGGTCGCCTTCTCGCGCCGTATGGTGCTGCACCTCAAGACCGAACTCGAACGGATGGGACGCACGGTGTCGGTCATTTATGGTGGGTTGCCGCCGGAAGTGCGGCGCAAACAGGCAGATCGCTTCGCTGCTGGCGAGACGGAAATCTGTGTGGCGACGGACGCGGTCGGCATGGGGTTAAACCTCCCGGCGGATTATGTGTGCTTTTACGAGGTCGAAAAGTTTGACGGTTACGATATGCGCCCGCTCAACTCAGCAGAAGTGCATCAGATCGGTGGGCGTGCCGGGCGTTATGGCCTGCGGCAATCCGGTTTGATCGGCGCGACGACGGCGGATGACCTGGCCTTTATCCGCGAGATGTTTCATACACCCGTCCCGGAGATCAACCATGCACGCATCGCGCCCTCGGTGACCGACCTGGAACTGGTGCCGGGCAGCTTCTGGCAACGGTTGGAGCAATGGGCGCAACTTTCGTCCATCCCTGAGTCCCTGCGCGAGATTATCAAAACCGCCGATCTGGACGAGCGCATTGAGTTGGCACGGATGCTCACTGATGAAGAGGTCGATCAACTCGGCCTGGAGGCCGCGCTGAAGCTGGTCAACGCACCGACACGGCGTAACAGCCGGTCATACTGGTATTCTTGCACACAGTCGATCCTCAAGGGCTGGTCTATGCCAGAACCGCCACGTCCACCTGAGGCGATTAAATCCAGCGCCGACCTCGAAACTTATGAGGAGAGCATCAGTTGTGCGGATATTTACCTATGGTTGGGTAGCCGCCGCGAGTTCAGCATGTTCGCGCTAGACGAAGAAAACGTCCGACATGAGCGCCAGCACTGGTCGATAGAGATTGATGAGGCGCTCCTGCGCCAAATCGATACACTCAAACGCTGTATGGAATGTGGTCGTCCGGTGCGACCGGGGCACCGCTTCCGCATCTGTGACCGCTGCTTCCAAGCACGGCGACGCCGCAACCGCCGCTAATGATCGTCCGGCAGTATGTCCCCTATACTGCCGGAATATTCCATAACACCCATATAATCGAACCACAATTTGATTAATTCATACACATTGTAGGAAAAGATTGTGAAATCTTCCACGCAAATGCGGTACACAAATTTCTCTATTCACGTTATCCTGTAGTTGTACTATCAAAATTACATTTACACCTTCTGGGAGAAACCTGATGACACCGTCAGAAGTACGACCTCAAAAAGACATCGCTCACCTTCTACCTACCATTAGTTGTTCTTGCTGCGTTGATGTAGCCTGACACACTAAAGCAGGATAAATCGTACAATCTTATATTGTGAAATATGCACCAGATCAGACAGGGTGTATGACGAAATGCACCTTTTAACGGTGCCGATGGCTTAATATTCGTGAATGGAGGCATTCATATGACGATGAATTTACAAGATACGATCCAGATACAGGGCGAGACTCCGACAGAATACCTGGAAGTCCTCACGCCGGAAGCGCAAGCGTTTGTCGCGCTGCTGGCCCGCACGTTCACCGAACGCCGTGACGAGTTGCTGGCGGCCCGTGCGCAACGGCAGCAACGTATTGATGCCGGTGAGATGCCGGACTTCTTGCCGGAAACAGCACACATCCGTGAAGATGCGAACTGGCGTGTTGCCCCGGTTAACGAAGACTTGCAAGATCGCCGTGTAGAGATCACCGGACCGACCGACCGGAAAATGGTCATCAACGCGCTCAACAGCGGCTCGAAGGTTTTCATGGCAGATTTTGAGGACGCCAACGCGCCGACCTGGACCAACATGGTCGAAGGGCAGATCAATCTGCGAGATGCGGTGCACGGTACGATTACGTTCCATAATCCGGTTAAAGACAAGCACTACACACTCAACGAGACGACCGCGACCTTGATGGTGCGTCCGCGTGGCTGGCACCTCGACGAAAAACATTTCATCGTGGACGGTCGCCCGGTACCCGGTGGTTTGTTCGACTTCGGCTTGTTCTTCTTCCACGACGCGAAAGCATTGATCGAGAAGGGGAGCGGCCCGTACTTCTACCTGCCCAAGCTGGAAAGCCACCTGGAGGCACGTTTGTGGAACGATGTCTTTAAGCTGGCACAGGATGAACTCGAAATTCCGCAGGGGACGATCAAGGCGACTGTGTTGGTGGAAACCATCCTCGCAGCGTTCGAGACTGAGGAAATTCTCTACGAACTGCGTGAGCATTCCGCTGGGTTGAATTGCGGACGCTGGGATTACATCTTCAGCTACATTAAGAAGTTCCGCAATAAGCCAGATTTCGTGTTGCCCGACCGCGCTCAAGTGACGATGACCGTGCCGTTTATGCACAACTACACACTACAAGTCATCAAGGTGTGCCACAGACGCGGCGCTCATGCGATGGGTGGGATGGCGGCACAAATCCCGATTAAAAATGACCCGGAAGCCAACGAAGCCGCGATGGAAAAAGTCCGGCAGGACAAGCTGCGCGAAGCCCGCGACGGACACGACGGTACTTGGGTCGCTCACCCCGGTCTGGTGGCGACGGCGACCGACATCTTCGACGAGTTCATGCCGCAGTCTAACCAGATCGACAAGCAGCGCGACGATGTGAACATCACCGCCGACGACCTGCTCATCCCCAGTAAAGGCACGGTCACCGAACATGGTCTGCGCTGGAACCTCAAAGTTGGTATCCAATATCTGGAATCGTGGCTCGGCGGGAACGGTTGTGTGCCGCTTTACCACCTGATGGAAGACGCCGCGACCGCAGAGATCAGCCGGGCGCAGGTATGGCAATGGCTGCATCACAACGCCGAACTCGATGACGGGCGCAAGGTGACCGAACCGCTGTTCGCGCAGTTGCTCGACGAAGAAATGGACTCCATCCGCGAGGAAGTGGGCGCAGAACGCTTCGACAACGGCAACTTTGACCGGGCCAAGCAGCTATTTGACCAGATGATCCGTGATGAGGACTTCACCGATTTTCTGACGCTGCCCGCCTACGACGACCTGAACTAACAGCGAACAACCCAAAACTGACAACTGATAACTGACAACCAACAACTAAGGACTAAATATCATGAAAAATGCAAACGAGATCCGGCAAGACTGGGAAACCAACCCGCGTTGGGCGGGCATCAAGCGCGGTTACACTGCGGAAGAAGTCGTGCGGTTGCGCGGCAGCATCCAGATTGAGTACACACTGGCGAAGATCGGCGCACAGAAGATGTGGGATCTGATCTCTGGTGATGGTTACGTGAACGCGCTCGGCGCACTGACCGGTAACCAGGCCGTGCAGCAGGTGCAGGCCGGCCTCCGTGCGATTTACATCAGCGGTTGGCAGACCGCCGCCGACGCCAACAGCGCCGGGCAGATGTACCCCGACCAGAGCTTGTATCCCGCCGACGGTGTGCCGCAGCTTGCCAAGCGCATCAACAACGCGCTGATGCGTTCGGATCAGATCCAGACGGTGAAGGGTGACGAGGCGATTGATTACTTCGTGCCGTTGATGGCGGATGCGGAAGCCGGTTTTGGCGGCAACCTGAACGCCTTCGAGCTGATGAAAGGCATGATCGAAGCCGGTGTCGCCGGGGTGCATTACGAAGATCAACTCTCGTCCGCGAAGAAGTGTGGTCACCTGGGTGGGAAGGTGCTGGTGCCGACCCGTGAGGCCGTGAACAAACTCGTCTCCGCTCGCCTCGCCGCCGATGTGCTCGACGTGCCGACCGTGCTGGTCGCCCGTACCGATGCCGACGCCGCGACACTCATCACGAGTGACATTGATCCGGTAGACCATCGCTTCATCGACTTCGGGGGTGAGCGCACGGTCGAGGGTTTCTACCCGGTGCGCAACGGCATCGAAGCCGCAATCGCACGCGGACTGGCCTATGCCCCCTATGTGGATATGGTGTGGTGTGAGACTTCGCATCCTGATCTGGATGAGGCCAAGCAGTTCGCAGATGCCATCCACGCACAGTTCCCCGGTAAACCGCTGATGTACAACTGCTCGCCGTCTTTTAACTGGAGCGCAAAGCTCGACGCCGAGACGATTGCCAAATTCCAGCGCGAACTGGGCAAGATGGGTTACACATTCCAGTTCATCACGCTGGCTGGCTTCCACGCGCTGAACCTGAGCATGTTTGAACTGGCGCTCGGCTACAAAGATCACGGTATGGCGACGTATTCCAAACTGCAAGATCGTGAGTTCGCGCTAGAATCCGATGGCTACAAAGCCGTCAAGCATCAGGGTTTCGTGGGGACAGGTTACTTCGACGCTGTGCAGCAAGCGGTGATGGGCGGCGCTTCGTCCACAACCGCGATGGAAGGCTCCACCGAGACTGCACAATTCGCTGGCGTAACCAATTAGTTAAAAGGTATCCGATGCGGTGTGTACCCGGTCTGCTGTAACAGGTCGGGGAAGCGCCACCACCCAAGATAACACAGAGTGTGATAGGAACGAATGATATGTTTAACACAACCGAGGTTTATCAACAGCTCGATTTGCTCGGCCTGCGTCATCTGCGTCGGGTCAACTACCAACTGAACCCCGCTGAACTGATCGAAATGGCGATCAACGACGAGGAAGGTGTGGTTGCCAAAGGTGGCGCGTTCGTCGTGCGGACGGGTAAGCATACCGGACGTGCGCCCGACGACCGGTTCATCGTCAAAGAGCCGATGACCCAGCATCTGATCGATTGGGGTGATGTCAACAAGCCCTTCTCGGCGGATTGCTTCGGCTGGATCTTTCAGAAGATGCAGCGATACCTGCGTAGTGCGGATGTTTACGTGCGGGATTGCTATGCCGGGGCGCATCCAGAGCATCAGATGAAGGTGCGCGTGGTCACGGAAACCGCATGGCATAATCTATTTGCTTACAATATGTTCCGCAGAGCGCAGAGTGCGCCGGAACTCGACAGCTTCTCGCCGGATTACACCGTGCTGCACCTGCCGGACTTCAACGCCGACCCGGAAAACGACGGCACGCACTCCGAGGCGTTCGTACTGATCCACCTGACCAAACGGTTGGTGTTGATCGGCGGGACTCACTACGCGGGGGAGATCAAAAAGGCGATCTTCGGTGTGCTGAACTTCCTGCTGCCGCGTGAGGGCGTGCTGCCGATGCACTGTGCCGCCAACACCGACGAAAACGGCGAAACCGCTTTGTTCTTCGGTCTTTCCGGTACGGGTAAGACCACCCTCAGTGCCGACGCACAGCGCACGCTCATCGGGGATGACGAGCACGGCTGGGGCGATGACGGTGTGTTCAACTTCGAGGGTGGTTGCTATGCCAAAACCATCAATCTGAGCGAAGAAGGGGAGCCGGAGATCTACGCCACGACCAGGCGTTTCGGCACGGTTCTGGAAAATGTGATGGTTGACGAGCATCGTGTACCGGATTTCACCGATGCTACACTGACCCAGAACACGCGCTGTTCGTATCCCATTTATCACATCCCGAACGCCAGCGATACCGGATGCGGGGCACAGCCGCGCAACGTGATTTTCCTGACGTGTGATGCGTTCGGCGTATTACCACCGGTCAGCAAGCTCACCCCGGCACAGGCCGCCTATCACTTCTTGAACGGCTATACCGCGAAGGTCGCCGGGACGGAAGGCGGCGTCACCGAACCGCAGGCGACGTTTAGCGCGTGCTTTGGTGCGCCGTTTATGCCGCTGCCTGCCGTTGATTACGCGGCGATGCTGCGCGAGAAGATCGACGCACAAGACGTCAATGTGTGGCTGGTCAACACCGGCTGGACGGGTGGTGCATACGGGATGGGACATCGTATCGAGCTGACTTATATCCGTGCGATTATCAACGCCATCCTTGATGGCACACTGGCGCAGACTCCCACTCAGCAAGAGGACTTCTTCGGGCTATACATCCCGATGACGTGCCCAGGTGTACCGGAAACGGTGCTGCATCCGCGTGAAACCTGGGCAGATCGCGCCCAGTACGACGAAACCGCTCGTGAGTTGTTGGGGCGCTTTGACACGAACTATCAGCGTTACGCGGACACTGAGCATACGCTTGCCGGTGCCGCCGATTGAAGAGAGACATCAACGGGGAGCGTACCAGTTGCGCTCCCCGTTGATGGTCACTAACGAGGTTCTTCTCACATTTCGAGGTAGTCTCGACGTACAAAATCGGTCGGACTGATGCCGAGAATTTCGAGCATCCGTGAGATGCCATCCGCTTTGTGTTCTGCGTCGGAAAGCGACCAGGTTCGTGCTTTGATTTCGATAAACTTCTCTGGCAGGTCGGGTTCCATCACTTCGTCGATGTTGATGTAGTAGAGCACCCCCTGGTAGTGAATGCGCCAACGTTTGCGCTCTTTCTGAAGCTCACGGGTGATCGGTGCCTGGAAGTATTCCTGATAGAAGCGCAGCGGGCGGTCTGCCGGGGCGATGAAGCGCGAGTGTGACAGCAAAATCGAAGAATTGAACTCACGTTCTTTGGTCGGCATGGTGTAGGTCAGCCGAGCGCGTACTTCGCCGATTTCGCCGTCTTTGTCTAACTTATCATCCTCACGGTAACGCACCCGTCCCATCTCTTCGTCCTCGAAGATGAAGTAGGTGTCGTATTGGCGATACCGCACCTCACGCAAGAATTCGACGTCGTGATGGTTCAGCAGTTGCTCGATCATGATGTTTTCGGGCAAACGTGCTTTGACCTGTACCTCAAAACTTTCTGAGCGTTCCAGACCGCCGACGGCGAGTAACTTGCTCAATACATCGCCTTCATGGGCGATCAGGAACTCGTCAACCTGTTCGGCATATTTTCTCGCTTCATCGAGTACAGAATCAATGTCGATAGTCAGCAACTCACGGTCACGCATCAACCACTGCCCATGACACATCGTATGCACCACATCGGTGCTTTTGGTCGCATAGACCAACTGCGAATAGATCGTATCATCATTGCGACGGAACTGCGGCAGGTTGTGGATAGTGTTGGCTTCTACCACGATCAGATCTGCAAGTTTTCCCGGTTCCAGGCTGCCGGTCACGTCGTCGATGAACAACGCCTTTGCACCTAACCTTGTCGCCATCAGCAGAGCTTGTTTTGCCGGTAGCACGGTCGGGTCACTGGCGGCGGTCTTCGCCAGGATCGCTGCTAACCGGATTTCCTCGAACATATCCAGGTCGTTGTTGCTGGCGGGGCCATCGGTGCCGATGCCGACCGTAAGACGGTTTTCCAGCATTTCCGTCACCGGGGCGATGCCGCTGGCGAGCTTGAGGTTGCTGGTGGGGTTGTGGGCGACGGTGGTATCATGCTCATAGAGCGTCTGCATATCACCCTTGTTGATGTGGACACAATGCGCGGCGAGGACCTTCGCGTTGAGCAACCCGCTGGAGCGCACCCAGGGCACCACGCGCATTTCGTAGTTGTCGAAGCTGTCTTCTTCTTCCTGCTGTGTCTCCGAGATGTGGATGAGCACCGGCACGTCATACTGCATGGCAAGTTGTGCGGATTGTTTCAACAATTCTTTAGTGCTAGAGTAAGGCGCATGTGGTGCAACCGCCGGAGTAATCAGCGGATGGTCTTGCCAGGTGTCGATGAACTGCCGGGCGTATTCCAGGCTTTCCTCGTAGCTTTCCGCATCTGGTGCGGGGAACTTCAGGATCGTCTGACCGAGGACGCCACGCATCCCGGCTTTAGCGGTTTCGTCGGCGATGTCGGCTTCGTAGTAGTACATATCCGCAAACGCGGTGATGCCACTGCGGATCATCTCTGCACAGCCCAGGCGTGTACCCAGACGGCAGAATTCCGGGCTGACGAACTCGCGTTCCGTCGGCATGATATAGCCCATCAACCACACGTCGAGACGCAGGTCATCGGCGAGGCCGCGCAGCAACGTCATCGGGACGTGGGTGTGCGCGTTGACAAGACCGGGTAGGATATAGTGCCCGGTGCAGTCGATAAGTGCATCGGCGGTGTAGTCGGCGGTGATCTCTTGTGTTGTGCCAACGGCGATGATCTTCTCATTTTGGATGGCGACTGCACCATCCAGAAAGACCTCGAACTGTTCGTTCATGGTTATGACAGTGCCGTTGGTTAAAATTGTATCTACCTTCGCCAATGGTTGACCTCCATTCACTGCGTGCATAAAATTGGCGATGATTATACACCCCGTATAGACTTTGTGCAGAATGTTTAATGATGATTTAAAACGAGGGAGAGGTGCGTGCTAAGTAACCACAAGCATATTCGCTGATAAAAAACTTAACTGCATGCGATACAGTAAACGTAGGACAGTTTACCGAAAGGAGAATTTGCTATTCCGAAAATGCGCTATGTC
>DAOTTX010000047.1:0-19323 GCA_034437515.1 Anaerolineae bacterium
AAAATCCACAAGATTGTGCAGAAACGACGCCAGATATAGGTCAAAATCCATCGAGACACATCATATCTGCTGAAGAACTTATGTTCACCACGCAAGATCCTGAAGAACCAATACGACTCCCCAACGTGTTTGCGAATGAGTGGAATTCTAGCACAGATGCCTGGGATTAAAAAGCAGTTCGGCTGAGCAAGCACGCGCAATTCGCTTAATTTTACGGCATAATGGGTTTATTCATGATAACGGATTTAAAGAGGGACACATGATACATTTCACTTCACTCTGCCTACTGACGTTATTTTTATTCAGCGGTTTTACGGTCAACGCGCAGCAGCTACCAGAACAGCCAGCACTGCCGATCACCTGCGAGGACGAATCCGGTAACGAAGTGAGACTGGAAACAGGCGCACACATTATCGTTGAGGACATGGTCAGCGGCTTGGATTACACCGCGACAGTCATGGGGATCGATGACTTCAACCCGATTATGGCGGTGGTCAACGGTCAGGGTGAAATTCGCTGTGTGGACGATGCCCGCGATACAAACGATTTTACGGCAGACCTACCGACGACCAACTTCATCGATTCACAAAGCCGCAACACACAAATCCGCTTTAACAACGGTGTCAACGATGAAGTAGGCGATGTTTCCATCTTTGTCAGCAACATCGACGAGGAACCGGGTGAATTTCTGCTGACCATCGAGGGTATGGCAGTAAACGAGTTCGAGGATGAGGGAGATGTTTTCTCCATCGTCATGAACGAAGAAGTCCGTGCTGCGGAAATCGTCCCGACCATCTATGCGTTTTCCGTCACCGGTCGGCTAGACCCGACCATCTCGCTGGTTAGCGACGCAGGGAAAGTCGTCACCGATGACACAGAAACGGAGATCTTCTGTGATGACTCCGGCATCGAAGAAATCTGCTGGGGACAGAATGTCTCTTTAGACAGCTTCTACGTCACCCGGTCTTTTAACCGTGAGCTACGAGCGCGTGAATATGACGCGATGCTGACTTACCAACACCCCGAAGACGAAGAACTAGACCGCGAACGCCTATCGTATCTGGTAGGCAGTTACCTGGGGACATCTTTTGGGGATTACGTGGTCGCGTTTCACATCATGATTGATGAGGTCGAAGAATAGACAGCGCCGGTTGTGACTTGTAATTTGACCCGTCGTGGCCTAACCTCTTGTCGTTCTACACGACATAGATAGCGACCATGACCAGAGAAATCAATGACCAGTGGGATGCGTTCGTGCTACGCCAACCCCGTGCCCACGTCTTGCAACTTTCCACATGGGGAGACCTGAAAGGCGCGTTCGGTTGGGGCTGCGAGCGTGTGACGCTCACCGACAGTTCAGACGACATCATCGCCGGGGCACAGGTGCTTTTTCGCCCGCTCCCGGCGAAGCTCGGCACGATGGCTTATCTACCGATGGGGCCGTATATGATCGACCCCTTACAACGTACTCGCCTGTGGTACGCTATCCACGAGACCGCGCAAGCGCGTAGCGCCCGTTTCCTGAAGTGGGAACCGGGTATTTACCTTGACGAAAAGCCGCCGAACTTCGAGACGTTGGCGTTCCAGCCCAGCCCGCAGACCATCCAACCACCCAGCACGATTATGATTGACATCCGCGACGATGACGACACGATTATGGCGCGGATGAACCAGGGCACGCGGCGCAAGATCCGTCAGGGGTACAAAAAAGGGGTGCGCTTTTATCACGGCAACCGTGAGGACGTCGCCCTGTTCAATCGTATGATCCAGACCACCGGCAACCGCAATGAGTTCGGCGTCCACGAACCGGCCTATTACGAGGTCGCCTATGATCTGTTCGCCCCGTCGGGCCGCGCCACGCTGATTATGGCAGAACACGACGGCGACCCACTGGCGGGGATCATGGTGTTTGCGGTTGGTCGCTTCGCGTGGTATCTCTACGGCGCATCATCGAGCGTCAAGCGTAACCTGATGGCGACTTACGGCGTCCAGTGGGAGGCGATCCAATGGGCGAAGACGCAGGGCTGTGATTACTACGATATGTGGGGCATCCCCGATGCGGACGAAGATACACTCGAAGCACAATTCAAAGACCGCTCCGACGGGCTATGGGGTGTGTATGGCTTCAAACGTGGTTGGGGCGGTCAGGTGATCCGCTCTGCTGGCGCGTGGGATAAAGTCTACAATCCGCTGATGTACAAAGCTTATGAACTCGCACTCAAGGTGAGGGGCTAGACGATGCTTCGTACAACCACCATCACCGACCGCGACACCTGGAACGATCACCTGCGTGACCTGCCCTACGCCCATGTGTTGCAAAGTTGGGAGTGGGGCGCGTTCAAGCAGCAGACGACCGGCTGGCAACCGACCCGCATACTTTACCAAAGCGATGAGGCCACCGTCGCCGCCGCGTCCCTGCTGACGCGCACGGTCGGGCCGTTCGCGGTGATCTACGTGCCACGCGGCCCGGTGCTGGATTACGGCGACACGACGCTGGTCGATTTTGTGCTGGACGACATCCAGCGGTTTGCTCGGCGGCGGCGGGCGCTCTGGTTGAAGATCGACCCGGCGCTACCCCTGGCGACTGGCGTCCCCGGTGACGAAGACGACACCCCACACGCGGACGGTCGGCGGGTGGTGCAAACACTTGAGGGGCGCGGCTGGCAACTCTCCGACGATCAGGTGCAGTTTCGCAACACGATTACGCTCGACCTGACCGCCGACGAGGACGACCTGCTGATGGCGATGAGTGGCAACACCCGGCGCAAAGTCCGCACGGCGTATAAGAAAGATGTGACGATCCGAAGCGCGAGCATAGACGACCTCGACACGCTCTATGATCTGTATCACGTCACCGGGCGGCGCGACGACTTCCTCATCCGCCCGGCGGACTACTACAAAAAAGAATGGCGTGACTTCATGCAGGCCGGGTTAGCGCACGCGCTCATCGCCCAATATGACGGACAGCCCATCGCGCATGTGATCTTATTCCGGTTTGGGCGCGGCTGCTGGTATTTCTACGGCGCATCGTCCAACCAGGAGCGCAACCGGATGCCAAATTACGCGCTCCAATGGGAGGCGATGCGCCGGGCGAAGGCACAGGGCTGCACCTTTTATGATATGTGGGGCGCGCCGGACGAGTTCCACGAAGACGATTCTATGTGGGGCGTATACGAGTTCAAGCGTGGCTTTCGTGGCACGGTCGTCCGGCACATCGGCGCGTGGGATTACGCGCCCTTCCCGCCGCTGTACGGCCTGTATACCCGGCTGTGGCCTCGTGTGCTGAACTGGCTGCGCCGCCGCCGTACATAGACTGCTCATCGTTTTGCGCTACACTCATAGACACGTAAAAAAGTGAGCAAACTGATGATTCAACTTGAATACGAACAACAACTGATCCGCACCAACGGCGTCAGCCTCAACGTGATCCAGGCGGGCGACCCTGCCGGCGAATTAACCATCCTGCTGCACGGCTTCCCGGAGTTCTGGTACGGCTGGCGGCATCAGCTCCCGGCATTGGCGGCACAGGGTCTACGGCTTTGGGTGCCGGATCAGCGCGGGTACAACCTCAGCGACAAACCCGATGGCGTGCGCAACTACCGCGTCGACGAATTGGTCGCCGATGTGGTCGGTTTGATCCACGCGGCGGGCGAAGAAAAAGCCAACATCATCGGGCACGACTGGGGCGCGATGGTCGCGTGGTGGTTGGCGCTGCGTCACCCGGAAAAAGTCGCCAAGTTGGGCATCTTCAACGTGCCACATCCGCACGTCCTTGAGCGCACACTGCGCAGTAGCCCTTCCCAGATGCTTAAAAGCTGGTACGCCGGCATGTTCCAGATGCCGTTTTTGCCGGAGAAATTGGTCGGCCTTAACAACTGGCGCATCATGGCGGGGGCCATGCAGAGCAGCGGCAAGCGCGGCTCCTTCACCGATGCCGATATGCAACAGTACCGCGAAGCGTGGTCAAGACCGGGCACGATGACGACTATGATGAACTGGTACCGCGCCTATGTGCGCCATCGCCCGGCAGACCCACCCGCCTGGCGGCTCCACATGCCCACATTGATGATCTGGGGAACGAAAGACCGTTTTCTCAGCGAGGACATGGCACGTCCGAGCGTCGAATATTGTGAGGACGGCGAACTCTATCTGCTTACCGACGCCACCCACTGGGTACAGCACGACAATGCGACACGAGTCAATGAATTATTGAGCGAGTTCCTGATATGATCGAGACACCACTGACGCATCACGATGTATACATTAACGGTGTGCGTTTGCACATCGTCGAGGCCGGGGACGCCGACGCCACCCCGGTGATTCTGCTGCACGGCTTCCCGGAGTTCTGGTACGGCTGGCATAATCAGATCGACGCACTGGTGAACGCCGGGTTCCGCCTCATCATCCCTGACCAGCGCGGTTATAACCTGAGCGACAAGCCGGACGAGGTCGCCGCTTACAGCCTCGATGTGCTTTCCGACGACATCGTCGGGTTGATCGACTATGCCGGGCAGGAGCGCGGGCTGGTCGTCGGGCATGACTGGGGCGGCGGTGCGGCGTGGTGGGCGGCGAACCGCTACCCGGAGCGCATCGCCAAGCTGACCGTGCTGAATATCCCGCACCACGCCGCGTTTAACCGCGCCGTCAAGCAAGACCCGGAGCAGCAGCGCAAAAGCCTCTACATGGCGTTCTTCCAACTGCCGGTGCTGCCGGAGATCGTCACGAGTGTGTTCGACGGTGGCTTGCTGGCACGCTGGGCCTTCAGGGATAGCGCCGCCTTCACCGAGGCCGACCTGCAAAAGTACCGGACGGCGTGGAAGCAACCGGGCGCACGTCAGGGGATGCTCAACTGGTATCGAGCGGTACGCAAGACACCGCCGCAGAGCCTTCCCAGCCCACGCATCACCGTGCCGACCACGCTCATCTGGGGGATGCAAGACCCCGTGATGAAAACCGACCTCGCCCATAAGAGCATCGAACTCTGTGACGACGGTCACCTGCATCTGATTGACCACGCCTCACATTGGGTGCAGCACGAGGCCGCTGGCGAGGTCAACCGGGTGCTGATCGACTGGTTGCGCGACTAAGGGATGGAGTGGAAACAATTTAAGCAAATCATAACGATATGATACGGTCATTATCGCTGATATGCTGACTTTATTCGCTACTCACTCCTAACCCGCCGGTTGGAGGGTGTCGCACTGTTCGCGTCCGCCGACGCGGGCGATCTCTACGGTAAATTCCTGGCCTTCCTGCACGGATGACCACATATCATTATCGACCTCGCAGTCGAAAGTCTCCCCTTCACGGGTGAAGGTGACGATGAAGTTATCATCACGTTCGGCCTCACGTTCACAACCGGGCTGGGCACAGTTCGCCCTGGCGAGGCTCACCTCCGGCCAGAACATCGCCTGATCGAACGCACCCGCGCTTGTCACCGTGCGTTCGTATTCCCATTCATTGACGGTGTAATAGCAAACCGGCCCGTAGACCGGTTCATTCTCGTAGACCGGGTCACACTGGCGTTCGGTGCGGAAGGTGCCGTCGCCCTGGTCAAGCTGGACGTTACGACAGATCTCACCGGTCTGCACACGGCGGGTATCAACCTGCTCGCGCCGTTCGCTTTCGTTGTAAGCATCACTCGGCGCGACTGAGCTACAGCGCCCCTCCCGGTCATGTTGGACGGACTGCACCTGCTCGATGCGAATCTCACGTTCCCACCGTTGTTCGACCACCGAGGCCGTGCTGACCTCCGTCCAGAAAAACAGCGTGTAGATCAACCCACCGCAGATCACCAGCACCGCCAACGCCGCCAACCCCATCTGCCAGGATTTAAACCGGCGACCGGCAGCGGCCTTGGAGATCGCCGCCGCTGCCGGGTCGATACCCTGTGCTTGCAGCACACTTTCCTGGTCAAGCCGTTGATATAAGTCTTGTGCCGCGAACGTTTCGCCTTCGGCTTTCGCCCGTTCGCCAAATTTGCGGACGCTCTCAGCATCTGCCATTGGCGCACCACAGCGCGTACAGTGGTCAGCGGCGGCGCTGTTCAAATTGCCACAGGACGCACATTTCTTATCCGCACCGACGAATTTATGATCTTTGACGGCGACTTTTTCGTCATCGGCGGGGAAGTAACGCCGGTCGGGGTCTTGCGGTGCACCGCAGGTCGGGCAAAACTTTTGGGTCTTGCCGAGCAACTTGGTCGTACCGCAATACTTACAATCCCAGAACATCTCGTAGACGTTCGCGGAGTCGTCCACCGTTTCCGTCGTCGCATCCTGACCGTCGGCAAAGGCTTCGAGGTAATTCTGCGCCTCTTGATGAAGGCTTTCGCTCATACTCTGCGCCAGATGATTGGCGTGCGGATGCGCCTGCCCCAACTGCAAACGCGCCGCATCCGCGACCGCCGCCCATTCAAAGATGCTGTGTGAGGGCTGCCCATCAACCAGATCGTTCAGAATGGTCTTGTTCGGATCGTCGGCGTAGGTGTAATCGTCATCAGCATAGGTCAACAAACGCCGTAGCGCCTCTTGCAGAGTCGCATCACCGGCGGGATTGTTGAAGAACGTCATGTACTTCGCCCAACCGCGTGCGACTGAATTCTGTGGATGGTTGTTTATCAACTGACCTACCACCCGCTGCCACGTCACCTCACGACCGGAAAGGCACGAGTAGACGACCAGCGCCGTCTCGTCTTGCATTGATTGCTTCAAGGCCTTCGCCGCCGCCTGGAGCATGGCTTTACTGTCATTACCGGCGGCTAAAATATCATTTTTCGTATTCATAGGCACATCATCCGCTGAGAACGTTTATTACTCAAGTATAGCAAAAGACAGACGATTAGCCGCACCGTCTGTCTCACGTTTTGACAACTTTTTACGCTTTTATTCCCCGGCAGGCAGCACCGTGAACGTCGTGCCTTCACCACGCCCGAACACATCGGGGAAGAAGAACTCGCGTGCGGTCGGCGGGATGACGTTGTATTCCCCTTCCAGGCCGGGCCGGATGGTGTAGACATATTCATACGTCCCCGCAGGGAGGTAGGTACTACTCAACACCACCTTCTCATCACGGAATTCAATGTTGCTGAACCACCACCAGCCCCAGCCCCGGCTGACCGGGTCGCTGCTATCAATGCCGGGGCGCGTGCCGATCTGCTGCTCGGTGGCGAGGTTGGGGTTAATCGCGTCCGTACCTGCCGGGATCGGGTCTTCGACCACCACGTAATGCAGGTCGTTGGGTGCGACGATGGTTAAACGCACCTGCACCACATCGCCGATGCGTGCTTCGGTGATGGTTTCGCGGTCGGCATCCGCTAACAGTGTGTAGCGCCGCTGTACGATCACACCGCGATCCAGCGCGTCGATTTCCGGCACCGGCAGGAACGCCCGCAGATAGGCCGTGTAGTACAGGTTGCCCGGCCCGGCGCTACGCTCAAAGGTGAGCGTGTTGGCGCTGTCTTGCAGCATCGCGGCGACCTCGACTTGCAGCGTTTGCACCTGGGTAACTTCATCCGGTGTGACGCTCAACCCGGCGAGTTCTTCATCGTTGAAGGTCAAGCTGTAGTCGTAGTCGGCCTGGAGTTCGCCAGTGGCGACCATCCAATCCGTCAACGCCATCACCGCCCAGGCCGTTTCTTGCGTGGTTTCCCAGGCATCGGCGTCACGCATCACCATCAGATAACGCACCACATTGGGGATGAGGTCGCTCTCCGGTTGCAGGCGCACCAACGTTTGCAGCACGATAGCGGTCGTGCGGGTATCGGTGTTCCAGTTCCAGAAGTCACGATCGGCTTCTTCCCAGTGGATGCCGTTGGCGCTGGTGATCGCCGCGTTGAAGATGTCAGAGACGAGCGTGTCCGTCCGTGCCTCGTTCTGTCCGATGAGGTCGTAGGTGGTCGCCAGCAATGCCTGTGCGTAGATGCTCAGACGATCGCGGAACTCGTAGAGTGTGCCCATCCGGGCGATGTCCGGCGTACCGGCGCGTGCCAGCGCGTAAAGCACGAACGCCTGCCGATCCAAGCGCCAGCCCTCGGTTTCGAGATCGACCGTGACGAAGTTCTCCCGCAGGAAGGTGTCCGCACGGTCGATGACATCTTCGCTGACCGCGAACCCGGCGTCACGCGCCTCTACCAGACCGAGCAGCGCATACGCGGTGACCAGCACGTTACTACGATCCTGTACATACCAACCCCAACCGCCATCGACCTTCTGCTGGGCGTAGAGCCGCTGCACGGCGAACTGCACTTCGGTGTCCAAGTTCGCCCGTAGTTCCGCATCAGCGAGGCCGGTTTCATCCAACGCACGGAAGGTCATGATGTTGGGTAAGAAGCGACTGACGACCGACTCGATGCCTTCGTAGGGGCGGCTTTGCAGCACGTCCAACGCTTCGAGCGAGGTCGCCGCGAGGGACGGCTCCAGGTTGATCGTCAATTCACCCTGCGTCACGTCAAACTGTGGCGGCAGCATGATCGTCTCGGTGATGGTGTTCGCCTCACGCAGTACGCCGCCCGTCCCGATAACTTCCGGTGCTTCATAACGATAGACCGGCAGCAGCCGATCCTCCCCCTGACCAAGCGGCGGCTTGCTGGCGTCATTGAAATCCCCACCACTGACGAAGAAAGTCAGATCGACGTTCTCGACGTTCTCAACCGTGACGGGCCAATTCACACGGAGGCCGCTGTTGGCTTCCACGACGAGCGTTTGCACGGCGTCGTCATCGAAGGCCACACCCTCACCCTCGATGCCGACCTCAACCGAAAGCGCCTCATCGGTGTTGTTGTTGACCACCACGGCGAGGATGATCTCATCACCGACGACGAAGAAGCGCGGCGTCACCGGGCGGATGAGCAGCGGTTTGGTACTGAGCAGATCAAACGTATCCTGCCCGACCAGTGTCTCACCGTCCGCGCCGCGTGTGACCGCCCGTGCATCCAAGCGCCATGTGGTCAGGTTATCCGGCAGTGTGACCTCGAAGGTCGCCATACCGTCTTCATCGGTGACCAGATCACCGTCCCAGTAAGCAGTATCGACGAATTCTTCACGAATGTCGAAGATACCCCCCTCACCGAAGCCACCACCGCCGCCTTTGATCGTATCCAGCACGGTCTGTGTGAGCTGGTCGGTGTTGATGGTCAGCGGGGTGGCGACGCGCACCGCGACCGCCTGCAACCCGTAGAAAAAGTCGAGAATGGGCTGGCTGTTCGGCTCCCCGATGGAAAGTGACGCCAGATCGGTCAGGCCGATGCCGACCTCAGCGGCGACCGGCTCCCCGGCGTAGTCACGAGTCTGCACGGTGTAGGTGACGGTTTCACGCGGGCCGGCGGTGTCACGATCCGGCGTGACGAGAATGTCGATCTCTTTACGCGAGCGGTCTACGTTGATCTGCGCCATGCCCATGCGGAAACCCGCGACCGGGTTGCTCTCGTCCACGCCCTTGACGATCATCACGGAGACGAACGCATTCGGCGCGAAGTCCTCGGTGATCTCGAACTCATAAACGTAGGAGTTACTGGGCATCACGATAGGTTCGGTCATCAACACATCACCGCGCACCACCGTGATCAGTGCGTTCGTCTCCCCCTGGAAGGGCGAGGTAATCAACACCTGGGCGGTATCACCGATGGCGTATTCGTCGCGGTCGGTGACGAGGTCGATACGGTTGCTGTTCTGCTGCCGCCATGAGACGTACTGCTGATCGCTGACCCATAACGTCGTTGATGAGCGCACCGCATTACCCAGGTCGTCGGTGCCGGTCGCGGTGATCTTGAACACACCGCCGTTGGGCGGGATGAAGAAGTATTCCGCGAGGCCGTCCTCATCTGTGGTCACTTCGGCGTCAGCCACCGGGATTTCTTCGACTTCCCATGACCATGTGGTTCTGCCGTTGGGGTCTTCTTCCTGTACACTCGACCAGCGGCGCTCCACCACTTCGACCTGAAGTGCTTGATCGGGAACGCGGGCGCTATCCCAGCCGACGGTGCGAAATTCGACGCGGGTGTCACTCAACGCGGTGCCGACGTACTCGTCCGGCCTGACGCCGATGTAGAAGTTGCCCTGATGCACGATCACTTCCTTGCGCCCGGCGACGGTCTGGTCGCTCTCATCGCGCACGGTCGCTTCGATGGTGAAAGACTGGCTTTGCGTGGCATCTTCGAGGTCGGCGGGCAGTTCAATCGTAAACGTGCCATCAGCGCCGGTAGCACCGCCACCGCTGGCGATCACCCCACCGTTGAAGCTGTAGAACTCGCTCGGCCCACCATCGGTATTGAAGTCCACAAAGCTGTAGCCGCTGCCCGGCCCACGGTAGTCAAAGTTATAGGGATTGGCGATCACGTTATATTCGACGGTCGCGTTTTGCACCAACCCGCCGAAGAAATAACGCGCTTCGAGTTCAACGGTGATCGTCTCCCCTTGCACCACTTGCTCGGCCTCCGGTGTCAGTTCCACCTGGAATTCGGGCAGGCGGTATTCCGCGACGTTAAACGACACCGAACCACCCTCGGAGCGGAATTCCTGCTGTGACGGCAGATCAACCACCACCCGATAGAAGCCGAGCGGCGCATCATCGGCGATCTCGAAGCTATCGTTGAACGTGCCGAACTCGGTTAAATCGACCTCACGCTCGTAGACGATCTCGCCTCGATCATCAAAAACCTGTGCGCTGACGCTATCAAAATCCGCCGGGCTGTAGTTCACATCGTCACGCGAGCGCAACACCCCCCGGAAGTACACCGGCTGCCCCGGTCGGTAGATCGGACGGTCTGTGTACATATAGAGCGAATACTGACGCGGGTAGAACTCCGACGGTAACCCGAAACGCCAGGGGTCGATGCCATCCGACCAGTTAGAGAGGCCGACACCGTAGTTATCGCCGGTTTGCAACAGCGCCATCCGTCGCACGTAGAGGTCGTCAATGGCGGGGATGTCGATCTGCGCGACCCCCTCAGCGTCGGTGGTGCCGCTGGCAATCACCGAGAACGTCTCATCGTAGATTTCAACCGGTGCGTCCGGAATCGGCTGCCCGGTTTCTACATCCGTCGCCCAGACTGTGACGCCATCCAGTGACGTGTTCATCACGATGTTGGCATCGGCGACCAGCAAGAAATGCTTGAGCGGACGCATCCCGTTGTTAGTCGTCTCCGGTGAGCTGACCTCAAGGTAGTAAATGCCCGGTTGCAGCGTGCCATCAGTGGTGATGTCGTCGGGGATGACGACTTCGGATGTGCCGCCCGACCGTAGCAAGTCGAGGAAATACTCGTCGGGCAAGCCTTCCGCGACCCAGCCGGTACGCTCGTCACGCAGACGCACCTCCCACCAGATCAGATCATCCGCGCAGACCGGCCCACCTACGACTGGCAACGCATAATCACGATAGATACGGTCGATCACCTCACCCCCCGGCGGCGAGCTGCGCACCCGCAGCGGGTCGGGGTCGGTGATCACAATCGCGGTATCGCCGACCTGTAAGCGCGTCGGCGGGGCTGCCGGGCAGGAAACGCTCCCTGCGCTGGTCCCTTCCAGGTTGCCCAGGTCGAGCAGTTCATAGCGGCGGGCGTCCGTCGGTGCGACCGACTCGATCTGCCAGCGGCGCAGCAAATCGTCCTGCGTGGGCTGGTAGCTCTCGGTCGGGTCGTAAAAATCATCATTGACGATTTGCTGGGTGAACGCCGGCAGCGGCACACTGTACAGGCTCAGGTCAAGGCGGCTGACGTTGCGATGCGTGACGAACAGCGAGGTCTGATCGCGTTCCGCGTTGTAAAAGCCGACCGGCCCCGGCACTTCCAGGTTGACATCCGGTGCATAAGCTGCGGTGGAGAAGCTAAAGGTCAGACCGCGTTCAATCGCGTTGCCGTAAATGTCCTCCATGCCCGGTTCAACGACGATGGTGTAATCCGTGCTGGGTTCCACCGGGAAGGACACCTGAAGCGCATCGTTGTAGCTCTGGTAGAAGTAATCCGGTTCGCGCCAGGGTTCCGGCTCGATGGTCACTTTGTCGTCGAGCGTCTCCACATCCATCGGGGAGACAAAATATAGCGTGACCCCGCCGAAGGGTTGCACCTCGGTCTGCCCGTCGAAGGGGTCGGTGCTGGCAATCGCCGGTGCAGGGACAGTCGAATAGCCCAGACTGACCGCCGCCGCCAGTGCGCCGCCGCCCAGCCCTGCCGCTTGCTGATTGAGCGACAGCGTATAAGACGTATCCAGCGACAGCAGTTCATCCGGCGTGAACATGAAGCCAGCCCCGTCCTCGGCCCACTCGAACGTGCCTGCAACCGCCGCCGCGTCCCCACTTTCCGTCGTCGGGGTGAGCGCGAAGGCCGCTTCCGTGCTATCTTGATCCATCGGCTGATTAAACGTGATCTGGAAATCCGGGTCGAGCAAGATGCGCTCGTTAGTCTGCTCCGGCAGTACACCGGTCACCTGCGGCGGCGCGATCGTGAACGACCACTCAAAGGACGCGGTGAGTTCCGCGCCGTCTGCCGCGACCAGATCATCATCGACGGACAGCGTGTAAGTCGTTGCACCTGCCCAGGCCGCATCAGGCGTGAAGGTGTAAATTGATGTGTTGAGCCATTCGCCCTCGCCTGTGACCTGCGGTGAGATCAGCAGCGGGTCGGGAAGGTCGTCCATCATCTCAACGGTACCGAGCGCCACCACCGGATGGTTGAAGATCACGGTGACGGTGGCGTCCCCGGCGACATCGACCGCGCCATCGGTCGGGAGGGTCTCGGTCACGCGCAAGCTACCGGCAGTCATGAACGACAGTTCAAACGGTGTTTGCAGGGCCTCACCGCTCGCGCCGGTGACCTCAGAGACGGTCAACGTGTAGGTCGTCGCCCGTTCCAGGCCACCGTCCGGCGTTATCGTGATGGCGTTCTCGTTGCACGCCAGATCGACGGGCGCGGCGGGTTGGACCGTGACCGTCTGCGCTGAGACGGTGTCACAATCTAAATTGCGGTCAAAATAAATAAAGACAGTCTCGTCTAAATCAATCTCTTGCCCGTCCTGTGGTTCGGTATCCACCACTTGCAACACAGATTGGGCGGTCGTCACTTCCTGTAGATCAACAAAGCCGACACTGAGTAAAAGCAATGCCAGAAGAAAAAGCCCCAGCCGACGCATCATATTTTGCCCTTTGCGAATTTTCACTCATTTAGTATTTAACATTATACGCCCTTATCCGCTGTGGGGAAATACGCCCGACCTACGCAAATGAAAAGACGGCCCGCAGGCCGCCCTCAGTTCATATGTTATTGTACGCGGTCGTTAACCGCGCATCTCATCGAGCCGCTTACGCAGGTCACTTACCTGACCTTCCATGCGGTGCAGTGCCTGTTGGGTCGCTTCGCGGCTGTCCTCGAACCGATCTTCAAACGCAGATGACAATTCCTGTCGTGTGTCTTCACCGCTGTTCGGTGCGAACAACAACGCCAGAATGCCACCGATGGAGACACCCAGTCCGAGGAATAAAATCATTGCCAGCGTTTGCTCTCGTTTGGCTTTCATCTCAGCCTCACGACTATAGTATATTCGTCTTTCACTCATAAATTTGCCCTCCTTTTCATATCCTCTATCTTAAACAGCCTCTATTAGACGCGGGTGAAGGGTAAGTTGAAGGTTTCTTTGAACGCTTGCCAATGCAGCGCGACGATTTCCCGCGTGAAGTGACGAACGTAAAAGTTTGAGCGCACCCAATCTTGCGGCACCGGACTGCGATAATGGTCGATACCTTCCATCTCAAAAATCCACTGTGCCCGCAGCATGTGGAAACTATCCGTCACGAGAATGATTTGCTCCCAGCCCTGCGCCGCGATGATCTCACGGGCGTAGAGCGCATTTTCCTCAGTGCTTTTGCTCTGCTCATCGAGGTAAACCACCTCACGCGGCACCCCTTCGCGCATCAGCACCTCACGGCAGGCATCAGCCTCACTGCGCCGCTGCCCTGCGCCGATGCCGCCCGTACAGATGATGGCATCCGCGTAACCCTGTGCATGGAGCCGCGCCGCCCAGACAGAACGGCGATAGAGCGCGTCACCCGGTCGCCCATCACGCCGCAAACCAGATCCCAACACAACGATCACGTCAGCCGATTGTGCCTGGTCATCCACACCGTATTGGTGAATGCCCAGTGCCAGCGCGACCACCACCCCACACCAGACCAGCGCGGTCACCATGATAAATATAAACAAACGCCGCCATGTCAACAGCGTCAAAATACGTTGAATCAGCTTAGAATTTGTCATTCCAGCATTATATATCGAGTTCGACACGGCGTTGGTCAATCGTCAGCGAATTTTCAGGGACGCTTAATGCAGGATCTCATCGCTCGGCGATGGCTCGCCGTCTTCTGGTTCCAGCGTTTGACCCAGCATCCAGCCGTCAATCGCCGTCAAACGTAGGCGACTGATGGGCATCGGCCCACTGGTAAAGACCACCGCCGGTTGTGGCGCGACCACCACCACATCACGCAGATGTAAATGCCGGACAACTTCCGGCTTATCCGGCAGGTCGTCCTCCGCCATCGCAATGAGTTCTTCCGGGGGGATGGCCTCGCCAATCGAAGTAAAGTCGAGCAGTTCCATGAGATCATCAACCGCTTCAGGATCATCGACTTGATCGAGCGAGGAACGCACGATCTCCTGAAACGTCCCCGTCAGAGATTGCAAATATTCCCGTTCACTGACCAGAATGCCACTCATCACCATGCCGTTGGTGAACAAAGTCACCCCGACCGGCATACCCATCACGTTGACCAGCGTGGCGACGATTTCCGTCAGAATGTAGTCTGGCTCCAACCAATAGCCGCTAACGTCTTCAAAAACCATGTAGATAACTCATACTTTCGCTTGTGGACAAAATCGCCCCTACTATAACGCAAGAGGCCGCCGAAGCGACCTCTGATTCATTATTTGATTGTACCGGATGTCTCGCTATGGCGTGACGGTAAAACCCGTGCCACCGTTCCACCCAGCGAGGCCGCCCGGCCCCCAGGCGTTCATGTACCAGTCATAGCTACCGGCGTTAAGGTCGAGTGTGATCGTACACGTCCCGGCAGCGCAGACCGCGCCGGTTTCGTGCCACTCATAATGGACATAGCCGTTATCCCCGCCGATGTAGATGTTATACCAGGCGGCATCCGGCTCGGCCTGCCAGGTCACAGCGACAGAACCGGCGGCGACCGTACCATTATCCACCGGGGTAGACTGCGTCACCGGCGCGGGTGCGTCGAGGCTGAGCGTGAACTCGAAGGGTGCGGTCGCCCACTCACTCAGGCCACCCGGCCCCCAGGCACCGACCCACCAGCTATACTCACCGTTCGGGATCCACCAGTTCGACTGAGTGACCGGCACCGTACAGGTCGCGCCATCACATACACCCTCGAACCCGGTCGCACCGTATTTCTCTACGATGGAATCTGTCGCAGCGAACCACTGATTCTGCGTGCTGTTCGGCCCGACCAGATAGACCTGATACCACTCGGCGTTCGGGTCGGCTTCCCATTGGAAGGTCGGCGCGACATCATCGAGCGCCCCTTGCGGCGCGATGCGTTCGATCACATCCGGCGCGGGCGGCCCGCTGTAGAAGAACGTGTCCGTCCAATCACTGAGGCCGCCCGGCCCCCAGGCTTGCATCCACCAGTCATAACGCCCGAAGGCATAGTCCGCTGCGGGGAGCTGGCAGGTGCCGCTGTTGCAGATCTGCGCGGCCTCGTACCACTGGTCACTGGCGTAGTCGCCCGGCCCGTCCAGCGCCACACGATACCACAGCGCGTTACTGTCCGCATCCCAGGCCAACGCGATGTTACCATCAAGTTCGTTGGCACCGTTGCCCGGTGTCATCCCGGTGATCTGCGGCGCATCCAGGCCGACCGTGAAGTTCTGCGGCATGGACGACGCGCTACCGACCGTCTCTGCCCAGGACTGTACATACCAGGAATACTCCCCGTTGAGCAAACCATAGGCTTCATAGGACAGTTGGGCGGGGGTGAATTCGCAGTCATCACCATTGCACAGGTCGTTTGCGGCGAGCCACTGCGTCAGCACCGTGCCACTGGAGCGTGTGATGGTGACGCCGTACCACTCGCCATCGTTGCCATCCCAGCGGAAGCCGGGGCGTACCGGCGCTGTCCCCAAACCACCGACGAGGCTCAAGTTACTCGGCCCATTGGCGGTGAAAAGTTCAACCGCACCGGCATCACAACGCTGCCCCTGCGGACGCGGGAACCCACGTTGATCGACATTGACAAAGCACTGTCCCGCATCGACCGCCGGGCTGGTAGCGGTGATGTTGTGCGTCCAGGTCATGCCGCCGTTGTCGGCGAGGTCTTGCAGCAGCGGGTTGCCGTCTGCGGAACGGTTGGTAAAGCAACGCGCTTCCCGGTTGTAAGTCGGGTCTTTCGCCGGGAACTGGATGTTACCGCCGCCATCAACGATGTTGCCGTAACATTGCTCGTTGATCCACTGGAAGGTCGAGGTATTGTTGGCGATGATCGAGTTACGAATAATCACCTGCCCGTTGCCCGTGCGGACGGCGCTGCCCTGCACGCCGGTTGCATTCTCGTAAAGTGTGACGTTGGTCAGCGTCATAGTCGCCGCACCGCTGTTGACGATGCCACCACCGTTGCCTTTCGCCGTATCAGGATCAGGGTTTGCCACCAGCGCATTACCGGAGCGATTCTCACTGAAGGTGCTGTTGGTGATCTGCGCGGTGAAGCTGGTATTGTTCTTGCTTTCGTGTGCCAACCCTCCCGCATTCCCCGTCGCGGTGTTGTTGTGGAACGTCGAACCTGTCACCACCAACGGATCATCAACACTGTAGACACCACCACCCTGCGTCCCGGCACTGTTACCGGAAAATGTCAGGTTAATCAGCGTTTCCCCGCCGATGTTGCGCGAGCCACCGGCGTTGAAGTATCCCCCACCTAGATAACCCGACGAATTGCCAAAAAAGGTCGAATTCTCGAACGTGAGTTGTCCGTTATCAATGTAGATCGCACCACCACCGCCCGCGTTGGTATTGGTCGCGGTGTTGTTGGTATAGGCATTGTTAAGCAGATGCCCCGGCGTGATGAGGATGTTCATCACCCCACCATTGTTTGCTGCATTGTTGCTGAAGGTACTGTTTTCCACTTGCAGCCAATCCGCGTTACGGATGTGCAGCACACCACCGCCGTCATAGGTGCGGTTGCCCTCGGCAATGTTGTTGGTGAAGGTGCTGTCGTAGATTTCCAAACGGCGGTTGCCATAATGGAAGAAAATCGCGCCACCCTGACCGCCGTTCGGCAGACCGATAGCATCATCAGCGGCGACCGTCGCCCGCCCGCGTGTGAACGTCAAGCCGCGCAACGTCAAACTGCTATCGCTGCCCTGCTTTACGAGGATGATGCGCGTTTGATTTTGTCCGTCGAGCGTGACCTGACCGAGACCGTCAATCTCGTAGTCCTTCCCACCGTCGAACATTTTCTGCGTGGTCAGTGAAATCGTACCGCTGCACGAGAACGTGATCTTGCCACCGGCAGCGTTCACCTGCGCGACGGCATTATCCAGCGCGGCCTCGGTGCAACTGCTCACGGTCACATCAACCGCGTGCGTGGTCTGCTGGGGGAGTAAAAGTACGCCGCAAAGCAGCACACCTATGATAACCAATAGCTTACGACTCATTAGATATCCTTCCATCATGCATGACTATAGTACTATCCATGCTAAATTAATCCTTAATCAATTTTAACACCGCTTGTTTGTGCGGTGTTGTATGGATTTATGCATGATGGTTTGAATCCGCCAACGGAGAAACAGAGAAGCAAAAACCGGGATGCATGGCGCACCCCGGCTTCGTAGTTCTCCTGGTTGCTGAAGACTGACAGCCTACACTAACACTCGCTGTAGCCGCAGGTTAGGCACTTCCGGCAGCCCTCCGCACGGATCAATGAAATCGTCCCACAGGACGGACACATATCCGCACCGGAGACGACCACGTCTTTTTCCTCAGCCGGTTTGGGCTTCGGCAGGTCGGCGATCGGCAGATCAAGCTGTTCCGGCTCATCTTTGGGGAAGTAATACTCCTCCAACGCTCGTGCGACTGAATCCGGCAGCGAGATTACCCGGCGTTCACCGAAGCCAACGGAGCGCGCCCCACCGATGTCACGCAGTTGGTCGATGGTCAGCTTGAGCATTTCGCGGCGGTTGTGCGGTTCGGTCGTGCGCAGTGAGAGCGAGATCATGCGGCCCAGCCCCTCGGCGTCGGCTTGCAGGTCACTACCGGCTTTGCCCGGCGCGGTGATGAAAACCTCAAACGGATAGCCATGTTCATCGCTGTTCATGGTGACGTAGGCGGTGCCGAACGGCGTCTGGCAGTTGACCGTCACGCCCCGCAACTTCGCCGGGCGCGGATAGACACGATGCGGCGTGGTCACCTGCTCGACCTTTTCGGCTTTCTTGCCTCTGGTCGTTTCCATCTCGGACTCAGCGCGTTCATCGCCCTTGAGCATCAACACCTGCTCGTCACGGCTCCCGTCACGATAGATCGTCCCGCCCTTACAACCGAGATCGTACATATACTCGTAAAGTTCGCGGGTCTGCTCCACTGTGTATTCGTTGGGGACGTTGCACGTCTTGGAGATCGCCGAGTCAATCCATCGCTGGAAGGTCGCCTGCACACGCACATGCTCCGATGGCGTCAAGTCCATCGCCGTAGCGAAGTAATCCGGTAGAGCTTCGGCATCGGGGTTGGCTTCATACCACTCTTGTGCGATCGGGATGCTCTCCTCATGCAGACCGAGACGGCTCTTACGGTAGTACACCCAGGAGAAGAACGGCTCGATGCCCGTGCTGGTGTTGACCATCGTGCCGGTGGTGCCGGTCGGCGCTTGGGTGAGCAAGGTCACATTGCGGATGCCCCGTTCGCGCACCAGTTCACGAATTTCTTCCGGCATGTGCTGCATGTAGCCACTTTCAAGGTACTTTTCCGCGTCAAACTGCGGGAACGCGCCTTTCTCTGCCGCGATTTCGGTGCTGGTTTCGTAGGCATTCACGGCGATGAACTTGTAGATCTTGTCGATGAACTCGACCGACTCATCACCCCCGTAGCGGATGCCCAGACGGATCATCAACTCCGCGATGCCCATCGTCCCCAGGCCGACGCGCCGTTCGCTGCCCTGTACCTGCGCATTCTCCTCGAAGAAATAGGGCGTGGTGTCAATCACGTTGTCGAGGAAGCGTGTGGCATACCGAACGGATTGCGCCAGTTCATCCCAGGCGACATCGTGGTTTTTCTCGTCGTAAAAGCGTGAAAGATTTATTGCTCCTAAGTTGCAGACAGAGAATCC
>DAOTTX010000048.1:0-2495 GCA_034437515.1 Anaerolineae bacterium
CGGAATGCGATAAGAGTCGCTGTTGCGTCGGGTGTTGGTGTCGGTGTTAGAGTTGCTGTTGCGGTATTGGTTGGTGTCGGTGTGGCCGTCCATAATGTGGCTGTCGCGGTCATGTCTAGGGCTTGTTGTGTGGCTGTTTCAGCTGCCCAATTGGTCAACACGGCTTCCACGCTGGCGGTGATGTTGGGTGTCGGTGTGGCCGTCCATAGGGTAGCGGTTGCCGTTAAATTAGCGGCTTCGGTCAACTGCAAATTATAATCCAGCGTTGCGCGTTCTGCCGTAGCGGTGCTGCTATCAATGATGGCTTGCGCGGTTTGCTGTTCAATCACTTGCTGTGCAGCCGCGACAACATCCGGTGTTTGTGTGATCGTTGGTATGGGTGTAATCGTGGGTTCTGATGTGTTTGTCGTTGTTGGCGATGGTGTGTCTGCTTCAGTCGCAGCTTGGACGATGGTTGGTTCTTGTTCTCTTGGTGTGGCTGTATCGGTGACGTCTGCTAATATTTGCGGGGTATCACCCTCACCGCCGCTGTTACTGCTCAACACAAGCATACCGATTACGATCAACACGACAACAAATGCGATCCCGGCAATGTACATTGTTGCATTGATACCGCTATTTGAATTCTTTTTATCAGGCACAGGTGGTTCCGGTGTGGGCGTGAAAGTAGCGGGTGCGCTATCCACAGTACGCGCCGCCTCAAGCAAGCGGGTGATCGCACCCCACAGCTTAACGTTATTACGTTCGTTTTTGAACCCACTGGACATATCGACGAATTGTGTCTTGCTCAAAATGCTAGCGAGATCGTCTGTGATATTGCCGGGATATTCTGGTTTAAGTCGGCGCACGATGACAGGCAAAATCTGCTTGTTCAGGCGCAAGGCTTCGCGTAGTTCCGCCTGACAATACGGTGATTCTAACGACTCGTTGGAGATGAGATAGATAAATAGATCACACTTGGCGATCTCATCCAGAATCATCTGCCACCAGTTCGCGCCGCCGTGAATTTCGTCGTCAAACCAGACACTTGTATTTCCATAAATGCGGCGAATTAACGGTATCAATTGGTCGATGAAGGCGCGATCTGCGCGACTGTAAGAAACAAAAATGCGTGCCATGTCTCAGCTTTGATTATTGTGATTAGTATCACCTGTAAATATAGCGTTTGTCTTGGGTTAGCGCAATTGCATCAGGCCGGAAAATATCCACTTCGGCTTGAAATCCTCCCCATCTCAAAGTGAAAAAATCAGCCGGTCGTATCTTCCCGCTTTGCTACGCTGAAAACACCGGATCACGCGGGCACCTCGCCTGTGTTCCGGCTTTCTTTCACATCAGGAGGAACGACCGTTGGATCTGGCTACCGCCATCGAGCAATTTTTCGGAGACGTGCAAGCCGCCGCGCAGACGGTGGCCCCCATCGTGGCCGTGATCGGCTTTCTGGGCCTGGGGATCATGTACCTCGGCTCAAGCTGGCCCATCATCGCGGACTGGAAGCGTGACAACCCGAAGGCCGCCAATCAAGTGGTGATCGGGTTGCTGTTCGTGATCTTCGCGTCCAGCGTCACCACGCTCATCACCTTCCCCTAGTTCATCCCCAGGATCGGCATCAGCACGGTGGGGCGCGTCACACGAGCGGCGCACCCCATCCCCTTTGAGTTTAGCAAGGAGGCAATGAGTGGCGGCGGACTTCAAATCACACGTGCTGCTGCGCGACGAGAAAGGCGTATTTGGCATCCCGTTTAAGCGGCTGCTGCTGGCGGGTGTTGGCGGCGGTCTGACCTACACCCTTTTCAGTCTGGCCGTACCGGGCTGGTCGATCCCGGTGGCGGTCGTGACGGGGATTGCTATCGTCGTCCTGACCAGTCCGCGTGGTGGCATTCCGCTCTGGAACCGGCTGGTGTACCGGCTGCGCGGCACATTGCTGTTAATCGCGGTGCGCTTCCCACGCAGTCCCATCGGGCGGCTGACCGAGGCGCTGGAACTGCCCACCGATCTGGTGCGGTTGGACGGGGCGCGGGTGTTCGCGCCGCCCACTGGCGACCTTGAAATTGACCTGCGCGAGTGGATCACCTTCGCCCACGCCCGTGAGGAAGATGGGCTGGTGTTTGTGGATGAACCGCTAAAGGAGGCTATCCGTGAGTAAAGTGCGTACCTTTCTAATCGAACCTTTCGACATCATGCTGCACGCCACCGAAGACGGTGTGCAGTCGCTACAGGCACGCTTCGCAACCTGGCTGCGGACGCTCAACACCCCGGCGCGGTTTGTGTGCTGGCAGATGCCCGCCACGCTGGACACCAAAATCAACGACCTGAGCCGTCAGGCGAAAGAGACGGGCGACGCGCAGCGAGCGCAGCTCCTGATGGAGTACCGTCGCTACTACGAACAGCTTGACGATAACGCCGAGTACCAGCGGGCGCTGTGCGGCATGGCGGTCTGGAGCGACCAGAACCCGCGTGCGCTGGCGGGTGGTATGGGATCGTCTTTCGACACATTG
>DAOTTX010000049.1:0-24382 GCA_034437515.1 Anaerolineae bacterium
AGAAGCCGTTTGAGAAGTATTATTTCGGTAATTTCGGTAATTTTTGCCCCTCATCCCCCGACCCCTTCTCCCCAACGCTTCGCTGGGAGAAGGGGAGAAAATCGTTCTCAAGTCCCTCTCCCTGGGGAGAGGGAAACAGGGTGAGGGTTTTTCAAACAACTTCTAACGCGCCGCGCTCGTCATCCCCGCGAATGAATTTAGGGGTGTTGAGCGCATTTTTTGAGAATGTCCGTGAGATCATGACACTGAGAGGCGACGATGACAGATCAGCAAGAACCGAAAATCTGTGATTATGAAGGCTCGGATTACCGCACAGATTTCTGGGAAGGCAAAGGGCGGGACTACGAAGACCGTGTGGAGCGGATCGCGCTGCGGCGACTGCTCCCCAAACGGGGGCGGCGTGTGCTGGAGTTGGGCGCGGGTTTCGGCAGGTTGAGCGACGAGTTCCTCGCGTTCGACCAGGTGGTGCTGCTGGATTATTCGTTCTCACAGTTGCAGTACGCGCAAGAACACTACGGCGCGACCGACCGCTTCGTCTACGCGGCTGCGAACGCCTACGCGCTGCCCTTCCGCGCCGGGGTGTTCGACGCGGCGACGATGATCCGCATGATTCATCACATCGCGCATGTGGATGATGTGTTACAGCAGATGCAGCGTGTACTGACCCCCAATGCCGCGTTCATCCTCGAATATGCCAACAAGCGCAACCTCAAGGCGATAGTCCGCCACGCACTCGGCAAGCAAACATGGAGTCCGTATGATGAAGCACCGGTCGAGTTTGTCGAACTCAACTTCGACTTCCACCCGGCGCACATCGGCAAGGCGCTCAAGAACAACGGCTTCAGCCTGCAACGGCGCTTACCGGTGTCCTTCTTCCGTTTGAATTTACTCAAAGACAATCTGCCGACCGGGTTGCTAGTGGGGTTGGATTCGCTGTTGCAACACAGCGGCCTGCTCTACGCGCCGAGTGTGTTCACACGCAGCATCGCCGCCACCAGCACAGAAAATAACCTGAACGCCGCTGACATCTTCGCGTGCCCGGTATGTGAAGGCAGCTTTGCCCGTGTTGAAAACACACTCACCTGTACGAACTGCGGCAATCGCTATGCCGTCCGAGACGGCATCTACGACTTTAAAGCACCACTGGAATAAGCTGCCGCTATGCCTTTTTGTTTACCTTCTTTTCTGGCGGCAAAAGCGGGCGCATCTTCTTACGGATGCGTCCGGCATACGCCTCACGCAGCGTCTTAGTACGTGCCCCCATCTTGTTATCACTGAGGATGTGCCCGTCAATTTCTACAACGGCATAGATCCCCCGGCTGCTGCTGGTGATGAAAGCCTCGTCGATGTCCTCTAATTGGGCGATGTTGACCGGGGTGGTTTCCAGCGGCATGATTGGCTCGACGATCCGATCGATAATCTGTTGCGTGATACCGGGCAGCACCCCCTCACCCGCCGTATAGATCACATCGTCGATGATGGCATAGAAGTTACTGTTGGTGCCTTCCATCATGTTGCCGTCGGCATCCAGCAGAATGCCCTCGTGGATGCCTTCAGGCAGCGAGTCCCGGATTTTCTGGCGCTCGTGCATCCATTCGGTCGTCTTTGCACCGGAGTTGTCACGCGCACCGTCGGGGATCGTCACCACACGCACCCCCTTAGTGAGGAATTTGTAGGATGCTTCTTTATATGGTTCCATCGAGATAATGAACGTCTCCGGTTCATCACGCGGCACGCTGATGCGAAAACGCACATTCTTTTCAAAATCCGACTCGGCAATCATCTGGAGCAATGCGTGCCGCACCCGGCTGCGGTCAATTTGCAGCGACATTTCTGACAGCGCCGCGGAACGCTCCATGCGGTTAAAATGCTGGTTGATAAACAAGGCCTGGGTGCCGCCACGGTATGTATTCGCGACCGTATAAACCCCGCCTGCGGGTTCGTGTGCTGCTGCCTCCTGCAAAGAATCTGCGGTGTAATCGACCGGTTCTAAACCTTTGGGCGTCAAACGCCGTATGTAACAAGGGGACATTATCTTCTTAGCCATCCTTCCCGATACTGCTGCCATTCGCGGCTGTCGGTTTCTTCCGCCGTCATCAGCGCGACACCAGCCAGCACCGTCTCATTATCGTCATTATCAATTTGTTCAAAGCCGCGCCACACACCTGTCAGCGCGGCGCTAACCGTTTCTACCTGTGCATCGCGTGCGATCCCCGCGTTTCCCTGCGTGGAAATCAACACCATCAATTCAACGCCGGTGTCCAGAGGGGTGATCGCATCCGCGTAGGCTTCGACCTGATAGGCCAGCCACGCGCTGTAATCTGCCGCGGTAAAGCCGGTCGCCTGCGTCATGTAACTATTATAACCACGCAGCACGATCTGATCGACCAGCAGCAGCGCGATCCGCTGTTTGTAAGTTTCGCTCCACATCGTCCCCGGCGCGATGGTCGAGGGCATCGGGATTTCGTCCGTGTCGGGCGTCCAATCCGGCGGCACGGCGACCGCCAGCAATGCCTCATCACCGATGGCATCACGCACAGTACGCATGAGTTCGAGATAGTTGTCGTCATCATCCCAAACGGGCTGCGCGTCGATCAACACACCATCGAAGTTGTAACGGTTGACCACCTGTGTGCTGAACGCACCGACGGCCTCACGCAGGGCTTCTTCATCGAGGCGATAACCGTCTTCGTCGATGTTGGTGCGGATGCTTAACACACCGTAGAGTTCCACTTCCGGATAGAAGCGGCGCATCTGCGCGGCAAAGGCGCTGACCGCGTCTTCGACTTCGGCGAATTGATTGCTGCCGTCCAGATCACCCGTCCAGGTGTTGTCCAGGTTGAGTTCGCTGACCTGCGCGTACACAGTGCCGATACGATTTTCCCGCAAGAGATCGACAAATTCAATGATCGTATCGTCATCGTGGGCATCATACGTCCAATCGGTGCCCGCCCACAGCGCGTTTGGGTCAGCCACCACCGGATCATTCTTGAACATGCCAATGCCGAGGATAATCAACCCCATGAACAAACCGGCAGCGACCACCGCCCCGATGATACGCAAGTAGCGTGCAGCAATGGTTGGCAGGGTCTTCGCGCCTTCGGGGATCAACTGACGACTCACCACCCGGCGTGGACTGCCCCCGCCGTGTTCTTTGCCTTGTTCACGCTCCTGCCGCTTGCGCATACGTTCGCGGGTGCGCCGGAGGCGTTCTTCGCGATCCGGGTTGGGCTGGGTCAAATCACTCATTGTTCATCGCCTGCACTCAAATGGACAGAATCAATCTTAAGTATAGTGATTTCGTGCGTTCTGGCTACTGCTCGTGCAGGATGCCCAATTTTCTCAACAACGGGGGCATCACCAGCACCAGCGTCGTCAACGCGGACATCATCGTGGCGACGAAGGTCGCGGAAGCGGCAACGTCTTTAGCGACTTTCGCCATATCATGCCACTTACGCGGCGTGACCATATCGACCACCGCCTCAATCGCAGAGTTCAATAATTCTGAGATCCACACCAGCCCCAACGACAGAAAAATCACCAGCAGTTGCAGCCGATCCAACCGCAACCAGAACGCGATGGTCATCACAACGCCGCTGGTCTTAGCGACGTTACGCACACTTTTCTCACGCCGCAGGGAAAACAGCAACCCGGCGAGCGCATATTTCGTCCGCTGGTAAAAGTTCCGGCTGGAAATCGCCTTGTGCTTTTGCGGGTCGATGCGGCTGGTCGCAAAGACAGATTTGTCTTCCTCTGGCGGTTTAATCACAACTTGACGTCGTCTTCTAAGCATACGTTGTCCCTTCACAGTCCTAGTTTTTCTACGAGTGGTGGCCCTAACAACAGTAAGCCGATTAAAACCGAGGCGACCACACCCAACAGCACCGCCGCCGAAGCGACATCCTTACCGACTTTCGCCATCGGGTGAATCTCGGTCGTCGTCAGGTTGATTGACGCTTCGACTGCCGCGTTCATAAACTCCGCCATCCAGACAATCGTAATCGCCAGAATTAGAATTGCCCAGCTTGTAAAACTGATTTCCAGCCAGGCCGCCAGCACCAGCACCGCGATCGACGCGACCACCTGAATGCGGGTGTTCTTCTGACGACGCAGCATATACAGCCAACCCGCCAGCGCATAGCCCAGGCTACGGACGCGATTCGGGCTGGTGATCGGACTGTAGTCGTCGGGGTCGATTTTGGAAGTGCCGGTCAAGGCTCCGATGATTTCATCACGTTTACGGCTCATAGTCGTCGTTTTCCTCCAATGCAGGTACGATAGCCTCCGAGATGCGCAGCCGTTGTAGCACCGCTGCCTGTGCGGCCCACATCGTCGCTTTGTTGGCGGCGGTGTCGTGGTCGAACCCCAGCAGATGCAACGTGCCATGCACGACCAACAGCGCCAGGCTCGCGTCAAGCGGGTGCTGTTCGCGCTCGGCCTGCGCCCTGGCATATGGGTAGGCGATCACCAGATCACCGAGATAGGCGGGCGCGTCCGGCTCCATAACGGGTATCTCTGCCGGGAATGATAACACATCCGTCGGCGCGTGGATGCTGCGATATTGCGCGTTGAGGGCGGCGACGGCGTCATCATCCGTCACGACGATGGTCATCTCAGCGGGTGCTTCCTGATGCGTCTTGAGGGCCTGCCGCGCCGCTTCTCGCAGCCCCGCTTCGTCCAGCGGATAGGCGGCCTCGTTCGTCAATATGATGTGATGCGACATTACTCGTCCTTTACCTGATCTTCGGGAACGTCATCAGGTTTATCTTCAACGGCTTTGGTTTCAGAGGTGCGGCGCAGACGCGGCACCTCCGCTAGCGGCGCGTCGTCGTCATCGTCCCGTGCGGGGATGACTTTCGCGCCCTCACCCGCCGTGCGTTTGGCCCCGCTCGATTTTCCGTTCGACGGGGTTTGTTTCGCGCTGCCAGCCGCGCCAATGCCCTCGGCGGCTTCTTCTTCCCGTCGTGAGCTGATCGTCTCCGGCGGGGTGGAAACTTTCGTGTTCTCGGCGTTCTTCCCACCCTTGCCCCGCACCCGTGAGATGGCCTTGTCGTAGTCGATACGCGGGTGGAACATACCCTGCAAAATTTCGATAAAGACGTTGTTAATCTTGTTGAGATCGTTCAATGTCAGGCCGGAGCTATCCAACTGCCCGCTTTTACGCTTGCCTTCGATCACCTGGTTAACGATGTCTTCGATCTCTTGCTTACTTTTCGGCTGCCGAGAACGCACCGCCGCCTCGCAGCTATCCGCCAGCATAAGCGCCGCCGTTTCCCGGCTATGCGGCTTCGGCCCCGGGTAGGTGAAGTCGTCAATATTGACCAGCGCCTCGTCTTCACCGGCGAGGATCACCGCTTGCTTGTAGAACACATACACCTGCGATGTGCCGTGATGCTCACGGATGAAATCACGCATACGGTGCGGCAGGCGATACTGCCGCGCCATCTCATCGCCTTCGGTCGCATGGCTGATGATAATATCCGCGCTGCGGTAAGGGTCGTTGAGCGCGTCGTGCGGGTTGCCGATGTCACGCTGATTTTCCGTGAAAAAGGCCGGGTTATTCATCTTACCGATGTCGTGGTACAACGCAGCGACGTGCGTCAACTCGGAGTTCGCACCGATGGCGTTGGTCGCCTGTTCCGCGAGGTTCGCCACCTGGAGCGAGTGCTGGTACGTGCCCGGTGCCTCACGCAATAACCGTTGCAGCAGCGGTTGGTTGGGCTGCATCAGTTCCGCCAGTTTGAGCGCGGTCGGCAAGTTAAACGCCACCGTGATGATGTACAATCCCGCCATCGCCGCCGCCGCCGTCAGCACACCGTTGAGCAGACTGTAAACCAGCAGCAGGGAGAACTCATTGGAATCGTTGACGATGCCGGTCGTGTTCAGGTTAAACAAGACCGTGACCGCCATATTGCTGAGCGCGACCATGATCCCGGCGAAGAAGAAATTGTTCAGCCGTTCAGCACGGCGCAGCGTCAACGCGCCGATCAATCCACCGACAGCGACTAACGTCGTGATCTCAAGTGAGCCGTCCGCCATGATGCCGACCAGAAACGCGATGCCTAGCGCACCGATCACCGCGATTTCCGGGCCGATGATCGCCACGTAAAGCAGCGCCAGCACCGCCGTCGGGTAGATGTAGATCTCACCGTTTAAGCCCAACCGCGCCCCCGCCAGCACGATCAAGAAGATAATCGCCAACAACGTGAGGAAGCGCGGTTCACGGTGCAGCAGCGACGGACGAAAACGCACGGTATACAACCCGGTCACCACCATCACGATCACACTCGCGAGGAACGCCTTCCCCACACCCTGCACACGGTTCTCTGACTGGTTGAGCAGGCCGAGTGAACGAATGGCCTCAAGTTCAAATTCGCTGATGCGCTGCCCACCGCCGACGATGATCTCATTACGCTCATAAGTGAACGGCACCGGCGCGATGCGATCCGCCGCTTCCAGCCGGGCGCTGGCGGTCTCTTCTTCGTCGAGGATGGTATTCGGTTGGATCAACCCACGCGCCAGGGCGATGATAAGCTCGCTTTGTTCGTCCAGGCTGGTGGCGACCTGCGCCCGTAACACCTGATTACGGATCTGCGAGAGGTTGTCCTCACGCACCTGAACCGCGTTACGATACACACGCTCGATCACCAGCGGGAGTTCGGCTTCGATCGCTCGCCACGTCTCGTTATCGAGTTCAAGAATGGCGATGATAACGGCTTCGTCCAAATCAACGGCGGTGATGGCCTGCAAATCCTCGACCTTTTGCTCAGTCGTCCCATAAGGGTCACGTCGGATGTTGTCGATAAAGTTGAGGATCGCCTCTGAAAGCTGGTTCTGCTGGAGTACGATTGACTGGTTGGGAGTTTCATAGATCGGGTTGACGTTCTCACGCGCTTCCTGACGCTGCTGATCGGTGCGAACGGCACTGATGTACGTTTCCGTCTCCGGGGCGCGGATGTCCTCCGGGGCGATGTCCCCGGCTTGCAGCTCATCCAGGTCACGCCCCATCGGGAACACGTCCTCAAACGCGACGACCATCGTCGAGAGGATAATAAAAATCGCCGCCGCCAGGGAGACAATCAATCGGTTCAAGAAAACCGTCATGCTCTCATAGTTGAGGCCGTAGCGATTTTCCAGGAAACGTGCCAGCGTCGAAATCATCAGATTACGAATTAAGTTTCTCTTGGACGACCTGATTGACCAGTTTGCCGTCGGCCTGTCCCTGTACCCGTGCCATCACCGGCCCCATGACCTTACCCATCTCTTGTGGTGAGGACGCGCCGGTTTCCGCGATGACTTCTTCTACGATCTGTTCGATCTCCGCTTTGGAAAGCTGGCGCGGCAAGAATGTTTCAATAATCGCCAGTTCCTGACGTTCGGCTTCGGCGAGGTCGTCGCGACCGGCCTTTTCATAGTCAGTGATGCTTTCCCGGCGCTTCTTGGCTTCTTTTTGCAGGATGTCCATCGTTTGATCGTCGTTCAACATCTCTCCGGAATCGACCTCCTGCTGTTTAATCGCGCTTTGCACCAGCCGGATCACATCACGGCGCTGGTTGTCTTTGCTTTTCATCGCGTCCTTCAACGCGGTTTTGAGTTGTGCTTTTACATCTGCCATTGTTCGGGTTGTCCCTTCGGTTATAAAACGTCTAATTCAGCGATCATCTGACCGCGTTCGTCGTCATAATCGACTAGCCGTGCTGAGGTCACATGGTTGCTCAACACACGCGGATGCGTACAGCGCACCCGGATATAGTTGTCAGTATACCCCACGTTGATGAACCCGTCCTCAGTGGAGCCAGCGACGTGTTCCCACAGCACGGGCAGCGTCTCCCCGGCGAAACGGGCAGCGAAACGCGCTTCCATCGTCTCGGAAAGCGTCCGCATCCGGGCGCTGCGGGCTTTCTTCGCCGTGTTGCGCACCTGCCCCTTCATGCGGGCGGCGGGGGTGCCGTCGCGCTTGCTGTAGCGAAAGACATGCAGACCGGCAAAGTCCATCTCACGGACGAACGCCTCACTGATCGCAAATTCTGCGTCCGTCTCACCGGGGAAGCCCACGATCACATCCGAGGTGATGCTCACACCGGGGATGGCAGCGCGTGCCGCCTCGACCAGTGCGCGGAATTCCGTCTGCGTGGTGTTGCGCCGCATCCGGCGCAGAGTGGCGTCACAGCCACTTTGCAATGGCAGATGCAAATGCCGACACAACCGCGCATCCTGCCAGAGTGTGAAAAAGTCCGGCGCGATGTTCCAGGGTTCCAATGATGATAGACGCAGTCGCGGGATTGCCGTCTCGGTGAGAATAGCCTCGACCAGATGCAGCAATCCGGCGGGGTCATCGACATCATGCCCATAGCTGCCCAGATGCACACCGGTCAGCACGGCCTCATGATAGCCGAGCGCGTGCAATTCGCGGATCTCCGCGACGACCTCACCGACCGGGCGACTGCGCCCCGCGCCGCGTGCCACCGTCGTGATGCAAAACGTACAGGCGTTATCGCAACCGTCCTGCACCTTGATGAACGCACGGGTACGCCCCGATGCACCGGGGAGCGCGTCATCACGGCTGATCGGCTCATGGTCGAACGTCTCGACATCCACCTCGGTGATCTGCGAAACCAGCGTGTCCTTACCGGTGTTATCCACCACCCGTGTGACGCCCGGCAGCACCTCGATCTCGTCCGGTGCGATTTGCGCGTAACAGCCGGTAACGTTGATCGCCGCCGCCGCGTTCGTCCGGTGCAACTCACGGATCAACTTGCGGCTGCTGCGGCTGGCCTCGTTGGTCACCGCGCAGGTGTTGACGATGACCTGATCGGCGTCTTCGGGTTGTGCCACAATCTCGTGCCCTTGATCCTGCAACTGCCGCGCCATCTGGTCGATCTCAGCCTGGTTCAAGCGGCAACCCAGCATCCGTAGATGTACCTTCATCGGGTTTTCTCGCGTTACTCGTTCTGGTTGAGCGGCTGTGAGCCGTAGATGAGCACATTGTCGAACTCGACCACCGGGCCGATGGGCTGGTTGTCGATCAACACGGTGACGCCTACCCGCCCAAAGGTGATCGAGTCATCGACGAGCGTCGGCGTCCATTCACCGTCGAGGCACTCACCGGAGGCCAGCGGCGTGCTCAGGCCGTCCGGGTTGTTTGGGATGCACAGTTCGACAAGTGTCTCATTGATGTAAAACTGAAAATGGTCTTCATGCCCGACCACACGCAGCCGGTTGACCACGTCTAACCCCTGGTTGATGCGGTCGGTCGTGTGCCAATTATGCAGCACCTGCGTTTCGTTATCCACCCGGCGCAGCACACGATAATAGCCGTCGCTGCTGATGATGAAGCTGTAATAATTTTCCGGGTCTTTGCGACGAAAGACCACCCCGAAGCCGTTGTCGATCTCCCCTTCGACCGCTCGCGCATCCATGCTGAGATCGAAATCGCCAAAATATGGACTGACAGCGGAGTAAATACCGGTGTTGGCTTCGTTCACCGCCAGGCGGATTGTCCCGTCGCGCACCTCGGATGAGATCAAACCCTCGTCTTGCTGCCAGGCGTCGGCATCCTGTGTAAATGTGGACGCATACAACAACGCCCCCGGTTCCGCTGGCACCACGTAATGCCAGTCATCGACCAGTTGGCTCAGGCGGAACGTCACCGCCAGCACAATTACCAGAATCGAAAATATCAAGACTCGCCGCAAGGGAATGCCTCACCATCATGCAGACAACGGATTGTATGCAATTTTAGCACAGGCCGGGCCATAGCGTAACTGTGGACGCGCCTAAACCTCACGGGCGAAGGCATCACGGGTGGCGCGGCGCAACGCCCACTGTCGCAATCCCCGATAATATTGGAAGATAATCAACGCGAAAACGACCTCAACGAAGAAAAAGAGCATCAGCCCGACCTCGGTGCTGTTCACCTCGACATCCCCGAACATCGTAAATATCCCGATGAAATAACCGACTGCGATCCCACCCTGACCGAGCCACATCAAGCCGATACCTGCCAACCCGGTCAGGATCGCCGGCGTTATGCCGCTGATGCGGGCGGAGACCGCTGTACCCATCGCCGTGACCGCCCAGACGCGCCAGATCGGTTCTAACACGTACACCAGCACGAACAACGTCAGAATAACCAGTGCTGCGGTCATCTGAAACGGCACTTCTCGGAAGCCCTCGGCAAAAAGCGACCCGAAAGAACGGTCGGTCTCAAGCGGGATGATAAACATCGTGTGGATCACACCCAGTACGATGACGGTCACACGCATTGCCATGACCAGCACCAGCAGACGCCAGGTACGTTCTTGTGCGAGCGCGTGCTTGGCGTGGATGACCTCACGCCGCTTGAGATTGGTCATCCGCAGCAAGTCCCAATGCCCGATGGCGCGTTCGCGGTTGATGCCAGTCGCCGAAGTGAGCACGCTAATCGCATCCAGCAGGCCACCCGCTAACACACTGAAGATGAACAGCCACGCGATGACCTCACCGCTGGTGGTGATGATAATATCCGCCTCGCTCAAACCGGGGCGATAGGTGCGGTCGGTCATGAGCAGACGCAGTTGCATCATCCCCAGCCACATCAGGCCCATCGGCACCAAAACCAGCAAGCACATCCGCAGCAGATACCCCGCGGTGATCTGCACGCGCTTACCACGTCGGGTGCGGGCCTCCACGATGTAAACCGGGTGCTGCTGGATGGTCGTACCGGTCGGCATAAAGTAATCTGCAATCAATCCTCGACTCCTTCAAGCAAACGCTCAACCTGTGTCGTATAGGGGTCGCCCGCGCTGGCGGCTCTTTCCAGCAATGGCACCGCCAACTCGACCTCATCCAGATCAAGCAGGATGCGCCCTTTGTTGTACAACGCCAGCGGATTTTCCGGCGCGAGCGCCAACGCTGCATCGACTTCATCGAGCGCGGCCTGCGCCGCACCAAGCGTGTAGAGCGTCCAGGCATAACTCGCCAACAGATCAGGGTCGGGAGGGAGCGCGGCGCGGCTCTGCTGGACGACCGGCAGACTTTCGGCGGTCAGGCGATACCCTTCCTGTGCGTAAAACACCGCTAGAATCTGCTGGAAGCGCCTATCGGACTCCGACGCGGCGACCGCCACGCGCAACCAATGCTCGGCTGTTTCATATTCAAACAATCGCTGATGGGTCAGGCCAAGTTCGGCGTAATAGGCCGGGTTCGCCGGGTCCAGGCGTGCCGCCATCACAAAGGCAACCCGCCCGATCTCGTAGTCACCGCGTGCTCGTGCCGAGAGGCCGCGCACATACCATACCTGCGGTGATTGCGGGTCAAGCGCCAGCGCACTTTCGATGGCTGGCTGACCGTCCTTCCCCTGCTGCTCCCGTGACAGACCGACATAAGCCAGCGCGACCGGGTACGGATATTGAGTCGCCGCCGCGTGTTTGAAGGCCAACTCCGCATAAGGCCATAACTCAGCGTTGACCAGCGTAACCCCCGCCGCCATTGCGACATTTTCGTCGCTGTCGTCCGCATACACGCTGAGCAACGCCAGCGCAACCTCAGCGTAGGTGGGGTCGTCGCTCACCACCCTTAGATGTGCCATCGCCCGTCGCGGATCAGACCCGGCAAGCAATAGCCCCAGCCGGTAGTGTGCTGGCGCGTGGTCTGGGTCAAGTGTCAACAGCCGTTCGTAAGTGCTGACGGCATCGCCCAACCGGTCAAGGGCGAGGTAAGCCGCCGCGATTTGTTCTAACAGCGAAACATCCGGTTGCTCGACGGCCTCCCAATGAGCAACGGCCTGATGCCAGTCACCCCGGTCAAGGTGCAAACCGGCAGCGGTACGATGCAGCGCGGGTGTCCAGCCTTCGAGCGCGGCCTGTGCTTCGATCTGATAGAGATTCTGTGGTGATGTGGTGGGTTGAGTGAAGGCTAGCAAAGCAAACAAAACGAGCAGCGCCATGAGTGGCGTTGCCCGGTATCGACGACGAAATGCTGGCCTCATTGAGCCGAGCTGTTGATCGCCTGCGATACAGCCTTTTCGATCTCTTCAGCGGTGAAGGGCTTAATCAAGTAACTGTGAATGCCCTGAAGTTTGCCGACCAGCCGGTTCGCCGGGTCATCGTAGGCGGTGATGACGATCACAGTCGGCATCCGTCCGCTGGTTTCTTCCTGACGTGCTTTGATCGCCTCCATAATCGCCCAACCGGTCATATCCGGCAGGTTAATGTCGAGCAGCACGACCTTAGGGTTCATTTTTTTGAACGTCTCAATTGCCCTGTTGCCACGCGCCTCATGCGCGACGGTCATCGACATACGTTCTAACGTCACCTGGATGATTTCCGCAAGTTCGGTCGTATCTTCGATGATGAGCACCGAAGTCGCGTCATCGGTGTCTTCTGTGGGTGCGTTCTTGGCGTCAGCTTCCGGGGTCATTTTGCCACTTTCTAATGAGGAATCCTGTGCATCATCGTCATCCCGGCCTTCAGCGCCGAGTTTCACCGCTGAAACCAACCCGGTTTCCGCTGCGGATATGGCTTTTTCGCTCTCGTCACTCAACGCCGGGAATTCGGTCGTGTGTAACTGAGTCGGTGGTTCTCTGTCTTCACGCGGGTCAGGTGAACCTTCTGCCATGTCTTCGACCTTAAATGGCGCGTATATTAACTGACTTTTCATGCAACAACCCTTTATCGGGAATATCTATGCAATTCATCATAGGCTATTATAACATATGGAAGCTCGATCAAGCCTTAACAGTTGGATTTATAACAACATCTTTATGCTGGTTCTCAACCACTCAATCACGCTGACATCTAACGGCACCTGTACGCTGCTGGGCATGACGTCCGGCCTGGTCATTCATGTCGAGCAAGTGCCCGCTGATGAAGACGAAACCATCATACACAACACACTCAATATTCACGGGCGCTACGTGACCGACGCCCCCCCACTCGACGACATCCTACAACCGCTACACGGCACGGTGACGAGCTTCTTGAACTTCAACGGCGCACGTCTGCGCGGGCACCGGGCGACCGAGCGCGTAAACGATGTCGTCCGGCACATTCCCGTCGTGCTCAAACAGCAGTTGATCGACCATCTAGGGCTGGACGTCACACCGGGGGCGCTGCTCGGCATGGCGGAAAGCTACGTGCTTTCCGAAGCACGCTTACCCGATGACCAGTACATTGTCTGCCGCCGGTTGCGCTTCATCCACGCGCTGACAGCGCCCCCACCCGACTACGACTACGATTCGATCATCGTGCAGGTCGCGCATTCCATCGACCCGAAGCGTGACGACGAAATCGCGCTGAAAGCGGCGCTAAACGAACTCCCCGGCGACCTCTACCAGCCCACCGACTGCCTGTTCCACGCGGGTTATCTGGTGATGACCGACAGCGGCGGCACGGACGAATTCAATCACCTGCATATCTATCAATATTCCCCACCTGACGGTAAGATAGACATTCGATGACAGTCAAGGAATACCCCGTCTATGCGGTTACTTATTTTTATCATCGTCCTGAGCTTGAGCTACACGGCGACGGCAGAAGACGGTACCATTTTGCAAAACTGCCCCGGCGTCGGTCTGCAACCACGCAGCGCGGATTTCGAACCGACCGGCATCATCCTCACGTATTTTGACCGGGACAGCCTGTGGGTTTACAACATCGCCCGCAACAGCCGCTATCCCCTGCCGGATACCGCCCCCTGTGGCGCAAACTGCCATCTCTCTTATGACGCACGGTGGATCACTTATCTCGATGCCAACACGCGCATCATCGGTAAGATGCGTCTCGACGGAACACAGCGTACACCGCTCGCGAGCAACGCCTCGGAGGTGTCGTGGTGGTCACCGGAGCGCCTGCTGATCTGGACGCCGACCTACGATGCCTACATCCGTGACGAAACCAGCGACGAACGCCAACCCCTCAATGTGCAGGGTGTCATCAGCGTGCAGCCGGGCGGCTTGTGGGGCGTGCTGCTGGAACAACAGGCGGATACCTTCGGGCGTTATCTGGTTAACCTGGAAATGCGCGATCTCGACTGGTTAGACGGGCGTGTCTTCCTCGGTGCCGAACTCACCCTGCAAAACGCGATGGACTGGTCACCCGATGGCGAGCAACTCGCATTTATCGCCACGCCCGGCCTGGGCAGCGGCGCAGACGTCCCCGGCGCGGAGGTTTACCTCGTGCGCCCCGGTGATGCAGCGCCGACGCAAATCACCGATTTTACCAGCGGCTACGGCCCGGTACGCATCAACGGACATTCACCGTCAGAGTTACGCTGGTCACCGGATGGCACACGCATCGCCTTCTGGGTGACACCGCTGGACGCCGTCGAGTCGCGCCTGCACATCTTCGACCTGACCACCAACCAGACCACCGTTTACTGTGACTTCAACGCGACGGAAAGCGACCCCAACCCGCCGCGCCTGATCTGGTCACCGGATGGCACGCACATCAGCTTTGGCGCGAACGTCCCCGGTGATGCACGCGGCTATCTGTTGCTCGTGCTGGATACCGCCTCCGGCGTGTTCACGGAACTCAGCACCGGCATTTACCCGGCGATGGGTCGTGCGGACGTGGTCGCGTGGGGGCTGGCACCATGATTTTCACGTTCAAATTGTGGAACCGGTTCCTGACGCCGTTCATCGCACATCCACTGCACAACCGCTGGACGACCTGGCGGCACATCGACCGCAGCCGACAACAGCAGACACGGCTCGAACGCCGTGTGTTGATCGCGGGCATCCTGGTGTTCCTCATCGGCGCGGGTGTGCTGCGGGTCTCCGACACCACACCCTGGATGGTGCTCACGGTCGGTTTGCCGCTGGTCATCGTCTCGACGGGGGTGCCGATCATCATGCTCACCATCGGCACGATCTACGGCCTGACGTGTGCCGTGACCGTCGCAAGCAACATCGCCTATGAAAAATCACAGGGACGCCTCGCGCTGCTACGCCTGACGCACTACGGCACCGCTGGCGCGGTCTGGTCGATCACCACATTGACCGTGCAGAATCAGCCGCTATTGACACGCATCCGCACACTGCTTCGCCCGCTGTACGGCCTGACGATCTTTGTGATCGGCTTCCCGACATTGTTGTTATTCCTGCCAACGACCTTCGTTGATGTCTCCGTACTGTGGGAAACCGAATTTGACAACTATCTCAATATCATGCTTCTCGTCATATTCACCGGGTTGGATTATTTCCAGTCCGGCAATTTAGGCGCAATCGCCGGGATGAGCGTCGCCACGCTTGAAGACAATGCCCTCAACGGTGGCGCAGGTGGGCGCGGCGCGGCGCTCTTCCTGACCTTGCAGGTCGTATCCTTCATGGTGACCAGTTTGGTCTGCTTGTTTTTCCTGCCGAGCCTCGCAGGGGACGAACTCATCCGCTACACACTGCTGTGCATCGTCACGACGCTCGGCTGCCGTGAGGTGCTGCTGATCGTCGCATGGTCGGCGGTTGGCGGTTTGGTAGAAAGCGGCAGCGGCGAACTCGAAGCCGTCGCCCACATCCGCGCACGGTCGCTGCCCTTCAGGAGCGCCGGGCGATAATGCTGACGAAGCGCCTCTGGGAAAGCCTGTACAGCCCGCACGGTACGCACTCGACGTACTGGGCGCACATCCTGGCTAACCGCCGCACGTTGAGCATTCTCCGCAGCGAAAAACGCTGGGCAAAGGTGATCCCACTACCGACGTTCTTTGTGATCGCGCTGGTATTCTCCGGTGTGTGGGTGTTCGTGGTGCCGTTTCTGCCGTTCATCCTTCTGGGGACGTCCTCGCTGTGTGGGGTGCTTATCACCACACAGATCAGCGGCTTGATCGCCTTTGAGCACCAGCAAAAACGTTACGAGGTCGCCAGCATGTTACCGATGGGCGGCGCGGGTGTGCATTGGGTCATCAGCCGGGTGATCGTCCAGAACACACAGGTCATCGTGTATGTGCAGGTGGTGTTGGGCAACCTGTGTCTGATGGTGATGCTGGCGATGACCGGCTTTCTTGTGCTTGGGGGCATCACACTGGTGCAATACTTTACGATATTGACGGCGCTGGCTCTGATCTACGCTGACCTGTGCCAATCGGTCATCAGCAGTGTGCTGGTCGGGATGATCGCCGCCAACCAGAGTTCGGAGCGGCTCTCAGCGGCGAGTTTCAGCGTGGTGTTATTCTTGATCTTGCAAGTCTGCGCCTATCTGCTGATTCTGGTGGTGTGCGGCTTCGTGCTGCCGCTGCTCATAGGCGGCCTTACACTGGTGATTTTACAGTTACTATTCGCGCTTGGCATCCGTGAGGGGATCATCACCGCGCTGTGGCACGCGACTGTCGTTTCGCTCGAATCCACCCGCTTCGAACTCGAACAGACCATCCGCGTCGCCTCATGATTACCAGACGCTTATGGCGCTCCCTCACGCGATCCCACAACGATCAGGTCTTGTTTAACTATATTGGTGTGCGCCGTTCCCCGGCGGCGATCCCGCTACTCAGTGCCATCCGCCAGCGGATACCGCCGGGTGTGATCGCGCTGCTCTCGCTCATCGGCATTTTGTGTCTGCTGGTGTTGCTGCCCTCGTTTCTGGCGACCACATCGCTGAACGCACTGGCGAGCCTGGCACCGCTGGCCTTAGCGACGGTTGGCACGATCTGCGGGTTAATCAGCAGCAACCGCACCGTGATTACCATCGTGCGCGAACACGAAACACGCCGCTTAGACGTCGCCAGCGTCACCCCACGCGGCAAAGCCGGGATATATTGGCTGCTCAGCCGTTGGGCCTATAACCACTCGGATTCGCTACAAGAGATTCGCAATGTGGCGTTCGGGCTGTATGTGTTGGTCGGCGGGGCGATGATGTTTGTCATCGGCGGCGCACTCATATCGACCATCAACAGCGGCACCTTCACCTTCGGGGAAGCCGCGTCTTTTCTCGTGTCGTTCGTCGTGCCGGTGTATATCGTCCTGGTCGTCGTAACCTTCGATCTCGTCCAGTCGATCCTCACGGGCAGCACCGTCGGGATGATCGTCGCCGACCTCATCCGTGAGGTACGCAGCGCCCAGCCGGTCGCCATCATGACCTTTCTGGGCGTGCAGTTCGCGTTCTATGCCATCATCGCCATCGCCGGACTGCTGCTGTTGCCACCTCTGATCGGTGTGTTTTTCGGAGATAACGTGCTTGTCATCCTGCAAGCGGTACTGTTCATCGGCGGGCGTGAGCTGCTGCTGTGGGGATTATGGCAGCTCATCGCCGGGACGCTCGACGTTTCGCAGGAAGAACTCAACAGCGTGCTATGATAACCCACCGTCTGTGGCGAGGTTTACGCCATCCGCAGACCGCGCACCCGCTGTTCCGGCGCACCGTGCGTCAGGTCAACCGGAGCCGGTCGTCCTGGTACATCTGGCTGCTGACCATCCTCGCCGCGCCGGTGCTGCTGCTGCCCGCGCTGGTCTTCGCCGGGTTGAGCTACAGCCTGCTGTGGTCGGCTGGCATCACCCGAACGGTCGCGCAGGCGCGGCAAAATAGCACCTATGATCTACTGTGCGTCACACCTGGCGGTGCGTTGGCGGTCAACTGGTTGATCTGCACCGGTTATCTGCATCACAACCAGACTTTCGTCAGGGCGCATGGGTGGGGGTTATGGCTGATGCGTTTTCTCCTGTTGTTTCTGCTGGCCTCAACAGTGGCGACGGCGTACTTCCCGACCAGCGGCGCAAACCGTGAAACCCGCGAGGTGCTGGCGCTGTTACTGTTCGGTGTCGCGCTGGTCGCGGATCAATACCAATCGGTGACTATCGGCGCGTTGTTCGGCATCCTGGTGCCTACGTTCGTCACGGAACGCACCACCGCCCAACTGCTGGCACTTGGCGGGTTGGGGCTGATACACATCACGTCTTACCTGCTGGTGATCGTCGCTGGGTTCTTCCTGCTGCCGGAGGTCATCTATGCGCTGTTCCCGCGCAACAGCTACACCGCGATTGCGCTGTTGTTCTTGCAACTGTTGACCTTCATCACCATCCGTGAGGCAACGGTCTATCTGCTATGGCGGGGGGTGCTGGCACGCTTTGGTCTGGGTGGTTCTGGACGGGTCAAGTCTCCGACTGATATAATAGAGAAGTGACTGGAAATTTGGAGTAAGTTCGGTGACTGATTTAATTGATATTAACGAGATTCCGACCGTCGATCCTGACGGTTGGCAGCCAGACCCGAAACATCCGCGCCGCCGTCCCCCCTGGATTCGCGTCAAAGCCCCCAGCGGTGAGACCTACGAGCGCGTTCAAAAACTGATGCGCAGCAAGACGCTGCATACCGTCTGCGAAGAAGCCCAATGCCCTAACATCGGCGAGTGCTGGGGACGTGGTACTGCCACCTTCCTGATGATGGGCGATACCTGCACCCGTTCCTGTGGCTTCTGTGATATTAAAACCGGGCGGCCCAGCCCGCTTGACTGGGCGGAACCTAACCGCATTGCGGAAAGTGTGCGGGCGATGGGACTGCGCCATGTTGTGATTACCAGCGTCAACCGTGACGAACGCGCCGACGGTGGCGCACCGATTTTCGCGATGGTGATTAAGCGCATCCGGCAATTACAGCCGGGGTGCAGCATCGAGGTGCTGATCCCCGACTTCAAAGGCGACGAGAAGGCGCTCAAGATCGTCATGGACGCCCAACCGGAAATCCTCAACCACAACGTAGAGACCGTGCCGCGCCTGTTCAAACAGGTGCAACCGCAGGATAACTACGAGTGGGCGTTGACGACCCTACGCAACGCCAAAAAGATGGATCCGCTGGTGCTGACCAAAAGCGGCATCATGGTCGGCCTGGGCGAGACCTTCGAAGAAGTGGTCGAAGTCATGGGCGACCTCGCCAAGCAGAGCGTCGATATTCTGACCATCGGGCAATACCTCTCTCCAAGCAAGGGGCATCTGCCGGTCGAGCGTTACTACCTGCCGGAAGAATTCGACAAGTTCCAGGAGATTGGCAAGCAAATGGGCTTCAAATGGGTGGAAAGCGGCCCGCTGGTACGCAGCAGTTACCGCGCCGACCAGCAAGTCCGTGAACTCTCCAAGCTCAACCATATTCACCTGCACGCGGAGCGCGTCGCCGCAGCGGAATAAGTGTTCTACACTATGGCCCCCGTTCATCGGGGGCTGTCCTGCCCCAACTCGCCTACGCATGACCTATGGTTCACCTATACTAACCGGATCACAACACAATAGACCCGAAAGTTGCCGTACAATGAACTCGGTATCGGTAGCAGGGTTTATTATCTATGCAAGACAACCGCTTCAACCTGACGGCAAACTACCCCCCACATGACGCCGCCCGTCGCTTGCAGACACTGGCACAACAATCATCGAGTGGCTTCACACAGACGCGGGTGACGATCAAATCGTTCAAAAATGGCACGCACTATTTCAAAATCACCCGGTCAATTTACCACCTCCCCGGCCGACGGACATATCGTTCCAGAGGCAACTACGTGACTGTCGAATCAAATTATCTAAAGGTTGAGGCGCACGGCTATCTGGTCGGCTGGGCGGATTCTGACTCCACACTGGTGATCGGTGAAGCGCATATCGACCCCAAGACGTTCATCATCAACGCCCTATTTTTATTCGCGGCGGCGGCAATGATCCTCATGCTGACAGTCGCCTTTCTCGCGGAACATCTGTTTATGGCACCGGTCGTCTTGTTGGTGCTGCTAGCGTTCGCACAGATCACCGTGTTCCAGCCGGAAGACCTCGCCAAACGCCAGCAGCGCACACTCCAACGGCAGATCAGCCGCGCCCTCACGATCCGCACGGCACCGGATCAGGCAAGCAGGCCGGAGCCACAACCCGTGTATAGCGCCAACCCCGCAGCCCGGAGTCATCAGTAAACGTCTGGCAGGTCGTGTATTCACCGGCGAGGTAAGCCTGTGCGCCGTCGAGTGGTTCGGTGTCCGTGATAGCATCATCGCTGAACACCCAGACCGTATCAACATCCGCCGCTTGGACGCTGCCGGGTTCCGGGCTGATCGTCCTCAGGGTTTGATTGCGCGTGAATGCGCCCGCTTGCGTGTACATCCAGGGGTCATCGTGGAGGTAATAATCGAACACCTGCCATGTGTTGACCTCGTGCGCCGGTTTGACCAGATGGAACAGCAACCCCGCATCATCAGCGGCGCAGGTACGCGCCAGCGATAGCGCGGCTTGCATCGGCGCACGTTCTACCGCGTCGATCTGCTCCATGCGGGCGTCAAAGCCGTTGAGGTCGATGTAATTCCAGGCTCCGGCGACCACCCACACCGCGACAATAACCCCGGCGACCCCGATGTGATACCGTTGAGAGACATCGACGATTACCGCCGCGCTCACCAGTAGCAGCAGCGGCAGCAGCGGTAAAATATGCCGGATGTTAAATAGATAATCCGTCGCCAGGTTGAAAAGCAGCGCCAGCACGAAGATCGCCACCAGCAAAAACCCCACTGCCTTGATATTGCGTCCGCGCAAACGCAACAGTGCATAGGCCAGCACCAATATCACCAACGGAATCAACCCGTTACCGAAGCCATCCAGCGATTTTACCAGCACGGTGAGCGCGTCCCAGCCACGTGAGACCTCGCGCTCTGCCGCTGCCACCAGCAGACCTATCGTCAACCAGGGGCCGAACAGAAAGCCGATCACCAGCATCAGCCGGAAGATGTGCGTGCGCCGTTCACCCGCTTTGACCAGCGTAATGTGATACAGGCCGACCGCCGCCATCACCACCGAGGCGACGTAATGCACATAGAGCAGTAGCGTCCCGCTCAGCACGAACAACACCTGCAAGCGCCGTGACGGGGCCAGGTGCGTAATCAGTCGCCAGTAGCACCACAGCGTGGTCAGGGTGAGCAGCACATAGAGTGTGTAGCCGCGTCCTTCGTGCAGATAGTGGATAAAAAATGTCGAAGTCGCCAGCAGTATAACGGCGACCAGCCCCACACGCGGCGAGAACATGTCGCGTCCCAGGCGGTACAACATAGCAATCGCCAGCAGACCGAAGAACAATGCCAGCACCCGCAGGGAAAACGCCGACCAGCCAAACACCGCCGCCCAGGGGATCAAGATCAGATTATGTAGCGGAGGCCAGACGTTATCCGCGATACGAATCAAGATTTCGAGCAAATCCGCTGGCCCGTGATGCGACCCGGCAGACATATACACCGTGTATTCTTCGTCGCTCCAGAACAGGTCAATGTTCAGGCGAGCCGCGCCTAACGTCGCCGCCAGCAGCAGCAGCGGCACCACCCAGAACCAGTGCTGAACAGATTTGTATAACGGTCGGTCATTCATCGTCTGGAAGCTCCGTGCATGGTGTAAGGTCGAGCGTACAGGTGCCGGTGTCGAGATCATCCGTATAGAGGCGGCTGGTCAGGTCGTCGTGGGTGTTCAGCGTGAAACACCGGTCGTATTGGCGCTGCACGGCGCTCTGGAACGTCGTTTGCTGCTCTACGGTAGGCAGGGATTCCAATTGCACATACCAGACCTGGGCTGCCGGTTCGATGAAATCCCGTACCCGCTGTGGATAGTCCCCACTCGTGGCGGGGTTCTCGGCTGCCGAAAGATCACCCATCGTGTTGAGTTGCGCGTAAGGTGGCGGGGCATCCACCAGATAGTAACGCAGCACCCGGTTCAGCACGCCTTCGCTGGCAGGTGGCTTTACGTAAAATACGGCGGCGTCATCTGACGCGGCGCAATTTTCCAACAGATCAAACGCGGCGTGCATGGGGGCGCGTGGCAACGTATCTTCCTGACCGGGCAGCGCCATTATGAAATCATCGCCCAGGTAACCCCATGCCCCGGCGATGATCCAGACACCGGTTAACCCCACACCGAGCCAACGCCGCCGCCGTGATAGTGTGACAATCGCAATCGCCAGCAGCAGCAAGACCGGCGGCAAAATCACGATAATATGCCGGATGTGAAATAAGAATTCGGTGAAGATATTGAAGATCAACGCCATGACGAAGGTCGCACCCAGCCAGAACCCGATCAGCCGGAGATGTTTGTGGCGCACGGTCAGGGCGAGGTACACGAGCAGCGCCAACAGCAAAAACCATAAGCCGTTGCTGTAGCCATACAGCGATGCCTGTATCGCCTCGAACGCTCCCAGACCGCGTGTGACCGTGCTTTCCGCCCGCACCGCGAGGATGGCGATTAAACTCCAGGGGATGAACAGGATGAGCGCGTAGAAGAACAAACGGAAAATCTGATGCCAGCGTTTGCTGCGCGGGACGAACAACAGATGATGTAAGGCCAGCATCGCGGGGAGTGTGGCGGCGATATAGTGTGTGTAGAGCATGGCGACCATGCTCAGTAGAAACAACATCTGCACCGGACGGGCGCGCTTACCCATCGGCCCGGTGACCAAGCGCCAATAAGCCCACACCCCGACCAGTGTCAAAAAGGCGTAGAGTGTGTAACCGCGCCCCTCGTGCATGTAGTGGATGAGAAAGGCCGACGACCCGCCCAGCAGCGCGGTCACTAAACCGACCTGCCGGCTGTGTAAATCCGTGCCGACCCGGTAGAGCATCGCAATCGTGAGCAGACCAAAGTAAAGCGACATCAACCGTGTGGCAAACGCTGACCAGCCGAACAACCAGCTCCAACCGACCAGCATCAGGTTGTGCAGTGGGGGCCAGGCATGATCCCCGACACGCACGATAATTTCGAGGAAAGACACCGGCCCAAACTGCGCCCCACCGGACATAAAAATCGAGAATTCTTCGTCCAGCCAGAAAATATCTGTGTTGAGTTGGAAGGCCGCCAGCGCGGTCACCCCGAACAACAACGGAATCATCCACCACCAGTGAGCTTGACGTCGCTGCATTCGCTATCCGATCAAATCAAAAATACGCCTCGCATCTGTACTTTACAGCGAGACGTGTTTGCTGTGGCTTGAGATTCGGTTGTGAAATCGAAATGGTGGGCTAACTCTCAATCACCTTGTTGTCGATCAACTGCTGCTGTACCCGCTGCCCACGCGGGTTAAATGCGAAGTGCTGCCCGTGAATCTCGAACTCCATATCTTGCATGGCACGTCCGGCGCGGTTCTTTTCCACCGTGAACACCACCCAGTTACGGAACTGCTTGGCGTTATACGGATTGAACGCGATGTGATCTTTCGCCAAAATTTGATACTTGTTATTCATAATCACGGCGATGTCGGATTCGTAATCCAGCGCGCTGCTACCACGCAGGTGATAGAGGTGGATGCGCTTGCTTTTCAGCCCTTCACGGTCCGCCGCCACGATAGACCAGACCGGGACGTCAAGCGAGAGCGCGATGTCCTTCAGTCCTTCTACGATGATCGTGACCTTGTCGTTTTCATCACGCGGGCGTTCGGGATGGACAGCGATCTTTTGCAGATAGTCCACAAACAAGGTGACGTTGCCACCGGTCGCGTCACACAAACGTGCGGTCATCTCTTTGATAGCCCGTAAGTTGGTCACGGCGGGGCTAGCCTTGAGCAGAATAAGCCGGTCAGAATAACGTTGCATCCGTGCGAGGGCGTCTGAAGTCTTGGAATGTTCGCGCAAAATCGCCTGGAGCGACCCCGCACCGCCATCACGACCCATAAACTCCTTTGCCCGCTGCGAGACGATCACCTGGTACAGGTCACGCAGTTTAAGCCCCTGGCTGATGAGCATCTCCGGCGGGGAAATGCTTTCCAGGCACAGCAAACGGTGCATCAAGTGGGTTTCTGTGTGTTCGTAAGACAGATAAAACGCATATTGATCCGGTCGGGAGGCGATGTTACGCGCAATTTGCAGCGTGGCGATGGTCTTACCGATACCCTGCGCCCCACCCAACAGTACCAGTTCGGTCTTGCGCAAGCCACCACCGATAAAACCGTCAAGCGGATCAAAGCCAGTAGGCATGGGCACATAATCGACCAGATCACCACGCACGACCTTTTCGTTGGCCTCGTCCATAACCTGCGTCAGTGTGCGGGGCAGATGTGCGCCGCCGCTGCTGGTGCGTCCCTTGCGTGGTGGTGGGGCTGCGGTGTCGGCTTCTTCGCTCTGCTCTTTCTGCTGCTTCGCGCGGGATGGACGCTTGATGGGTGCAGGGCGATTTGATGGCATCGTAGGCCGTTCAGCATTTGCGTTTGATTTTTCTTGTTCTTCGGGTCCGTCTGGGTCTGGCAGATGATCTGTAAAGCGTCGAGTCGTCATACCCTGTCCTCAGCAAAGATTGTTTAAGTTTATAATACAGACATTAGGAGTTACACGCAATCATACCAGTAGTTTAAATTATGTTTCAAAATAATTAATGGATAAATGAAAACAAACCTGAATGATTTTGTGTTGCTTAAAAGTGAGTAAAATCATTTAAATCCGTTTTATTTTCTCCATAACTTCATAGATTGTGCTAGAATTGCCACATTGTTTA
>DAOTTX010000050.1:0-29394 GCA_034437515.1 Anaerolineae bacterium
CCCTCATCCCCCGACCCCTTCTCCCCAACGCTTCGCTGGGAGAAGGGGAGAAAATCGTTCTCAAGTCCCTCTCCCTGGGGAGAGGGAAACAGGGTGAGGGCTTTTCAAACAGCTTCTGAGAGCTAAATCAAACCTCAATCACCAACGCTTTGGCGATGTCTTCGGCGTGCCCGCGTTCGTGGATGGGCATCCATTGGAGGATTTGCGCCACCGGCAGGATGCGCAGCGAGGCGTGGCGGCCTTCCATATCCAGTTTGGCGTCGTCCAGGCCGGCGAGCCATGCCTTTAGCGCCTGACGGCTCTCAGCGAGTTCTTGCCGGGCTTGCTCGGCGGTTTTGTCGGCGGTTTTCTTGGTCATACCGGCGTTGTAGCGTTCGATGTCGAAATCTTCGGGGATGACGTCTTTGCCTTCGGCGATGTTCATGAGCTGATAGTTGTGTCCGCGTTCGGCGTCTGCCATGTGGACGACAAGCTGGCGTACCGTCCATTGCAGGTCGTCGGAATAGACCTGCGTTTCCCAACGATCACCGACTTGATCCAGCACCATGTTGACGTAATCACGAGACTCATCGAGTGTTTCTTCGATTTTTTGCTTGCGCGTTGACATAAAATAGCCTTTCGTATCTAAAGTGTCTAATTTTTAAACGAAAAACGCGGAGCCAATGCCCCGCGTTGATTGTAACCTAAGCCGACCTACAGTTGCACGTAACTGTTTTCCGCCAGGATGAAGCGGTAGGTCGCCGGAGTGCGCTGTGCGGCGGATTCGACCAAGGTGTTATCCGCTAGCAGGCTGGAGTCAATGCGACCGGGGATGTTGTGCAGCTTGCATTCCTTCATGATGATGCTGGCTTCGATCTCGCTGTTGACGATGACCACTCTATCCCCAATGGAGGTGTACGGGCCGATGTAACTGTTCTCAATCGTCACGCCTTCACCGATGATGACCGGGCCACGTATCACGCTGTTGACGACTTTGGTGTTCTCACCCAGGATGACACGGTGGGACACCTCGGAGTTCTCGATGTTGTCGCTGATGGGTGCGGGGGCATAGGGCATGTCACCCAGCACAAGCTGGTTGGCGTTGATGATGGCGTTGGGCTTCCCGGCGTCGATCCACCAGCCGCGCAGCGTGTAGGGCAGCACCTTCTTACCGTTTTCCACAAGTACCTGAATCGCGTCGGTGATCTCAAGTTCGTTGCGCCATGAGGGTTCAATTTTGTCGATGGCATCGAAGATCGACTTACGGAACATATACACCCCGCAGATCGCCAGGTTGGATTTCGGTTCCTTCGGTTTCTCGACCACTCGCGTGATGCGGTCGTCTTCAGTTTCCGCGATGCCGAAGCGTTCGGGGTCGGGCACCGGCACCAATGAGATCGCGGCTTCGTTGTCGGAGTCCTCGAAACCACGCATCAAGTCTTCGACCCTGTCCTGAAAGACGTTGTCGCCCAGGTAGACGGCGAACGGCTCATCGCCGACGAAGTCCTTACACAGGTTGATGGCATGTGCCAGGCCGAGTTGTTCTTCCTGCACGATGTATTCGATATGAACGCCGAGTGCTTCCCCGCCTTCGAGATTGGTCACAATCGGTGAACTCATATCATTGACGACGATGCCAATATCCGTCACGTTGGAGTTCTTAAGTACGTCGATGGCGTAAACGATCAACTGCTTATTCGCAACCGGCACAAGCGGTTTCGGCATGGTCAACGTTACCGGGCGTAGGCGCGTACCTTGCCCCGCTGCCAGAATAATCCCTTTCATAAGAGGTTGTTTCTCCTTGGTAGATTGTTGTCTTTCAAGTCCTATCGCATGGTACTCGATCTATCCGCATGGAAGCAAGCGATCTACAACAAAGTCGGGAAGATCTCACGCGGCATTTCCAGCAAATCACCGAGCAGGTCACGCCGGTCGGTAATTTTGGGCACATGCGCGTATTCCCACACTTCCTCGGCAATTTGCCAGACGGCGTTAGGCCGGGCGATGCGGCGCACGTTCTCCGCCCGGCGATATAACCCGGTGCGGCCTTCCATCAGCCAGCTATGCACCACCCCGGCGACCGCACCAGGGGTCGGTGCGAAGATGCCCGCATCATTATCGACCACATGATCGACGTTGCCCGTCTCCTGTCCGGGGATGGCATCATTGATAATCATCGGCAGCCCGGCGATGCTGGCCTCACAAATGGTCGCTGGCCCGGCTTTGGTGATGATGATTTCTGCGCCTGCCATCTTCATTGGCATGTCGGTCACGAAGCCGTAGATATGTGTTGGTTGGTTCCACAACGTGGACTCAAGTTGTTCGCGTAGTTCGTTGTTCTTCCCAGCGATGATGACCAGTTGGCAGTCGAGGTTGCGCTCGTTGATAGCACGGGCGGTTTCGTAGAGCGGCCCCATCCCTTCGCCCCCGGCGACCATCAAAATCGTCGGCAGGGTGGCGTCCCAGCCCATCTGGTGCCGTGCGACCTCCTTATCCACTAACCCGTTGGTAAAATTCGGATGTACGGGCAAGCCGGTAATACGCAGTTGATCCGGTTGTAGGCCCGCCGCAAGACCGCGATCATAGGCGATTTGTGTGGGGACAAGGCAGCGTTCAGACTGACGCTCGTACCAGAACATATGCGTCGAAACCAGGTCGGTGACGACGGTGACGAACGGTGGGCGTTCCGGTAGGGTAGCAAACGCGGCAAATGAGGGGCGCGTGACGACCGAATGCACACAGACGATCACATCAGCGGGGTGCTGGCGTGCCATTTTGCGCAGCAGATGACCACTGGTGAGGTACATCCCCGTTGAGATGGCGCTGGCTCGGCGTTCCGTGTTTGAAAGGTTAAAACTGGCCCCCCAGGCATATTTGCCCCGGTTCACCCACGTCGGGTAGAACTCCGGCATGTAATTCAACGGGAACATCGTGTGTTTAAACACATCGACCAGTTCCACACTGAGCGCGTTGCGCCCATATTGAATGTACATCGCGTCACGGATCGCTTCGGCTGCGGCTCGATGCCCACCGCCGGTATCTGACATAAGAAACAATACGCGCTTTGGCAAAACATGCTCCCTTACAATAAATTCGACCGGGACTACGAACAAGTTGTCAGGCATTTGATTGCTGCGCAATTTCAGCGAATGCACTGTGTATCTAGGGTTCATTATGGCTCATTTTGCTTGCATTTTCAGTCTATCGTTATCCAGAATGAGTGAATTTGCCCTAACATGCGATCCTCTGACAGGTTGTTCGTACACCCAATTTGACCAATGATGAGGGGTCGTTGGACGTCAGCTATGATAACATAGAAAATTTGACGGTGTTAGATTTCTAACAGAACCACGACGCGCCCTGAGTATGAGCGCCTGTTTCGTGCTATCATAGAGGCGCTATTTATTGATAGACGTCGATTTGGAGTTTCTCGTTGTTACTCTTTGCGAATAGCCTCACCCCTGAAATTGCGGTTGGTATCCTGATCGCTGTGTTGATCGGGATGACCGTGCATGAATTTGCTCATAACTACGTCGGGCATTTAATGGGCGACCCGACCCCCGCCCGTGAAGGTCGCCTGACGCTAGACCCGACCGTGCATATCTATTGGCCCGGCTTCATCATGTTTGTGTTGATCGGCTTCGGCATCCTCGGTAGTGCGCCGATCTCCGCCAACCGGATGCGTAACCCACGCTGGGGCTATCTGGCGGCGGTAGCGGCGGGGCCGTTCTCTAATCTACTATTGGCGACTGTGTTCGCGGTTATTTATCATCTGTTTGCCGATGTCGCGGTTGTCTTTGAGGCCATTTTACGGCAAATCGTCTTCTGGAATGTGCTTTTGTTTATCTTTAACCTGCTGCCGTTGTTTCCCATCGATGGCTGGCATATCATGTTGGCGATCTTACCGGCGGAGCAGGCCGAATGGTGGCAGCGCAACGCCATGACCACACAGTATGTCTTTCTCGGTCTGCTGCTGCTGTCGTTCTTCCCGCTGCCCGGCATCCCGAATATCTTCGCGCTGATTATCGGTGAGCCGACCGTGTTCATACTTGACTTGCTTGGCATGGTGACGAGGTTCGGTTAATGACGGCGGTGCAACGGATCCGTCAGGGGGTGCGGGTGCTGTTCGCCTTCACCAATGAGGTCGATTGTGATCTGGCGGAATCGCATCTCAACGCGGGGCAACTGCAACTTTTCGAGCAGATGCAACGCAGCGAACAACTCCATAGTTTGAACGTGCTACGTGCCATCCTCGACCAGGGGCCGACGCCGCACGATCTGGCGGTTGCCGCGCTGCTGCACGACATCGGCAAAATCCGTTACCCGCTTGATCTGGGGCAGAAAACGCTGGCGGTGCTGGTACGAGAAGGCGCACCGTGGCTTTACCATCGTCTGAGCGAGTACGACCCGCGCAACTGGTTTTACTGTACGTTCGTGGTTGCGGAAAAACATCCCGCGTGGGGCGCGGAGATCGTCGCAAAAACACGCACGACCGAGCGTGTTTGCTGGCTGGTCGAGCATCACGCCGATCCGCTGCACTGGTGGCAAGACCACTGGCATTATGATCTACTCAAGCGATTGCAGGCCGCCGATGACGCTAATTAGAAATTCGAATTCGTAAAGGAAATGACACCATGACCGATGTTTCGATTTCAATTTTGGGGCTAAACCGGATCGGTGCGTCTGTTGGGCTGGCGCTCAAACGCTACAATGACCGTAACGAAGAACATACTTTCACGGTCACGGGTTATGACACCATCGGTAAAGTCCGGCGTGATGTGCAAAATGACTTTGATTTTGTGCATCAGGTCAAACACCGCATTGATGAGTCCATCCGTGCCCAGAATATCGTGCTGGTCACCATGCCATATCATGAAATCGAGGAAATGTACGATCTCATCGGGGTGTATGCCGAACCCGGCACGGTGGTGATTGATATGTCTGCCGCGAAAGCCCGTGCCGTTGAACTGGCTAAAGAACATTTCAAAGACGGGGTGCATCTGATCTGTACGATGCCGTTGATTAACCCGAAATATATTTTCAACGGTCTTGATGAACTCCCGCGAGCCAGTGCGGATTACTTCGACGACAGCACGATGCTGCTGATGCCCAGCGTCAGCGCGGATAAGGCCGCTATCAACCTGGCGACGGACTTTACCCGCATCCTCGGCGCGGAAGTGATGTATCTTGAAGCATCAGAACACGATGCGCTCTCAGCGGCGACGGAAGCCCTGCCGATGTTGTTGGGCGTGGCCTACTTCCGTATGATGGCGAACAGCCCCGGCTGGGACGACTCCCAGCGGTTGACGGGGGCGTCGTTCGGGATGCTCACACATCACCTGTTTGACACACACCCTAACGATATGCCGCAGTTGTGGGCTGACCTCAAACCGTCGCTGCTGCGCAACCTGGACGTCTTCCTCACCGAATTGGGTCAACTGCGTGATCTCATCGCCGAGGACGATAAAGAGGCACTCGACTCCACGACAGAGCATCTCAGCAAAGAATACGAAGTATGGGCCAACCGGCGCTATAGCAACCGCTGGCAATACGACGAACGTATGGACGATAAAAGCCCACAGTTCGGTAGTATCGTCAACAATCTGATGGGCAGTTTCATTCCGCGCCGCAACAAAGACGATAAAGACACCAAGAAATGACTCGGCTCAGCGGCGATGGGGGCTTCACACACTACTATTGAAGCATCGTTCGCATTGACGTTATAATCTCCCTCTTGAGTTTAACGAGATCGAGGGACGAGATGACACTTAAACAACCCCTGCTCGACCGGATCAACAACCGTGAAGCGGTGATCGGCATTGTTGGGTTGGGCTACGTTGGGCTGCCGCTGGCGGTCGAATTCGCGGAAGCCGGGTTTCGCGTCATTGGTGTAGATATTACCGAGAGCAAAGTTAAGCTGCTCAACGATGGGGAAAGCTACATCCCGGATGTACCGTCCGAACGGTTGCAACCGTTGGTCGCCGCGAGGCGGCTGACCGCCACGACAGATTATGAGGCGCTGCGTCAAGCGGACTCGGTCAATATCTGCGTGCCTACGCCGCTCAACCAGAACAAAGAACCGGATATGTCCTTCGTAACCTCCGCGATTGGTAGCATCGCCCAGGTCTGTCAGGCGGGGATGCTGGTCATCCTCGAAAGCACGACCTACCCCGGCACCACCCAGGAACTCATCCTGCCGCGCCTGGCCGCACAGGGCTTCACGGTCGGGGAGGACATTTTTCTCGCCTTCTCCGGGGAGCGCATCGACCCCGGTAACAAGCGTTATACGCTGCACAACACCCCCAAAGTCATCGGCGGGGTGACGCCGGACTGTACCGAGGTCACGGTCGCGCTTTACCAGACCGCCGTTCAGACCGTGGTGCCGGTCGCCTCCCCTGCGATTGCTGAGATGGCGAAACTATTGGAAAACACATTTCGTGCGGTCAACATCGGCTTCATTAACGAGATCGCCATAATGTGTGATCGCCTGGGGATTGACCCCTGGGAAGTCATCGCGGCGGCTTCGACCAAGCCCTTTGGCTTTATGCCGTTTTACCCTGGCCCCGGCTTGGGTGGGCATTGCATCCCGATTGACCCGCATTACCTGAGTTGGAAGCTCAGAACGTTGAACTATAACGCCCGGTTTATCGAGCTTGCCAGCGAGGTCAACACGTCGATGCCGTCTTATGTGATCGACAAGATTACGGACGCACTCAACGATGCCGTGAAGCCGGTGCGCAACTCGCGCATTGTCGTGTTGGGTGTGGCTTATAAGCCCGATATTGACGATGTGCGTGAAAGCCCCGCGCTGGATATTCTCGATCTACTATGTGAAAAGGGTGCGGATGTGTGCTATCACGACCCTTATGTGCCGAAGATCCGTCTGGGAGATGACACGCATATGCAGTCCAGCGAATACAGCGACGGCCTGCTGGATAATGCCGACTGTGTGGTCATCGTCACCGACCACAGCAGCTACGATTGGCAGCATGTGCTCGACCACAGCGCCATCATCGTGGATACGCGCCACGTCACACAGGCTTATGAACGTCGTGAAGCGCGGGTTGTTTCGATCTAGAGAAAATCGTAAACATTCTCTTTACATGCTGTTAATTGTGATGGGGGATATTTACGTTTATACTTTGACTGCATAGGACGGCTATCGGCCTTCCTGTAATCAATTAGAGAAAGACAGAGGAAACTTATGGCTGAACTGCCCTTCCACCTTAGAACTCTGGAACCGCTGACCGGGGCGCTGGATATTATCCGCTATATTGGGCAGCTTGACGAATTGGCTGCCGATGCCGACAACATCTGTGATGCGCTGGATCTCAGCGACCGCAGCTTTAGCAAGGCGATCCGTCGCCTCGTGACGAAAGGGTACGTCACGATGGATGGCGACCAGAGCTACCGCCTCACTGAACAAGGGCAGACCGCCGTCGAAGAACTTACCGAATACGACGACGCGACCGGGGGCGGGCTAGGGGTAGCACCCCAATCCTCCGCGCCGGAACCTGAAACGGTGGGGCGGCGCATCGTGTTGGCGGTGCCGCAACCGTTGCTCGTCGGGCAGGAGAACGCCGTACAGCTTGGCGTCTATCCATCGGATGAGGGCAACGGGGAGACGAGCGAAGTGGTGGCGCGTGTTTCCGTCCTCAATGGGCAACCGGAATCACCCGAAGATGTGATGTTCTCGTTGACCAGCGATGACGCCAGCCAATCGCTGAACGTCACACCGGATGCGTACACGCACGTTCGTATTCGGGTAGAAGTCTTCCAACTTGGGGATAACCCCGGTGACATCTACAACGCTGGCGGTATGTACGTCGATATTCCTGTTGCGTCAGGTCACACGCCCTCGCAACTCATCGGTTATGGCACAGATATACAACTTACAGTCTGATGTCTGGAGAATACACGATTCGATACCCTCGTCGCCGGCTCATTCGCCGGTTGATGACCGCCGGCACACGCCTGTTCATGCGCGTCTTCGCCCGGATGACCGTCACAGGACAACAGAACATCCCGCGTACCGGCCCGGTGATCCTGGTCGGCAATCACGTCGCCTTTACCGAAGTCCCGTTGATGTGTTCGTACACACCGCGCAACGTCGAGATGGTCGGTGTTGGTGACATCCCGCCCGATCCGTTCTACGCGCCCATTATCAACGCTTACGGGTTCATCCGCATCAATCGCGGTAGTATGGATCGCAAAGCGATGAGTATGGCGCTCGACGTCCTCAAACAGGGCGGCGTGGTCGGCATTTTCCCTGAGGGCGGCATCTGGGAGAAAAGCAACCTCAAGCAAGCGCGTACCGGTGTCTCCTGGTTGAGCAGCAAGGGCAACGCGCCCATCGTACCGATTGGGTTTGGCGGCATGGTCGGCTCGATTGACTCCATCCTGGCTTTGAAGCGTCCACACCTGAACATGCACATCGGGCAACCACTGCCGCCGGTACAGACCAGAATCCCCGGTAAGACGCGCAAAGAAGCGTTGACCGATGCGGCTGAAGAGATTATGCAGCATGTCGAGGAACTGATTCCGTCCGAGGAAAAAGCCCGCTGGATTCTGGTGGAAGCCGAACGGTTTACGCTGGAATTGACGGTTTACGCACAAGCCGGTGAAGCAATTGATGTGCCTGCCGATTATCGGATCGTGCATTCCGAGGCGCTGGCGAAGTTCTTCCACCGTCCGGTGATTTTACGCACGATGGCGCGCAACCTGAAATTGCCGGTACGGGCACTGCGCCGCATCAAGCGCCGCCCGCCGCCCGCCAATATCTACGCTGCGGTGAACGGCGTGCTGGGCTACCTGGAAAACGACAATCCGTTTTTTCTGTCCTATCGCTTCGGTACGGAGCAGGCTAACGCCATGCAGGACGGCCTACGCGAGCTTGGTTATCTATCAGCATGGTGTGATGAGCAAGGCTACAAGCTGTCGATCAACCCGATCCGGCATTATCGCTATCAGAACAGCGAAGAAGAGATCACCGAAACGGTCGCCGAAGAAATCTAGCAGCCTACAGCGGCGGCTTACCGTCGTCTGCTGAGGCGATACCCCAGCATCACCAGCAGAATGCTAATCACATAAAGCACCAGCAGCGGCCCCATCACCAAAAACATATTCACCGGGTCTACCGTCGGAGTGATGAAGGCCGCTGCAACCGCTGCCAGCACCACCGCGATGCGCCAGTTTCTAATCAATGTGCCAGATCTCACCACCCCCAACAGCGACAGTACGAAGAACACCAGCGGCGTCTCAAAAGCCACCCCCATCCAGAAGAGTAGCGAGGTCACAAAGCGGATGTACAGCGCCGCCGTCCATTCTGGTTCAAACAACGCCGGTTGAAAGCCTTCCAGAAAGCCCAGCGCGGGCGGCATCAAGATATACCATGCGAACACCACCCCCACGATAAACAAGATCGTGATCGCCGGCAGCGAGAGCAGCACCCAGCGGCGTTCTTTGCGCGTCAGGCCGGGGAGGATGAACATCATCAGTTGGTAAGTAATCAACGGGATCGCCAGCGCCGCGCCAAGCATCAACGCGACCCGGAAATAGGCCACGACGGAGCCGGTCGGCCCTAGCACGACGAGTTGGCAGCGTTCGGCTTCATCGACCAGGTTGCAGTAGGGTGTGCGTAAAACATCGAAGGCCGCATCCGCGAGGAAAACGCTGATGATGGTCGTGACCACCAACCCCAGGAACGTTTTCAGTGACCGCTGGCGTAGCTCGTCGAGATGTTCCCATAGCGACATGCGTGATTCATCATCTGGGATGTTATCCGGTGTTGTCATGGTGGGTCACTCCTGCCGGGTGTCGGGTGGCGGCGTCCAACCGAAGGGCGTTTCCTCATCGACCAGTCCGAAGCTCTCTGCCGGGCGGCGCGGTTGGGTGTCGTCTTTGTCAGGGGACATCGCCGCCGGGGCGACCGGCATTGAACGCTCCTCACGACGGTTGCGCCGGCGTAGATCGGGCGCGTAATAGATGGTTTTGTCGTGCGCCGGTTCCAGCGCGATCCGTGCGATGCCACGCGCCAGCAGATCAACGGGCATGGGCGCGACTCGCCCAAAGAAAAACCATGAAAGCGGCGGTGTGCTGCCCAGTAACGTCATCAGGCGGAAGAACAGCGGACGGCTCGCACCACGTTGATAAACCAACGGCGCACGGATGATCGTGCTACGAATACCCACCCGCCCGATGTATTGCTCTGCTTCTCGCTTGGAGCGAATATACGCCCGTTTCGTCCAGGGGGTGCGGGTGCTGCTCAGTAGTAGCATTTCCGGCACACCGTCGCTGATGCACATCGTCGCCACGTTGCGTGCGCTGACCAGGTTCATCCGTTGGAAGGTCAAACCGCGTGCGGGGTCTGCGAGCATACTGCCGACAGTGTGAATGACGAGGGCGTGCCCCCGTGCATGACCGCGCAGGCTGGCGGTATCCCACACATCCGCCGTCGCCAGCCGTACCCGTTGGGTAAGCAAACCCAGGTTAGCCTTTGCCTCCGGGCGGACGAGCAGCGTGACATCTGCACCTTCCGCTAGCAGCGCCGCCGCGATGTTGTCACCGAGGAAGGTGCTGCCCCCGGTGACGAGTATCCGATGCTTGTTTGCGCTCATCAAATGTCCTCATTAAAAAGCCTTCCGATTGTAGCCGTGTGAGGGGAGGCATTCAACCGCCGTCCACCGGGTACTTGATTCTCAATCGTTTTTTGTATAAAGTTTAGTCAAGTGTGATATTGCAGAATTGTTAAAAACCAGTCACGGTTGACTATTAACCATCTCATGATGGATTGAATTGTGCCGCAAGTTGCAAGTTGGAATGAGTCGTTTCGTCAAATAACGACGAGATTTTTGTCGTAAGTCAGTGTTCAATAATAAAACGTTTCAATCGAAGTTCCGGCGTTTGGATTCACGCCAGGCACAAGACACTTACGTAAGCCAGCCGTGATCGTTTGTGTGATTGCGGCTATTTGATTTATGCAGGAGCCAACGGTGGGCATAATCACCGCCTTAGAAGTTCAGAAGCGGAACAAAGAGCGCGTCAACGTTTATCTTGACGGCGAGTTTGCCTTTGGCCTGGCTCTCATCGAAGCTGCACAACTTCGCAAAGGGCAAGAACTTTCTCAGGTCGAAGTAGAGACACTAAAGGACGTGGATGCTGTAAATCGTGCGGTAGACAAAGCCGCCCGGTTCCTCAGCTACCGTCCGCGTAGTACGGCGGAAGTCCGTAAGAACCTGAGCAAAAAAGACATTCCAGAAGCGGTGGTCGAAGCTGCGATTGCCCGTATGGAAAGCCTAGGGTACCTGAATGACGAAGCCTTCGCCCGCTACTGGCTCGAAAACCGTACCACCTTCAAACCACGCGGCCCGATGGCCTTGCGTCACGAACTGCGCCAGAAGGGGGTCGCGGCATCCATCATTGATACCGTATTGGAAGACCTAGACTCATCTGCTGCCGCCTACCAGGCCGCCGAGAAACGTATACGGCGCTTGCGGGGGCTTTCACACCGAGATTTTCGTAACAAGTTAGGGGGTTTTCTGCAACGTCGGGGCTTTACCTACGCAACCAGCAACGACGTGATTACGCAGTTGACTTCTGAACTCGCCACCGAAGATCCGGATTTCTTTCAGGAAGAAGACGACCTGACCTGATCCCCGGCTCCCGGTGGTATGCCTGATTACATACTCAACCAACGGGAAAGGAGGTCAGCGACATCAATCCAGACGTTGTCGCTACCAAAACATGGAACCACTTACTATTCTACTCAGCCTTGCGGCCTTTGTGGTCGGCGTGGCGGGGGGAGCGTTCGGGTTCAACTACCTCCAGAAACAACGTGGCAAGGATTATCTGGAAGGTGTGGAACGTGAAGCAGAGCAAACCCTCAAAGATGCACGAGAACAAGCGAACGACATCGTCCGCAAAGGCGAAGACAAGATCAAGAAGCTGCAAGACGAGGCTGACAACAGCATCTCTCGTCGTCGCCGTGACCTCGACAGCGAGGAAGACCGGCTACAGCGTCGCCGTGAAGAACTCGACAACCGGGTCGAACGCCTGGAAAAACGCGAGCAAATCCTCAACAAGCGGCAGAGCACGCTCGACCGCAAAGAAAACGAAGTCAACAAAATGGAAGCCGAGCACGCCGAAGAACTGCAACGCATCAGCCAGATGACGGTGGAAGAAGCCCGCAACGAACTTATGGCGGTCGCGGAAAAAGAAGCGCGTAACGACATCGCCCGCATCATCCGCCAGGTGGAAGCAGAAGCGCGTGAGGAGGGCGACAAACGCGCCCGTGACATCATCTCACTGGCGGTGCAGCGCCTCGCGTCAGAACATGTCAGCGAGATCTCCGTGAGTGTCGTTCCGCTGCCTAACGACGATATGAAAGGGCGCATCATCGGGCGTAATGGCCGCAACATCCGCGCCTTTGAATTGGCGACTGGTGTCGATGTCGTCGTCGATGACACGCCGGAAGCGGTCACCATTAGCTGCTTTGACCCGGTACGGCGCGAGATCGCCAAACGTTCGATGAGCAAGTTAGTGCAAGACGGGCGCATCCATCCCGCCCGCATCGAAAAGCTGGTCGATGACGCCCGGCATGAGGTCGAAGATGTCATCCGTGAGGAGGGCGAACGCGCCGCTTACGAGACCGGCGTCCACGGCTTGCACCCGGAAATCATCAAGTTATTGGGGATGTTAAAGTTCCGTACCAGCTACGGGCAAAACCAGCATTCGCATTCGATTGAAACCTCACACGTCGCCGGGATGATCGCGGCGGAACTCGGCGCAGATGTCGAGGTCGCCAAGACCGCCGGCCTGCTGCATGACATCGGCAAGGCCATCGACCACGAGGTCGAGGGGACGCACGCGGTCATCGGTTCGGAGTTCCTCAAGCGATACAGCATCAAAGACGAGCGGGTGTTGAACGCGGTCGCGGCGCATCATCATGAGATCGAGCAAGAATACGTCGAGAGTTACATCGTCGAAGCCGCCGATGCCATCTCCGGCGCGCGACCGGGCGCACGGCGTGAGAGCCTTGAGTCCTACATCAAGCGTGTGAAAACGTTGGAAGACATCGCAACCAGCTTCGAGGGCGTGGAGCAAAGCTATGCCCTGCAAGCTGGTCGTGAGGTGCGCATCATCGTGCGACCGGAGACGGTCGATGATCTCTCCGCGATTCGGCTGGCCCGCGACGTCGCCAAGCAGATCGAGGAAACCATGCAATACCCCGGACAGATCAAAGTCCACGTCATCCGGGAGACGCGCGCGGTCGATTACGCCAAGTAGTCAACCTGCGAAGCACGACTCTTCGTGAGGACGACGTAAAAATCTCCGTAGGGGCGACCTGTCAGGTCGCCTTTACTTATTCCATAGCTGTCAATTTAAGCTACGTATAGCTTATTATGACCCCTATCCCCCTTGCCCCGTAGACGGTCGGAAGGGGGACTTGCACCTACAGGGCCGCAAAATGCACGAATAACTAGCATCTAAGCATTAGTAGTGATGATACCCTCCCTGTCAACGGGGAGGGTGGGCTGACCGTAGGTCAGACCGGGTGGGGTCGAAAGAGCCTAAATTGACATGCCTGAGGTCGCCCCTACTTATCCCTGCAAAGAGCGCCCCTACGCTTGAATATCGCTATTGGTAAATCACATACTGGTTCAAAAACGCGACGATCTGCGTGTAGTAATGCTGCTTGGTTTCCGGTTTGCGGAAGCCGTGCCCCTCACCGGGATACAGGTGATACTCGTGCGGCACCCCCCGTGAACGCAGCGCCTTCACAATCGCCTCTGACTGGTTAGGCGTCACGATCTGATCGTCTTCGCCCTGGAAGATAATCACCGGGTCGCTGATTTTATCCGCATGGAACAGGGGCGACCGGTCGCGGTAAAGCTGGGTCGCCGCTGGCAGCGTGCCCAGCAGTGATTCACTGTAGCGTGACTCGAACTTATGTGTATCCTGCACCAGCATGAACTGGTTGGCGATGCCATACCGGCAGATCCCTGCCGCGTAGAAGCCGGGTTTTTCTACCAGGGATTGCAGCACGGTATAACCACCCGCGCTGCCGCCCATGATTATCAGGCGTTCAGGATCGGCCTTGCCCGCCTCCACGAGATGTTGCGCACCGCTGGCACTGTCCACCACGTCGATGTGTCCCCACGCTCCGCGTAGCTGCTGCATATAGTCACGCCCGTAGCCGGTGCCGCCCCGGTGATTGACGTACAGCACCGCATAACCCCGTGCGGCGAAAAACTGCGCTTCCATATCGTATTCGAGGAAGGCTTGCGATGTCGGCCCGCCATGCACGACCACGATCAGTGGTGGCTTGCCGGTGCCGGTGGTGCGGTCACTGGTCGGCGGGTAGTAAATGCCGTGAACGGTATCGCCATCCTCGCCCTGCCATTCGATGGCCTCGCCATCGGCAAGCTGCGCCGGTTTCAAATGCTCACGGGTGGAACGGCGATGCACACGCACATCGCCGCCGTCCATGCTGACCACGCGCGGTGAAATCTGCGGGGCGGATGCGATCAAGGCGACCTGACCGGCGGCGTTGGCGGTGATCTGTTCACAATGGGTGTAATCGTCAAGGCCGCTGACCGGGGTTTCCTCACCGTTGCTGACCGTGTAGCGGTGCGCGGTATGTCGTCCCTTGTGGTTGCGCAGGAACACCAGCGTATCGGCATCGGCCCAGGCATAAGTACGCATCCCCTGTACCCAGGCGGGCATCCCGTGTTCGGCTTTGGCCTCGGTGATCTGGTGATGTGTCTCGGCGTCCAGGTCGTAGAGATACAATTGGCCGTGACCGGTGGCATCGCTCACGTAAGCCAGCCAGCGCCCATCAGGTGAGAATGTCGGTTGGAAGATTGCCGTATGCTCGTCGCCAGTGATAATCTGATCGTCTTCGATGGCGGGCAGTGTCTCATAGCGCAGGCGTACCAGATGTAGATGCGTGCCATCCCAGGGCATTTGCGGATGATCCCAGGTCACAAAGGTGATGTGCGTTCCCGCCGGATGCCAATCCGGTTGCATCACGAAGTCCGTGCCGGAAAACAGCTTGCCGGGCCAGTGCTGCCCGGTGGCATCGACCACGCCGAGCGCATCTTGTTCTTCGTAGGTATGCACATAAGCCACCCAAGCGCCATCAGATGACACCGTCGGGGACGCCATCCCGCCGAACGCCGGGGTCAGTGGCTTCGGTTTGCCGCCGGTGACGGGCACGCGATACAGGCGACCGCCATGCCCGGCGAAGTAAACAGAACCGTCGCCGACCGTAAACCCGCCGCCGCCATAACCGACTCGTCCGCGTGCCGGGTTGGCGTCGTGGTTGAGGGCTACCGGGGCATCTATGCCGGATTGTGCGAACAGCAGCCCGCGTCCCTCCGACCAGACCAGTATGTCCTCGTACCATAAGACGTTGTTCAGCCGCAGGGCTTCGGAAACCACACGCGGCGAGATCGGGCTGGGCCAGGTGCCGTATTGTAACGTTGTTTTTTTGGTCAAAGTGAATTCTCCTTAATTATGCGTGCCGGAGTATAACGCATTCCAGGGGGGGGGAATTGAAAACGCCCCGTGTTAACGGAGCGTTGGGATTGGCAGTGTGGAGTTAGGGAAAAGTTATTCTAATAAGTTTAGTTTGGTTACTCCACACAACTAAGTTATCTATAGAATAGCAAAATTGCTCAGACTCGTCAATCAGTTTCGGAAGAAAATCTGAAGGAAAAATAAGTTTAAAATTTCACTATCGATAGTTCTGATGCCTACAATGCACAATACAGCTTAATTATTTTCCGTAGGAGGGGGTCAGGATAGGTCAATAGTGAAAAGCATTGTCGCGCCGAAGTATAAAAACTTGCAAAAAATTATTAAATTTATGTTAAACCTATGTGACTTATCAGCAAGTTCATACAGAATGCACAACCAAAAAGAGCACATCCGTAGATGCGCTCCTGTTGGTGGGTTTGCTTCGTCGTTGTATCAGGTGTTGAGCCGCATTTTGGTGATCTTGGCGAGGTCGCTGTAAGGCTCGTATTCGTTGGAGATGATCTCGACCACCGTGCCGATCTCCGCCCAGTCATAGAGCATTTTGGCCTGGTCATCCGAGGACATCACACAGCCGAATGTGGTCGGGAAGCCGACCGACCCGCCACCCAGGTACGTCCCGTTGGGCAGCAGCACCGCCCCATGAAAGCCGTTGACCAACCCCGGCACCACTTCGTAGATGCCCATGAACCAGTTCATCTCCCACTGTCCGCAGATCAACGTCACATCATCGCAGAGGGTGTTACTACTGCCATAGGCCACCTCGTCCTTGTTGAGGATTTGATAGATGCCCGGTGAGGTGGGCGCGTTCGCCACGCCGGATGAGATCTCCCACTCGAACACGACCTCGTTGTTTTCGTAGGCGACCATGTACTGTTCGTCCAGATCAACCACGATGCGCTTGTCTACGACCGGCTGTTCGAGCATGGTCACATCACGCGAGGGGATGCGGATTTGATCGCCGATAGAAAGTATATTCAGGTCTTTGTCCTGGTTGGCTTCTTCGACCAGAAAATAGGGGATGCCCATTTTACGGGCGATGCCGAAGGCGCTATCATTGGGCTGCACTTCATAGACCGTCTCTCGGTAACGGATGCGCAGGTTGAGTTCTTTGTCCTGGTCGGTGAGGTAGTCACGCATCAGGTTTGTGGTTTCGGTCGGTTCCAGATAGCGCAGATTTTCGCCCGGTGGGTTGAGCGTTTCGCTGAGTAAATCCACATAGGGCAAAAACTCGTCTTCACGTAAGGTCAGGCCGTTGCCCGTCGCCATCAACCAACTCACATAATCACTTGCGGCGATGGGCCACGTAAAGAACTCGTTCGCGTAGGGGTCATATCCCTTGATTTCAATCCCGGTTTCAACGTCGATGAGTGCGTTCACCTCATCGAGATATATCGCCGGGTCACTGACGCTCGGTTCTAATACGGTGATGACCACCTCCAGTCGTCGCTGTTCGACCACATCCGCCAGATTGAACTGGAGCCGCTCCAACGTCAGCGGCACGTCGATCATGCGTCCGCGTGAACCGGGCACCCCCTCGATTTGTCCGTTTGCCAGCGTGTAACGGGCATTTTGCGGCGCGTAATCAATCTCGGTGGAATAATCCAGCAGGAAGTTTTGCGCGGTTAATCGGTCGAAGTTCAACACGGGTTCAATCGACTTGCCCAGCGGGAAGGCGCTCAAGCCGGCGTCTTTGGCGGCTTTGGTGGTTGCCCCGGCATCAAAGACGATGCCCATCGAATCCGGCTCGATCTGTATCAGGCGTTCGCCCTGTACGATCAACGATACGCGGATGTTGTCCCGCCATGCGTCACGCAGCGCGGTTTCCGCGTCTGCTGAGGACATGCCGCCCACATCAATCCCCATCGCGCTGACTCGCGGCATGATGTTGCCGGAAAGCATCGTCGTGAGGAAATAAATCAAGCCGACGGCGGCGAGGAGCGCCACTGTTCCACGCCACACCAGCGGATTATTGCGCAGATACCAACCCGCATCACGCAGCGCCAACAGAAGCTGATCTACCGTTTGCGCGGCTTTGCCAGCGGCTTCGGTACCACGCCGGGGCGTCTCATCCGCCCGGACTGCCATATTGCGGCGCTGTTGGCGGGCTTCTCGGCGCTCACGGGCGCTACTACGTTTTTTTCTGCTGCGTCGGGACTCATATTGATCTACCATTCAATCCCTCCTAAACCATCCGTTTGGATTTTACCATACTGGCGCGCTTGCTAGCGCGCTTGTTAGCGCGCTTCCGTTAGATAATCACTGCGCGGTGGGGAGAACACATCAATCGTGACGGTGTCTCGCAGTGACCGCGCACTGTGTGGGATGCCCCCCGGCACCGCGTAACTATCACCGGGGTGGCACACCTGTGTCTGCGCCCCGATGGTGATCTCTAGCTCACCAAAGACGATATAACCGGTCTGGTCGTTGGGGTGGCTGTGGGTTTCCACCACTGCCCCGCTTACCAGAAAGAACTCACAGACCATGAGTTCATCGGTGGTCGCCATCGTGCGCCGGTAGACGCCTTCGCGCATCTCGACCTGTGCCGCCTGCGCGGGTGTTACAAAATAGCCATCTGCCATGATGATGTTGATCTCGTATTGATACCCTCTACAATAGGGTACAACGTCTCATGCTCACTCGCAAAGCCTTTTGCTTACCGTTAAAATGAGAACGCTTTGCAATATCAAGGAGTTCCTTATGTCTGAATGGCGTAAAAAGCCTTTCATCTACCAGATTAACACCGCCGTCTGGCTGACTGACCTCAGCCGGAAATACGATACCGACATCACACTGGCGAACGTCCCTGATTCCGTGTTGGATCGGCTGGCGGATCTCCACATGGATTCGATCTGGCTGATGGGTGTGTGGCAACGCAGCCCCGCCGTCCGTGCCAGCGCGTTGAATTACGTCCACGAATACGAAGGCGCACTACCTGACATCGTCGAAGAGGATGTCGCCGGTTCTGCCTATGCCATCGGTGCTTATACCGTTGATACAAACCTCGGCGGTCGTAAGGCACTCGCTAAATTGCGCGACAGGTTGCAATCACGCGGGCTAAAGCTGATTCTCGATTATGTGCCTAACCACGTCGCGGTTGATCATCCCTGGGTGACGGAAAGGCCGCATCTGATGGTACGCGGCACGCGCAAGTGGATGGAAGAAGCCCCCGACCTGTTCTTCGAGACGACCACCGAGGACGAGCAAACCTTCATCAGCGCACACGGGCGTGACCCGTACTTCCCCGGTTGGATCGACACCGCACAGCTTAACGCCTTCAGCCGTCCGTTGCGGGCGGCGGCGACCGAAACACTGCTTGACATCGCCGACCAGTGCGATGGCGTCCGCTGTGATATGGCGATGCTGATGACCAACGAGGTGTTCACCCGTACCTGGGGCAATTATCTCAACGAGAGTGCGCCCCGTACCGAATATTGGGAAGACATCATCCCCCAGGTGAAAGAACAGTACCCGGATTTTATCTTTATCGCTGAAGTCTACTGGGATATGGAATATACCATGCTCCAGCACGGCTTTGACTATACCTACGACAAGCGCCTGTATGATCGCATCCAGGAAGGCCACATCCCCGCCATCCGTGACCACCTGCACGCAGCGATGAACTTCCAGGAGCATCAAGTACGCTTCATCGAAAACCACGACGAACCCCGCGCCGCCGCCACCCTCGGTGTGAACAAAGGCCGCGCCGCTGCCGTGCTTACCGCCACGCTGCCGGGCGCGGTGCTGCTGCACGATGGGCAGTTCGTCGGGCGGCATATCAAGTTGCCCGTGCAGATCAAACGCCAGCCGGAAGAAACACCCCACCTCGCGCTGGAAAACTTCTATCGCAAGCTGTTAGCGGAGGCGACCTCGTCTATCTATCAGAAGGGGCAGTGGCGCTTGCTCGATATTCAATCTGCCTATGCCGATAACCACACTAACATGGGGTTGATCGCCTATGGTTGGGCGCACCGGAACGAGTTCCGCCTGGTGGTCATCAACCTGACGCCGGTCTGGTCGAACGGTGTCATCAAGATTCACGGTTGGAAAGACCTCAACAAACACTTCTGGCGGCTTTATGATGTGTTGGGCGGGGTGCTGATGTATTCCAAGGGCAGTGAAATCGCCGAGCACGGCTTACAGGTGGATGTCGAAGCGTACCAATCACACATTTTCCGCTTTGAACGATTGGATGAGTCGTTTGAAATGGAGTATCTTCAACGCGGCAAAAACAAACATTAAACTGCCGCTGCCCGGTCGCCGTCAACTGCGCTGGGCGTTGATCTTATGCGGGTTGGCGATCTGGTTCTGGCTTGGCCCGGAGGACGATCAAAGCTGGCCCGTCGCGTTATTGGGCGCGGTCAGTAGTGTGATGGTTGGTCTGTGGTGGCTCGACGGTCGGGTCGGCGGTGTAAGACTGCCACCGACCCGGGCGCTGGTGTTGTGTACGCTCGCCGGCGCGGTGATCGGCACGGGGTCGGCGGTGCTGGCGGCAAGCCTGATGATACTCAAGAACGCCCGGCACGCGCATTTCTTCCCCGATTACCCGACAGGGCAAGTCCTCGCCATGCTGGAACGCGCCCCGGTGTGGGGCATCGCCGGGGCGTTGGTCGGGCTGGCGCTCGGCTTACTTTTAATCGCATTCAAACAGGAGCAACAGCAACGTGACCTCAATTTACCTGATCCGTCATGGGCAGACCGCCTGGAACCTTGAAAAACGCTTTCAGGGGCAGGCCGATATTCCCCTCAACGAAGACGGCAAAGCACAGGCGGCGGCGGTCGCCGCCTGGCTTGACAACCGTGACGTGACCTTCGATACGATCTATACCAGCGATCTCGAACGCGCCCGCGAAACCGCACAGATCATCGGGCAACACCTGGGGGTGACGCCACGTATTGAACACAACCTGCGAGAACTCAACTGCGGCTCCTGGGAAGGGCTACAAGCCGATGACATCCGCCGTGACTTCCCCGGTCAGCTTGAGGCATGGCGTGACGCCGTTGACACCTATACCATCCCGCAGGGCGAGTGTGTTATTGATGTGCAAAAACGGGTCTGGTCGTTCTACGAGTCGCTGGAGCAGCCCGACCAAACCGTGATGATCGTCGCGCACGGGGTGACATTGCTCTCGCTGGTGTGCAAAATGCTTGGCTGGAACCTCAATCAATCGTGGAACGACCGTGACCGTCGCTTTGATAACACCAGCGTCACCATCATCGACTATGACGCAAGTACCGATCAGCACACCCTGCGTCTGTTCAACTCGACCGCGCATCTCGATCAGGAAAAAGCATAGCTGTTGGCTCAAAAACCGAACAATCTCAGGATGGCGGTAACCGTCATCAGTGTGACGTTGGCGCGGCTGGTCGTGAATATGACGCGGCGTTTCCCCTATCCGTTTATTGGAGGGATTGCGCGTCAGTTGAACGTGCCGCTCAACAGTGTGCAAAATCTTATGGCGGCACAGGGTGGCGTCGGCCTGTCCAGCCCCTTGTTTGGCCCTTTCTCCGAGCGGTACGGGCGCAAACGGGTGATGCTGGCCTGTCTGTTTGTGATGGCAGTTGCCAGCGGCCTTGCCGCGCTGGTGCCGGGCTTATGGGTGTTCGCGCTGGTGATGGTCGTGTTCGGTCTGGGGAAGGCGGTGTTCGACCCGGCGATGCAAGCCTATCTCGGTGATCGCATCCCGTACCGCCGCCGGGGGTTGGCGCTCGGCGTCACCGAATTAAGCTGGGCGCTGGCGTTGATTATCATCGCGCCGGTGGCGGGGTTTCTGCTGGCGACCTCCGCCGCCCCCCCCATGACTGCCGCCTATCTAACCGTCGCCAATATTGAGCCTTTCCCCGGCTTGCTGTCACGCAGCAGTGGCCTGCAACTGGTGATGCTGCTGTTGGCTGTGCTATGTGTGGCGGCTTTCGTGCTTGTCGCGGTGTTCGTCCCGGCCGACCGACCCGACAAGGACAGCGAGAGTAAGATTATCAACCCGGTGAAGGCACTGAACGTCATCCGTAAAGACCCCGTCGCGTTGGGGGCGGTGGCTTACATCATCTTACTGACCGGTGCGAACGAAATCTTTTTCATCAATTACAGTGTGTGGATGGAATCAACGTTTGATCTGGTATTGGCGGCGTTGGGTGCGGTGACGACCATCATCGCGGTGTCTGAGGTCGGGGGCGAGGTGATTATCATCGCGCTATCCGACCGGTTGGGGAAGAAACGGTTGGCGTTGGTCGGCGCGTTGATCTCTGGCGTGAGTTATTTTCTCGTCCCGGCGTTGGCAACCACGCTGGATAGTGCGCTGGTCGGTCTGTTCATCATGTTTCTCGCAGTGGAGGTGGCGATTGTCGGCTCGATTCCGCTGTTCACGGAAATTTTACCCGACGCGCGCGCCATCATGATGAGTGGGATCACCGCCGGGGGTGCGGGTGGGCGTCTACTCGGTGCGGTGATCGGCGGTGCGTTGCTCAGCATCAGCGGGGATTTCGTGTTGATTGGTGCGGTCGCTACCGCCGCCGGCATCAGTGCGTTTGTGGTGCTGCTGCTGCTCATCCCGGAAGGTGACGACCGCTCGTGAGTTGTTTGCGCCGTTCTTCGATCAGGCTCTCAAATTCTTTGACCCACTTGTCGGCGTCGCGCTTGCGCTTGTCCCCTGCTTGATCCATCAACTGGGCGGCCTTTTGCATGTAGGGTAGCGCGTGGGCGTTGTCGCGTTTGTGATGCAGCGTCAGCGCCAGATAGTAGAGTGTCTCGGCGCGTTTCGGGTCGGCGCGGTACGCATCGGTGAAGTGTGCCAGCGCCTCGTCCCAATTTTTGGCGTTATAGGCCATCAGACCGCGCCCGTAGTGCGCCAGTGTTTCATAGGGGTGCAGCTTGAGCGCCTGCTCAAAGTCCTCAGCGGCCTTGTTGGGGATGCCGTCCTCTAAGTAGAAGAAGCCCCGCGCCGCGTAATACTCCGAGCTGTTAGGCAGCAGTGCGATAGCGTTCTCCATCGCTAAGATAGCTTCGTCCATGCTTTTCTTGTTGTAGAACGCTAGCGCCTGTTTGTAGTGTTCATCGGCCTCGTAGCGGGTGAGGCCGAGCCGTTGTGCTAGCCGTGCCATGTTTTTCCACCAGAAATATCATAGTTTCATCACTCTACTTAGTGTATATTAAGATCAACTGCAAACAAAATTATTGGTCGAGGAAATGATGGATTTTGAACTGAACGACGAACAGCAGATGTTCCAACGGGTAGTGCGAGATTTTTGTGAGAACGAGGTCAAGCCCCACGCTACCGAAGTCGATGAAACCGGTGAACTGCACTGGCCTGCTATCCGCAAGATGGCGGATTTGGGCTTGCTGAGTCTGCACGTCCCTGAAGCATACGACGGTGCCGATCTGGACACGATCAGCGCGTCCATCGCGGTCGAAGAACTCGGTCGTGTGTGTGGTTCGACCGCGCTGTCTGTTTCTGCGCATAACGGCCTCGGCACCGCGCCGATTGTCCACTGGGGCAGCGCGGCGCAGAAAGACAAGTACCTGCCCAAGCTCATCAGCGGGGATTACCTGGGGGCGCTGGCGTTGACCGAACCCCAGGCCGGTAGCGACCTGCTCAACGGGGCGACCACCTACGCCACCCGCGATGGTGACGACTGGGTACTCAACGGGCAGAAGGCGTGGATCACCAACCCGAAATATGCACCGGCGGTGATTGTGCTCACGCGCACCGACCGTGATGCCGGGTCACGCGGCTTTAGTATGCTGCTGGTTGATACGGACTCCGAAGGACTGACCATCCACCCGCCGGAGAAGAAAATGGGACTGAAAGGTTCCCCTACGCAGCAACTCACATTCGAGAATGTGCGTGTCCCGGTGGATCATGTGCTGGGTAATGATGGCGAAGGCTTCTACCAGACCATGCAAACACTTGATTCCGGGCGCATCAGCATCGGTGCGTTGAGTGTCGGTCTGGCGCAGGGGGCGTTCGAGGAGATGGTGCGCTACGCACAGGAGCGCCATGCGTTCGGTGAACCCATCGCCAACAAGCAGGCCATCCAGTGGATGATCGCTGATGCCGCGATGGAGATCGAAGCGGCGCGTGTGATGGTCTACCGGGCGTCGTGGATGAAAGACAAGGGCAAGGACTACGGCAAGGCCGCCGCTATCGCCAAGCTCAAGGCGAGTGAGGTCGCGGAGAAGGTCTGCCATGACTCGATCCAGGTACACGGCAGCTACGGCTACAGCCGGGAGTACCCGGTCGAGCGTATGTACCGCGACCAGCGCCTGATGACCATCGGTGAGGGCACCAGCCAGATTCAGCGGTTGGTGATCGCACGTAAAGTGCTCACGGAATTCAAACAGGGTGCGCCGACCCCGGCATAACACAGACTAGCACAGCCGGGCTGAAATAGCGCACGGGCTGGGCATCCTCACCCAGCCCACAAAGGGTTACCACTGAAGGTCAAAAAGAGAGGCGTTGTCAACCTTATCACGTCGCACCACGACGATGCTTCCCTTCGGCGCGAACTGCTTGACCGTCCCGTAGCACAGGCTGTAAACCAGGTCGATGACGCCCATCATATAGGCATCATTCACCAGCATACTGGGACTAACTTTTTTCTCGGATGTTAACAGTCCAGTGGGCTTTAGTACGAGATGCGCCTTGAGGTTTTCCGAAGAATATAAAACACGCCGGTCAGGGCATCCCGACCGGCGTGCTGTTTTTGCGCTTGATGTCGTGCGAATTACTTCTCGTTGAGCACCGCGAAGATCATCGGACGACGACGGGTTTCGTTGTAGAGCATCTTGCCGAGGTTTTCTTGCAGCATATCACGACGATGCCCGTTGCTGTTGCGGCCTGCGCCGTGCAGCGTCTTCTCGATGGTCTCTACGACCTGGTCGAGCAATTCGTCGGATTCGCGCAGATAGATAAACCCGCGTGAGATGATGTCCGGGCGTCCGATGACCTTGCCTGACTTGCGGTCAAGCGTTACGGCGACCATCAGGAAGCCATCACGCGAGAGGATCTCGCGGTCACGCATGACGACGCGCCCCACATCACCGACACCGCTGCCGTCCACGAATACGTAACCACCAGGGACGCGATCCACCAGACGAGCGCCGTACTGGTCGATTTCCAGCACACCGCCGTTCTCGGTGACGAAGACATTGTCTTCGGGGATGCCGCTATCAACCGCGAGTTCGGCGTGCAGGTGCAAATGACGCAGTTCGCCATGTACCGGCATCACGTACTTCGGTTTGACGAGGTGAATCATCAACCGCATTTCCTCACGGCGACCATGACCGGAGACGTGAACGTCTTCCAGCGGGTCGTAGATCACCTTTGCACCACGCTGCAACAGCTTGTTGATGTTGCGGCTGACCATCTCCTCATTGCCAGGGATGGGGTGCGAGGACAACACGAAGGTGTCATCCGGTTCGACTTCGAGCTGACGATGCCGCCCAACGGACATCCGCGCCAGCACAGCCGATGGCTCACCCTGCGAGCCGGTCACCATAATCACGACCTTGTGCGGCGGCAGCTTACCGGCCTTGTTCAAATCGACGATCATGTCGTCGGGGATTTCAAGACTGCCGAGTTCCTGTGCCATGTCTACGTTACGCGACATGCTGTAACCGGCGATGGCGATCTTACGGTCGTGCTTCTGCGCAGCGTGGACGACCTGCTGCACCCGCGAGATCAACGACGCGAATGTGGCGATCAGGATGCGCCCCTTCGCCTTGCCGAACACGCGGTCGAAACCGGCATCCAGCACGGATTCAGAAGGCGTCCAGCCGTGTTTATCCGCATTGGTGCTATCACCCAACAGCAGTGCGACTCCTCGGTTGGAGAATTGTGCGAGCCGGGCGTAATCCGGGTTTTTGCCGTCGGTCGGGTTGTTGTCGAACTTGTAGTCCCCGGTATGGACGATGTAGCCGTAGGGCGTGTTGATTGCGAAACCGACACAATGCGGGATGCTGTGCGTCATATGGAAGGTTTCGATCTTATACGACCCAACACGCAGGACATCCCCGGCGGTGAACACGTTAATCTCCGACTTTTTGGAGATCTTCGGCCCCGCATCACGGATCTTGAGTTCGAGCAGCCCCGCCGTCAGTGGGGTGGCGTAGACCGGCAAGCCGGGGAAGGCTTCCAGCACATGCGCGACCGCGCCGATGTGGTCTTCGTGACCGTGTGTGTAGATGATGCCGTGAATTTTAAGATCTGTGCGGTTTTGCAGATACTGGAAATCGGGAATGATGTAGTCAACCCCGTGCATATCGTTAGCGGGGAACATGATGCCAGTATCGATGATGATGGCGTCGTTGCCAATCTCGATAATGCACATATTCTTACCGATTTCCCCTAGCCCACCTAAGGGAACGACTCTAATTTTAGGTTTTGCCATAGCGTGATTGCCCCGGCACATCAATGTATGTGCCAGGCTCTATATCCTTTCTAATAGTTGTCAGTTTAAGGCTTACGATACAAAATGCGATCAAATTGAGGCACGCAGCGTCGTCGAGGCGTACCTGTCTGTAAAGCCCAGAAATAACCTATTAATTTTGTTTAATGCTTTAAATGCTCAACGTCCGTGAGCATGGATTGTCCGTATTTATATCAAATGTATTATAACACAAAATTGCCGGACTTATACACCCCCCACGCAAGCGCATATGACCATCTGAGCATGGCTCAGGCGGCATCGCTGTTAGTCTTCAAAGTACGGAGCCGTGTGTCATTTCTGCAAATATCGCTCGCGGATGGACTGATGCACCCGGTTGACCACACGCAGCACCGCGTCCGGGTCTTGTTTGCCGGGGGTGCCGCCTTCCTCGATGAAAGCGTTAACCAGGATGCGCCCCCAGTTGCCCGTGCTGCGCAATTTATAATCATGCACGTACTGCTCGACGGTCTGCGCGACCTGCTTACTCGGCGGGTCTAAGATCCGTTGAAAGCTGCCGTAGACCTCGTCAATATCACGCGGGGAGATGTGCGCGATGTCGGTCAGGTTCTGGTGCATGTATTCGCGCTTCATCTCGTAGAACTCCGCAAGCGACATATGCGTTCCGGCGGCGGTTTTGAGGGTGATGTCGGTACATTCCCGGTCGGAGGCGTCATTCATCGCCTGGAAGTCATCCATGTGCAGCGGGCCGATGATCGCCCATAGCGTTTGATCGTTGTACATCGGTTCCAGGTCGCAGCCGTGCCGCCGGAAGTAACTTTCAATGATCGCCTGCGAGAACTCAAAATCCGTCAGTACCGCCGCCTGCCGGGAGGCGCTGACGTTGACCGGCATCCCGGTGCTTTCCAGCGTGCAGATGCGCTTTGAGCCGCCCAGGTCAGGACGCAGGCGACCTAACAGACTGTGCATCGCGGAGATGGGGCTGTCGAGGCTGTCATCATAGAGTAGGGCGCGTGCCATCGCATTCGCCCGTTCGGACTGGAGCAGCCCGGCATAGCGGTCGAGGTCACCGGGTTTGAGGTGGGGCGTTAGTGGCATCTCGATATTGCGTCCGGTGACGGTTGTGCTGCGCAGATACTCTCGCGTACACAGCAGTTCCGGGTCACAGCGTCCGTTGACGAACGGCCCGCCCTTGAGCATCGCGCCGTTGGCGACAGCGGACGCGCTGCGCAGCAGGGTGTAGAACGCCAGCAGACCGAGCGCCTCCGACCGTCCGGCGAGGTCAAGATGGATGTGGCAACCCTGCAAGCGGAAGGTTTCGATCACGTTGGCGTCCGCGTGAATGTTGTAACGCGCCTTTGCTGCCTCCAACTGCCGCACATACTCAGGAAATTGGTTGTTGACCTCGATCATCAAGTCAACGGCGGTGTGGACTTTGGGGTCATCGGTGAGCTTAAAATCGCTCTCCGTCGGGTAAGCGGAAAACATCGCCGTCTGTAACCCGGTCGCCTCGCTGGATGCGGCAAGCGCCGCCATGATGCCATCAAGCGCGGTGCGTGTGCGGTGGTAGCCCACCCCTGGCGCGACGTGAACTTCGATCTGATATTGGCACGCCTCCCGGTCGATTTCGGGTGTGATGCCCAGTTTGCGAGCGTAGTTCTGGTACTTCACGATGTAGGCTTGTATGTCGTCTTCGCTGGGCGGGGAACCGTCCGGGCGCAGCAGACCGAGTTCGAGTTCCGCACCCATCGCCCGAATGCGCGTGCCGGGGTCGTCGGTTTCGGAGATGTTGGTGTGGTTGACGCTGGGGTTCAAATTGTAGGGGACGATGCTCTGGGTGGCTGTCTTGCCGCTACGATAACGCTCGCTGACCATGCTGCCGAGGATGTGCCGTTGCCCACCCATTTCCGCGAGGATGACGTTGCCCTGCGCGGCGTCGGCGTCCGCGTTATAACAGGTGACCGGCGCTTCGATGGCCTCCGAGAATAGATCCAGCGGCACCGGTTCATGCTTCCCGTGCCTGGTGGCGGTCTTCAGTGTATCGTTGAACTGACGTTTCTGCTTTTCGATCTGCTGCCAGGGGATAGCCTGGCTGAAGGCGATCAAGTCCTCGTTAGATGGCAGTGGCGTGTCCATAAAAAGCGCCTTTTTATGTTTCATTCAGTTGGATGTCCATTGTGGTAAATTCCCGTGCATCCATCAATAGCCATTCTGCCCAAATATTCCCCAACGATTTGTGCAACGCCGGGATATGCTATAATCGCACCCGTTAAACATGCTATTCAAAGATATTCTATAAGGAGCATAACATTTATGGCTTTTGATAAGATCGTCGTCCCGGAAACGGGTGAGAAGATTACCGCCAGCGACGGCAAGCTCAATGTGCCGGATAACCCCATTCTGCTGTTCATCGAAGGGGATGGCATTGGCTACGACATCATGACCGCCAGCAAGCGCGTGTGGGATGCCGCCGTTGAGAAGGCGTATAACGGTGACCGTGAGATTAGCTGGATGGAGGTCTACGCTGGTGAGAAAGCGGCGGACGTCTACGGCGGGGATTACATGCCGGAAGAAACCTTCGACGCGCTGCGCGAATATTTGGTCGGCATTAAAGGTCCGCTGACCACGCCGGTTGGTGAGGGCTTCCGTAGCTTGAACGTTACGCTGCGCCAGGTGCTTGACCTGTATAGCTGTATCCGTCCGGTCAAGTACTATACCAACGTCCCCAGCCCACTGAAGGAGCCGCACCTCGTCGATGTGGTCATCTTCCGCGAGAACACTGAGGATATTTATGCCGGGATCGAGTTTGAGGCCGACACACCGGAAAACGAAAAGCTGGCGAAGTTCTTGCGCGAAGAGCTAGGCGCGACCAGCTTCTTCGAGGGGGCCGGGTTGGGCATCAAGCCGATGAGCGCGTTCGGCAGCAAGCGTCTGGTCCGTGCGGCGATCCAATATGCGATTGACCGCAACCGCGAGAGTGTGACGCTAGTGCATAAGGGCAATATTCAGAAGTTCACCGAGGGTGCGTTCCGTAAGTGGGGTTACGAACTCGCCGCCGAGGAATTTCCCGAACAGACCATCTCATGGGACGAAGTCGCGGAGAAGCACGGCGGCAAGGTGCCGGAGGACAAGATTCTGGTTCAGGATGTGATCGCGGATATTATGTTCCAGAAAATGCTGCTGCGTCCCGCCGAGCATGACGTAATCGCCACGACCAACCTCAACGGCGACTATCTGAGTGATGCGCTGGCGGCGGAAGTCGGCGGGGTGGGCATCGCGCCCGGTGCCAACATCGGCGATGAGATCGCGCTGTTCGAGGCCACGCACGGCACCGCGCCCAAGTACACCAATCAGGACAAGGTGAACCCCGGTTCGTTGATGTTCAGCGGGGTGATGATGCTGGAGCATCTGGGCTGGTTCGAGGCAGCGGAACTCATCACGAAGGCGTATGAGGCTACGCTCAAGGAGAAGGTCGTCACCTACGACTTCGCCCGC
>DAOTTX010000051.1:0-1977 GCA_034437515.1 Anaerolineae bacterium
CGACTGCCATCGTACAGGAACAAACGGATACACCGACAAACGAACCGACCGAACGCGGGACAAATACGTCGATCCCGTCACTTTCGCCCACGCCGACATCATCGCCTTCGCCTACGCGGACGCCTACCCTCTCTCAGACAGAAGTCGAAGGCACGATCCAAGCGGAAATGAACGCTATCGTTCTAGCAGATGCGCAAACCGCTGATGTGAACGAAACCGCAACCGCCGAGCAAGAGCGTAACTACGAACGTGGTACCGCTGCCGCTCTGACACTGACTGCAACCCAATGGACGCCGACACCGACCATCGACACCCGTGCAACGGCTGAGGCGCGACTTACCGAGACAGTAGTCGCTGCTGGGATTACCGCGACGGCGAATGCAGAGGCGACAAGTGCCTCTGCGGATACTGCAACGGCAGAGGTGCAAGCGACAAATGCTTCAGCGGGTACGGCGACGGCGAATGCAGAGGCGACAAGTGCCTCCGCGGATACTGCAACCGCCGAAGCACAACAAACGGCTCAGGCTGCGCTACTTAGTACAGCTAGCGCCCGCCAGACAGCCACACAAGCGTGGATCGCCAGTTGGACGGACACACCCACACCCACCAACACACCGACCACGACGAATACCCCAAATGCGACCGCCACCTTAATCGCATTTAGACCGCAGACAAATGCGGACTGGACACCAGTTGAGCGCGACTTTGAATTGCCACAAGGTGGCACGGTGACAATGGTGCTGGTGCCCGCCGGATGCTTTGACATGGGCAGCGAAGATGGCGGTGATGACGAACAACCAGTCCACGAAATCTGCTTTGATGAACCGTTCTGGATCGACAAATACGAGGTGACCAACGCAGATTACGGTTCGATTGGCTGTGAACTATGGTCGTCGGAACCTGACCAACCGCGCAACTGCGTGTACTGGTTTGAGGCCAACGATCATTGCGAAGCACGCAGCGCACGCCTGCCCACCGAAGCGGAATGGGAGTATGCCGCGCGCGGGCCGGATGCGCTGGTGTATCCCTGGGGGAATACGTTCGTCGCCGATAACGCCGTTTACGGTTCAAATTCTGGCGGACGCACCGCAACTGTGGGCAGTTTTCCCGGCGGCACGTCTTGGGTGGGGGCACTGGACTTGAGCGGCAACGTGTGGGAGTGGACAAGCTCTTTGTATCAGGACTATCCTTATGACGGCGACCATGAGAGTAATATTGATGCTAGCAATAGGCGCGTGTTGCGCGGCGGCTCGTTCCTCATTGCCTCGGGCGATCTGCGGTCTGCCGATCGCTACGGGAACAATCCCTTTAGCGGTGGCAACTTCAACGGTTTTCGCTGTGCCCGCTCTTATGAATAGCTCTGAAAGCAACCGTAGGTTGCCGTTTTCTGATCTCTGAATTCTGAAAGCTTTTCGCCAAAGGCGAATCGAAAATGTACGCCCAGCATGGGCGATAGTTAGGAGGTGAAAGTCCTCTGTGGACGTTAGTCCGACGAACCACCAACCGAAGGCAACTGCATTGCGCGTGAGCGAATGTGGGAAGGAAGTCGGAGTGTAAAACCTGGACCCGACGGACAGTAATCATGTAATGAGGCATCACATGCCGGGTAAGCTAGCATTTGATAGTAACGCCCAAAACGGACTAAATCAGTGTGATGTAAACATGGCGGGGATTAGGCGAAAACTATCGTACCTTATCTGGGGAGATCTGGTGGAGCAGTTAATCACCAGAAGTCAGCAGAAGCCGTAATAGTCGATGGCGTAACGACCATCCAGGGCGGTCAGGGAAACCTGACTACAGGGCAAAGGGCTGAACGGATAGGAAGTTGAGTAGAAAGGCGTAGAGAAACGACTGAGCAACCGAAATCTGGCAAGACCAGTACGGATAAGGAAAGGGAACTGAAGGTGAACGGTACTTATTCGGGGTGAAGGTCGTATCTAAACAAATGGAAACGCAAGACCGCACTCAACACGACGA
>DAOTTX010000052.1:0-1625 GCA_034437515.1 Anaerolineae bacterium
TGTATCGCGGAGCGAGCTAGGGCGAGGAATCAGTTCCCAAGCCCCTTCACGTTGGATGATGCGTTTGACCAGACCTTTTTGGCCCGTGGTGGAGAGTAAGCGTCGGTTCAAGTTGCGGAACTCGCTTTCACGATCGTTGTTCGTGCGCGGCAAGCCTGGAATATCGTAGCAATGGAACAATCCCGGTGTGTAGTTGCGTGTCGTTTTTCGAATCTGTTCGCAGAATCTGCGGAGACGCGGCGAGTCTTGGCGCTGCCGGTCGATGTCATCCAGATATGCCACAAGCGCTTGTTGTACCTCGGCGCCGGATCGGATTGGTTTCCCTTCAGTATCCAGCAAATCGGCAATGTGCTCCAGCCAGTCGGCTGCCTGACGCAACTCGACATAGCTCTGATGAACAGAGGTGAGCGCATCGTGCAGTCCTCGCCGCAGCTCGACCAAGCACGTGTCCATACGATAAGCGAGCAAGACATCCAAGCAGGCTTTCATCTCAGTCAGTCGTTCAAACATCTCGACGCCTGCCAGGCGGAGCGGTGGACGGCCCTTGAGTGTCAACAAGTAGCGCACGCGACGCCGGAGGTCTTCCACAATGGCTGTGTGTTCTTGATCGACTGCATCATGAACAGGCTGAGAGGCCTGGGCTGCGTCTGTTGGCTGCTCTGGTGTTTCCACAGATGTGGGGATCAGTCCTGTAACTGTCAAAATACCCGGCTTTTCGCCCTTTTCTTGTCGAATCAGCGCTCCCACCGCGCTGCGCACGTGCTGACGCAGCGAGATTTTCATCGCTTGGTCCTCGGCCGCCACCGGTTCGGCAGCATTGTTGAGATAATGTACCTGACAAAAGCCGTGCTTGGCTTTTGGAAACACGATCGGCACAGCAGGAGCCAACCCGCGCTGTTTGTCGCTGATCACGGCCACTACCCGCAACCCCAAGTCGGAAATCGGCTGCAAAAAGTTGACAAAGGTATCTTGGCCTTGCTGGCTCAGCCAACCACTGCGCAGCGTCAGACCCAACTGCAACTCCCGTATTACCCACAACTGAGGTTCTCCGCCCTCCGGCGCCAGCCCGTCCAGACTCAAAATCAGACCCGTTTGCTCAGATACCGTTATCAGTTCCTCCAGGTATCGCCGCTCGTGGCAAGCCAACAAGGGCAGGTATCGCTCGTGGTACAGCAGCCGCACTTCCGATTCACAAATCTGAAGGCGAGGTCGCAAGGCCGCGTGAATGGCCTCGAAGCATTCACGGTGCGTTTGTCGCAGCCAGCCAATCTGAGCAATGACATCATATCCATACGTGCAATAGCGCGGCGCAATCTGTCGCCACTGCGCAGATTCGCACAAGGTTTGATGTCTCGCGCAGCGCGGGTTTGTGCAGCGCCGAGGTTGATGCGCGATGGTCATCACTTCTCCCATAGTTTGCACCGTCTTTGGTCCGCTTGTGTATGCTGCGTTCAAAGGCCCTCCACACTCCGGACACGAGTTCATTTCAAAGGTGTACACAACCGGTTTTTTTTGGTAAAATGCTCTTTGGGTTCTCATGGCTCACTCTCCTTGTCGAATGGAGATATTGTGTCATGAGAACCCGTCCTGTCAAGCCACGTAGTGAGTTATGCGGTACTGCCTTT
>DAOTTX010000053.1:0-7926 GCA_034437515.1 Anaerolineae bacterium
GTGCGGGTCATTTCTCAAAACCTCCAAACCATGAAACGAACAGGTTTCGCTGAGGTACGGCAGACCCTGGTAAACTTGTCACCAGATGTCTGGCTGTCCAAGCCAGCGAGACTTCGAGGGGATTGGGGGCGTGCGGGTGACGCTCCCGATCACCGCCAAAGGCAAAAACTACTGTTCGTCGGTAAGGAGGCTCAGCAGGGAAGGGCGCTGGGCGAAGCGGATTTGCTCAATGAAGTGGAGCTTCTCCGCCACACCGGCGGGAAGAAGGGGCAAAAGTCGTTCACTTTGGGTTGGGGTGGGGTCACTTAAAGAACATAGTCCGAACATGCGCCAGCCCTCGTCCTGGTGTTTTGTTTTCCCTGAACCGCTCACCCCACATCGAGCGGCGGCAGGAACTCGACAATCGCCACCGTTTCCACGCTCACCGTGCGGTTTGCAGTCGTTCGTAATAGGCGTCAATCGCCGTATTGTCCGCTTGTATGGTCGCCATAGAATCCCGTCCTCTGTCATCGGGGGGCACGTCGCCCTCCGTGTTGTTACAGAGAACTATACCGCATTTCCGCCATATTGAAAATCAAGATACCGCACTATACTTCCCCCGCCTTCGTGGAAGGTGGCACGCCCTCGTCGCGTCGGAGGGGATGTGGTCAGACCGGGTGGGGTCCAAAAGCCTAAATTGACAGTTAGTGGCGCTACGCGACCGGCTCCATAGAGAGCACATAGCGCACACCGGGGATGTAATAGAGACGATGCACCGCCCCGGTGTGCCGGTACTTGTTCAGCGCGTCATAGATGCGCCAGGGGATGTGAAACCGCTCCTCACCGATGACGACGAAAAAACGCGACCGTGAGCGTTGCTCGTCAGTTGCCAGCGACAGCGGCCCCTCGACCATCGACACAACACCCTGCCGGGTCGCCTGCCCGGCGGCGCGGCCTTGCCACGCGCTCCACCCGACCGCGACCAACACGGCGATGATAAACACGATTATCACCTCCACGAGATAATCGACCGATGCGATGATGGTCGGCACGTTGAACAGGAAAAGGCAAATCCCACAGCCGAACAGCAACGGAATAACCAAGAACAGCGCCGCAAAAGTAATGTCCTGATTCTCCGAACTGCGAATTTCTGCAAGTTTTTCCTGTTGCGCGGCGGAAACTTCCCCGGCGCGGTTGGCTTGCAGGTCGGCAGGGGTAAAGTCGAGCGCGTCCATCAGGCGTTTTTCCATGTGGGGTGCCTCCGTCTCATTGATACAGTTCTCGATTATAACGCAGGGTGATCGTCAGACGAACGTCTCGCGCTGTGCGCCTACATGCGCTTATAATGATCTTATCCTGTCCGTCACTGGCTTGATCTCATGCGAATGATTCGAAAATTTAGAAACCTCACACTCTGGAAGCAACTGGCGCTTCTGCTGATGGTGGTCATGCTGGCGCTGGGTGGGTTCATCTACGTCTGGATCTTCCGCGATCTGCCGTCGATTGATGACCTCGACGCCGGCCTCGCGCTTTCCGCCACGCGCATCTATGACCGGAACGGCGAATTGCTCTACGAGATTTTGCCGCCCGAACAGGGCGCGAACACCATCGTATCACTAGAGGACATCCCGCAGCACTGTGTCAACGCCGCGATTGCCACCGAGGACGCCAATTATTATAACCATCCCGGCGTAGACCCGGAAGGAGTCGCGCGTGCGGTGTGGATCAACGTGCGCGGCGGTGAAGTGCTCGCCGGGGGTAGCACCATCACCCAGCAGACCGCCCGTTTATTGCTGTTTGACCCACAGCAGCGATTTGAACGCACCGTGCGCCGTAAACTACGCGAGATGGTGTTGGCGATCCAATTGCAGCAGAGCTACAGCAAGGGCGAGATCCTCGCGCTATATTTGAACCAGAGTTATTTCGGCAACCTGGCCTATGGCATCGAAGCGGCGGCGCGGGCGTACTTTAGTAAAAGCGCCCCAGAACTTTCCCTCGCCGAGTGTGCGTTGGTGATCGGCTTGATGCAAAACCCTGCATATTATGATCCGTTCACCGAGCAAGACCGGGCGAAAGCGCGACAGGAGATCGTGCTGGGGTTGATGCAAAAAGAAGGGTACGTCACCGCCGCCCAGATGAACGCCGCCAGCACCGACGAGTTGCAGTTCGCCTCGGTACGTTTTCCGATCAAAGCGCCGCATTTCGTCATGGCAGTGTGGAAGCAGCTTGAGCGCAACTACCCCGAACATATCTACGGCAGCGGCCTCGATGTGGTGACGACCGTCGATCTCGATTGGCAGGAAGCGGCGGAGGAGATCGTCGGCATCCAACTCGAATATCTCAACAACCCGCCGACCGGCACCCGCGTCCCGGCGAACGCTAACAACGCCGCTGTCGTCGCGCTTGATCCGTTCACCGGGCAGGTGTTGACCATGCTCGGCAGCCCGAATTACTTCGATGAAGCCATTGACGGGGCGGTGAACGCGGCGCTGGCTTACCGTCAACCAGGAAGCACGCTCAAGCCGTTCACCTACGCGGCGGCGATGCACCCCGACCGCGCAAGTCCCTGGACGGCGGCGACGATGGTGCTGGATGTCGAAACGCCCTTCGTCACCCGCCGTCTGGAAAGCTACACCCCAGCGAATTACGGCCTGGTCGAACATGGGCCGGTGCTGGTACGCGAGGCGCTGGCGTCGTCGTATAACATCCCGGCGGTGGTCGCGCTGGAAGACGTCGGTATCCAAGATTTCATCACGTTGGCGGATAACGCCGGCCTCTCGACGCTGGCACAGAATACCGGCGTCGATCTCTCGATCACGTTGGGCGGCGGGGAGGTGCGCTTGCTTGATCTGGCGGGGGCGTACAGCATTCTTCCGAACGGCGGCTATCGTGTGGAGCCGTCGATGATCCTCGAAGTACGCACCCATGACGGCGAAACACTCTACGAATGGCAGCCCCCCGACCTCGGCCAGCGTGTGCTGGATGAGCACATCGCTTATGTTATCACCGACATCCTCAGCGACGAGGACGCCCGTATTCCGTCGTTCGGGGCGAATAGCGCCCTCAGCATTGGGCGTCCCGCCGCCGCCAAGACCGGCACCACCACTGACTTCCGTGATAACTGGGTGATGGGCTACACACCGAATCTCGTGGTCGGGGTGTGGGTGGGCAACGCGGATAACGCCGCGATGGTCGATGTTACCGGCATCAGTGGCGCGGGGCCGATCTGGAATGCGTTCATGCGGGAGGTGCTGCTTGGTCAGCCGGAACTTGAGTTCACACAGCCGGACGGTCTGCTGCGGACGGAGGTCTGCGGGTTAAGCGGTCTGCTGCCGACGCCGGACTGCCAACTGCGCCGTATGGAATGGTTCCTACCCGGCACCGTGCCGACCGAAGAGGATAACCTGTACCAGACATTCGAGATTGACCGGGAAACGGGCTTGCTGGCGACCGAAAACACCCCTGCCGACCGTCGCGTCGAACGGGTGTATATTGTGCTGCCACAGGAGGCGCGTGAATGGGGCATCCGTAACGGGGTAAGACAGCCACCGGTGGGCGCGGTCGTCAATGTGTCGGATGCAGATGTGGGTATGCGCTTGCTCAACCCCGACCCTTACGCCATCTTCCAGATTTCGCCGATTGTCCCGGCGGAGACACAACGCATCCGTTTTGATGCCGGTGTGCCACCAGAAACGCAGCAGATCACCTACATGCTCAATGATCAACCGGTAGCGACGGTCGAGGGCGCACCCTGGCAGACGTGGTGGCAACTCGAACTCGGTGAACACACACTGCACGCGGTCGCCACACTCGCGGACGGCACCCAGCAGACCACCGAGCCGCTGATTTTCCAGGTGACAGAATACGAGGAACCCCGGTCACGCACGGTCACGCAGACGCCTTAATCAGCGGCGCAGCAGCAACCCGTGAAAGATGTAACCGAGTTCGTCAATATCCGGCAGTGGCTTGTAGAGTAGGAAATCCGCGCCGGATCGCAGCATCACGTCTTGCTGTTCATCCGGGGCGAAGCGATAAGCCGTGATGAGTACGATGACCAGCTCGCTGAACATGGGGGATCGCCTCAGACGAGCCGCGACTTCTGCCCCAGTGGTGGGGGTCGGCATGCGCAGGTCGAGTAATGCCAATTCGGGCATATCGCCGTTGTATTTACCTGCTTCGGCGTCCTCGATCCAGCCGATCATTGTCTCGCCATCGGGGAAGTCCAGCCCCGTTGCGCCAAGCAGATCAATCGTCGCTAACATCATCTGTTTGACATCGGCTTCGTCTTCGAGTAATAACCATGTCGTCATCGTTTGAACTCCTACCCCACTTTTCTATCTGAATTATAACCTTTTTCCAACTGATAAGAAAATCCCAAACCCGGAGCTTTACTTTCCAATTGGTATAAGCTGGCCTATCATGGATGTAGTTCATACTCGACCTGAGACGGAAACTCTAATGACTGACGATCTTTTCGAAGATGATGAATTGTTCGACGATGAAGACAACGACGACGAGGCCGATGCCGATCTCGAAGCACGCATCGCCTATTTTGAGCAAAAGCTGACCCACAACATGAAGGTGCTGCTCACACGCAAACGTCCGGTTGACGAGCGTGTTGACGCGGCCTACTGGTTAGGGGAAAGTGGCGCACCGAAAGCGATCTCCGCGCTGCGCAAGGTCTACCGGGGGGAGAAAGACCCGAAGGTACGCAAGGCGGCAGGGTATGCGCTGGGCCAGTTCAAGGCGTTGGACGAAGCCATCGACCGCGACCCTAACGAGAGCGTGCTGGAAGCCCTCGGTGAAGAAAAAAACGACCATATCCGCGAACTTTTAGAGAAAATTACACTGGAAGGTGTCGAGGTCAAACGCAGTCCGATCTCCGCCGGAATCGTGCGGCGTTTTGCCGGATTGTTGATCGTCGGTCTGATCGTGCTTGGCATTCTAAACGTGGTGGTGCGACAGAGCGCGACCGATGATGACCCCCCCATCGAGGTTGAGGATAATCTGGCGGCTGTCGTCGCGTCTTATCAAGGGCCGGAATACGTCGTTACCGATGAGATCGTGTTTAACGAACTGCGCCTGATGGCCGGTACCGTCCCGCAGATGCGGCTGGCGGCGGCACGGCTTGACCAGACGCTGGACACCGATCCGCTGGTGTGTGAGCGTGAGATCGACATACCAGAAACCTATACCCTCAGCGAGACAGCGCGTGCAAACAACACCGAAATCGTCGCGGTCGCGGAGACGCTCAACGAGGCCGGGCAGTCGCTGCAAATCGCGCAGGGGATCTACACGACGGCTTGCGAACGCCCGGCACCGGTCACGCTGGAACAAGTCGAGAGCGACCGCGCCGACGATGCTATCAGCGGTGCGGAAGAAGCATTGAGCAGCACCGAAGCACAGATTGAGACATTGTTTGTGGCGACCGTCGCCACACCAACACCGGCAGCAGCCCCGACCGACCCCATCCCGCCGACGCAAGGGCCGACGCTGGTGCCCAGCGAAACCCCGGTAAGCACTCTTTCCCCCGGTGAGGAGCGCAACTACCTTCAGGACTTGCTGGCGATCATCCGTGACCTGAACAGTACAAGCGGTGCCAACACCCTGTTAGCACAATATTGGGGTGATGTGCAGGAATTCGGTAACACCGGCGGTTGTGATCTGCCTCGACCAACGATCCCGCAGCTTGATCCGATCCCACAGCGCGTGCTGGACTCCGACGCGACCACTTTAATCGACGGTTGGCGTCAGCTTGATGATGCGCTGGAATTGCTCCAAAGTGGTTGGGATCTATTCTTCAACGCCTGTGAAGCCGAGGGGGACATCGCCGCCAGCCTGGAACTCGGTCTCCAGACTTCCGCGACCACCTCACAGTTGATCCAGGGTGCGAATAATACGCTGCTCGAAGTGGGGAGTTAAAGATCAAAGATTTAGACGCTGTTAAATGCCCTGTTTCTATCGAAGAAACGGGGTTTTGTTATCGACTTCCGCTTCTGTTTGATTTGCGTTTTCTTATCTGAGATTTATAATTGAATCGAACTCGTTCCAAAAGAATATTTTCTTCAGGAGTAATTTTATAATGTCATCAGATTCTTTCAGTCCCACGAGCAGTGAGGTCTACGAACCTGCCAAGGAAGTCGTCGAGAACGCTCACGTTCCTGATTATGAAGCGGTCTACAAAAAAGCCGTCGAGGATCCGCTCGCGTTCTGGGCAGAACGTGCGGAAACACTCGACTGGTACGAAAAATGGGACAAGGTGCTGGACGACAGCAATGCGCCATTCTACAAGTGGTTCACCGGCGGCAAGACCAACATCGTACTCAATGCGCTGGATCGTCATCAGAAAACGTGGCGGCGCAACAAGCTCGCCATCATCTGGGAAGGCGAGGACGGCGAAAAGCGCACCTTCTCCTACTGGCGGCTAAACGTCGAGGTGAACAAGTTCGCCAACGTGCTCAAGAGCATGGGCGTTTCCAAAGGGGATACGGTCACGATCTACATGGGGCGCATACCGGAGATCGTGATTGCGATGCTGGCCTGCGTCAAGATCGGCGCGGTACATAGTGTGATCTACGGTGGGTTCAGCGAACAGGCCATCGCCGACCGCGTCGCAGATGCCAACAGCCGCGTGATGATTACCTGCGATGGCTCGTGGTTGCGCGGGAAGATCGTACCGCTCAAGGACAACGTCGATAAGGCCATTGAACGCTCACCTATCGTCGAGCATGTGATCGTGGTCAAGCGCACCGAGAATGAGGTGAGCATGGTGCAGGGCCGTGATTATTGGTATCACGAGCTGATGAATCTGCCGGTTGCCAACCCCAAATGCGAAACCGAAGTCATGGACGCTGAAGACCCGCTGTTCATCCTCTACACCAGCGGGACGACGGGCAAGCCCAAAGGCATTTTGCACACACACGGCGGCTATCAGGTCTACACCTCGACCACGCTGGAATGGGTGTTCGACCTCAAAGACGAGGATCGCTGGTGGTGCGCGGCTGACCCCGGTTGGATCACCGGGCACAGCTATATCGTTTACGCGCCGCTGATCTTAGGGGCGACCAGCGTCATCTATGAGGGTGCGCCGACCTATCCTTACCCGGATCGCTGGTGGCGCATCGTGGAAGACTACGGCGTGACCATCCTCTACACCGCACCGACCGCCATTCGCGGCCTGATGCGCTTCGGTGACGCCTGGCCGACAAAACACAACCTGAGCAGTCTGCGTCTGTTGGGCAGTGTGGGTGAGCCGATCAACCCCGAAGCGTGGAAGTGGTATTACAAGGTCATCGGTAACGAGCAATGCCCGATTATGGATACGTGGTGGCAGACGGAAACCGGCGGCTTCATGATTACGCCGTTGCCCTCGGTGCCGTTGAAGCCCGGCAGCGCCACGCGACCCTTCCCCGGCATCGTGGTCGATGTGGTGGACGAAGAGGGCAATTCCTGCGCCCCCAACGAGGACGGTAAGCTGGTAATCAAGACGCCCTGGCCCAGCATGTTACGCACGGTCTACGGCGATGACGACCGTTACATCGGGCAATACTGGACGGCCTATAAAGAGCAGGGCTGGTACCTCGCCGGGGACTCCGCCCGCAAGGACGAGGACGGCTACATCTGGGTGATCGGTCGCATCGACGATGTCATCAAGGTCAGCGGGTATCGCCTGGGCACCGCAGAGATCGAGTCCGGACTGGTCAGTCACCCGGCGGTGGCGGAAGCGGCGGTCATCGGCGTGCCGGATGAGCTACGCGGCAGCATCGTGCAGGCGTATTGCATCCTGATCAGCGGTGAAGAACCGAGCAACGACCTTGAGAAAGAACTCAAAGACCACGTCAAGCACGAGGTCGGGCCGATTGCTCAACCCAGCAAGATCGAGTTTGTGGACAGCCTGCCCAAGACGCGCTCCGGTAAGATCATGCGGCGTCTGCTCAAGGCACGGGC
>DAOTTX010000054.1:0-1590 GCA_034437515.1 Anaerolineae bacterium
TATTGCTACGGTTACGCGGTGCATCAAGGTGTGCTGCTCTACCTCAGTTGCGGTGGTCCACGCACCGCCGTCGAAGCTATTCGAGCAAAACTGGCGAAAGGTGAGGTGGTCAATCTCGTACCGTGGGATGCTCCCGCCATCGAGTTGAGCGCGGGTGAAACCGACGGCGCTGCCAACACGGGGATGTTCACGACGTATCTGCACAGCATCAGCGAGGCGAAGTTCACCAGTGCGATTCTTGTGCATGAGTGGCTGACTGACCCGAATTACGGCGGCAAGTCGGTGACGGGTATCTTCCGCACTGACGACGCACAGGCAGTCGCCAAGCTGACCGATCACGTCCGTAAACTGGTCAAAGTGCCCGTGTTCGATAGCTGGGGCGGGTTTCTGTTCAGCGCGGGCGAGTCGGCAGGACTGGTGCGCTCGCCGCGCAGCGGTGGCGGCATTGACCTGCTTGTGTTGGAGATGGACGTGGACGCATGGTCACGGCTGATTACGGGCGGACTTGCCAACGACGTGATCACTTTACCGACATCAAGCAGCGCCGAATAACCACAACAAACGATCAACAACCAAATAGAGATAGCCAATGACAGCCTCCGCCATCGCGGGGGCTGTTTGCGTTAGGAAGGCAGGTATGAAAAAGCAGAACACAGGCACGATCTACATTCTGGAGTTTTCGCGTCCACTCAGCCACGCCCGCTACTACGTCGGTTGGACACAACAGCCGGTCAGCGAGCGTGTGGCAAGACATCGTAACGGACAGGGCGCGAAAATCACCCGTGCGGCAGTTGCGGAGGGCATCACGTTGAAACTGATCTACACCCGCACGGGCACCCGCGACGACGAACGCGCCATCAAGAACCGCAAGAACACCCCGCGCTATGTGGCATCACTGCGCCGACGCGGGGTTATCCCCCCGATTTGACTTGAAAATTACGAATAATTAAGGAGAAAATGCCAAAATGTCCCGCATGGAAAATAAGGCTGTGATGGGTTTCTTTGCTTTAGAGCAGAAACATCACGCTGCGATTACCTCACTGGTGGCACCCGCTACGCCCGCACACAAACTGCTTGACCCCTACGCAGGTGAGGGCGAGTTTCTCGAAGTCTCGGCGAAGGCGTGGCACATGACGCCCTACGCCAACGAACTCGACGGGAAACGCGCTGATGCGTGTATCACCCGTTTCGGTCCGAAGCAGGCGGTTCGCTGTGACGTGGAACGGTTGAGTGCTTCGACGGGTGCATTTAGTCTGGGTTGGTTCAATCCGCCGTATGACCACGATGCTGCCGCCAAGGACAGCAAGCGGGTTGAGTTTCGCTTCCTGCGCCATAGCTGGAAGTGGATTGCTGACGGCGGTCTCGTACTTTGGGCGATTTACATCCAGCATTTGACCGAAGATGCGATGAGCTTTCTGGCAAAGCACACCTCCCGCGTGGATGTCTGGGCACTGCCGGGCAAGCATCTAGGGGAATACTCACAGATCGTGGTCGCGGCTGTCGTCGGTCGTCATCCGAACCCAGAGGCACACTACGCCGACATCGCCGACAAGAAGGCGAATCCGCTGCCGCTGACTGTGCAGAGCGAAC
>DAOTTX010000055.1:0-7049 GCA_034437515.1 Anaerolineae bacterium
TAACGTTTATCAGGTTGGCGGGCACAACGGATTTGTCCACCCACACATAAATGCGATGTTTTGCGACAAGTGGCGTTGCAATGTACCGTGATAAGTCCTCAATAGCCTCACGCATTTCAGGTCGTGAACGTGTGTAAAGCCACCATTTGTCTTTCTCACGCTGTGGCTGCTTACTTGCTAATCGCAGTGGTCTAACTATCGAATAGGTGTAATCGTAAGCTGCCGTGTAGTCTTTGGCTTCTTTCTCAGTCATCTCAACGCCAAAGTCTATTGTCCAAACATTTCTTGGACGGCGTGTAATATCCATCGCATTATAGTATAGCTTTACTACCTCAGCATTTTTCGAGTCAGCGCTCAGGATTGCTTGCGCTTCTTCCTCTGGCATGTCGAACGGGCCACCGGGCGTAACTCCCATGAAGGCTAAATCGGCATTGGCCTCAATGCGTACCGCAGCAGTTACATCTACGGTTGAGGTTAAGTCTGCATAACTAGCGGCAACAGTCTTGTCATCCAACACTCTCTCTAATTCGGAGCCATCATCAAACCCAACCATAGAGACACGTACTGCGGCACCCTCAAGAATCCATTCACGGTCAGCCCACGCCATAAATATATCGCCTGTTTCTTTGATTCGCTTCAGCACCTCACGGTTTACCCCTCCGCGTATTGAATTCGTCGCCAGTAGCCCCGCACGCTTTACTGCTTGCTTTTCGATTTGCTCCCGTGCCCGCTCGAACCAATACGTTACCAAGTCGGCTTCTGGTGGTACGCGCCCCCCATACATACTGAACAGCTTGTCAACGTAATCGCCTAACTCTGTCCGCATTCTTTTACCACCCAAAAACGGTGGGTTGCCCACAATCACATCGGCCTGCGGCCATTCCGGTTCCACCGGGGTGCCGTCCGCGTCAAACGCCAATATCGCGTCCATCTGCCGGATGTTGTCGCCCAGGTCTTTCAGCACTGGCTCCGGGTAGTTGGGGTAGCCGTTGTTAATCTTCCACTGTATCCAACCAATCCACACCACAATCGTGGCTAAGTCGTGGGCAATCGGGTTAATCTCAATCCCGTACATCTGCGCCGGATGCACGTCCGGTATCGGCGTGGTCAGCCCCACGTCCGCCCACACCGGGTGCGTAATCACCTCTTTTTCTAAGTCCAGCAGCGTCCGCAAGCTCATATACAAAAAGTTGCCGCTGCCACAGGCCGGGTCCAGCACCGTCACGGCCCGCAGCCGTTCCAGCATCGTGTTAAGCAGCGTTTCCATGTCCCCGCGTACCTTGTTCTGTGCCCGTTTGGTGCCGCCGGGGTCATAACTTTCGCGCAGCGCCTCGGCCTGCGTCAGCGTGTTTGCCCACTGCCGCCGCGATGCTGGACCCCTGTGCGCTACTCCAGCCTTCAACGCTGATAAACTCCGCGAAGAACACGGAAAACGATAGGCGAATCCCAAAGATGATGAACAGCGCGACAGCAGAGGTCGCGACAACCTGAATCATCATGCGGTTAGAGATGTTGCGGTTGTGCATGTGGGGTGCTTTCTTGGTCAGGTGGGGGCGGAACGCGCCGAAATACGTTCCGCTGTCAACGTGGGTTAGTGGCTGCCCAGGTACAACTGTTGCACCGCCGGGCTTTCGATCAACTGTTGGCCTGTGCCGTCGAAACGGTTGCGACCTGCCTCTAGCACGTAGCCCCGGTGTGAGACTTCAAGGCCCTGGCGGGCGTTCTGCTCTACCATGAACACAGTGATGCCCGTCGTTTTGTTGAGGTCGCGCACCATGCTAAACACCTGCTTGCTGATAATGGGAGCGAGGCCCGCTGACGGCTCATCGAGCATAATCATACGCGGCTCCAGCATGAGCGCCCGCCCGATCTCCAACATGCGCTGTTCACCGCCAGACATGGTTCCGGCAAGCTGGGACTTGCGCTCCGCAAGGCGTGGGAACATAGCATAGATGCGTTCTTTGGCCCTGGCGATGCGGGGCTTATCGTGGATGAGGAACATGCCGAGTTGCAGGTTCTCATCTACGCTCATCTGCGGAAAAGTGGAGCGCCCCTGGGGGACGAACGTGATCCCCTGCTGGATCACCTCATCCGGTTCCTTGCCGGTGATGTCGGTGTCGCCAAACAAGATTTTCCCGACGGACGGTTTCACGAAGCCGTAGACAGCCTTAAACGCGGTGGACTTGCCCGCCCCGTTGGGGCCGATTACACAGACGACCTCGCCCTCGTGAACGTCAATGTTGATGTCGTGCAGGATTTTGATCTTACCGTAGCCTGCCTCTACCCCTCGCACGCGCAAAAGCGCGTTGTCGTCCGGGAGAGAGGGCTGGATGGCCTGTAGCAGTTCGGTAGTGTCCATCGTCATTAGCGGTCCCTTCCGAAGTACGCTTCGATCACTTGCTCATTGTTCTGAATGTCCTCTGGCGTGCCCTCTGTGATTTTTGTGCCGTAGTCTAGCACGTATAGGCGCGAACACAGTTCCATCGCGAAGTTCATGTTGTGTTCCACCAGGAAGAACGTGATGCCACGCTCCGAGTTCAGCCGCCGGATGGAGTCCTTAATCTCCTCGACCAACGCCGGGTTCACGCCAGACGTGGCTTCGTCTAGCAGCACAACCGCCGGGTCACTCATGAGCGTCATGCCCATTTCAAGCAATCGTTGTTGCCCACCAGACAGGTTGCTGGCGAAATTGGTGGCTACATGGTCGATCTTGAGGAACACAACCAGATCGTCGGCCTTGTCGCGGATTTCCTTCGGCGCGGTCAGTAGCCACAGCCACGCCGGGACACCCTTCCACTTGCGTGCCAGCAGCATATTGTCGTAGACCGTCTGCTTCTTGTAGACGCGCAATCGCTGGAAGGTGCGTGCCAATCCTGCCCGGTTGACTTGCCAGGGGGGAAGCCCGGTTACGTCTTGGCCGTCCACCTCAATTTTGCCCTCGGTAGGTTTTAACACACCACTCAGGCAGTTAAAGAGCGTGGTCTTACCGGAGCCGTTCGGACCCAGCAAACCGACGATCTCGCCCTGGCGAATCTCGAAGTCTACACAGTTGACGGCGCGCAACCCGCCAAAGTCCTTCGTCACCCCCTGGCCTTGCAGCACAATGGGTTTGTCTTGGGCGGCGGTGTGCAAGCGATCCTTCTCCGTCTGGCTGGCAAGCGCCCGGGCCTCCGTCGGGATTTCCTGGAAGGCAAAGTTGCTGTCGTCGTCAAAAACCTGGTCTTTTTGACCCAACACATAACGGCGTATCAGCCAGGCGAGGCCCCGGTCCTCCGGGTCGAACAGGCTGAGGATGCCACCGGGCATGAACAGCATGATTGCGATGAGCATCAACCCGGTGATGATGAGATGCTGCTGGCCTGCGTTGGCCCAGATTAGTGTCTTGCCATAGTAGAACACGAGCGCGCCCACTACCGGACCCCAGGGGCGGCCAATCCCGCCGAGCATCACCATCATGATAATCTCGATGTGGTAGGTTTCCGGGAAGATCGTGTCCGGGTCAATGAAGCCGTCCCAGTAGGCTTTTGTTGCGCCGATGGTGGCGGTAAAGCCGCCCGCCAGCATGAAAATTCCGACTTTCATACGAACGGTGTTAATGCCGCGCATGTCTGCGCCGACTTCATCGTCACGAATCGCCTTTAACATCTTGCCGACCTGTACGCGGTACATCCACAACGATGTGAAGAAGATGACCCCAACCAGGATCAGCATAACGTGGTAGATGAAGTCTGGTGCGGCAAACGGCGCGTAAAAGCTAAGCCCTTTGCCGCCGTTGGTCAAGCCGAAGGGGTTGTTACGGGCGATCTCGCGCATGGCGACCAGCACACCCAGCATGGCAATCGAGAAATACGGTCCCTTCAGGCGTAGTGTTGGGTAGCCGATTAGCCCGGCGAAAACCGCACCCCCGATAAAGACGAACGGGATGGCCTGCCCGAAGCTCCACAGCACCTCACGTTGCTCTACGACGCTTGCCGCGTCACCCAACGTTAGGATGCCGAGGCGTGCCATAAGAATCCCGGCAATGTAGCCGCCGACGCCGACGAATACCGAGTGGCCGAAGTCGGTATACCCGGTATAGCCGCCGATGAGGTTCCAGCTACTCGTTAGGCCCACCCACATGAAGATGAACGTCATAATGCGGAGGTCGGAGCGATTCAGTTCTGGGCCGATGAACCACAATGCAATGAACATCGCAGCGGCGGCGACGGGCGTTACCCACTGTGCGAACGTATCCAGTGTTGTTTGCTGGCGTAGCGCGCCTTTGCTCTTTTCCTGTATAAGTGTTGCCATGATGAGGTTTTCTCCTTTTACTCCGCCGATACAAGGCCGCCGGTGATGCCCTGCGGACGCAGCACTAGCATCACCACGAGCATGATGAAGGCGGAGGCAATGGCCCAACCGATGCCGATGTAGCCGCCGATGTAGCTTTCGACGACGCCGAGTACAATCCCGCCGACGATGACCCCCTGCACTTTACCGAGGCCACCCAACGCCACAATCGCGAAGGCGCGCAACGTCCAGGCCGGGCCAGTGGTGGGGGTGACAGGCTGGAAGGTACTCATCATTGCGCCAGCCATGGCCGTTAACGCCAGTGACACGGCGAAGGTCATCGCGTAGACCTCTTTGATGTTGATGCCCATGAGTTTCGCAGCCATCTTATTTTGGGCGGCGGCACGGATGGCGTAGCCAATGCGGGTGTAACGCAGGAACACAACCAACCCTGTAATCATTACCACCGAGATGATGATGGTGTAGAACTTCGGTAGTGAGATGGTCAGGTCTGTGCCGAACAGCGAAAATGCCCGTCCGTAGCTGACGTTGGTCTTGCGGGGGTCCGCCGCGAAAATCTGCAACATGAAGCTCTGGAGAATGATCGCCACTGCGAACGTCACTAGCAGCATGGTGAGGTATGGCCCCTCTACCAGTCGGTTGAAAAAGCCACTTTGTATCCCGTAGCCAATCCCGAAGAACAGGATAAAAATCAACGGGAGTGATAGGAACGGATCTAGTGGGGGGAAGCCAAGCGCTTGCCAGGTAAGGTACAGGACAACGGTTGCCACTGCGCCGATGCCGTAACTTGCCCCAATACGGGTGGGGCTGCGGGGTTGGTCGAACCACATGCCGAGGGTCACATGGCTGATGAAAAATCCCAGCGAGAACGCAAAGGCTACCAGTATCATCACGGAGAACGAAATGCTGAACGGGGTTAGGCCATTGAGTAACCATAGGCCGAACAGCACAACCGCTACACTGCCACTGGTCCCCAGGCTGAGAAGACGACGTTGACGGTCATTAGGAAAGCGGTTTTGGTCCAGTACTGTCTCGCTGACAATTGCGCCCACGATCAAAAACAGAATCGTAAGAATGATGAACGTAAATAGGCCGCTGTTGCTTTCAACGTCCAGGGGGGAAATGGTTAGCCCCTGTTGGCGCTGTGGATTAAACAAATACCAAGACGAGAATGCCGCGAGTATAAGAAACTCGCCATGTGCGAGATTAATGAGGCGCATCACCCCCCAGATGGTGGAGAATCCCAGCGCCATCGTTGCGTAGAAACCACCTAAAAGTAGCCCATTAATGAGTAGTTGAAGGAAAAAGTCCATAGCGTGATCCGAAAAAGTTTAGTTCAAAGGTGGGTGTGGGCGTAACGAAAACAGCGGAGCAGGCCGCCGTGGATCATAAGCCTGCCTGCTCCGCTGTGTGTCGTCGCTAGGGTGACGAATGGCTACTGGATTAACGTGCGTCCCAGGCCGGTATCGGGTAGATCACGTTGGCAGCAGCGCCCTCAGCCGGGGCCACAACGTTGATGTCGCCGTCTTGAATCTGGATCGTCACCATCGGCTTCCCGGCGTTCTTTCCGGTCTCGTCGAAGTTGATCGGGCCGTAGTAGGTCACGATATCCATGTCGCGCAGGGCCTGGCGCACGTCAGCCGTTTCGGTGGAGTTGGCCGCCTCAATTGCGAGGTGCAGCACGAGGGCTGTCGCGGTGGATTCTGCCGCTTGATAGCTCGGGGACATGCCAAAACGTTCTTCATAGCGGACGGCGTAGTCCTCCGCAGAGCCGAAGTATTCATCCTCGTAGGCCAATGTGCGCTCCCACTGGGACGCACCCAGCACGTATGCAGAGTCTGCGCCCATCTCCTCAACGAAGGTTGGGTTAGACGGCCCCACCGTGATGAGCATGGCGTCCGGGTTGAAGCCCAGTTCCTTCGCGGTGTTGACGAACAGCACGGCGTCGTTGAAGTGACCACCACCAACGAACAGGTCCGGGTCTAGCTCACGGAACTGCGTGAACATTGCGGTCACGTCGGCCACGTTCAGCGGGTAGGACTCTACAGCCAGAACCTCAATCCCACTCTCCTCTAACCAACGCTGTGCGCCCTCAGCAACGGAAGTCGGGAAGGCGGTGTCCTCGTAGGCGATAACGGCTGTCTGGGCACCGTTGGCGGCGGCAAGCTCGATCCCGCTCTTGGTGTAGTTGCCAGCGGGGGTTAAAACGGCGAACAGGTTCTGGAAACCACGCTCAAATAGCGTCTCCGAAGCCCCGTTGCCCTCAACCATGATGATGTCTTCGCGCTCGGTGATGACGCTGGCGACCTGCGTTAAGCTGGAGGAGTACGGGCCGAGGATGAAATCTACCTCGTCCTCGATGATGAGGCGCTCGGTTAAGACGGAAACTGTGTCCGAGTCACTTTCGTCGTCGTAGAAGAGGATCTCTGCCTGGTGGCAAACACCATCCACGTTGATGCCGCCATATTCCTCATTCACCCATTCCAGCCACAGGGTATAGCCGTTGCGCGTATCGCTCCCCTCACGGGCGTATTTGCCAGTGTCGGAGACCGCAGCACCGAAGGTGATAACTGGCGAATCCTCGGTCAGCGCCTCACCGCCGCAGGCGGCCATCTCCATCATGTCGTCCTGGGCGGAGGTGACAAGGCCAACAATTAATAGTAAAGCCACCACAAGGAAAATCGAAAGACGTTTCACGAAATTTCTCCTTAAAAGAATAAACCTTTTTTCACTTTGCTCAGGTAATCTATTGTGTATTT
>DAOTTX010000056.1:0-2157 GCA_034437515.1 Anaerolineae bacterium
GTTGACCATTTGGGTCGCAGCAACTGTGATTTGGATTATCCCGCGCCTGGCCCCCGGTGATCCCATCGACGCGCTGTTGGGCGACCTTGCGAGCGCCGGGCAGAGCATTGAAGGCGCGGACCAAATCATCGCCGCCTACCGCGACACCTTCGGCTTCGACGACCCCCTCTATGTGCAGTATTTTAGCTACCTAGGGAACCTCACACGTTTTAACTTTGGCTACTCAATTACCAACTTCCCAACACCGGTTGCCACCATTATTTGGGGCGCGCTCCCGTGGACCGTCGGCCTGTTGGTGCTAGCTATGACGATTACGTTCTTCCTGGGCAACTTCCTGGGCGCAATCATGGTGTGGACGCGCACCCCCAAGCTCATCAAATACCTGATTCCATTGGGCATGGTGTTTACGTCGATTCCGACGATTCTCTCAGCACTGTTGTTGCTCTATGTGTTTGTGTTCACGTTCAACCTGTTCCCACCACAGAACGCATACGGGCAGGGCCTGACCCCCGGCTTCAATATTGACTTTATCCTGAGTGTTATCCGCCACGGCACGCTCCCCGCGCTGAGTATCATCCTGGTGAGCTTCGGCTACTGGACGCTGGGTATGCGCGGCATGATGATTACCGTTGAGGGGGAGGACTACGTGAACCTCGCCAAGGCCAAGGGGCTGAACCCAATCTACATTCTATATCGTTATATGGTCCGCAATGCCATCCTGCCCCAGGTGACCGCGTTTGCAATTACGCTGGGCACGCTGGTGAGTGGTCAGGTGCTTGTAGAGCGTGTGTTTCAGTATCAGGGGATGGGCTTTGTCATCTACGAGGCTATTCTCGCGCGGAACTTCCCGGTGATACAGGGGGCGTCGTTCATCATTATCTTGATGACCGCAACGGCGGTCCTGTTGGTAGACCTTGTTTACCCGTTCATTGACCCGCGTGTATCGCAGAGGAGCGCCTAACCATGACTGCTGTTGTAGACAAATCAAAATTGGATGCCGGATCACAGCAAATGTCCCGCTTTAACGTGTGGGATACCCCCTGGTTCAACGTCCGGCTGATTAGCGGCGCGGTGATTCTGCTCGCCATCCTGTCAATGGGCTTTGTCGGGCCGTTGTTCTACGATGTGGAGAAGGCATCACCGCGTTCCGGCAACCCCCGGCAGGCCCCGGTAGGCTTCACCAATGCGCGTGGTCAGGAGGGGACCACCGAGCATCCGCTTGGCACCGATAACCTGGGGCGCGATATTCTGGCGCTGATGATCGTCGCTGCCCCCAATACCTTCGTGATCGGCGTGATCGCCGCGACCATTGGCATTACCGTCGGCATCGTGCTTGGCTTCATGGCGGGCTTTCTCGGCGGTTGGGTGGATGATGTGATCCGGCTGGCAACGGATGTAACGCTGACGATCCCGGCGCTGTTGGTGCTCATTGTGTTACAGTCGGTACTGTCTCGAATAGATATTGTGACAATGGCGCTGCTGATTGCCGCGTTCGCATGGCCCCGTGCCACCCGGCAGATTCGCTCGCAGGTGTTAAGTATGCGGCGCAGCGGCTATGTGCGGATGGCGCGTATCTCCGGCGCGAGTACCTTCGACATTATGTTTAAGGAGATGCTGCCAAATCTCATACCGTATCTGTTTGCGAGCTTTATCGCCGGGGCGACGGGCGCGATCCTGGCGGCGGTTGGCCTGGAGACGCTCGGCCTCGGCCCGACGCGCGTGCCGACACTCGGCAGCACGATTTACGACGCCATCGAGTTCGCAGCGCTGTCGCTGAATATGTGGTGGTGGTGGGGCTTCCCGACCATTCTGTTGTCGTTCATGTTTGTTGGCCTGTTTCTGATTAACCTCGGCCTCGATGAGGTCGCTAACCCCCGTCTACGCAAAGCATAGGAGGCCCCAATGACAGACAGAGACTTGAAACCGGTACTGGAAGTGCGCGATTTATATATCGCCTACGAAACGCCGAAAGGAGATGTGCGCGCGGTTGACGGTGTGACATTCACCCTGTTTGAGGGCGAGACGCTTGGGCTGGTGGGAGAGAGTGGTTGTGGCAAGACAACCGCCGCAATGGGTGTCTTGCAGCTTATCTCCCCGCCGGGGCGTATTGTCTCCGGGGAGGTGGAGCTTGACGGCACGAACATGCTCGACCTGAGC
>DAOTTX010000057.1:0-12653 GCA_034437515.1 Anaerolineae bacterium
GTTTGCAAGCCTAACCCGCTCAAATCAAGCGTGGTCGCGCCGGACGCCGCTGCGGTCTCGATGCGGGCGAGGGCTTCGGCGTAGGCGGCATCAGCGGCGCTCTCGTCCTGCGCGGTGATGGGTGTACCCAACAGCGCAAAAGCAAGCATACACATGACCAGCAAAACACAACGATACGGCATAAGTTCTCTCCATAGCTGTTAATTTAGGCTTTTGGACCCCACCCGGTCTGACCGCAATTCAGCCCACCCTTCCCGCAGACAGGGAGGGTAGCAGCCTGCTAATGCTTAGATACTCTTTTGTTCGTCCATTTTGCGGCTTTGTGGGTGCAAGTCCCCCCTTTTCCGTCTACAGGGATAAGGGGGATTTAGGGGGGATAGGGGTCAGAATAACTGCATATTGAAGCATCATCCAGGGCAATCGGCTTAACTTGACACGTAGCGGACGGAATTTTTCCGTCCGCTACACAAAATGTGACTTCACGCTAAGCTATACCCTGCAAACTGATCGCTAATCCAGCCGTTCGATGATGGTGCCGGTCGCCATGCCGCCACCACAGCACATCGTTTGCAGGCCATATTTCTTGTCGTGTGTATCCAGCGCGTTGACCAGCGTGGTCATCAGGCGGGTGCCGGAGCAGCCCAGCGGGTGACCGAGCGCAATCGCGCCCCCATGCACATTGACCTTCGACATATCCGGGTTGAGGTCTTGCTCCCACATGGCGACGACGGCGGCGAAGGCCTCGTTCACCTCGAAGATGTCGATGTCGTCCAGCGTCATCCCGGCTTTTTCCAGCACCTTCTTGGTCGCGGCAGTCGGCCCGGTCAGCATCAGATGGGGGTCACTGCCGACGGTGGTCGTGGCGACGATGCGCGCACGCGGCTTCAGGCCGAGTTCGGCGGCTTTTTCCTCGGTCATCAACAGCACGGCGGCGGCTCCGTCGCTGATCTGGCTGCTGTTGCCAGCAGTGGTCACGCCGTCTTCGGTGAAGACCACATCGAGGTCGGCCATTTTTTCGGGTTTGGTGTTGGGGCGGATGCCCTCGTCCTGTGTGACCATGATCGGATTGCCTTCTTTATCCAGCCCTTCAATCGGCAAAATTTCGCGCTCGAACCAACCTTCTTGTGTCGCTTTGGCGGCGCGCATGTGGCTCTCGTAACCGATCTGATCGACCTTTTCCCGGCTGATGCCCCATTTTTCCGCGATTTCGTCGGCGGCCTGCCCCTGGTTGATGAGGTTGTGGTTCGCCATCATTCGGTCGGTGAAGGGTTGCCCACCGGCGAGGCTGCTGCCCATTGGCACGCGGGTCATGCTTTCCACACCCCCGGCGATGACGACATCGACCTGCCCACTGGCGACCATCGCCGCGCCCAGGTGTACGGCTTGCTGGCTGGAACCACACTGGAAGTCTACCGTCGTCGCGGGGACTTCGATGGGCAGTTCGGCGTCTAAGACGATGTTACGGGCGATGTTGAAGGTCTGCTCGTTGACCTGGCTGACGTTGCCGAAGATCACATGGTCGATGTGCGACGGGTCGAGGTTGGCGCGGGCCAGCACCTCACAGACCGCGTAAGAACCGAGGCGAACGGCATGTGTTTCCCTCAAAGCACCGTTACGGCGGCCTATCGGTGTGCGCACGGCATCGACGATTACGACACTACTCATAATATTCTTTTCCTCTTTAATCTATTGTCGATTCGATTATTGTTTCGTTTATCATACCGTATTTTGCCTGTAGGGTTAAGCAAAAACTTTGTTAGCTCTAATGCGTATCGTTTTTATTCAAATTCTCAAGTTTCGTTCTACGTGATGCGCTATTTGGCGTTTATGCTTTGACGGAACATTACGATTGGTGTATATTGCCTCTACGATATATATTGCGTTATATTTCATTATGTTATCTATAAGGATAGGTGATGAAGCGATCAAAGATTTTATTGATTGAAGATGACTCTAGTATCAATAAACTCATTACGGATTACCTGACCTCACATGAATATGTGGTTAACAGTTTCTTCGATGGGCCGGACGCGCTGGAACACATCAGTGAGCACGGGTTGCCCCATATCGCATTGATTGACCTGACTCTGCCGACAATGCACGGGTTCGAGGTCAGCAACAAGATCAAATCGATGGCAGATGTGCCGATTATTTTTGTCACTTCCACCAGCGATACCGAAACGGTCGTCGAGGGGCTGCGTAAGTATGCGGAAGACTTTATCGTCAAGCCGTTTGAACTGCGCGAGATGGAAGCGCGCATCCGTGTGGTGCTGGCACGGATGCCTAGCCTTGATTATGCCAGCGAACCCGTGATCAAGGTTGATGAGTATTTGCAGGTTGATTTTGCCCACAATCGTATCATCGTCAGTGGCAAGTCAATGGGGTTGACTCCCACCGAGTCGATCTTGCTCCATGTGCTGCTGCGCAACGCCGGGCGCGTGGTGGAAAATCGTGTTTTGATCGCCCGTGTGTGGCCTTCCGATGACAACATCACGGAAGATACGCTGCGCGTCCATATGCACCGGTTGCGCCGCAAGCTGGAATCCGACTCGCACCATCCGTATTACATCCGCACCGAGCGTGGTGTCGGCTATATATTCACCGTGCGCCTGCCGGAGCAGCAAGCCGAGGAAGCCGACGGCGATGATGAACAGGCTAGCTGATGATCGCGGATCAACAGCCGGAGATGCCACGTCACCAGCTTGACAAGCGCCTCGATTACGTCCTCAAGTTGATGTTGGAAAAATCCGGCGCGACTTTAGGGTGCATCTATGTCTACGACCTCAACAGTGATCGGTTGGAGTTGATCGGTCACCGGGCCGAACGCTGGATAGAAGAACTCGACGCCGTTAGTGCGTGGCTGCAACCGACGATGGCGACGCTCAACGCCAACGACTTCCCGCAAACACTGCCAACCGACGATGAAAACACGCCCACAGCAATCCGTGACGGTATCTTGTGGCCGATTTCGATAGTGGATCGGCTGGTGGGTGCGGTGGCATTGCTGACCGACCAAACCGATCAGCTTGATGAAGACATGGTCGCTGACCTGCAACCGGACATCATGCTGGTGCAGACGATCATCGAAAACCTGCAACTGACAGAACGCCTGATTGACATTGAGACGCTGACACAGGCCGCCCAGCGGATCGCGCAAAATCCTTCACCGCAGCATATTATTCATGTGCTGCGTGATTATTTATTCGGTCAACATATCTCCAGTGGGGTGCTTTTTCTGCTCGGCCCGGTGCGTGATGACAACCCGAACGGCCCGTTTGAATACGTGGAAATCGCCGGGTCATGGTCACGCAAGCAGGGCGGTGATGTCGGCCTGGGTCGCCGCTTCGACATCGAAAGCTGGCACGATGTGTTCGCCGTGTTGGACAAAAACCGGATCATGCTGATGGACATCGACGACCTCAAAAAGCGCAACCTGAACCAATTCCATCGTCGCATGGTAGATGCCGATAACGTGAAGTATGTTGCGCTGCTGCCGCTGCAATCCGATCATGCCCGGTTGGGCGTACTTGCCATCACCACCGATGGTGGACAGGCCTTCAGCCCACATGAATTACGTGTCTACCAGATCGTCACCGAGTTCTTGACAATGAGCACGATGGCAGCCGCCCTACAACAGCACGAGAGCTTCGTGCAGCAGAGCCGCGCCGCTTTGCTGGACGCCGTCAACGATGGGGTGCTGATGGTGCTGCCGGATGAGGCCGCGACAGTGTTGACGATCAACGAGCATTTTACCGATATGTTCGGCTTGCATGTCGCCGAAGCACAGGGCAAGTCCTTATGGGATTTACTGACGCAGTTTCGCATCAGCCCGCGCACCCGGCAAACACTGCTTCAACGCTGGCAGCAGATCACGCTGAATTCAGCACAGGGGATACGCGGCGAGTTCCAGATGAGCGCATCGACCGCCAATCAGGTCGATGTGCAGTGGTACAGCGGCCCGGTCTACCAGTATGGTGAGGTCATCGGGCGTATCTTCACTTTCCATGACATCACGCCGGAACGCGCCTCCGAACGGTTGCGCTCCGAGTTGCTGTCGCGCATTTCGCACGAACTCCGCACCCCACTGACATCCATCCGGGGCTTTGCCGAGTTCATTCTGGAAGCTGAAGGCGAGAACCTGCCGTCGCTGGCGAAAGAATATACGGAGATCATCGTCAAGAGTGCCATCCACCTTAATCACATCTTCACCGATATGATCGAGATCACCCGCGCCAACGCCGGGGAACTCAAGATGCAGTTCCGTGAGGTGAACTTACCGGACATCATCCGCGAGGTCGTCAAACGGATGACGCCGCAGTTCCACCAGCACGCGCATCAGGTCATCACGGAACTTGACGCCGACATCCCACCCTTACAGGCCGATGGCGACCGCATCGACCAGATACTGACCAACCTCATCAGCAACGCGATCAAGTACTCGTCTGAGGGCAGCGAAATCCGCCTGAGCGCACAGTACATCGAGGACGCAGCGGCACTCCCTGCCAGCGCCCCGCCCGATACACCGGCACCGTGCGTGTTAGTCAGTGTGGTTGACCAGGGACAGGGGCTGAGTGCTGACGAAGCCGAGAAAATTTTCCTGCCGTTTTACCGCACCAAAGACGCCCGCAGTAATAAGATCGAAGGCGCGGGTTTGGGGCTGGCGATTTCCATCAGTATCGTAGAGTTGCACCGGGGTCGCATCTGGGTGGAACCAGCAACCCGGCAAAAACCGGGTGGGCGCTTCCTATTCACGCTGGCAACCTAGCGCGGATCGCGCTTTCATGATAGAAAAATATGCAAACGACACCAACGAATAAGGACCATTCGTGGCATCAGTTGCGCATATTATCCGCCGGCGACGTCGGCGACGTACTCGACGAAAAGCAGCACAGTCTACCAAACGTAATTGGGTCGCGCTGGTCGCGCTGATCGTGTTCGGCGTGGCAGCCGGGGCGTTGAGCATCATCATCGGGACGATTGCCAACGCTTATCTGGACGCGCTCGATGTTCTGTCGGGTGACCCGCAGGCCACCATTTTCAGGGAGGCGGCGGTCGGCGCGACGGAAATCTATGACAGCCAGGGCGAGACGCTGCTGTTTTCCGTACAGGATCCACTCGGCGATGAACGTGACTGGATCGAACTGGAAACACTGCCGGAATACATCGGCGCGGCGACCGTGCTCGCCGAAGACCCGTTGTACTATCGCCGGGCGGGGTTCGATCTCATCACGGCGGCGGATACCCTGTGGGACAACGCGCTCAACGGGCCGCTGACCGCCGACTCCTCACTGACCGGGCGGCTGGTGCGGAGTGTGCTGGTGCCTGACCGGGACTTCGTCACCATCGAGGAACGCGGGACGGAGATCGCGCTTATCGCGGAGGTCAACCGGCGCTACTCACAGCAAGACATCCTTGAATGGCACCTCAACACCAATTATTACGGCAACGAAGCCTACGGCATCGAGGCCGCCGCGCAGGTCTACTTAGGCAAGGCCGCCACCGACCTCACCTTAGATGAGGCCGTGCTGCTGGCAGCCATCCCGACCGCGCCACGCTTTAACCCGGTCGATAACGAGGTCGCCGCCCGTGACCGGCAGGCCGCGCTGTTGCAACAGATGCTCAGCGCCGAGATCATCAGCCAGACAGATTTCGCCGAGGCCGTCAACACACAGACCGTCATCCGGCCCGATGGTGGGCAGACGCCGCTGGTCGCGCCGGAGTTCGCGCTCTACGCTCGGCGGCAGGCCGAGGTCATCCTCAACGCACAGGGGTTGGACGGCGCGGAACTCGTCTCGCGGGGCGGGCTGCGCGTGACTACCACGCTCGATCTTGAGTTGTACTTTCAAGCGGAATGCACGTTACGGGCGCACCTCAACCGCCTGACCAATACCAACAATGAAACAGCCGCCCCGGTCAACGCGCTGAACGGAGCCGAGTGTGTGGGCGCGTCTTACCTGCCGCGTGTGACCTTCAGCGGTGACGCCCCGCCCACCGAGGGCGCACTGGTCGTGCTGGATGCCGACACCGGGGCGATCCGGGCGATGGTTGGCGCGGGCACACAGGCCGAACACGAGGCCGGGCCGGTGTTGCGCCCGTTTATCTATCTGGCGGGGATGCTCAACGATTCGCCGAATTATAACCCGGCCTCGATGCTGCTCGATGTGCCCGATGACTTCCCCGGCACGGTCGATGGCTTGATCTACCTTCCACAAAATCCCGATGGGCAATTCCGTGGACCGCTGAGCTTGCGGGATGCGATGGGGGCCGGGTTGGTGATGCCGGCGGTGCGGGTGGCAAACGCGCTGGAGATCAACAGCATCTTACGCGATTACGTCTATCCGCTGGGCATCACCAGCTTGAGCGACACCATCTACGATATTTCACTGTTGGAACGCGGCGGCACGGTTTCCCTGTTGGAAGTGGCGAACGCTTACCTGACTTTCGCCACGTTAGGCGATGTCTACGACATCCGGCGGGTGTTGCCCGCTGGCACGCTGGATACCCGCCTGCCGGTCGCCATCCAGCAGATCGAAGACGATGCAGGCACGGTGCTGTGGCAATACGACGCCGACGCGGTCGCGGTCAGCCGGGTGTCGCTGCTCTCGCCACAGGCGGCCTTTGTGGTCAACGATGTGCTTGCCGACCACAGTACGCGCTGGGGGACGGTCGGACAGGACAGCCCGCTAGAGATGACGCGCCCGGTGGCGGTGATCAACGGTGTGACCGGACGCGAGGGCACAAGTTGGACGGTCGGTTATACCCCGCGCTTGCTGGCCGGTGTGCAGGTCGGGCGTACCGGTGAGGTGCAGACCTCACTCAGCGGCTTTGAGACGGTCGGCGCGGCCCCGGTGTGGCGGGCGGTGATGGATTACATCTATGACCGCGACGGCCTGCGCAATGAGGACTGGTCACAACCGGAAGGCGTGGTCACCGCGCAGGTGTGCCGTATCTCCGGCGGGCTGGCGACCGAAGCGTGCGCTGGCGAGACGCGCACCGAGGTTTTCTTAAGTCCTAACACGCTGCCCGACGAGGATCAATACTGGCAATTGGTGGAGATCAACACGGAGAACAACCGTCTCGCCACCACCAACACCCCTACCGCGTTCAAACGGCTGGAAACATACTTCGTGCCGCCCGCCGGCGCGCTCGATTGGTGGCGGGCACGTAATCTACCGCTGCCGCCGGAAGAAGCCGATACATCCAGCCGCCCGGACTTCGCCAACAACGCGGCGATCTTACAACCTATCCTCGGTGACATTATCGGCGGGGAGACGGTCGAGGTACGTGGCAGTATGGACGCGACCAATATGGAAGACTATCAGATTTCGTACGGGCCGGGCACCAACCCGTCCACATGGATCAACCTGACCGAGCGCGTCACGACTTACGAACCGGGCACGGTGCTGGCAAGTTGGGATACACGCGGCCTTGACGGGACGTACACACTGCGCTTGCTGGTTCGTTTGACCGACGGCACCATTGACGATGCCTATGTGCAGGTGACCATCGACAACGTGCGCCCGACGATCATCTTACGCGCCGGGGAGGTCGGGCAGGTGTTCCGCTGGCCCGAAGACGAGGTAATCCCGCTGGTGGCGGAAGTGACCGATAACTTCCGCGTGGATCGTGTGGAGTTCTATCATAACGGGCAGTTCGTCGGGGCACGGCGCGAAGCACCTTTCGCTTACCAACACATCATCGCCCGCCCGGATACGACCGAGACATTTCAAGCGGTCGTTTTCGACGCGGTAGGCAACCAGACGGAGTCGCAGACGATCCAGGTTGATGTGCTGCGATCTGGTGGATAATGAAATGAGAGGAAGGCGGACGAAGATGACAACAGCAAACGAGAAAGAATCGCGCTCGGTTGAGAACTTCCTCAAAGCGGTGTATGTATTACAGCAGCAATCGGCAACAGATGAGGCGATCAACGAGGAAAAGCGTGGACGGGTCGCCACCAATGCGCTCGCGGAGGCGCTGAACATCTCACCGCCATCGGTGACGGATATGGCACGGCGCATGGTCGAGGCCGACATGGTCGATTATCGTAAATACTATGGGGTGCGCCTGACCGACGCCGGGCGTGAGATCGCGCTGCACGTCATCCGGCGGCATCGCTTGATCGAGTTATATCTCGCTGAGGAATTGAGTTACGATCTGCACGAAGTCCACGACGAGGCCGAAGAACTCGAGCACGCGGTTTCGGATCGCTTCATCGAGGCGATTGCCGCCAAACTCGGTCACCCGACGACCGACCCGCACGGCGACCCGATCCCCTCAGCGGAAGGCGTGATTATCCGGCGTGATGACATTCCACTGACGCAGCTTCCCCGGCACACCCCCGCACGGGTGAGTCGTTTCACCGTCGCGGACAGCGCCATGCTCCAGCACATCACGGCACGGCATTTCACACTCGGCACGGCGATAGAAATCATCGAGCGTGACCCCTTCGATGGGCCGATCACGGCGATGATCGCGGGTGAACGGTCGGTGATCGGGCACAACGTCGCGGCCTGTATCCTCGTGGAGGTGCTGCCCGCGCAAGAGGCGGACGGACTGAGTTAAACGGGCGCGTCCACCAAGGGCAACCGGAACCCAAAGATGCTGCCCTCACCGTACACACTCTCAAAGATCATCTTGCCTTTGAAGCGTTCTATCATCTTATGGACGAGGTGCAACCCCAGGCCGGTGCCTTCGATTGACTCGGTTTCTTCGCTCTTGGCGCGGAAGAACGGCTCGAACAGCTTGTGCTGCTGCTCCGCCGGGATGCCGTAACCGGTATCCGCGACCTGAAACACCGCCTCACCGTCTTTGACTTCCAGCGCGACGATGATGTTCCCACCTTTGGGTGTATATTTGATCGCGTTGCCGACCAGATTAATAACCGCCTCGTGGAGTTGTACGCGATAGGCCAGTACTTGATAGGTGCCGAGGTCTACTTCCAGCAGAAAGGTCTGGTGTTTTTCTTCTGCCGTTTGTGCGTTTTCCCGGTAAGCGGCTTCGACGATCTCGCGGAGATCGACCAATTCGTCGGGGTCGCCGTTCATCTTCTCGATCTTTTCCAGCGAGAGGATGTCTTCCGTAATGGTTTTCATACGCTGGATGCTTTCGCTCAACCGGTCAAGTGTTTCTATAACTTTCCCCGGCTGGTCGGCGACGCGCTTGATGTAATTCGTCCCCATCGTGATCGTATTGAGTGGTTGGCGTAGGTCATGCGCCGCCATGCGGATCATATCGGACTTGAGTTGTTCCAGCTTGCTGACCTGCTCGTAGAGTTCCTCTACCTCATCAATGCGTGCCTGCGTCACCTGGTAGAGTTGGGCGTTCTCGACGGCGATGCCGATACGTACACCGATCAACCTGATAAAGTCGAGAATGTCGGGGTCGAACCCTTCCGGTCGGGTGGTTTCCAGGTTGATGATACCCAGCACATCCTCGTGTGACTTGATCGGCAGCAAAATCTGTGCGGTGCTGTTCGTGTTGACGGTCAAGTAACCCGCAGCGGGTGAAATTTCCTCGAATAGATACGCCTCGGCGTTCCTTAACACCTGGACGATATGCGCAAACGCGGAGATGTCGTCGCCGGTTTGCATCGTGGATGCCGGCCCGATCATACGCACAATCTTGATGGCATCACCATCACGCAGGGCGATGAAGCCGTTGTTGGCACCGCTTAAACGCAATGCCCCGTCGATTGCGAGGTCAAACACGAGTTGGGCGCTGGTGATCTGGCTGAGTTCGTCGTCAAGCTGGCGTAGGGTCGTCAATTGTTCGATGTAGCGGTCGCGGTCTGCGATGGCAGCATGGCGGCGGTGGGTGGGCTGCAATACGTAATGACGACATCCTGTTTGACTGTCATGCCGGCGAATTTCGACCGGGGTGTCGCTGGGCAGCATCGCCTCGACCGGGACGTCTTCGGCGGTTTGCAAATCGCCGTTGATCGAGTGAAAGCAAGCGTCGAGTCGGCAGTCCTTGAGGTCGTCGGTGTCACAGCCGAATAAACGGGCTGCGCTGGGGTTGGCGTAGATAATCCTGTCTTGGTGATCGGTAACGACGATGGCCTGGGGGATGTTCTCAACGATGTCCCTGAAAAACGCCTGATCGCTGACGACTTGTTCGGTCTGGGCGGCACGTTCGATCGCAATTTCGACGATGCGCCGCAGCGCGCGCGGGTCACGCACGACAGTTTTGTCGATGTATTCCGCCGCGCCCGCACTCAGCACTTGTTTGTCGATCTCATGACCGCCCTGCCCCGAAATCATGATAAAGGGCGCGGCGATGCCGAGTTCACGCGCATGTTTTAAGATGTCGAGGCCGGTGTTTTCGTCGAGCTTGTAATCAATAATGTAGGCGTCATAATTGTCATTCTGGACGGCTCGTAAGCCTTCGGCGAAGCTACCGCACCAGTCAAGTTTGATCGGGGAGTCGTTACGCTGGAGCATTCGCTGTGAAAGCAGCGAGAAGTCTTCATCGTCGTCAATCATAAGTACATGGATCGGTTGCAAGGTGAATTTCTCCAGTCGTTGTTGTCTCTATTCTATATCATAGCAAAGAGGCCAACGGGATGCTGGAAATTTTTTGTGAAAAATTCCTGAAGTTTGTAAGTTTTATTATAGAATGTAATTTGTTGATTTATTCGCCCTCAATTTCGGTTATAATTATATGCTGAGTGTAGAATGACTGCGTTATAGTTTTATTCCTTGAAAGGTTCATCTTCGCTTTCGCTTACACACCGCAGTACAATTGAGGCAAAGAAGTTTTATGGCACTCGTTCTAATTATCGAAGACGTAATTCCAAATGCGAAGCTTGTCGAGGCATCCTTGAGTGTCGTCGGCTTTGATGTCGTTATCGTCCCGACGACACAGGAAGCGTTCTCTACTATAGAACAACAACTCCCTGACTTGATCGTCCTCGACCTGCGCCTGCCCGGTTCTGATATGGACGGTTGGGAATTCATCGACTTTGCGCGGGGCGAACCGGCGCTCAGCCAGGTACCTATCGTCGTCACTTCCGTCAAAGTCCGTGAGGATGACCGCGACCGTGCCATCGCCGCTGGTTGTACCGATTACTTCAGCAAACCTTTCAAGGTCAACGAACTGCGTGACCGTGTGATCTCACTGGCAGGCCAATCCTGATCTTAACCCCGACTGGCTAAATCTTCGAGCAACTGATGATAATCTGCGACGACCTGCTGGCGGGAAAAGTGCGCCAGCGCGAAGGCGCGTCCGTTTTCACCATAACGGCGCACGGCAGCCGGGTCAGCCATGGCATGGCGAATGGCGCTAACCAGTGCGTCGGTGTCATCCGGTGGAGCGACGATGCCACACGCCGCCGCTTCTACCTGCGCCACAATATCGGAGCCAGCATCAACGGCGACCAGCGCCGCTGTCCCCGTTGCCATGATCGTATACAGCTTGGACGGTAGCGTGGTGCGGGCGGTGCCGGCCATCAACGGGACGAGGCCGAGGTCGGCGGTGCCGTAGATCTCCGGCACACGGCTACGCGGTTGATAGCCCAGCATAGTCACGTTCGGTAAACCCGCCGCCCGGTCAGCGATTTCGGCGCGGCGGTTGCCATCCCCGACGATCAAGAAGGCGATTTCCGGCTGGTCACGCAGACGGTCGGCGGTGGCGAGCAGGGTATCGAAGCTCTGCGAGAGGCCGATGTTGCCCGCGTACAATACGACGAAGCGATCCGTCAGGCCGAGTTTCGCCGCCAGTGGATTGTCTTTCGGCACCGGTTGTAAGAAGTCGGTATCGACGTAGTTGGGGATAACGTGGATCTTCTCCGGCGACACACCATCGGCACGGATCGCCGCCGCGAACGCTTCACCGATGGTGGTCAGCGCATCGGCACGGCGATAGACAAAGTGCTTGACGCGAAAGAGCAATTTTGCCGTCAGCGAGTCGGCTTGCATCGCGCCCATGGTGATGAACGTTTCCGGGTAGAGTTCCTGTACGGTGTAGATCAACCTGGCCCGTTTGACCCACGCCAGCAACCGCCCGATGAAGCCGCTGGTCAACGGCGGGGAAACCACCAGCACCACATCCTGCCCCCCGATGACGAACAACCCCAACAGCAGGCTCACGAAGTTATGGATCAAGTAGATCAATGTGCGTCCGCGTCCCCGTTCGCGCCGGGGGCCGATAGTCGTATGCCACACCGGTACCCCATGATAATCACTGGTGTAGTAGAGGCCGAAGGCGCGTTTGTGCAGCGGTTGGCTGGCGCGCGCTTCCGGCTCGTAGTTGTAATGTGGCACGGTCGCCAGTACGGAAACATCGTGCCCATGTGTATGTTGTAGGTCGTGCGCCAACTCGGAGACAATCGTCGCCGTTGAAAGTCCATCGGGAGCGAAAAACATACTCATGATGAGAACACGCGCCATACGCTATCCTTTGAGTGCCTGGGTAAACATCGTGTGGTTTTCCTCGATGATGCTGTTGTCTTGTGCTCGAGTGACCGCGTATTCGTGCGCGGCGATGCGCATCGCCTGGTAGTCGGCTTGCGGCAGGGCAGCCAGCGCGTCGAGCGTGGCGGCGAAGGCGGGGAGATCAGCCAGCGGATGCACCCAGCCGGGCATCTCACTGCCCCAGGGGGTGCGGTCACTGATGACCGGCAGGCACCCGGCGTACAGCGCCTCCCAGATGAC
>DAOTTX010000058.1:0-2435 GCA_034437515.1 Anaerolineae bacterium
GACACTGTCTTAGACGCCGGAAAAGAGCGATTTCTTCACGCCGCGACGCGGAGAAACCACCCCCGCGCCGCCGAGATGCACCTTACCGCAGCAGCCCCATCCTGACAAGACGCCGCCCGGCGAAAACGCTTCACCTGGCCCGGCGGTGCTGTGAGTGCGGGAACTCACCGACAAGGTATAATCCTCCTTAAACTGCCCCTGTGCTTATTTTTAGCTTGCTTTATGCCGATAATCTGCAATAATGGGCTTATATTTAAAGGAGCAGTGCATGTTACTGGAGTTTCGCGTCAAGAATTTCCGGTGCTTCCGGGACGAGCAGGTCCTGGATATGGGAGCCAGCACCGACGACACACTCCCGGGCAATGTTGGTGAGGCCGGCGGGAATCGAGCGGTCCGGTCTGCCGCTATCTACGGGCCCAATGCCTCAGGGAAGAGCACGCTGATCGCCGCAGTCGCCGCGATGAGACAGTGCGTGGTCACCTCCGCCACCATAGAGCCGGGAACATCGCTTCCGATCATTCCTTTCCTCCTGGATCCGGCGACGCTGGAGGAGCCAGCCGAGTTCAGCACCAGGTTCATCCACGAGGGCACGGAGTATCAGTACGGGTTTGTCGCGGACCGGAAGATGGTGCATCGTGAATGGCTTTATGCGTTCCCAGTGGGTAGACGACAGGTCTGGTTCACAAGAGAAAGGGTGTCAAAAGACAAGAGCGAGCAGAAGTACGCTTGGGATTTCCCATCCAACAACCTTCAAGGACAGAAGATGCGCATAACGCAGACGACCTCTCCCAGCGCGCTTTTCCTGTCCGAAGCAGCACGAGCGGGCAACACGCAGTTGCTGGGTGTCTACAACTGGTTCCGAGACAAGCTGCGCATTATGGAGAATATCCACGACATCACCACGAGGTACCTCTCTCGGGATGACGAGTATGGTATTGACGTTGACGGCCTGCACGAATTCACCCGAGACATCCTGAGGTTCGCCGACCTGGCGATCGATGATTTCTCGTTGAAAGAAATCGATCTGGATCCCGAAAAGCTACACTTTCCCGAAAGCGTTTCGGAAGGTGTTCGTCGAGAGCTAATGAAAGAGCTGCAGGGAAGGAAACACAAGCAGGTGTTTTTCTCCCACCAGGTCGAAGGACTCAGTGAACCCAAGATGTTCCCCCGTGGAGCTGAATCGGACGGAACCCGACGCCTTTTCGATATGGCTGGACCACTGTGGGAAACGCTGCTTGAGAACTACACCATTTTCTTCGACGAATTGGAGACCAGCCTCCACCCCCTGCTCTGCCGGGCCATCGTTGAGCTATTCCATGGCCCGCAGCCAGAAAGCTCAACGGCTCAGCTTGTCTTCACGACACACAATACCTCTTTGCTGGATCGCACCCTTATGCGAAGGGACCAGATCTGGTTCGTGGAGAAGGACCGGGAGCAGGCATCCCACCTGTACTCTCTGTGGGACTACAAAAACGTACGAAAGAGCGAGGCCTTCGAGAAGGGCTACCTGACTGGACGCTACGGAGCCATCCCGATGATCGACAGCTTGGCGCCCCATGAGTAAACAGCGAAAGAACAAGGGCAGCCAGAGACATAGACGTGGACGGGGCGGCAGGAGACCCCCTGCCCCAACCATTCTGGTGGTCTGCGAAGATGAGAAATCCTCGAGCAATTACTTCAAAGCTCTGTGCAGGCAACGCCGCCTGATGAGCGTGCATGTTGATGGTGCCGGGGGTGAACCGAAACATGTTGTGGAGCGTGCCATTGAGCTTAACAAGCCGAACTCGTCCTCTCCGCGCACTTGGGCCCCTTTTGACATGGTCTGGTGCGTCTTCGATGTGGAAGCGCCGCAGCCACACGATCGGCTTAACGACGCCCTGCAGCAGGCAAAAGATCGGAAAATCGAGGTGGCTCTGTCGAACCCGTGCTTCGAGTATTGGCTGTTACTCCATTTCAAACGTCATGGTTCGATGCTGCAAAGCAACAAGCAAGCACGCGAGGCGCTGCGGGAACAGATGCCCGATTACGACAAGGGGAAGCAAGACTTCGATGAGGTAGTCAAACGTCTTGATGAGGCCAGGAAGAATGCAGTATCCCTGAACAAGTCGCAATGGAAGAACGCCAAGCCCACTGAATGCAACCCTTGCACCGACATCCACAAGTTAGTGCAAGTTCTTCTCAAGACGGGCAAACGTCCATACCAATGACGCTGGCTGACGTCTGCTTCCACCATCGCCTACTCGGGCATGCCCAGTCCGAACATGGCTTCGAGGTCGTGTTCGCTGTACTGGCGGAAGGCGATCAGCGTGGTCGTCTCGACGATTCCGTCCACGTCGATCATCTTCTCGGTGACGAGGCTGGAGAGGCCGTCATTCTCGCGGACGCGGGCCACGGCAATCAGGTCGTATTCGCCGGCGACGCTGTAGACCTCCGTG
>DAOTTX010000059.1:0-1622 GCA_034437515.1 Anaerolineae bacterium
GTTACACCAACACTCAGAGGTTCGGCGGCGTCTGGCAGCTTTATTCAGCTATATCTTGACGGTACACCAGTCTTAACGACCACAACTGATGCAAATGGGGCTTTTCTGCTACAGCCAACTCTAAGCACAGGCCGTTATATCATCACAGCAACAGCATCCAACGCACAGGGCGTCGGGCCAGCATCCAGCGCACTTACCCTTACGGTAGATCCTTCACTATTCTATGATCCGATCAACGTCCGTGCTGGACAATGGAGCAAAGATGGTTGGTTGCTCAGCCCTCTACGCAATGCACAAGGGGTTGCTGCCCCGAACAGACAACTGCACGATATACAAGCAGGCATTGCCTCTGACAACTGGCAAGTCTGGCCGCGTGCTGCGAATAAATTTATGATACAGGTTCCTATCTCATATACTGTATCCGCCGTCGTCACAGCTACCCTCGGTACACAGACTATCACGCTGACCGAAGGCGCGGATAGCGTGTTTACGGGCGTCTTCCAACCACCGCTCACAGACGGAAACTTCGTTATTGTCATTAATGCCGACGAGCAAGTTACCACTGTCAACGGTGGAACAGTGTTAATCGATCCCAAAGGCTTTGTTTATGAGGCCAGCGGGAGCACTGGCGATACGATTCCGAGCGTGAGAGTGACATGCTATTACTCCGATACACATAGCGGGCAATGGGTTATGTGGGATGCCTGGAATTACGACAACCAAATCAATCCACAGATCACGTTGGACGATGGATATTACTCGTTCTACGCTCCGTCTGGAACATATCGTGTCGTCGCGGAAAAAGACGGTTATACGACCTACACCAGTCCGGATTTGGTGGTAGTGAGTACACCCGTGCGTTACAATGTCCCACTTGAGGTAACAACCGATTGCCCTGCACCGCTCACCGACGTAGGCATCGACGGCCCGCTGGACATCACCGGATCGCTGTTCATCGACACTCAATACACCTTCCAGGCCATCATCACCCCCACGGAAGCCAGTGAACCCATTACCTACACCTGGTCGCCCGATCCGGTGAGCGAGCCGTTGACAGGTACGGCGACGTATCAATGGGACACGCCGGATACATACATCATTACGCTGACGGCGAAGAATTGTGGCGGGGTGTTCACAGCGACGCAGCCGTTCAAACTCTGGGAACGGGATGACCACTTCATTTACCTCCCGCTGGTGCTGCGACAATAGCAACGTAACGCGAAGGGCGCTGTGCTATCCAAGCGCAGCGCCCTTTGCGCTGGTCGCCCGATCCACAATCTGTCTCGGTGTCCGGAGACCAGTCCAGGTACAGGTAGTCGTCGATGTCCAGCCGAGCGTAAGGTTGCGGTTCGTAGGGTTCCATTGTGCCAGCCTGCACGGCAGCCAAGTCGGCGAGGTCGTAGAAGATAATCTGTGCGTCGGCGCGGGAACTCCACCAGCCCTTGGTCGCTTCCACATAGCCGGTACAAGACCCTTGGGGAAAGTCATCGACACAACTGGACCCGTCGGAGGAACTGAAGCATGCCGGGTCCCCCTCCCAGGGTTCGTCCGGGAACCAGACGCACGGCACGCCGTCACCGGCGGGACTGGCATAGCCATACCACCAGTAATCGCCGCCGCCT
>DAOTTX010000060.1:0-1929 GCA_034437515.1 Anaerolineae bacterium
CTTGCGTGCGGATGGTCTGCGCCGGGGAGCAGGGATGGAGAGTTGGGAAGTGAGGATAACTATGTCAAGGAAAGGAAATGCCATGAGAAGGATCATGACCACAGTGGTCGCGGCAGCGATGCTTGCCTCGGTCGCACCGGTTTTCGGCGGAACGACAGGTTACACCGCCGTCACGGTGCCCGGAGGCAGCACGGTGCGTGTGAGTGTGCCGTACGTGAACAAAGCAGAAGGAACGTATGAGGTCGTGACACCCGGTAACCTGGATGTCGCCGAGTCACCGTTTGTGGAGAAGAACTATTCGGACGTGTACTACGTCCGTGTTCTGGACGGGGCCGCGAAGGGACGTTGGGGTACCATTGCCAGTAACACCGACGATCAGATTGTCCTGAAGGACACCTCATTCATGTCGGGCATTGCTGCAGGGGACAAGTTCAAGGTTATTAAGCATCGCACGCTGGGCGAGGTGTTCCCGGCCGCGCTGCTGGGGATCACCTTCCGGGCCTCGACGTTGCAACAGGGCCCGCCCCCGCTGTACTTGCCGGTCATCAGCACCACGGGTACGCAGGTCGGTCTGTTCGCCGATCCGACCGACCCGAGCGTGGCTGTCCCGCCTTCGAAGAACGTCGGTCCTAAGGAAAACTACGTTTTTGCTAACGGTGCATGGCGGCAACTGGGCGATCTCGGGAACAGTGCCAATGATGCAATCCTCCCGCCCGATCTGCCCTTGGCAATTGACAACACCACCAGCACCAGCAAGCTGACCTTCATTCCGAACGGCAACGTGAGCTATATCTCGAAGGCTGTGCAACTGGTTCAACGAAGTGGCGACGCCACCGATGCCCCCTTGGCGGCTGGACCGGTTGATATCACATTGGGTGATCTCGGGCTGGGCGGTAGCAGCGTGTTCACTTCCAGTAGTATCACCACGGGTCCTCCTCCCCTGTTTCTTACGTCCTGGGCGACGTTTGAGGATGAGCTGCTTGTCTTCAAGAACAACCCTGTTGGCCAAGAGACCTACCGTTTTGCTGACGGCCACTGGCGAAATATCGGATCGGCAGGCGTCATTGCAGACAACGACGTGATCCCCGCCGGGGCCTCAATCGTTATTCGCAAGGCTAGCGGCACGGCTGGTAGCGATATCTGGATCTACAACACCCTGGGCAACTAACTGAGCTTTGGCTCGGGCAGTCTTGTGGCGTGTTTGTGAACCACGAAATATTTCTAAGAAGGAAGGAAAGAACAATGAAAAAGATGCTTCAGATGATGACAATTGCGGTTGTGCTGCTTGGGGCTTCGCTGGCTCAGGCGGACATCTCGATTACCCCTGAAATCTCGATCGTGTACGGCGGAACCGGAGCGGAGGACTACCTCCCGGCCGGATCGTTGGTTGTCTGGGTTGCTGCCGGTGACGATGGTGAGTTCAGCTACTCGGGCACCAATGTGCTTGGCGCCGATGGCTACACCCTCCCGGGCAGTGATGACATCGTGTTGGGCGTGAGCGATTCGGGCGGCAACTTGGGCCAGATCGCTGGCACTCATTACTTTAGCAATGTGCCGGATTCCGCCATCGGAAACAAGCTTGGTCTGCTGTGGTTCAACGCGGATGCCATCGGAAAGGAAGATGGGGCTGGTGAGGGTATTAGCTACGGCTTCTGGGAGACCGATGAGGTCGTCCCGCAAGACGGCACGTTCGCTGAGAACTTCGGTAAGCAGGGCTACGGAGAGGTCTATGGGGGCACGAATACATGGACCACAGTGCTGTCTGGCGGACCGCTTCCTGAGTCGACCTTCCATGCGGACATGACCACCATTCCCGAACCCTTCACGATGGGTGTGTTGGCGGTTGGTGGTCTGGCGATGCTGCGTCGTCGTCGTGCTGCCTGAGGCTGTCGACTGGAAGTTGAGGAACAATCTGGAGAAGCACGTGCG
>DAOTTX010000061.1:0-5637 GCA_034437515.1 Anaerolineae bacterium
TCTTGCTTCATCATTTCTAACATTGCTTCTAACTTCCCAAGTTCACGCTGTAGTTTTCCTTCACGCTCTGATGCTTCGCGCATCAAGCGTTCAATACGTTCTTGGTTTATCTTCTCACGTTGTTCAGACTCAGTTCGTAGACGCTCGATTTCTTCATACAAGTCTTCGATCTGCTCCTCTGCCGCTTCGAGCGCAGTCTGCAATTCGACAATGCGTCCGTATTGGGCAATAGGTGCTGTTGTCTCAACCAGCATGGCAGATGCAGGCAGTTCGCGCTCACGCTCTCCACTTTCAAGAGCCGCCGCAATTTCATCCCAATCCATACTTCTGTTCCGCATCACGCGAATGGTATTGATAACAAGCAGATCAGATTCCAGATAGTCTCGTTGGGTGCGATTGATGCCTCTGGCCTCGGTTGAGAAGAACTCCTGAAACTGTGGCATATCGGTCCAATTGCTTACCGTTTTCCTGTCTATTCCAAAAGCTTTGGCTATTTTCCCCGTTTTCATACACAACCTACTCCTCAATTTTGTGGAATAAGATTGACCTATTCCAATAAGTACAGTATATTTTTGAGTATACAGTATTCCGCAGAATTCAGCGTGGTTATTTTCCTCATTTTCCCAAAAACTGGAGAATGGGGAGAAAAAAGACTCCCCTATATATATACAACCATATATATAAGGCGGTTTTTGCCCGATTTCCGTCCAGAAAGCCAGTTTTGACCATCTGATGACCAGCAGAAAGAAGCGCAAAATGATCCGATATAAACCGAATAAAACCCTGGTTCCGCTGACTCCCGCCGACATCAATGAGGCGGATTTTCAGTGGGAGATCGACCTCACCGTCATCACCTGGGACGGGGGTAATGGTACGTCCAGCGCGTGTCACTTAGAAGCTGTTTGAAAAGCCCTCACCCTGTTTCCCTCTCCCCAGGGAGAGGGAAACAGGGTGAGGGCCAAAATTACCGAAACAATACTTCTCAAACGGCTTCTAACTCGCCGGGGCGAAGCGCAGCAGTTCACCACTGCGATAGTCGATCAAGTAGAGTTCGCCGCTTTCGTCTTCACCGAACGAACTCACCCCGCGCCCGGTGTTGAGGATGACACCGTCGTTCCATGCACCGCTCTCGTCACGGTAGGCCGCCCAGATGCGTCCGGAACAGTAGTCACTGTAGAGATAGGCCGCCTCCAGTTCGGGGATGGCTTCACCGCGATAGATGTACCCCCCGGTCACCGAGCAGCCGAGGTCGTGGTTGTAGGTCGCCACCGGGTCAACCACCTCGACCGGCTCCGCGCCCATCCAACCTTCGAAGATCGTCCCGGCCTCGAACACGTCCCAACCGTAGTTTAGACCGCCGTCGCTCTCCGCCGGTTCGAAGTTAATCTCTTCAAAGCGATTCTGACCGACATCGCCCATGTAGAGGTCGCCGGTCGCCCGGTCAAAGCTGAAGCGCCACACGTTGCGCAAACCCCACGCCCACACCTCTGGCGCGACGTCTTGCTCTGCGGTGGCGAACGGATTGGTTTCCGGTACGGTATAGTCCGCTTCGCTGTTGTTCACGTCAAGGCGCAGGATGGTGCCTAACAGCGTCGATGGATCCTGCCCCGCTTCCAGCGGATCACCGGCGGAACCGCCATCACCGACCGAGATGTATAGATACCCATCCGGGCCGAAATCCATGTGTCCGCCGTTATGATTGGGGAACGGCTGCGAGATCGCCAGCAATTCGACCGCGCTTTCGGGGTCGGCACGGTTGGGGTCATCGGTACTGACGCTGTACCGCGCGACGCGGGTATCCCCGTCTTGATTGGTGTAGTTCACGTAGAAAAGGCCGTTTTCCTCGTAGTTCGGGTGGAAGGCCAGCCCCAGCAGACCGCGCTCAGAATAGCCCCGTGTCACGTCCTGGCTGACGATAGACGAGAGGTCGAGAAACGGGCTGTTCAGCAAGGTGTCGTCCTCGACGATCCACACCCGCCCGGTCTGCTCTACGACGAACAACCGTCCGCTGTCATCCCCGGCGTGGGTGACGTATAACGGATTGCTGAAGCCGTTCGCTACCTGTTCAAGCTGGAACTGATCGACATCCGGCAGCGCGGCACGGGTGGTGACGACCGTTTCTTCCTCGGTGGTCTCGCCGTCCTCTTGCGCGAAAGCCATCCCCGCGACCGCGAGAATCAAAACTAACACTAAAGTCAACTTACGCATACAAACTCCTGATTTCTGGTTTCAAATTTTGCTCTGGGTTCGCCCCAGATTTGACGATAGGCTAACACAGGCGCGTTAAGTCGGCATGAATCAATTCGGTCCGCTGGTGGCGATGACCATCTTAGACGGATCGAGATAACGTGCCGCCGCCGCCAGCAGATCATCCGGGTTGAGCGCGTAGATCTCATCGTGGTATTGCACCAGATAGTCTAGGCCGAGGTCGTAGGTCTCAATCGTATGCAAGATATTCGCCACCCCTTCGATCGTTTCCAGTTGCAGCGGCAAGCGCCCGGTGAAATACGATTGGTTGTCTTCAAGGTCTTCCTGGCTGACCGGTTCGGTCGTGATGCGGCGAGTCTCTTCGAGAATCAGTTCGATGGCGCGTTCGACGTTTGCCGGGTTCACTCCGGCGGAAACGCGCCATGCACCGGGGCCGAAACCACCGTCCAGGCTGCTATAGGCATAGTAGGCCATGCCTTCGCGCTCACGGACGACATCGCCGATGCGCCCCATCATGCCAAACTGACCAAGTATGCTATTTGCCAGCACCGCCGCCCGGTAATCCGTCGCGTAGCGTGAGGGGCCGGTCGTGCCCAGTGCAATGTCGGATTGGGTTTTGCCGTCCAGTGTCTTGTGGACGCGCTGTGCTTCGACACGGGCGGCGATTTCCGGCAGCGCGGGCCGTGCCGGTTGGTGGGGGTTGTGCCAGCCGCCGATCTTTTCTTGCATAAGGTCGATCACGGCGGCACTTTCCACCGCACCTACCACTACGACGATCATGCCATCCGGCCCGTAGTGCCGTGCATGGAAGCGGCGCATGTCCTCAGGGGTGATCGCCGATAGTGTCTGCACGGTGCCGCGTGAACTGTAGTGAAACGGATGATGCGGGGGATACAGCGTCTCACGGAACAAGCGCCCGGACTGCCAGCGCGTATCCTGCTGCTGGTATTGCAACCATGTGAGGCGTTCACCGCGCAGGCGTGTGACCTGCTCATCGGGGAAAGTGGGGTGCATCAGCGTATCAGCGAGGGTGTCGATCAACACAGGCAGGTCTTCGGCGAGGGCTTTGCCGTTGTAGCCGACTTTGAACGTCCCCGCACCGTAGCTAAATTCCGCGCCGATGTCCTCCAGGGCGCTGTTGATCGTGGCGAAGTCCCGGTATTGTGTGCCGCTCATCAACGCCCCGGCGACCATCGCCGCCGTGCCGCCGCGTGTGCGGTCTTCGTAGACGGCACCGGCACGCAGCGACCCATCCACCACCACTGACTCCACGTTATGATTTTCGTAGATCAACAATGTGAGGCCATTGTCCAACACTTCACGGGTGACGTTATCTGACTTTGGTAGGATGCTGACTGTCGTTTTATTCGTCATCGTCGGTTGCCTCCTCATCATCACCGGCGACCGGCACGAACCAACCGACCGTGCGGTTCTGCGGACGTAGATACTGCCGCGCCACCCGCCGCACGTCAGCGACCGTGACCGCCTGCAACCGCTTGACGTAACGCTCAAACCACTCGTAACCGCCGCAGTTTTCCGCGAAGGCCAGCCAGTAAGCCTGCCCGGTGACGCCCTCCGCGCTGTAGGCGAACAACGCCCGTACCTGTTTACGCGCTTTCTTGAGTTCCGCCGGGCCGATGTCTTCATCGCGCAGGCGGTCGATCTCGGCAAACAGCGCGGCCTCGGCTTCTTCCAGCGTGCGTCCGTCACGGACGACAACCGTGAATTCGTAGAGATAGGGGTCAACTGTGGGTTGCAGGTAACCGTTCACCGCCGCTGCGATCTCGCTCTCGACCATCGTCTTATACAGGCGGCTGGTCTTGTTATCGACATCGCCGCCGCCCAGGCTACTGGGGCCGGTCAGCACACTATCAAGGATGTTGAGCGCAAACCAATCGTCATGGGTGGCGGGTGGGGTGTGGTAACCAACCTGCAAAAATGCGGTGCTGCCGGGACGCTCCAAGCGGATGCGACGTTCGCCCTGCTGCGCTGGCTCCGGGCGACAGAACAGATGCGGCGGATCGCCGGCGGGGATGCCCGCGTAGTGCGCTTTGATGCGTTCCAGCATCTCGTCACTGTCGAAGGCTCCAACCGCGACCGCGACCGCGTTGTTGGGCACGTAGAACTGTTTGTAATGCGCGTAGAGGTCGTCGCGGGTCATGGTTTCGAGGTCGGTCATATCACCGATGATCTCGTGATGATAACCATGCACACGGAAGGCCGCCGCGTTGAGTTCTTCCGCCAGCCAGAACAGCGGCGAGTTTTCTTCACCCTGCCGCTCGGAGATAATCACGGTGCGTTCGGCCTCGACTCCGTCGTGGTCGAACTGTGCGTTCATCATGCGGTCGGCTTCGAGTTCTAGCGCGAGGTCGATGCGGTCAGCGGGCAGCGTTTCGTAGTAGGCGGTGTAGTCCAGCGCGGTCTGCGCGTTCCACAGGCCGCCGGTGCGGTCGATCTCACGGTCGAGTATCCCGCCGGGGAACTTGGGCGTCCCCCGGAACATCATATGCTCGACCCAGTGCGAGATGCCGGTCTGCCCGGTACGCTCGTTGCGGCTGCCGATGTGATACAACACCCACCAGCTAATGATCGGTGCGTTGTGCACCTCCTTAAGCAGCACGGTCAGCCCATTTTCTAAAGTATATTTTTTAACGTCCGTCACGAGGTTTCCTGCAAATCACGGTAATTTTTTTGTCGTCAACAATCATCAGAGTGTAGTGTGTGATTGAGGAAATTTAAAGCACGACTTAGTCCTCGCGGACGGCGTAGCGCAGCTCGTATTGTGCCCCGCCCAACATAAACGGAAACGCCTGTTCACCCATCTTGATGTCGGACTCGTCGATGTGCAGCCGACCGAGTTTGTCATCGTCGCCGCGTAGCCAATTGCCCTCGTCAGATTCCCATAGCTCGAATGCCAGCGGCTCGGTTTGATCCTCAAAGACGAATTCATCCGGTGTGTGGGCGGTGATGGTCTGCGGCCCCGCCGGTGTGGGGTATTGGCAAGACTGGAAATCGAACTGAGTCGTGCGCTTATCATTCATGACGTTGCTGAACGGACGTCCAATCGCCTTCCAGGAGAAAATTGTCTCTCCGTTGCACTGGAGGTAAATCTCGTCGCCGCCCGCTTCCTGACGCTGTGTGCATTGCAGCGCAATTAAACGTAATGTGTAAGTCATAATATTTGTCTCCTTACCAAACTTGTCCATGTACCGACCGAGTGTACATCGAATTGATGTAGATGGCAGCAAGTCTTATCAAAGTTTTTGTTTTATCTGTTGATTGGATATGATATGCACGAACAAAATATCTGCACATAGGAAAGACTCCGCTGAAAGAACTCAATATGACCCGAAAAACGTGGGTCATAGAGGTTCAAAGTGGTGTGATACCGGGTCAAATTTTCGGCAAAATGACCTTTTTTCAGTAGAG
>DAOTTX010000062.1:0-1723 GCA_034437515.1 Anaerolineae bacterium
ACAGGCAACGTGGCGGCTCACAAAAGCGGCGGCGTCAGCATTGTCAGCTTGGAGGATAGGTCAGATGGTTACAGTCAGTATTTCTTGGAGCGCAATAAGATCATCAACAACGTCTCTAGTGGCCAATGTGGTCTGTCGATCATCGATGTGGCAGATGATGCCCAGCCGTTGTGGGGGCGCAGCACAAATAACGTCATCGCCGGCAACGAGTGCGGCGGCGTCCACTTGGAGAACGTCGACTTCCGCAGCGCCAACGACACCATCGCGGACAACGTCGGCGCGGGATTTTCCGTCTCCGGCACCATCACCTCGACGATCTATCTCAATAACGGCATCCTGTGGGGCAACACAGTCAATTTGACGACCACGGAGGCGTTGAGTCGATCTCTTATCGTCGCTGCCTATTCTGATGTTGATGGCGGGGCGTCAGGGACGGGCAATCTCGATCAGGACCCTCATTTCGTCGGCGGAGGTGACTATCATTTGGAAGATAATTCTCCGTTGATCGACGAAGCAGACAATGATCTGGCCCCCGCTGTCGATCATGATGGGGTGCCGCGCCCGGTGGGGAACAGGGCCGATATGGGCGCGTATGAGTATCGCGTGGCCGGCGTGTGGGTCACTGGGGATGGATTGCTCACCGGCGATCCCGGCGAGGTGGCGACCCATACGGCGATCATCACCAACGATGGCACGGCGCAAGACGTGTTCGACTTGGCGTTGGACGCTAACACCTGGCCGGCCATCCTATCCACCGCTGAGGTCACGCTAGGGGCCAGTGAAAGCATCAGCGTCTACGTCTGGGTCGAAGTTCCGTTGGACGGCAGCCAGGGGGATACGGATACCACCCGCGTCATCGCGACCTCGCAGCGCAATGCTGCTATTGTGGACGCCGCTGACCTCGAGACCCAGGTCGGGCTGGCCCCGGCGGTCTCGTTGACGCCAAATAACAGCGCCGTCGCGCCGGATAACAGCAGCCAGCGCTATCAACACATCCTTGTCAACGAGGGGAATGGATCGGATACCTTCTTACTGACAGCCTCGTCCTCCCAGGGTTGGACGACGCAAGTGGCATCGAATAGCGTCACATTGGGCGAAGGAATTTCCGAAACCATTGAGGTCAGTGTCTTGATTCCCAAGGGTGCGGATGGTTTAGTTGATACCACCATCGTCACGGCAACGTCGGTCTCCGATAGCGGCGTCTCTACGACGGCCCGCAACCGCACGACGATAGCAGGGGAGGGGGCGCCCGCCGTCCTCTCATTGACGCCGGATGGCGCGGCGAACGTGGTCGCGGCTCGGCAGCACGTCTATACCCACACCTTGACCAACCTCGCCACACAGCCTGATACCTTCACGCTGACGGTCGCGTCGGACCACGATTGGCCTGTGGCGCTTAGCGCGGTGACCCAGACCTTGAGCGCTGGCGCTTTCGCGACCGTCTCTGTAACCGTCACGGCGCCGGCCAATAGCGAACATCAGCAGGTGGATGTGACAACCTTGACGGCGACCTCGCATCGCGATAGTCGAGTGACAGACTCGGTGTCGGACCGGACGACGGCGCTGCGCCCCTCCGATCTGGAGCTTTCCACGCTCAGCCCGCGTTATGTCGCTGCGGATGCGTCGACCAACTACGTCCACCGCTTGACCAACTGGAGCCATCTGGAGGATACCATCACGCTGACCGTGACCTCCAGCCAGGGATGGCCGGTGACGGTATCGC
>DAOTTX010000063.1:0-1973 GCA_034437515.1 Anaerolineae bacterium
ACGATGGTGATGCAGCCGGACGGTCGCACGGTGAAGTACAACCACGATGCGGCGGGTCGCCGGACGGAGATGTCGGTGATGGACATGCAAAGCGAGTTTGCCCCCAACACGACCTTCTACGAGCACAACACCGCCGGGGATCTGGTGCGTGTGAGCGATGATCTGGGCACCACCACCTACACCTACAACGGTGTGGGGGCGTTGCTGACCCGCGAACTGCCCAACCAGATGTACACGACCTATGGCTACGACGCACACGACTATCTGGCGACCGTCATGCATTACGAGGAGAACGACAACCTTCGCGGCGCATTTACTTACGAGTTGGACGCGGTGGGCAACCGCACACAGATGGAGAATTTCGACGGCAGTTGGGTCAAATGGAACTACGATAGTGCCTATCGCCTGGAAAGTGAGAACCACTACACCAGCCCCGGCGATATTACCCCGGACACGACCAGCTATACGTACGACGCCACCGGCAACCGCGAGACCATGACGGTCGGCAGCGCCGATCCGCTGGTGTATGTCTACAACGAACGCGACCAGTTGACTGGTATCACGCAAAACGGCGGGACCGGTGCCAGCTACACCTACGACCCACGCGGGCATCTGGCGAGCGCGACCGAGAACGGCACCATGACCACCTACGCCTACAGCGACCGCGGGTATCTGACACAGGTCACCAGTGGGGCGGACACGACCACCTACACCATCGATCACGCCGGACGCCGTGCCAGCGAGATGATCAACGGCACCACCACCGACTTCCTGTGGGATGAGTTCTCCACCTACGGCGATGTTATCCTCGAAACGGACGCGAGCGGCGACATCACCCGGCGCTATCTGCGCGGCAACGACGAGATGATCGCGCAGTATGACGGCACGGCTGCGCAGTACTACCTGCACGACGCGCAAGGATCCGTGCGGCTGCTGACCGACCTCGCCGGGACGATCACGGACGAGTACACCTACGATGCCTACGGCACACTGACCGCCTCGCAGGGGACGACGGACAACCGCTATCTGTACACCGGGCAGCAGTTCGACGCGACGACGGGTCATTACCATCTGCGGGCGCGGCAGTATGATCCGTCGCTGGGCCGCTTCATGGGTATGGACACCTGGCCGCTGGACTACGCCAATCCGGTTGAACTCAATCGCTATGTGTATGCGGCGGGCAATCCAGTCACGTGGAGTGATCCCAGTGGGTATACTTTTGCTGGATTTGCGGGACGATCTAAAGTTGCTCTCATTGCTGCAGGAGGTATAGGTGCAGCAACTATCTTTGGTACTGGATTTTGCGCTGCGAATCCATCATGTCACGGGGCTTTGTACGATGCACTGAGTAGTGCTATCCAAGAACTCTGGGATGCACTTACCGGGGGCGATGATTTACCACCTATCCCCGTACCAGGTGATGGCTCTGATACAGCGCCAACCACATTTACCCGTACCGAAATTGAAGAATACGCACAGACACAGGAACAAGAACTATCTAGGACTCGGCCTGGAACATGGTCATTTGTTGGTTTGCATGGCACATCTAGCAATTACATGGATGCGATTGTAAATGATATTAACCCGCCAATGAGCGATGGCAATTCAGGGTACAATCAACTTGGGCATGGGTTCTATGTGCTGCCCTGGCAAGAACCAGAAGTGGTTCGACTAGCACAAGTTTTTGCGGAGATTAGCGTACTGAATAACGGAGGCGATACAGCAATACTCTTAATCTTTGCCCAAAATTTTGAGACAATGACTCACATAGAGATACCTTCCTCCGAATGGAATAGTATATATGAACCAAGGCTCAACTTTACAAATTGTGCTGAGATGATATGGTAGTTATAGTATCCGTTCAGGGGGTGAAAACAGGAGAAATTAAGGGTATACTGTTGGCCTATGAATGAACTACCGTCACCACTCACCGATTTCGAAATCGGTGAGTGGTGACGGTAGTTCATTCATAG
>DAOTTX010000064.1:0-2129 GCA_034437515.1 Anaerolineae bacterium
TCGACACCGACCTGCCCACCGTGCCCTTCAATGCGTCAGCGACACTGCGCATGTTAGCTAACGAAGCGAGTCGCTTTGTGTGAACTCGATCCGTACAATCTGGTATTCGTCCGGGGGTGGGTCTTCAGAGAGGTAAGCATAGAGGACATAAACATTATCATCCAATGCGGTGGATGTTGTCGCATCGTGCCCTTCGGATACGCCCGCAATCGTGGCGGTCTCCCATTCGTCATCTGTGGTGAGCGCCAGCACATCCTGTGTAGCGGAGTTCACCACGATGAGCCTGTCATTGTTGTCGAAGTCCACCCCATCCGCAAAAACGGGTTGCTCCAGTAGAACAGGCCCAAAATCCTCCGGCGCATCCAGCGGCACACGAACCAGCCGCCCTTGCCCCACATTTGACACGATAAGATAGCCCGCCGGGTCATAGGCCAGTCCGTTTAGCGTGAACGTGACCGGGCCAAAGCCGAAATCGACCTCTCCACCCAGCGCCTCACTGTTGAGAAACACCTCTGCGTTGCCATCGGGGTCCACGCGGAAGATCGTCGGCGTCAGGCTGTCCGTGACGTAAGCGTTGCCGTCAGCGTCGGTAATCACATCATTGATGAAATGACGCTCGTCCGGCAGGAGAGCGGCTAAGTCCGCTAACCAGAGCAGTTCGCCCGTTTCTAGATCGTAAGCCCCTAGCCCTCCGGACGTTTCTCCCTCACCCATCAGGAATGAAAAATAGTCTGTTTGGGTGACGTACAACCGCTGCTGCTCCTGGTCGATGTGCATTCCCACTGATGATACGTAGCCCGCTTCATCGTCGAGTTCGGTAAACACGTCAATCGTCCCGTCTAGCTCAATGCTGTAGACGGTGCCACCGGCCATGGTGCTCAGCAGGAACCGCTCGCCGCCAGCGTCGTACTCCACGCTCTCCGGAACGACCCCGGGGAGGTCCAGCGTAAGTTCGTCAGGTGCGGTGGCTTGCGCGGCGACTAGACCTGCCACCCCAACAACCGCCACGACTAAAGTGAGTAGGTGTCGCATCGAGTTTCTCCTTAGTGGTTAACGATGCAGATCAGTGTAAAGACGTACTATCTGAGCCGGCAATACACACAACCAGGTGGCATACTTACCTCCAGGTATGTACTGGCGTCGGAGCACGCCGTCAGGGTATGCTCTAAGAAGATGAACGCAGCAAAAGCCAATGCCCATGAGCAGCAACCACACAATTAACCCGTATGCCGAAACGTGCATCAGCCGCCACGTGCTGGACATCATCAGCAGCAAATGGACGATTTTGATTATTCACTACCTGCGGGACGGCGCGCAGCGCCCCAGTGAACTACGCCGTGCGATTGGTGGCATCAGCGAGAAGGTGCTGACGAGCCAACTGCGCCTGCTGGAAACCAACGGGATGGTCAAACGAGAGGTCTACGCGGTGGTGCCATCCAGAGTGGAATACTCGCTTACCTCACTGGGGAAATCCCTCGGCGGGCTAACGGCCAGCATATGCGATTGGGCGATTGATCATGCCGAGGAAATTAGTGGGTACACTGGCGATTAATCGCGTTTGCGTTGGCCGAGGACATCCCAGCACAACAAGGCCGTGATCGCGCTGATGATAACGACAAACGGCCCCGCGCGATGTTTTTGTAAACAAAGCGTAAAGAACGCAAGGTCCCCATAACCTCAGCCCCATTCCTCAGACGGTATTGTTGACTGCGCGGTCACCATCGACCAACAACCGAATGAGGATGTATAAATCATGAACGCACGCAAAACACAAAAGCTGCCGCTGGCTATCGGGGTAATTCTGCTCTTGCTGGGCAGTATGGTTCCCGCTCTTGCTCAAAATGGCGCACCCACAGGGACGCCGGAGGGCAACCTGTTCGTGAGCTGCCTGGAGGCGGGCTACTCCCCAGGTGAATGCCATAACGATGAGGCGGTTGGGCTGGCGGCGCTTGACTTCTGTTTGAACGGACAGGGGAAACCCTGGGCAACCTGTACCGCTGGAACGGACATCTATCCTGACACCGACGGCAATTTGTTCGTCACCTGCCTGCAACTCGGCTATGACCTCTCGACATGTGCGAACAACGCTGCCGTCCAATTGCAATCGCTGAACTACTGCCTGAACGGAT
>DAOTTX010000065.1:0-40822 GCA_034437515.1 Anaerolineae bacterium
TTCAAATTCGAGGCCGCTGGTGTCGATTTCTACCCCCTCGGTATCTTCACCTAGCGTGCCGAGTGCTTCGACAGCGGCATCGCGCTGTTCTTCACACACGAGATTTGCCACAGCGTCTGTATCACCGGAGAACAGACTCTCAAACAAGCTGCTGGCGACACTTTCCGGTGAAGCCCCAGATTCGCCACCGTCACCACCGTCATCATCATCGCCACCGCAAGCGGCGACCAGCATAGCGACCATCAACATAAGTGCGAGCAGGGTAAGTTTGCGTGTAACTTTCATTTTGTTTCTCCCTTAGGAATTGTTGAGCATAGCCTTCAGTATAGACAGAACTTTGATCCTGTAAAGTGGTTTTAACACGTTTTTACAGATGCAGCGTGCCAGAAACGTACCACAGGCAAACCACTGTAGTCTGCCTGCACGGATTGAGCGAACTAGCTTTCCTCAGTTTCCAGCGGATCGTCGGGTTCAGGTGTTTCTTCGCCCACGCCGCCGGCATCCGGCTCACCACAGACTTTCCACTCACCATCTTCGACGACAAGGCGAAGCTGACCGAGGTCTTCGGCATTTTGCTCAAAAGACTGTCCTTCAGCGGTGATGACAATGGTACCTGTGAGCGATGCGACCGCTTCTTCGCCATCAATCTCGACGGTGAGTTCGGTGTCGTCGGTGTTCAGTTCAAAATCGTCAGGGATTTCCGGCGCGGCGTCAGCATCAATCTCACCCCGTTCAGCAACGCAGGAAAGTTCAATCGCCTGTTCGACATCCGCAGAGAATTCAGCGGTAAGGTAATCCAGCGCGACCTGTTCTGCCGCCGCCGCATCCGGGATGCTGGCTTCGCTATCGTCGTCGTCGTCATCGCCGCCACAGGCCGCTACGACTAAAGCGATCATGAGCATCAGTGCTAGCAATGTGAGCTTCTTTGTTTTGTGCATGTGTTTCTCCCTTGTACGTGTTTAGATAAGTTTCCTTGCACAGTATACGGGGGTTTTATGAGTGGTGGCAAGCTTTATGGTGGATTGCACAACCTGCCACTACAATCGAGATATGATGATTTCAACTGAGATAGGCAAGCCTATGCAGCAACTAACGATCCAGCGGGTGATGCTGGTGACGCTTTTCGCGCTTCTGTTCTCTCTAGCGACTCGCGTGCCTTTGGATACCGATACATGGTGGCACATTCGCAGTGGGGAACACACACTCAACGAAGGCATGATCTACGAAGACCCATTTTCGCATACCCGGCAGGGTGAAGACTGGACGAACCATAGCTGGGGATCGCAGATTATCCTCTATGGTGTCTATGAGATCGCCGGGGATATTGGCCTCGCGCTGTATGTTTCTGCACTGGCGACAGCGGGAATGGCGTTTGTTTACATGGCGGGGGGGGGGAACGTCTACCTGCGCTCCTTCGTGGTGATCCTCGCGGCTTCGGCGGCGGCGGTTTTCTGGTCACCACGCCCGCACATGCTCTCGTTTTTCTTGAGCGCGGTCTTTATCTACGTGCTTTACCAATACAAGCGTGAGGGTAAAGATCGGCTATGGGTGCTGCCGGTGCTGATGTTGATCTGGGGGAATTTGCACGCCGGGTTTTCTATCGGCTTTATCTTTATGGGTGGGTTCATCGCCGGGGAGGTCGCCAATAATCTGTTTAACCGGGATGCACCGCATGTGATTCCGCCGCGTGGGGTGGGCAAGCTGGTTGTCATCGCGTTGATCTGTGTGGCGGTTTTGGTGGTTAATCCCTATGGGCTGGCGATGCTGCGTGTGCCTTTTGAGACGGTCAGCATCGGGGCGCTGCGTCAATTCATCCAGGAATGGCAATCGCCTAATTTTCAAGAGCGGCAGACGTGGCCCTTCATCTTTTTGCTGATTCTGGCGTTCGGGATGCTAGGCACCGGTGCAAAACGGCTTGACTGGACGGACTTCGTGTTAATGAGTGGCACGCTGTTTATGGCGTTGCTCTACGGACGCAACATCGCGGTATTTGCGGTCGCTGTCGCCCCGGCGCTGACCTTCCACGGGACGGCGTTCCTCAAAGAGCGCGGCTGGGAACTCAGATCAGTCACATGGGTGCCGAAGCGACAAGCAAGGCTCAACGCCGGGCTGCTCACCGTGATTTTACTCGGTGCGTTGCTCAGCGTGGTGGCGGTGCTGCAACCGTCCTTTATCGACCGGGCGCAGCGTCAATTTTTACCTGTGCGTGTCGTCGAGTTCATCGAAGCGGAGCAACCCCCCGGCCCAATGTTCAATAGCTATAATTGGGGCGGCTATATGATGTTTGCACTGCCGGAATATCCGGTCTATGTGGATGGACGTACCGATCTCTACCGCAGTGCGTTTTTCTCGCGTTATTTGAAGGCTGCGACCGGGCAACCGGGTTGGCAGGCAATCCTCGATGAAGACGAGATTAACCTCGTCGTGGTGGAGCGTGGCAGCGGTCTCGATGACGAACTCGGTATGACCGATGACTGGACTTTGATCTACCCGACCGGTGAAACACCTTCGGATGACGACGAAGAAGAACCCGATACAATGGCGGTTGTTTACGTAAGGAACGATCTATGACCACACGCACACAGATACTCTCTCCTACATCTCTATTCGGGGATTTTCGGTTGCTGCTGATTTTGTTCGTCGGCTTCCGGTTGTTGCTGTTGTTTGCTCACGAGCCGATTCTGCCGGATGACGGCATCGAACGGGGCGTCGGCGTAGGTGGAGATCGTTTCTATCACTATCAACTGGTGCAGCTCACCGATGAGGGAGACTGGCCTTTTGTGGATTGGTGGAGCGAGTTCCCGCCGGTGTTTTACATCATGACGACCGGCATCTATAACCTACAGGGTGAGAACGTCAACTATGCCGCGTGGTCGAACGCGCTCAACATCATCATGTTGCTGTTTGAAGTCGGCACGCTGATCTTAGCACGCAAGATCGGGACGAAAATCTATGGTGAGGTCACCGGTATGGCGCTGGCGTGGATCTACGCGCTGATGCTCGCGCCGGTGGTGTTCATGTTCTGGAACTTCGAGGCGATGCCCGCGTTTTTCTTGCTGTTGGGGGTGTGGTATTTGCTATGTGATAGTGAGATCAAGTCCGCGCTGGTGGTGGGGGTGGGCGCGTTGGTCAAGTTCACCCCGGCGTTGATCTTCGGTGCGGTGCTGCGTTGGCGCTGGGCAGAAAACGCTTTGCAGCGTGCCGCGCTCTACATCGCGGTGGCGGTGGCGGTGTTCGCCGGTGCCTATGCGCTGCTGTACATCAACAACGCCGCCAACGATGGCGATCCGGCGATGGTTACTACATCGCTGACCGCGCAGTTTGGCAAGGCCAGCTATCAAACCGTGTGGGCGTTGCTCGACGGCAATTATGGCACTGGCAACTTCGGCACGGTAGCAAGTCATCTCGACGCGGACGCCGCCGATGACCCCACCGGCGAACCGGCGGTGATTCCGTGGTTTGTGCGGCTGGCACTGGCGGGGGCGGTCGGGTTGTTCGTGTTCTTGCGCACCCGCCGCTTTGATAGTCGTGGGTTGGTCGCGTTCGTGACGATCACGCTGTTGATTTTCTTTTTGCAGGCGCAGGGCTGGTCGCCTCAGTGGATGGTGCAGATCATCCCGTTGGTATTGTTGTGCTTCCCGACCCGTAACGGTGTGCTGATCTTAGTGGTGTTGAGCTTTGCCGTGTTCGCGGAATATCCAATTTTGTTCAACCGCACCGGCGACATGGGCGGGGAGATCACCGGGCCGCTGGTGGGGCCGTTCACCGCCTTGATCATCGTGCGGACGTTCTTCCTCGCTGCGATCTGTGTCGCGCTCTACGGCGTGCTGCGCCAGGAGCCGATTCCGGAGGCTTAACACAGAACAGCAGCGGATTTTAATCATTTACGTTTATCGCGCTGTTCGGTGTATTGCTTTAACCCGGTCGCCACGTCCTCGAAGCCGCGTTGCAGATCATCCCGGTAGAGCAGCACGACCAGCGGCCCGGTCAGGCCGTAGAACGTTTCCCATGTCGAATAATGCGTGGTCGTCTCATCAATGCTGCGTAACACCTGATAGCGCCGGGCGCGGGTGAACAATCCCTCGTTCGGGTAGCCCCAGGCGATGAGTTCATCCGGTCTGATCTCACGGATGATCTCGTCGGTGGGGCGCAGCCAGTCGTCGCGCATCCGCACGGTGAAATGCAGCGTTGCGCCCACCTCGAAACGCTCAAGCTGTAAGTCATAGGTGAACGGATTCCAATCGTTATAGGCGGGGAAGCCCGTCAGCACGTCCCAGACTTGCTGGCGTGGGGCGTGGATGGTCGCTTCAGCGGCGACGGTCAGCCAGCGGGCGAGTCCGCTTTCCGGTGGTTGGGGCATGTGTTTCTCCTGGATATGATATGACTCCGGGCGATTATACGGTGTGTTGTGGATTGTCGCTACCGGCTTGTTCCCTGTTCAAAAATCGTCCGAAACCGCATAAAATAGCTCTTACAAGATTCGTAACACAGGGGATAAATCGTCGTGGTGCCGACGTTCGATAAGCTCATGTTGCCGCTGCTGCGCTACGCCGCAGATGGCGAGACTCATACTGTGCGTGAGGTCATCGCCGTATTAGCCGATCACCTGCAATTAACCGACCGTGAGCGCGATGAGATGCTGCCGAGCGGCAGTAAGCGCCGCTTCGATGATCGTGTGCAGTGGGCCAAGACCTATCTGACGAAAGCGAACCTGCTAGAGCGCACCGGACGTGGCATGTTCAAGATTACCGAACGCGGCCTGCGCGTGCTAGAGCATGACCCGGCGTATATCGACACAGATTTCCTCAAGCAGTTCCCCGAATTCGAGGCGTTTCTGCTGGAAACGCGCCTCAAGCGCAACCGGGATTATGAATTGCTCTCGCTGCAAACACCCCGCGTGCTAATTCACACCGCCTACGAGAACATGCAAATTGACCTGACCGAAGAACTGCTCGACTGTGTGTTGACGGCATCACCGACATTTTTTGAGCGTCTGGTGATTGATCTGTTGCTGGCGATGGGTTATGGTGGCACCCATAAGGCGACGGCGAAAACGCTTGGGCGCAGCGGGGACGGCGGCATTGACGGGGTGATTCAAGAGGACAAACTCGGTCTGGATAAGATCTACGTGCAGGCCAAACGCTGGGCGCGAGACAACGCCGTCGGGCGTCCGGTGGTGCAGGCGTTCATCGGTAGTCTGATGGGTGTGGGGGCTAATCGCGGTGTTTTGATGACAACCTCACGTTTTTCTGAAGAAGCCATCGACTATACTCGTAGTGTACGTGATATGAAAGTCATCCTGATCGACGGAAAACGCCTCGCAGAACTCATGATCGAGCACGATGTCGGCGTCAATGTGGAGAAGGCCTACGTGATTAAGAAGATTGACACGGATTATTTCGATGTCGGATGAGCAAGTCTATAATACGGGTGCAACTGGTTGGATCGCCCCGCGCACGCTGATCGCCGGAGGGATCGTCCTGCTGTTGTTCGTGGTGATGGTGGTCGCCGTGCGCACGACGTTTACGGCGGAAAATCCCGGTATGAACGATTTTATGTCTCGCTGGGAGGGGGCGCGGTCGTTCTTCGAGGAGGGTGTTAGTCCGTACAGCGAACAGGCCAGCCTGAATATTCAGGAGCGCATTTACGGGCGTCCGGTGATCGAAAACGAAGATCCCGGCTTTTTTGTGTATCCGTTCTATACCGTTTTCGTGGTCGGGCCGACTGTGCCGTTTGAGTATTCGTGGGCGTCAGCTATCTGGATGGTGTTGCTCATCGCCTGTTTGGTCGGCGGGTTGTTTTTGCTGTTGAGTTTGTACCGCTGGCGACCGCCACCGTTGGTATTGGGCGGTCTGCTGTTATGGGCGCTGCTGGATTACTTCGCCAGCCGGGGCTTAATCCTCGGTCAGCCGAGCCACCTGGTCTATTTGCTGCAAGTGCTGACGTTGTGGGCGCTGTTCCGGCGGTACGATACTGCTGCCGGGGTTGCACTTGCAATTTCTACGCTCAAACCGCAGATGGGTTATCTGCTGGTACCCTTTTTGTTGTTATGGGGATTGCGTGGTCGGCGTTTGCAGTTCGTGGGTGCCCTTGGCGTGACCTTCGCCGGGTTGATGGCGGCCTCGTTCGCTCTACAGCCGGATTGGTTCGGGGCATGGATCGACCAGGTGCAGCTTTATCCGGAATACACCTCAGCCGCTTACCCCGATACCGGTTCCCCGGTATGGATTATCACGCAGCACTATCTCGGCCTGGGTGACACTGGGGAGTGGGTGGTCAACCTTGCTTTTATCCTGCCGATGCTGTGGGCGTGGTATACCGTACTGGTCGAGAACCGGTGCGAGCGCCTGTTGTGGGCGGTAGTCGTGACCTTGGTCGTCACACATCTGGTGGCGCTGCGCACGGCGACGCCGCATTTCGTCGTGTTCAACATCGTGATTATCTTTTACCTCAAGTGGTTGCAGCGCAAACGCGGGGCGACGCTGGCAGTGCTGGCGTTTCTGTTTGTGTTTTCGTGGGCGCATTTCTTGATTACCGTGCAGGGACGTAACTCTTTGGAGCATCCATCGCTGTTTCTGCCGTTGCCGCTGGTGACTTTCGCGCTGATCTGGTTAACGCGCCGTCTATGGTGGTCGGATTTTGCGCCGACGATGCCCGCTGAACCCGTTCTGGAGCAAGCCCACGCATGAGAACCGCCTTGAATATCCCCCGCCATAGGCTGATCTTCGCAGGGTTGGCACTGTTGGTGACAATTTTCTTCACCTGGGGTCAGCAGCCGGATTACACCGATGCATTTTACTACTATAACGCCGGGGAGCGCCTCGCAGCAGGGCACGGCCTGACGGATGCGTATCTGTTCACCTACATCAGCGCGCCGGATGCCTGGCCTCCCGGTGGCGATGTGTCCTCACACCTCTATTGGATGCCGCTGGCGTCGTTGCTATCGGGGGTCGGCGCATGGACGTTCACCCTGTTGTATTTCGGCGTTGTGTGTGTCGCGTTCTGGTTGGGTGGTCGCCTCGGCGGGACGCCGCGCCATGCCTGGGTCGCCGGATTGATAGCGTTGTTCAGTGGATTCTTCGTGCGCTTCTGGGGGATGCCGGATACATTTACACCTTACGGTTTCGTCGGTGCGGTCGCGCTGGCTTTAATCGGTCTGGCGATCAGTGGGCGCGGTGATCGTCCGCGCTGGCGCACGTTTGGCTTATGGGCGCTTGCCGGGTGCTTTGCCGGGTTGGGGCATTTGACCCGTGCCGATGGGTTGCTGCTGCTGCTGGTCGGTTATGCGGTCGTCGGTTGGGAGATCGTATTTCGACGTCGGGTGGTGCCACTGCGGGCGTTGACCTTCGCGCTTGTCGCGCTGACGGCGGGCTATCTGCTGGTGATGATGCCCTGGTTCCTGCGTAATCTTTCCGTCGTGGGGACGCCGTTCCCGGTCGGCGGTGCGGATGCGATCTGGTTCACCGCTTACGATGATCTGTTTAACTATCCCGCTGGAGCGTCGCCGGGTGATTTGTTCGCCGGTGGCCTGGGCTTGTTTTTCGAGTCGCGTTGGATGGGGTTCATCAACGGCCTGGGGACGTTCATCGCCGTTGAGGGGTTGGTCGCAATGGCTCCGTTGATGCTGCTCGGTTTGTGGAACCGCCGCCGGGAGCCGTTCCTGCGTGGGTTCTGGCTCTATGCGTTGGGCTTGCATCTGGTCATGATGCTGGTGTTTCCGTATCCCGGTTATCGGGGTGGATTGTTCCACTCGGCGGCGGCGTTGGTGCCCTGGTGGGCGGCGTTGGGCGCGGTCGGCCTGGATGATCTGGTCGATTGGATCGCGCAGCGCCGCCGTCGCTGGCGACCGGGGACGGCGAAGCAGGTCTTTTCCGCTGCGCTGGTGCTTCTCGCCGTCGTCCTGACACTTTCGACATATCGCCCCAGCAATAACGAGACGCCGGCACTTTATCGAGATTTAGTCGCCACACTGCCCGATGATGCACGGGTGATGATTAATGACCCGACCGCGCTTTACTATCACACCGGGTTGGGTGGGGTGGTGCTGCCGAATCAGCCGCCTGATGTGATCCCGGAGATCGCCACGCGCTACGAGGTCGATTATCTTTTGTTACAGACGAGCGGTGATCTGCTGGCGGTGCCGGTCGATTTCGACTTCGACGTCGAAGACCCGCCGGATTTTCTGACTCCGATGGACTTTGAACACGGGAGGTTGTATCGCATCAATGCGCCGTGATTTTATTTTCTTCGTGATCGCCGCTTTGCTGGTGGGGCTATATGTCGCGCTTTCCGGCGGGGGTTTTCCCCTCGATGATAGCTGGATTCATCAGGTTTATGGGCGCAGCGTCGGTGATACATTCTCGTGGTCGTTCGTCCCCGGTGAACCGAGTGCGGCCTCGACCTCGCCGCTGTACACAGTGCTGCTGGCGGTCGGGTATTTTTTCAATCTGCCGTACCAACTCTGGACGCATCTGCTGGGTACACTGGCGCTGACCGCTGCGGCGTCGTTGGGCGCACGCATGGCGGAAATCGCCCGACCGGAGCGTGCGCCGTTGGTCGGCTGGCTGGTGGGGTTGGCACTGCTGCTGGCGTGGCATTTGATCTGGGCGGCGGCCTCCGGCATGGAGACGATGTTGTTCTGTACATTTACGCTGCTGTTAGTGTATCTGGTATGGCGTGCGTTTGGTACGCCGGACGCTAACCCGATACGCAGCGGGGCGATCTTCGGTGCGGCGGCGGCGCTGGCGATGACCACACGTCCAGAGGGGATCCTGCTGGCGGGGTTGTGCGGACTGGCGATGTTGCTTCGTGCGGATCGTGGTATATTGTTCCGCTGGGTTGGCGGTGCGATGCTCGGCTTTGTGGTGTTGATCGTGCCGTATCTGGTGCTGAACCTCAACCTCGCCGGGAGCGTGCTACCGAATACTGCCGATGCAAAGTTCGTCCAGCATGAGCCGTTGCTGGCACTGCCTTACGTGGAGCGATTGTGGCGGATGACGCTGCCGCTGCTGGCAGGGGGGCAGATTTTGCTGGTACCGGGGGCGCTGTATTTTGCTTATCAGGTGATGCGCCGCACACGAGAAGATAGAACCGCGCTGATCTACTTGTTACCGCTCATCTGGTGTCTGGCGTTGATCGCGCTGTACGCGGCCCGGCTGCCGGCGGCTTACCAGCACGGGCGCTACGTGATCCCTGTGCTGCCAGGGTTTATCGTCGTAGGTGTGATCGGCACATTGGATGGCTTGCGTTGGGGGCAGCGTAGCACGCCGGGACGTGTGTTCACACGAGCGGGGGGCATCGCAACGGTGATCGTGTTTGCGTACTTTGGATTAGTGCTCGGTGCGCAAGCCTACGCCAAAGACGTGCGTATCATCAACGAGGAGATGGTCGCCAATGCGGAATGGATTCGTGATAATCTGGATAGGGATGAGATGCTCGCCGTGCATGACATCGGCGCGGTGGGGTATTTCGCGCCACGCCCGATTGTTGATATTGCGGGTTTGGTGACGCCTGAAGTCGTCGATGCCATCGGTGATGAGTCCGCGTTGTGGGCGTTCATGCGTGAGCGTGACGCACGGTATTTTATGGCGTTTCCTGATCAAGTGCCGGGGCGTGACCCCGACGACGAGCGCCTGTGTCGCTTACATCAATCCGACGGTGAAGCGGCGCTCACAGCGGGTGGCAACAAGATGACGATCTACCGGCTGGCGTGGGATGGGGTTTGCCCCTCTTAGATTTTGGCATACAATAACAATATGTAACCATGAGGATAACTGGCTTATGACTGGTTTGTTTGACAAGTTGAACACGCTTATCAAAGCACGGCTAAACGATGTTATCGACTTTGAGCTTTCAAGTCCCCACATGAGTGGCAAGACGGAAAAAGATGCTGCCCGCCTGCGCGAACGCATCAATGAGGCCATCGACCATGAGGACGCGCTGCAAGCTCAGATCGACCAGCTTACAGCAGAGGTCACAAGGCTCGACGCCGAAGCCGATGCCGCCGTCCAGCAAGGACGCGACGACACCGCCCGCCGTTTAATCGAACAGATGCGGCGAACACAACAACGTTTGACGATGGTTGAGGCTGATCTGGGTCAGCATCGCATTGTCGCTGAAGAACTGATCCAGCAGGTCAACCGGATGGAAGCGGCTATCGCAGATACGCGCCGCGCCGAAGCGACGACGGATAATCGTTCGGCTTCCGCTGACGACGAGACGCGAGGGACACGCGCTGGATTAGACGCATTTGGTGATGTGTTCGACCAGGCACAGGAAAAGATCGCCACGATGCGAGATCGTCTGAACAACGAAATCCAACAACCGGCTGCTCCGGGCGAAGAAGCACAGGCAGAAGCCGATCAAAGCGTGGTCGAGGATGACATCGCACGGCGTCGCCAACGGTTGAGCGGGCCGCCGAAAAAATCTTGATAAGTAACTAACTAATTGGAATTTTGTCGAGCTTATGTCCATCAAAAAGAACCAAAAGGTGCTTGTGGTCGCCGGTAATTATGAGATCGTCGAATGTGTGCAGGAGGGCTTGCCCGCCTCACAATTTGATGTCGAGAATGCTTTTAACCACCGGGATGCCATTTATATGTTTAACCGTCAGCAGTATGACGCTTTCGTCATCGATGCGTCGATGGCAGATCGTCATGGTGGTGAGTTGACCATGCTGGCGATGAAAGAAATCGGCGAAGGTTTGCCAATGATAGCGATTGGCCTTGATGAAGATTCAGCCCGGCGTGCTTACCATGTTGCGGATTCTGTCATCACATCGTTGGATCGTGTCGCAATCATGCGGGCGGTATCGTCATCGCTGCGCATCCAGATGAAAGAAACGAGCGAGATCCGTATGGGAGGGATGAGTTACAGCAGCTTCTCTCGCCAAGCGGAGGAGATCGAAACCTTCTTCGAGTTGAGTAAGTCGCTCACCGAGGTGCTGGAACTCAGCGAGGTGCTTAATCGCGTGGTGGAAGCGGCGCGACACCTCACCCGTGCTGATGAGGGGATGATTTTGCTGCCGGAAGGCGAAGAACTCTATCTACGGGCGCGGACTGGTATTAAGGTTGATGCTGCCCGGACATTCCGCGTAAAGACCAGTGACACCCTCGCCGGTGAGGTTTTTCGCACGGGTGAACCAGCGTTGGTCGGTTCCAGCGGGCCGCAGAAGCTTAAGACGGAATACTTTGTCAACTCGTTGGTCTACGTGCCGATCAAACTTCTAGGACGCACAATCGGCGTGCTGGGCGTGAACAACCGTGACCGGGAGGACCTGTTTGACTCACATCATCAGACCTTGTTGCAGAATCTCGCGGCGTTTGCGGCGGTCGCCATCGAGAACGCCCGTGTCCATCAGGAAAGTCTGGAACGAGCGCGGGAATTAGAAACCCTCGTTGCTGCCAGCCAAGTCGTGAACGCATCGCTGGCGTTGGATGAGACACTGCCGAACATCTGTAAGCAGCTTGCAACCGTGCTTGATGTGGGCTATGCGGAGATTTTCGATTGGGATCGTGAGGGGGCGGTTCTCAACGCGATTGCGCGTGCGTATCAGGCGGCGTGGCTCTTCGGTTACGGGCCGGGGATCAACTTAAAGTCAAATCCCTCGCTACAGGCAGCAATTGATGCCGACCGTCCCATGTGGATGAACCGCGACGCCGAACGTTACCCACTTGAAACGGAACATCTGGTGGAACTCGGTGCACAAGCCATGCTCATTGTGCCGCTCGCCGCCGGTAATGAATTGTTGGGCGCTATCCGTGTTTATTATGTTGATGCGCCCCAAAGACCGCCGGGGCCGGAGCAAGTGCATCAGATTCGTACCTCGGCATTGCAAGGGCTGGTCGATCTATTAGACCGCACCGACCGCATCCTCTCTAAGGCGCTGATAAAGCTCGCCACAGAGATTAACCAGACGGTCAAGGCTGATTGGTGTGAGTTGTCCTACTGGGTGCAGAAATATGAACGGCTCACAGCGGTTGCTCGCATCGGTAACGCGGTTTGGCTAAAGCCGCCGTATGCGAACTTTGATCTTTCGGGCGACGACAATCTGATTAAGTCGTTGAACCATCAACAGTATATGACCTTCCGTGAGTCAGATGAGCCAATGTCCGATTCAGCACGGGTGTTACTCCGCCGGACGCAGGGCCGTTCTGTGCTTGGTATCCCGCTTGTGCAGCGAGGTCGTACTGAGGGGTTGGTCGTTTTTGCCGATACCGAAGATGAACGGGTTTTCTCTCCCCGTGAGATTGATATGGCGCGTGCGATTGTCGGGCAGGCGGCGACCGCGTTGGAAAACTCCCGGCTGGTACATGACCTCGAACGCAGTCTGATCGAACTCAAAGATGCGCAGGATCGCCTGGTGCAAACCGCACGGCTTTCCGCGATGGGTGAGTTGGCGGCGGTCGTCGCGCATCAGATCAACAATCCGCTGACGACCATCATCGTTGATACCGAATTGTTGCTGCTGGATGAGGAACCGAACTCGATTGAGTACGAGGCGCTCACAGCGATTCTACGCACGGGCAAGCGAGCCTCGAATGTGGCGCGGCGCTTGCTGGCAATCGCACGGCCTACTGAAACTGATACACCGATGGAAATGGTCGATGTCGTTGACACGGTGCGAGGCATTCTCTCACTGTTGCAGACCCATGTCGAACGGAATGGCATCCGCTTTATGTCCGTACTGCCGGATGCCCCGCTGCCGCGTGTGCAGGCCATCAAGGGGCGTCTGGATGACATCTGGCTGAACCTCGTGATGAACGCGCATGATGCCATCATAGAAAACAAGCAGAAAAACGGTCAGATCCGCATCGAGGTGCGCCACAAAGAAGAGCAGAATGCTATTCAGGTGAGTGTCGTGGATAACGGCCCCGGTATCCCGGAAGAAATCCGTAAGCGAATTTTCAGTCCATTCTTCACCACAAAGCCCGTCGGTGAGGGCACCGGGCTGGGTTTGCACGTCTGCCGTGAGGTTGTCGAAAACTGCGGTGGTGAAATCTTTGTCGATAGCAAACTAGGGGAGTACACCCGGTTTGTTGTCAAGTTACCGGTGGCAGAAGAAACCATCGTGCTGTAGCAGAAGAAAACGGGGCAATCTGTATCGTTCAGAGTCGCCCCGTCTTTGACCCTAGACTGACTCACGTGCCTTATCGAGCGCATTTTCAAAATCGACTTCATCACCGATGACCGGCACGTATTCCGCGTGCTGGATTTTATTGTGCTTATCCACCACGAAGACTGCTCGCTGGCAGACACGCCAATCAACATCATGCACGCCGTAGCTATCGGCAAATTTCATATCTCTGTATGTGGTGAGGGTTTCGCTGTTGTTGATCCCTTCGTTGGCGCAATAGCGACCGAGCGCGAAGGGCAGGTCGGCGCTGACCGTCAGGACGACGATGTCATCGCTGAGGTTGGCGGCTTCCTCGTTAAAGCGTCGTGTCTGCGCAGAGCAAACGCTGGTGTCCACCGAGGGGACGACGCTGATGATCTTGACCTTATCGCTGTAGTCGCCCAGAGATTTTTGCTCCAAACGTGGGGTAAGCAGTAAGAAATCCGGGGCGGCGGTGCCGACTTCGAGCATCTCATATTGGACGGTATGCTCGTTTTCTCCCACCATCATACCGGGACGATCTGCCATTATGTTTTCTCCTTGTGATTGATTATCAATGTCATTTCGTGGCGATTATAACAAGCCCTGCCGATCCAAACGATTAGTTTTTGGTGATTGCAGCACTTATAATCACACAGATGATGAGTGAAATATTGCGAAGAGGACTTTATGAACGAACCAACCACGATTTACCAACGACCGGGGGAGCTACTGCGTGATTTAATACGCTTTGACACGACCAACCCACCCGGTAACGAAGCTGAGTGCATCCGTTATATTCAAGAACATTTGCACAGTTTGGGGATCGAAACCCGGCTTTACGAGAAAGTGGTCGGGCGACCTAACCTGATCGCACGGCTACCCGGTGACGGTGACGCGCCACCGTTACTTTTGCAAGGCCATGTCGATGTCGTGCCGACGACCAATCAAGATTGGCGTCACCCACCCTTTAGCGGAGAAACCGCCGATGGCATGTTGTGGGGGCGCGGCACGCTGGATATGAAGGGTGGTGATGCGATGATGATCGCGGCTTTCCTACGAGCGAAGGCCGAAAACGCCCAACTCCCCGGTGATGTTATCCTGTGTATGCTGAGTGATGAGGAAACCGGCGGCGATATGGGGGCGAAGTTCCTTGTGGAAGAACACCCGGAAATCTTTGACGGTGTCAAATATGCTATCGGGGAATTCGGTGGCTTCACGATGCGTATGGGTGGAAAGACTTTTTACCCGATCATGGTATCTGAGAAGCAGGTTTGCTGGATGCGGGCGACGTTTCACGGTCCCGGTGGGCATGGGTCATCACCGCTACGCGGGTCGCACGCCGCGACCGCCAAATTAGGCCAGGTCTTGACCACACTTAACACCCGACGGCTGCCGGTTCACATGACGCCGGAAATGGAAGTGATGCTCGGTACGCTAGCGGAGCAGCTACCGGAACCGAGCAGCAGCATGATCGCCGGATTGATGAACCCTGCGACGACGGATGCGACCCTTGATCAAATGGGGGCAAGTGGACGCATGTTTGACTCATTGCTGCATAACACGATCAGCCCGAATATCATCAGCGGTGGTGATAAGATTAACGTCATCCCCAGCGCCATCGAGTTACAACTTGACGGTCGTTTGCTGCCAGGGTTCACCCCCGACCAGATGATGGCGGAGGTGCGCGAACTCATCGGCGAAGACTGCGAACTTGAGCTTATCCGTCACGATGCCGGAACCCACTTACCGAATATGGCGCTGTTCGACACGCTGGCAAGCATCTTACAAGAGTCCGACGCAGATGGCACACCCATCCCGATGATGTTGCCCGCCGTTACCGATGCGCGGTTCTTCGCTCGGTTGGGCATCCAGACGTATGGATTCCTGCCGATGCACTTACCGGAAGACCTGGACTTTATGTCGCTCATCCATGCTGCCGATGAACGCATCCCGGCGGAAACGGTCGCCTTTGGTGCTGAGATGGTCTATCAAGCGTTGCTGCGCTTCCACGAGTAGAAATCACGATAAAGCGTGAATCACACTGAGGTGGAACACCCATTTGTGTGCTGCGGCCTGGCTTTTATGCGCAATACGATCTAGGAGGCGGGCCTCGCATCGCTGACCACTGATGGAGAAATGAAAACGGATAACCATGATTCTAAGCCCATACATGGCAGGCAATTCATGTCAAACCTAATCCATTTATCCATGAGAACTAAAAACTGAGAGCCATAAACTGAGAACTAATGGCTAGACCCCACCATAGTGCCACCTGCCGCCGACCATCGTCGCGGTGACCGTCGTTTCCAGCAGTTCGTCGGGTGGTGCTTTGGTGATGTCGCGGTCAAGCACGACGAGATCAGCCAGAAAGCCCGGTCGCAGTTGCCCGAGACGGTCATTCATCCCGGCGGCGTAGGCCGGGCCGGTCGTCCAACCATGCAGCGCCTCGGTGATGCTAACGCGATTCTGCGGATACCAGCCTTCCGGCCCCGGTGCGCCATCGGGGCGGCGGCGTGCGACAGCGGCGTAGATGCCGTTGAGCGGCTCGAATGGATCGACCGGCGAATCCGACCCGAACGCGACCATCACACCCTGATCGAGCTGCAAACGTGGGTTATAGGCAAGTTCGCTGCGGTCGCCCCAATAAGCATCTGCCATTTGATAATCTGACGTGGCGTGAATGGGTTGCATCGAGGCGATGATGTCCAGTTCGGCGAGGCGGTGTTTGTCGTCGGGATGAATAATCTGCACATGCTCGATGCGGTGGCGGCGGGTGTGCCTTGCCTCGCCGCGCTGTGCCTCTTCATCACGCACGGCTGCGTAAACGTCCAACACATCATGAATGGCACGGTCACCGATGGCGTGGATGGTGGAGGGAATACCGGCAACGCTGGCTTTGCTGACCAACGTATACATGGTTTCTTTGTCCGTCACGCTGACGCCGAAGTTTTCCGGCTCTGACTCGTAGGCTTCTACCATCAGGGCGGTACGTGGGCCGAGTGCGCCGTCGGCGAAGATTTTCAAGCCGCCGATGCGCAGCCAATCATCACCGAAGCCCCAGCGCAGGCCGAGTTCGTGCGCGTGTTCGATGTAAGGATCGTTGATGTTTTTGAGCACACGCATGGAGAGATCGCCGCGCTCCTGTAAGACTTGCAGTGCTCGCAGGCACGTCGGCCCGTCGAAATCGTGGAAACCGGTCAACCCGGCGGCGAGGGCGAGTTTTTGTGCCTCTTTCATCTGCGTGGCGACCTGCTCGATATCAACGCTGGGGATATGGCGTGATACCAGATCGGCGGCGGTTTCGTAGAGGACGCCGGTCGGTTCGCCATCGGCATCACGTCCGATGTGACCGCCTGCCGGGTCGGACGTTTCCCCGTCGATTCCAGCGATGCGCAGCGCGACACTGTTTATCCAGACGGCGTGCCCGCTTTTCGCTCGTAAGAACACCGGGTTATCCGGTGCGACCGTATCCAGGTCGGCGGCGGTGGGGAACTGCTTATCAGGCCAGAAATCCTGCGTCCAGCCATGCCCGGTGATCCATTCATCAGACTTCGAATTGCTCATGCGCTCCGCGACCCGTTCCAGTGCGAGCTGTTTACTGGGAACCTCGAACACGTCCACTTCGCTGAGGGCGCGTGCCGTCCATTGCCAGTGGAGGTGTGCATCCGTCAAGCCGGGGACGACGGTGCGACGTTCAAGGTTTTCTTTGATCGTATTGGCACCGGCAAGTGAGAGGATGTCACTGTCCTCGCCAACCGCCACGATGCGATCCCGGTAGAGGGCCATCGCAGCCGGGCGCGGGTTAGCTCTATCCAACGTAATGATGTTGCCGTTGTAAAGGATACGTTCGATCATCAATTAACCTCCGTGTGAATTGCTTGGGCAATCTCTTGTTTGTGTGGTGCGCTTGCCAGACCATGACGCAGTACTGAATGCGCGGCAAGTCGAGCGGCGACACGTACCGCCGCATGGAAATTTGTTTGATGGAAATGCCAGCCGGCAAACAGCGAAGCCGCGAAAACGTCTCCAGCTCCGGTCAGGTTGAGGGCATTTGTAGGGATGGCGGCATAAGTAAAGCGTTCGCCGTTGATGTAGTAGCGTCCGCCGTCGTTACCTTGCGTTACGATTAGCCGTCGTGTGTGTGCGATATATTCTTCTTCGAGGTCGGGTGCGCTAGCGATGTCTTCCTCACTGATGACCACGACATCCGCCCGGTCAAGCAGCGCCCGGTCAAACCAGCGTTTAAACGAGACGAGGTTGTCATCACCGCGCTGACGCATCCAACCCTGCGGGGTGAGCATCAGTCGGCTGTCATCGGTGATCGAGTCGAGGATCGTCGGAGTAATTTCGTCCGCAATCGGCGCTAGATGGATGAGTGGTGCGTTGCGCCAATCTGCGGGGAGCTTCTCTAAGTCGGCGGCGGTCGCTAGTAAATGCTGTACCCGCCGGGACGGTGTGTAGACGTTCTCAAATGTTGTGGTCTCATCCGCCGGTTGGATGACGAGTTGGGCGTATGTTTCTAATTCGGAAAGCAGCGGTTCGTCGGGTGCGGCACTGGTCAACACACCGACCTCCAGGCCGAAGGCAGCGGCGGTGGCAGCGGCGTAAGCAACCGTCCCGCCCAACCGCCGACCACCCTCGATGACATCCGCAGCGATGTGACCGACAAGAATATATTCAGCCATTCAACGGCCTCAATACAATTTCATGGCTCCCCCAGGGTATCATCCTAGAGGAGCTTGGTTATTTTGGGGAAATGGTCACCTTACGTGAGTTGCCCTCACCGATGCTGTTGGTCTCCACATCTTCGCGTTCGCGCAATTCCAGATGGATAATGCGGCGTTCGTTGGGCGGCATCGGTTCAAGCGTCAACGGTCGAGCCTGTTGTACGGCCTGATCTGCCATGCGCTGTGCGATCTGTCGTAATTTCTCAGAACGCCGTGACTTGTAACCGTCCGCATCAATGACGAGGGTAGTACGTTGTTGTAACTGCCGGCTGACGATCAATCGGGTGATGTATTGTAGGGCGCTGAGTGTTTCTCCCCGGCGACCAATCAGCAGGTTTGTGTTTTCCCCTTGAATATCCAGCACCCAGGGTGTGTGATCGTCGTCCTGTGCGGCTTTCGCACGACGAACCTCGACTTCGGCTTCGATGCTCATATATTTGAGCAGATTTAGCAGCACCTCACGCCCAATGACCCCATCTTTTGCTTCATCACTTTCCAGGTCAATCGGTTCATCGCTGTAGCCGTGATCGACGTTGCTTTCGTCCTCGTCGTCATGATCGCTTTGCGCATCTTGTGCATCTTGCGCATCATCGCCTTCCGCTTTGGGGCTTGGGTCAGGCATATCGGCCGGCGGTGCCGGGACGGGTTCGGGCGTGGGGGGGCGGAGTAGCTTCAGGCGCACCTTCGCCGGTTTTGAGCCGATCCCAAATACACCCTGCCGGGGTTCCTCGATGACTTCGACGATGACCTCGGCAGCCGTAACCCCCAGTTGCGCCAGGCCAGTTGCGACAGCTTTATCGACGGTTTCGCCGGTCGTTTCAACAGTGTTTTCTGCATCCATAGAAAATTTCCTTTTAACAAAAGCACGCCGGTGCCAAGCAGCGACGTGCCCCATTCGCATTATTTACGACTTGCCGGAGGCTTTGACTTGTTTCTTCATCTTCTTGTTTTTGCGGTTAGATGGACGAGTCGGTGTTGATTTGTCCGGCTTGGACTTGCCGTTCTGGTCTTCTTTTGCTGGCTTCGCTTTTTTATCTTTGGGTTTGTCCGCCTCGGCCTTTGCTGGCTTTTTCTCCTCGGCCTTAGTTTCTTCTTCCGGCTCACGTCCGATCAGGCGTCCCCACTCGGCACGACCCATCAGCGTATATTGGATGACACCAACAACGTTGGAGACGACGAAGTAAATTGATAGACCGACAGAGAAAGACAGCGAGAAAAAGCCAAACATCAGCGGCATGACGGTCGTCATGGTGCGCGTCATCTGCGCGGTTTGATTGTTGGCATCGTCGCCCTTCGGCGTTGGGATGGTCAGGCGGGATTGTAACCACGTCGTCGCCATCACCATCGCCGGGAAGGCCAGCGCATATAACGGGTTTGCCGTCGGTGATAGCGTCAAGTCCATACCAGCCCACATATTCTGGATCGGCACGGCACTATCCAGCCCGGAAATAAACAACCGGTCGGAGAGGTCGATTAACTCAAACGGTGTGCTTGCCAGCGCATGGTTGATCGTGCGATACAGCGCCAGGAGGATCGGCATCTGGATGAACAACGGTAAACACCCGCCTAACGGATTGACCTTGTTCTCACGGAACAGTTCCATCTGCGCCTGGGCAAGTTTTTCGCGATCGTTCTTGTACTTTTCGCGTATCTTGCTGAGTTGTGGTTGAACCTCCTGCATCGCTTTGGTGTTGCGCTGTTGGGAGATCAACAGGGGTGACAATGCCAACCGGATCACGATTGTTAGCACGGCAATCGCGACGACGATGTTGTTGCCGAACAGGTCATAAAAGAAGACCAGTGCCGTCACCAGTGGATTTACGATCAGATCAAACATGAAATTGTGTGCTCCTGTCCTTAGCGGTCATAAATCCAGGTGTACTCGTCGCCGTCAATGGTGTAAGGAATCAGCACTTTGTCGTTATCCGATGTGCTGACGATGACCAAAGCGGGGCGGCTGACGGCTTCATCTTCCTCAATGTAGACCAGGTCAGCCAGAATCTCTGAGTCGATATTGTCTTTGATAAGTTCCTCGGCGTTTTGCCGATCTAACCAGTATACGTTGCCATTGCGCGATGCGACAACGATGTACGTCTCGGTGACGATGGGTTTAGAACGCAATCCACCACTCGAAGCCTGCCGTTTAACCTCTTCGATGAACTCAGTACCGTCTTCGTTGATCGAAAGGGCATAGACGAAGCCGTTCATATCCGTGATGTAAAATTTGCCATCGAAGACGGTCGGCGCTGCCCACACCCAGCCCTCGGTATTATACTGGGCAGTGACGCGCTCCTGCGGGTCATCGTATTCGCCGGTGATGTCAATACGCCAGAAGTGACGGTCGAAACTGCCGACGTATAACGCGCCCTCGCCGTCATAGTAGGGTGTCGCGCCGATGGCCCCCCCCAGGTCAACACGGTAAAGTTCCTCGCCCGTCTCCACATTGACGACATAGAGGAAGTGATCTGTACCGGGGATGTAGGCCGTACTATCAATGATCAACGGTGAGGCCCACACACCGCGCTCGGTTTCGAACACCCATGCTTCGGAGAAGTTATCGTCTACATTGTAGGCGATAACATTTTGTTCGCTGATGGGTACCAGCACAAGGCGATCCGCGCCTTCGGGTTCGTAGAGCGTAGGCGATGCCAATACATGACCGGGCAGTTGGATGCGACTGTTAGCGCCTTCGCGCAGGCGTACAAACTCCAAACTGACATCGTAGATCAACAACTGATCGTTGTAATCCGGCACGAGCAGTGTGTTTTCATCTAATTCAATCGGTGTCACATAGAAATTGGAGTCGGTCGCTTCGCCGTTAATTTCCCAACGGCGTTGGTCGTTGCCTTCGGTGCGTGGTGTGCCATCTTCAAAGCGTAGCACGACCTGATTGCCGTTCAGGTCAACCCGTTCGATGTAATCACTATAAGCGACGACGAGCTGTGTCTCGTCGTTGAAGCCCGTTGTCACATCGACATCAGGCCAGCTTACACCACTGCGCAGGCCACAGCCCGCCAGAAATACAGATAAAATCAGTACCGCAATTGTCAGGCGATACCGGGACGAATGTTTCATCATTGCTCCTTCTTAGGGGGGACTGGATCGTAACCACCGGGGTTGAGCGGTTGGCAGCGGGCGATGCGCCTTAGCCCCAACCAGCCACCACGAAAGACACCGTATATCTCTATCGCCTCGTATGTATATTGCGAGCAAGATGGATAGAAACGGCAGGACGGTGGTAAAAGTGGCGAGATAAATTTCTGGTAAAAGCGAATTATCCCCAGCACAAGCCATTTCAGCGGGTTCACGCGGGTTCCTCATGCTTAGTCATGCGTTTTAAGGGTAAGCGCGGCTCGGTTGAGTGTATCCCTGACGGCATCCTGCACCCGGTTAAAGGGTTGCCCGACCACATGCGGTCGAGCGATGAATACCAGATCATAACCGGGCTTCACCGCCGGGTGTTGTTGACGCACTGCTTCCCGTAGCAAACGACGGATTCGATTGCGCTTTACCGCATTGCCCAGGCGTTTGGCGGTGATGAAACCGTAGCGGTTGTGGGGCAGGTCATTGGGTGCCACGCTGACAATCATCAGCGAATGGCGGTAGACCTGCCCTTCACGACGTAGCCGGGCGAAATCCTCCGAGCGACGCAACCGTAAACGCCTATTCATCCCGTCGCTAGGATTTCCAGTTGACCTTTTTAACGTGGTTCGGTTTCACCGCGAGTTGGTGACGCCCACGCTTACGGCGTTTCTTCAGCACTTTACGCCCGCCTTTGGTCTGCATCCGTTTACGAAAGCCGTGTACGCGCTTGCGACGGCGGATTTTTGGTTGCCATGTCCGCTTAGTAGACATTGATATTTCCTCGTCTAATCCGTTGAGTCGATTTACAAGTATAACGGAGTCAGCGCGAGTTCGTCTAGGGGAGAAGCGCACTTTAGCAGTTGTTAAATGGTCGTAAGCATCACGTCAGAAGGTCAGCAAGCGAAGGGCAAACATGCCGCGTCAATTTCGCTGATTATGTGGAATGCCCATCGCACCAGAAGGCGCTTAAGTGTTATCAGGTCGTCGAAGTCATATTCACCTTGCCGTAATTTTATGTGCGGCGGACGACAAAAATGTCTTTCCTATTGTGTTGACCGGAACGCTCCTGAAGTCCTGGTGCGGAAGCAAATATCGACGTAAACACCCCTCCATGCGGACTCATTGGATTGTTAGAAATGGTGCAAGCAAGAAACTGACCAATATCAGCACGACGATCAGACCAACGGAGAGGATCGCCATTGTCGTCACATCCTGCCCGGTAATACGGACCGGGAAGTCCTGCGACGGGACATCCGACGGGCGCGGTGTGTCAGAGGGTACGGCGGCCAACGCGAGATCCAGTCCTTCCAGACGCACGCGGGTGTCATAATACATCAACGTCAGCGCGATAGGCATCACCGGGGAGATAACCACCGTGAAGGCCGTGCTGAGAATCAGGCTCGGCAGGCTTCCGCCAACTGCATTACCGCCGACGATAATTTCCAGCACGGTAAAGACTAGACTCAGCAGAAATGTGATAAGAAGGGTCGCCAGCAGCAGCCAGAACAGCGGCCAGAAGCGGATGCGTCCGAGAGCGAAGGCGCGGCTGACGCCTGCCTGCACGCCCACCCGTTCGAGGATCATCACCGGGATGAGCAGGGCGTACAACGTCACCCCTAGATAGATCATCACACCGATGCCGAGGCCGCACAAGAAAAACAAAAACGAGAGGACGATAATCACCGCGATCAAAATCGAGACGGTGAACAGAATTGATAACCCCAATGGGACGAAACGATCACCGATGGCTTGTAATGCCTCCGTCGGGGTTGTGCTACGACCCATCGTGTATTCCGATGAGAGGTAAGTAATCAAGCCGTTCAGGATGATCTGCTGTAAGACGAACGACGCAAGCGAGAAAATAATTGAAATGTTAAGAAAAGCACTAAAATCAATGTCTTCGACTTCCTGTGTGATGTCGTTAATGACGACCAATCCCGTAGATGCAGTGAGCAGATCGACCACAATAAATTGGATGATCGCCAGCGGGATGATAATCAAAGCGGAGAGCGTCAGGAAGACAGCGAGATTATCTCGATAGATAATAAAAGTGCGCTTCAAGATTTCGATGACGGTGCGCGGGTTCAGGGCGTCGTTAAAGGACTGCTGCATGAGTTTTTAACCGTTCTATTGCTATGATCGCATCACAGTATAGCATCAGCTTTCAACCCACCCCAGGCTGATGCGCCCCCGTTCGATCTCGACGTTGAGAATTTCGACATCCAGCACATCACCCACGCTCAGGTGGGTGCCGCGTGGCATCTTACTGATGTGCATCAGGCCATCTTGCTTCACACCGATGTCGATAAACGCCCCGAAATCGACCACGTTACGCACCGTCCCGGTGAGTGTCATCCCGCGTTTGAGGTCTTCCATCTTGAGTACGTCGCTGCGCAGCACGGGCTGGGGCAGTTCGTCGCGTGGGTCGCGTCCGGGTCTTACCAATTGCTCGAAGATGTCGCTGAGGGTCGGCACCCCGGTATCGAGTTCGTTCGCCAGATCGTCAATGCATGGCAGGTAGGGCGCAAGGGCGCTCTCGCGGGCGTCTGTTGGCGTGGACATATCCAAGTCGGCACGGTCAATGACCTGTCGGGCGACGGGGTAACTTTCCGGGTGGATGGCGCTGGCATCCAGTGGATCATCGCTTTCGCGCACACGCAGGAAACCGGCGCACTGCTCGAAGGACTTGTCACCCAATCCCTTGACTTCTAGAAGCTGTGCTCGGCTGTGGAACACGCCGTTTGTATCCCGATAGGCCACGATGCGCTCAGCAAGTTTAGGGCCGATCCCGGCGACGTGCGTAAGCAGCGCGGGCGATGCGGTGTTGAGATCAACACCGACGTGGTTGACCACGCTTTCGACCACACCGCTGAGAGCGTCCGATAGGGCGCTTTGATCGACATCATGCTGGTACATGCCGACACCAATAGATTTGGGGTCGATCTTGACCTGCTCGGCGAGTGGATCCTGCACGCGCCGGGCGATGCTGACCGCGCCGCGCAGTGTAACATCGAGGGTGGGCAGTTCGTCACGGGCGAGCTTGCTGGCACTATACACACTGGCACCGGCCTCGTTTACCATGACATAGTGCAGTGTGTCCTCACGGGTGAGTTCGGCGGCGAGGGCTTCCGTTTCTCGTGAAGCGGTGCCATTGCCGATGGCGATCAAGGTAACGTCATGCTGCTGGATGAGCGTGTTCAGTGTGTGCTTGGCGGCGTCCCATTGGTTTTGTGGCGCGTGTGGGTAAATCGTCGCTGTATCCAGCACTCTGCCGGTGGAGTCAATCACGGCGATCTTACAACCGGTGCGATAGCCAGGGTCAAGACCGAGGATGATGTGCCCTGCCAACGGCGGCTGGTTGAGCAGTGCGCGTAAGTTTCGTGCGAACACCTGGATGGCGTGGGCTTCGGCGGCTTCGGTGAGTTGACGGCGCACATCACGTTCGATGGCAGGCAGCAGCAGGCGTGAGGCCGCGTCGTCGTAAGCTGCTTCGAGTTGCGCGGCGAAGGGTGAGCGGCGATCTGTGCGGAAGTGATACTGCATCGCGCCGCGCCAATCGCGTTCGGCGACATCGATTTTTACGCGCAGCACTTTCTCCGCTTCTCCTCGGTTGAGCGCCAACATCTGATGCGGCTTGATGTGCCCCACACGGAACTCGAAATCATAGTAATCCCGGTAGATGCCTTTAGGGTCTTCTGCGTTCTTGACTTTGCCGGCCTGTACCAACCCGAAGCGCATTGCCTTCTCACGGACTTCCCCGCGCACACCGGGGTGGTCGCTGATGGCTTCCGCGACGATGTCCTTTGCCCCGGCGAGCGCGTCCTCGATGGTCGGCACGTCTTCGCTGAGGAACTGCCGGGCGATTTGCTCCGGTGACTTGCCGTTACGCATCTGTTGGATGATCTGTTCTGCCAGCGGTTCGAGGCCGCGTTCACGGGCGACCTGGGCGCGGGTGCGGCGTTTGCGTTTATAAGGTTGGTAGAGGTCTTCTAACTCGGTGATCTTTTCCGCTGAGTTGATCTGCTGGCGGAGGTCGTCAGTTAGTTTGCCCTGTTCTTCGATAGCGTTGAGAATGGTTGCACGTCGGTCGTCCAGGGCGCGTAGCCTCGTCAGTTGATCGGCGACCTGCCGCAGTTGCTCATCGTCGAGGCTGCCGGTCATCTCTTTGCGATAGCGGGCGATGAAGGGTAGCGTGTTGCCCTCGTCCATAAGTTTGATGGCTGCGGCGACCTGCCCGGCACGTAGTCCTAGCGCAGCGGCGATTTTGTTTGCATACATAGGTGTTATCCTGCTGAGACTTGAATCATATCGAAGATGCTTTAATTTGGTTCGTGAGGTGCATAGTATACAATAACCATGTTGCTTTCACCGTAGTCATCTCATGTTTTCTCAAAAAAGGAGTTTTTGTGTGAAGCGTATTTACCTCGTATTGCTGATTTTGCTAACATCGCTGTCACTCGTCGCACAATCGCCAGATCAAGCAGATGAACTCACGACGACGATTACCGACTTGTTAGACGAATATCGCGTTCCCGGCGCTGTGGTCGCTGTCATCCGCGATGGCGATGTGCTTTATAGCGAGGCATTCGGTGTCACTGATGTCGAGGCAGAAACACCCGTGACAACAGAAACGCTGTTCCCCATTGGGTCAGTGTCCAAGTCTTTCACGGCGTTGGCGGTCGCGCAGTTGGTTGAGGCGGGCCAACTCGATTTTGATGTGCCGATCAGCGAATACGTGCCAGAACTCACCCTATCTGATCCCGAAGCTCTCGACCAGATCACACTGCGGATGTTGCTCTCGCACACCGCCGGGTTGACGCCGGGGACGCTGCCGCAGTTTGGACAATATCCTGACCGAGCCGCTGTCATTGATGACCTGGAAAATGTGCCGCTGCAATCTGAACCGGGGACGGCATACGCTTATAGCAATCGCGGGTATATTCTCGCGGGTTATATCATCGGGCAGATTACCGAGCTGACGTGGGAAGCCTATGTGCAGGCGAATATCCTCAATCCGCTGGGAATGACTCGCACGAGCTTTGGCGCTGATTTGCTCAACGCAGAAAATCACGCGGTACCGCATTACTTTGACGTGCTACGAGGGACGACGCCGGTGCCGTTCTTTGAGAGTATCGATCTATCCGCCCCGGCCGGGTCGATCAATGCCAGCATCGAGGCGATGGTGCCTTATCTCTTGCTGCAACTCGGCGATGGCACCTATGAGGGCGAACGCCTGATTTCTGAGTCAATGCTCGAGATGTTGCAGACCGAACAGACCGAAGGCTATGCACTCGGTTGGTTCCCGCTGACCGTGCTCGATCTCGATCCCTTTGCGTCGGTCGATCCTATCGGGCATAACGGCGCTTTCAACGGATACAATGCTTTCGCTGCGCTCGCACCGGAAGCAGAGGTCGGGGCGGTCGTCTTGACGAACATGGATGCCGGTGTTGGGTCGTCGTTCACGCAGGCTGTACTGGTCGAGGCGCTGGCCTATGGGTTGGGTGAATCGCTTGAGACACCGTACATCCAACGGTTGCAAGAACGCACCGGCTTCAACCCAGCACAGTTGGATGAGTTGCAGCAGGCCGCACAGAGCTACACAAGTAGTCCGCCGGATGCACTACTGGGCGAGTACACCAGCCCACTCGTTGATATGTTGACGATCCGGTCAAGTGAGGCCGGCTTCGTCATGGATCTGCCGATGGTCGATCTGGAAGCGGTTAAACTCATCTTCTTATCCGATGAGCGATTCGTTCTGGATAGTGCCGAACTTGGTCTGACCGTGCTCACAGCGGAGATTGAAGGTGATACGGTGACACTTACACAGGAAGGTGAAGTCTTCGCTACGAAGGGTGCGGCTTCACTAACGCAGACTTACACCGACGAGGAGATCGGTTTTACAGTGCAGTTGCCCGGTGATCTGGAAGCGACTACCGAGGGCGATTTCACGTTGTATCAAGTCGAAGATCCATCTGGTACGTTGGGCATCGCTGCTGGTGAACGCGGCGACAATGTTGAGTCTGATGTCGTCGCGCTGTTACGCACTATCGCGCCTGAACTCGATGTCGAACCGTTGGCGGTGAACGAACTGCCGGGGCAGCGTGATTGGACGCAGTATGTCTACGAATTCGACGGTCAGGTTTATATCGTCAATACAACCGGCGTAAACGGTAGCATGGTTTATCTGCTGGCGGCGGCTCCTACGGCGAATATCGACCCGGTGTTTATGATGATGAATGAGATGACGCTTAGTTTCATGCTGATTGAATGATCGGTCAGCGATAGCAGCCTATCTCAGACAGCCCGGTATGATGTTACCGGGCTTTTGCGTTCATAGACCACATCCGGTCTAATTGGTTTATATCTACCGAAGTGTGCAAGGAGAGAATACGATGAAACCCATTCGTTGGGGCATTCTCAGTACGGCGAATATCGCTCATGCGTTCGTGGAGGGCGTTTTGCCGCTGGAAGATGCGGAAGTGGTCGCGGTTGGTTCCCGCGCACGAGAAACGGCGGACGCTTTCGGCGACCAATACGACATCCCGCGCCGCCATGCCAGTTATCAAGCACTCGCCGATGACCCGGATGTCGATGTGATCTACATCGCCACACCGCACGTCTATCATTACGAAAACAGCCTGATGTGCCTGCACGCGGGAAAGGCCGTTTTGTGTGAGAAGCCGTTTGCGATCAATGTGACGGAAGCACAGACCGTGCTTGATCTGGCGAAGGAAAAGAACCTGTTCATCATGGAAGCCATCTGGACACGCTTTCAACCGGCGTTTCGTAAGATCCAATCATTGATTATGGATGATGTTATCGGTGAGGTGCGTCTCATCATTGCGGATTTCGGCATCAACCGTGATCCCGACCCGGTGCATCGTCTGTTCAATCCAAGTCTGGGGGGTGGTGCGCTGCTTGATCTCGGTCTTTATCCGGTGATGCTGGCCTGTACCATCCTCGGTAGGCCGGCAGCTATTGCCTCGACCGCGCATATGGGCGAAACCGGTGTTGATGTGCAGGCGGGCATCGCGTTTCGCTACGAAAAAGGGCAGATCGCTAACCTGACGATCAGCCTACAAGCGGATACACCGTTGACCGCATCCATCGTGGGGACGAAGGGGCGCATCGACATACCGCATGGTTGGTGGTTCGCGGAACGTTTCTCAGTGGTAACGCCTGACGGTAAAGAAGATTACGAGTTCCCGTTTGAGCACAACGGGTATACTTATGAAGCCGAGGAAACCATGCGCTGCTTGCGCGAAGGTGCGGTAGAAAGCCCGATCATGTCGCACGATGACACGCTGCTGATTATGCACACACTGGATGCTATCCGTAAGCAGTGGGGGCTGGTCTATCCAACCGAGTAGGGGGGAAGGGCGTCCTGTTGCAGGACGCCCGGTAACGTTGATTATTCGTAGCGTAGCACGTTGAGCGGCTTCTCGCCGGATGCGTTCCACGAACTGAGCATGGCGGCAATCACGGCGATCACCACACAGAGGAGCATCAGTAACACGGCGGTGCCGTAGGGCACGGAGCCGGCCGTATCGAGTCCGGGGAAGATCGTATCCAACAATGTCAGCAGCAGGATCAGCCCGATGCCGACACCGATAACCCCGCCAATCAGACCCATCAGTCCGTTTTCCAGCAGAAGCATACCGAGCACACGCTCCCGTTGCAGGCCGACCGCTTTCATCACGGCGATCTCACGGCGACGTTCCATCGTGGTCAGCGCGACGGAGTTTGCGATCACGATGCCACCCACAAGCAGGCTAAGCGCCGCAACTAAGATGGGTAGTGATGTGAACTGTTCCACCAGAGAATTGACGAGATCGTTGAGCAGGCGCGTTTCCGCGACCAGCACACCGGGAATTTCCTGAAGTTCGCTGCGCACATCGGATATGGCATCTTCATCAACCTGTACGATAGCACTGACCGTACTCGGTGCGACGCTGTCAGGCAGTGCGTCGATGGGTGCGTACATCGGTGATGTGAAACCCGCAGTCCCAATGGCGCTTGTCCGGTCAATGATGCCGACGACTTCATAGGTTCTGGTCGGTGCGTTCTCATCACTGAGGCCGAAAGCGGCGAGACGACTGTTCTCGAAAGAGAAGGTCAGTTGATCGCCCACTTCGATGCCTGCGTTGCCGCTGAAGTTATCCCGTGAGATGACGATGTGATTCTCGCCTGCATCGGATTGGTTCAACTGTCGTCCGGCATAGAAGGGAAGTTCTGGCAAGTTATCCCCGATCTCACGCGCATCGAGTGACCCAAACGAGAATTGCAGGAAATCCGAGGTCGTTGAACCTTCCTCTTCATCTTGTGGCGGTGCTGCGCCAGGGTTCAGTGGGCCGAGTTCGTTCACCCGTGCCTCAATTTCCTCGTAAGTCAGCACGTTGCCAGCCGGTTTTTCGACCGTTTGCAGGCGCACACCATACTGCGCCAGCGCGGAATAACTCTCGACCCCGTCCGCGCCGTCTAGTGTGGTTTCGATGCGATCCAGCGTGGATTGATCTGAGGCCAACCCGGCAACGATCACATTACCGCCTACGTCCAGCTCGATAAGCTGCTGGAACTGCCGCAGGATTGTGCCAGAAAGCAGGGTAACCACGCTTAACACGAAGACACCGATGACCAGCGCCAACAATGTCGAGGCGACACGTCCACGCGCTGCCAGCATAGAACGCAGCGACACTTTGAGATCGACTATGCCGAACGATGGGAAGAACCGCCCGACCACCCAGATCACCAGTGAGAGCAGCAGATACAAAATGCCCATCGTCAAGAACGCCGCCGGGACGACCAGGAACGCAATCGGCCCGATGAAGCCGAAGCCGATGAGGGCGATGGCGACGATCACGACCAGCAGCGCCAGCAGGGATTGTAACCAACCCGCACGCGGTACCAGCGCCTCTTCAGGGCGCAGCACCAGCCCGGGGCGGATTTGCCCGGCGGAAAGTGTGGGCAAAAAGCCAAACACGGTAGTGACCAGAATACCGACGATCAAACCGATGATGACCGGTTCCAGCGCAAACACGAACGGTAGTGACCCGAAGACATTTTCCGCTACACTGCGTAGTGCGAAGGTCAGCGTCCAACCGAGGATGACACCGGCGATACTGCCGACCACACCCATCAGAAAGGCTTCCACCAGGAACAGGTTAGTCACCTGTCTTCCGCGCAGGCCGATAGTCTTGAGTACCGCGACCTCGACTGTGCGGCGGCGGACGATCACCTGCATGGTGTTGATGATGCCGATACCACCGATCAGCATAGAGAGCAGGCCCATCACACTGACCAGATCATTGATGCCGCCGGAGAGTGTTTCATTCAAGTCACGCAGGTCGGCGGTCGTTGTCGTGTCTAAATACGGATATTCTTCGAGCAGTGCCTCGTTGATTTCTATCTCGCGTGCCGGGTCGGCCAGACGAGTGTAAACAGTCGTCGCTCGTGTGCCCTCAATATCGGCGAAGAACTGGATCGCGTCATGGTCGATAAAATAGAAACCGACGATTGAGGCGAAGAAGTCCTGACCGACCGTGCCGCCAGATTCTTCAATGATGCCGACCAGGTTAAATTTCGCCGTCGCACCACCGATGCTAAGCACATCACCGATCTCCAGGTTCATGTCATCGGCGAGGGTTTCGCTGACGACCATATCCGTCGGTTCCTCGATGGCTTCTGCGAGGCTACGTCCATCGAGGGTCTGGATGTCACCATACAGCGGGAAAACCCCGGTATCTACGACGAAAGATACGACGAACGGGGTTGCGGTACCTGCTCGTTCTGAGCTAATGCCCGATGTGAGCGGCAGTCCTTGCCGGTAGGTGGTTTCGACCTCACCGGGGAAGTTCTCCTCGAACCAGGCACGCAGCGTTTCCAGACCTTCGGCGTTGAAGTAATCGTCGAACTGCTCACTGGGGGTGATCAGACCGTCAGAACCCGCCTCACGCACTTGCTCGTCGGTGAGTTCGAACTCATCTAACGCTGCTTCGATGCGAATATCTGCCTGGTTGGCTTCTTGCAGGCTCGTCGTCAGGGTGTTGTCGATCATCACACCGAGGGTTTGTAAGCTGACAATCGCCGCTACACCTGATGCGATACAGAGCAGGGCGAATAACGTGCGCTGCCCGTTCACTCGCATATCGTTGAGCGAGTGTTTGATGTAAAACTTGAGTTGGTCGAACATCGCTTACTCTTCCCTAACGCGGACGGCCTGCATTTCGCCGGTCTCGCGTTTTTCCTTGAAGGCCTGGACGGCTGCCATCTGGGCGCTGCTGCGCGGGTCGATGTCGCTGGCGATTTCACCATCGACGAGCGAAACCACACGGTCACACTCCGAGGCGATTTCCATATCGTGGGTGACGACGACGACTGTGGTATTGAACTCTGAGCGCACTTTACGCAGGGTGTCCATGACGACCTCGCCGGATTCGGTGTCGAGGTTGCCGGTCGGTTCATCCGCGAGCAGCAGCGGTGGATTGTTAGCAAGCGCCCGCGCAATGGCGACACGCTGCTGCTGACCGCCGGAAAGCTGGGTGGGGCGATGCCCGAAACGATCACTGAGGCCGAGCGATGTCAGCAATTCTTTGCCACGCTTCGTCGGGTTGAACTTACTACTACGAGAGAATTGGGTCGGTAGGGCGACATTTTCCAGCGCGGTTAGCGTGGGAATGAGGTTGAACTGCTGGAACACAAAACCGATCTTCTCGTTACGGATGCGTGTCAGTTCACGCTCGTTCAGGTCGGTGATGTCCTTTCCGTCGAGATAGATACGACCGGTCGTAGGCGTATCCAGACCACCGATAATGCCCAACAGTGTTGATTTACCACTGCCCGATGGCCCGATGATGCCCAGGAATTCCCCGGCCCTCGCGTTGAGTGAAATTCCTTTGAGGATGTTCAATGTGACCTCACCCATTTTGAGGTCTTTGGTGATGTTCTCGACTTGCAGAACATTGTTGTTTTGGTTATTCATTGGTATCAATTCCTATGATGTTTGCCCATGTGAAAGCATTTCCACACAACTGTATACGAACTTTACAGTCTTGTGTTGCAGATTATATGAGAATCCTCGAAACAATCCCTCAAACGAGTGATTTATGGCGACTGTCTACCGCTAGAGGTCGCTTACGCGACTGATGTCATATCGCTTAATATCGGTTTCACCTGCCAGCAGATCGGGGAGCTTGCTGTTGAAGGTCGCCATATGCGGTGTCTTGAAGTGTGCCATCAACGCTTCTTCATTTGTCCATACCTCAAAGATGCGAAAGAGGTTTTCGTCTTCGATGTCACTGTAGAAATGATAGGTGATGCAGCCCGCTTCGGCTTCGCTAGCACGAGACATCTCAATCCCAGCGTCTACAGCCGCCTGACGGCTCTCCGGTTTGATGCGGACGGTACCTGAAACAACGATCATCATATTATCCTTGCTCGGCTTGTAGGCCGATGAATAATGTGTGTAAAGTAGCGGCGAATGTCTCACCGAAATCGACTTCAAATGCGCGTAGTGTGGGTTCTTTCTCGAAGACTTCCAGCACGACGGCGGCAGGATCAGCGAGATGCTGCACGCCGATCATCAGCGCGTATGCCTGTTGTAGTACCGCCGCACCCTGACCGGAACCGAGGAATAATAGCGTTTCTTCCAGAATTTGCCCGGTTTGCAGCATCCGTGCCAGGATCGCCCGCTTGAGGTTAACTGCGGTTTCATAGTCGATGTTGCGTTCCAGGACGACATGCAGAATGGCGAATAACCGGTTCAGCGCCGGACGCGCAACGAACGCCTGTGTGATGACCGCCGTCACCTGTTGAATGGTCGCTGGTGCGTCGAGTTGGCTGAGTTGTGCATCTAAGGTTTCAAAGAGTGTGAGGAACTGCTGCTTTTGTACTTCGAGGAACAGTGCCTCTTTCGTCTTGAAATAGAGATAGACCGTCCCCTTCGCCAAACCGACGGCCCTTGCCACGTCAATGACGTTAATATCGTCATAACGCCGCTGCTGGAATAGTTCCCAGGCGGCCTGTAGGATGCTTTGTCTACGTGCTTCTTTCTGGTCTTCATGCCTTGCACGATGTTTTACTGCCAAGTTGACCTCCTTAAGTGACTACGGGTCATTTATATCCGGCAAATGTAATCTTGTCAATAGCGTTACCTGATGAAGACTCTTTATCATCGAAGTGTTCTTTATCTGTTACAATGTTCCAAAACTATATGCGGGATGTGAAGTAATGTCGGAAAAGATTAGCGTTGAAACATTGCGGGATGTGCCAGAAACGTTGTTGATGACTCTTTATGCCAAGGCAGTAGAAGCACAACATCCTGATCCAATTTTGTTGGATAACATGGCACAGAAAATTGTAGATAGGATTGACTATGACTTTGGCACCATTTCTTTAAGGTCTGTAGCCCATGTGGGGGTGATGTTACGGGCAATGCTCATAGATCAGTCAGCGCAGTCCCACATCGATATTGACCCGATGGCAACTATTGTAAACCTCGGTGTTGGGTTGGACACACGCTTCTTTCGGCTGAGCAAGCATCAGATGCACTGGTACGAGCTTGATCTACCGAAGGCTATCGACATAAGACATGAATTGATCCCGATTCAGCAAGCCGAACGGTATCATTACATTGCCGGATCCGTTCTGGATTACAGTTGGATGGATGAGATCGACGCGCAAAGCCGACTTTTGTTCATCGCGGAAGGCTTGTTCATCTACCTGCAAGAAGAACAAATCAAAGACCTGCTAATTGCGCTTACGGAGCGGTTTCCAGGTTCATACATTTTGTTTGATACTGTTGGGCCGATGATCCAGCGGAGCAAGCGCGTATCTTATAACCCAATCACCCGTATGGATGCATCACTTCAATGGAGTATGATCCGACATAAGCGTATTGAAGATTGGGACCCGCGTCTGCGTGTTGATCGAGTGTGGAACACACAGGACTTTCGCCGGGACCGTTGGCAGGCGGCGATTGCCGAAGCCGCCGGTCCCATCGTCGCGAAGTTGCCGATGCCGTTTGTACGGTCGCTGTTCAGCCTTTATGTGGTACAGGTTCGGCTGAGCTGACTACTCCACCGTGACGCTTTTGGCGAGGTTGCGCGGTTGGTCAACATCTGCGCCGCGCCATACCGCGATGTGATAGGCCAATAGTTGTAGCGGTAGCACGGTCAGTATCGGGCTAAGCAGGTCGGGACATTCCGGCACATAAAGTACATGGTCGGCCTTTTCCGCGATGAACGTATCGCCTTGTGTAGCGACGGCGATCACGACACCGCCGCGTGCGCGTGCCTGCTCGATCTGGCTAATCATCTTCTCGTAGAGATCGTCCTGGAGGGCGATTGCCAGTACCGGCATGTTTTCGTCGATGAGTGCAATCGGCCCGTGTTTCATCTCACCAGCGGGGTAGCCTTCCGCATGGATGTAACTGATTTCCTTGAGCTTCAACGCCCCTTCCAGCGCGATAGGATAGTTGATCCCACGGCCTAGATAGAGGAAGTCAGTGTATTGGTAGAGGTCACCGGCGAGGTCATGCAATCGGGCGTCGTCATCGAGTACGTCGCCTATCAGCGCGGGCAGCTTGGCGACATCCCGTACCAGTTGACGGCGTTGTTCGGCGTTGATGGTGCCACGTAGCTGACCTAGATAAATCGCCAGCAGATATTGATCGACGATACTGGTGGTAAATGCCTTTGTCGAGGCCACGCCGATCTCTGGCCCGGCGTTCATCGTGATGTGACCATCAGCCGTGCGCATGGCCTGGCTGCCAATCGCATTGACGATGCTCCACAGCAGTGCGCCTTTGTCACGGGCTTCTTCCATCGCCGCCAGGGTATCGACCGTTTCGCCGCTCTGTGTGATGGCAAGTACGGCGGTCGTCTCGTCAAGAATGGGATCACGATAGCGGTACTCACTGCCGTAATCGACCTCGACATGCAGCCGAGCGATCTTCTCGATGAAGAACTTACCGATCAACCCACTGTAAAAGCTGGTGCCACAGGCGATAGTTACAAGTCGCGTCAGTGATCGTGCTTGTTCCGTTGTGAGGTTGAGATCCGGCAGTAGAACCTTATGATTCTCGAAGTCGATGCGCCCGCCAATCGTATCGGTGATGCTGCGAGCCTGCTCGAAGATTTCCTTTTGCATGAAATGTTTGTACTCGCCTTTCACCGCGCTGACCGGATCCCACGCGATCGTGTGTACTTCCGGTTGAATGATGTCACCATCCAAGGTTTGAACCACATAGCCCTCTGCGTATAGGGTCGCCATCTGGCGGCTTTCCAGAAAGACCATCTGCCGTGTATGTTCGAGGATAGCCGGGATGTCTGAGGCGATATACATCTCGCCTTGACCGTGTCCAAGCGCCACACCTCCCGCGTTTCCGATGCGCACGGCAACCATACGATCCGGTTGGGTACGGCTCATGACCACGATCGCATGGGCACCGCGCAGACGGCTTACCGCCCGGCGAACGATTTCGGTGACGTCGCCGGCCGCGCCGTTGTGTGCGTAATGTTCGATTAACTGTACGATTACTTCCGTATCGGTATCAGACGCAAATGTGATACCCTCTGCGATGAGTTCCTCGCGTAGTTCGAGGTAGTTTTCCACGATGCCGTTATGCACGACGACGAAATCCCCGTACATGCTGACGTGAGGGTGTGCGTTGTGTTCGGCGGGTGCGCCGTGCGTGGCCCAACGGGTATGCCCGATGCCAATCTGCCCGCTGATGGGCTGGGTGATGAGCCGTTGCCGTAAGTTGGTGAGCTTGCCGACGTCGCGACGCACTTCGATGTCGTCATCACGTATCACGGCGATACCGGCTGAGTCGTAACCGCGATATTCTAACCGTTGCAAGCCTTCGATGATGATAGGGGTGGCGTCCTGTACGCCGATGTAACCGACGATGCCGCACATAGTGTTCTCTCCTATGGGTTGTCTTAGATTTATCTTTAGGAAGAACGTGCCGGGCTGGCAAGGCACAGCAGAGTTCAGACAGACCTAGAGCAGGTCGCCTTAAACCACTGTTTGGCACTTGTGCCGGATGTCACCATCCGGTTTTCGTGCCGCCCTTGCATTGTGCGGTAAGTCATTGGGGAGGGTGGTGGTACACCCTGACGGCATCCGCTGATTGTTCGATTTTGCCCCACAGTATGTGGAGAACCGTCACCTCGTCAACCGACTGTGTATTCGTCGGCCCGTGCGCTACCAAAATCCGCGTTTGTTGTGCGCTTGACGTGTCTTTCTACTTCGGTAAATGTCGTTGCAGCATAACGCGGCTCGATGACTTTAGCAAGTTAAGATTGGAAAAATCGAGCCATGAGGCTCGATGTGATTCAGTCAGCAAATTGGATATGCGCCCTTACAGCATAACCGCGTCCGTGTCTTGATTGGACGATAGAGGGGTAATCCGGGTTGACCTCTAACTTGCGGCGCAGGTTGCGGATATGATTGCGTACAAGTGCACTATCCCCTACACCATCCGGGTATTTCCATACACCGATCAACAGGTCTTCGGTTGAATGCCATCGCTGTGAATTGTTCGACATATGGCAGAGTAAGTCGAATTCGATCCGTGTGAGCATAATCTCGCGGTCATCAACATATACCTGATAGGTGCTCGGCTGAATACGCAGTGTCGGTGCGCCTTCCAACATGGTGTTGGTTGAGCGGCGCAGATGAGCGCGAATACGTGCTGCGAGTTCACGCACCGCAAAAGGCTTACGGATATAATCATCTCCGCCGGCTTCCAGGGCTTCAGCGACGCTGTAGGCGTTGTGCTGCCCGGTCATGAAGATGATGGGCTTCTCCGAAGTTGTGGGCCGGTTACGCAGTTTACGGCACAACTCGACTCCGTCCTGTTTGGGCAGGCCGACATCAATTAAGAAAAGGTCGTGCGTATCCGCTTCCACAGTGTCGAGCGCTTCAATCATCGTTCGCGCTTTCGATACCGCATAGCCCTCATGTTCTAAAACTTGTTCCACCATTTGCAGCATGGCATGATCGTCATCAGCGACAAGAATTTTATACATTTCCCACATCCAAACTAGGTAATTCTCACTGACTTTAGTATATCGCGGATATGAATTGTCGGTATGAAATTTTTCCGAATTTTGTTTCGGGTCACGAACTTATCATATACCCTACGCCATGAATGGTGCGAATGTATTTCCGTTCCGGGTCCTTTTCAACCTTTGTCCGCAGATTGCGCACATGTGCACGCACCAGGTCGGGGTCACCGGCGTCTTCAGGATATTCCCACACGGCTTGCAGTAGATGCTTGAGTGAAAGGGCTTGATCGAGGTTTTCCATGAAGTAGCGCAGCAAGCGATGTTCGGTGGAGGTCAACTGAATGGCTTTGTCTTTGACGTAAGCCTGATAGGTATCCGAGTCAAGGCGCAGGTTATCAACCTCTAAGATCGAGTCGCCGTTTTGTGTGCGTGAGCCTCGGCGCAGCAGGGCTTTGATCCGTGCCCGTAGTTCGGAAAGCTCAAACGGTTTGACGATGTAATCATCCGCACCAGCATCCAGACCTTCTACGACATCGTCAGTCGTTCCCTTAGCGGTTAAGAAAAGGATCGGCAGCGTCGTGAAACGATGATCGGCACGAATAATTTCACAGACTTCGATGCCGTCCATTTCTGGCATGATGATGTCCAGAATCATCAAATCGGGGATGCCATTTTTCAGGGCATTCAGTGCTTTCGGCCCGGAGTTGACGAGTTGAACATCGAAGCGTTCGCGCTTGAGCACACGTTCCAGCGTACCTAATACATCCGGATCATCATCAACAGCAAGAATAGAAGGCATATATGAACTCCTGTACAGGTGAGACGAAATCTTTACATAATTCATATTTGATTATAAAGCAAATTGGCTGTAAGTGCATTAGACAATGCGATCTCGTACCCTGCCTACCCTTGATTTTACCCGCAGCAGCGGCTATCAATGAACACCAAAATCACTCAAATTATGGAGTTTTGTATGGCAGATATACGTTTAGAACGGCTCGCAGAACTGCTCGTCCACTATTCAACGGAGGTCAAACCCGGTGATTGGGTTGGCATCTTTGGTGATGCCATTACGCTACCGGCGCTGCGTGCGGTGCATCGTGCGGTGTTGAACGCTGGCGGGCGTCCGGCGCTGTACATCAGCGATGAGGAAATGACGCGAGACTTTATCCGTATGGCGACGGATGAGCAGATCAACTGGCTAGACCCGTCAATGACCCGGTACTACGAAGACGCCGATGTCTATATTCACATCGGTGGGACGCGCAACACCCGTGCGATGACAAACATCGCGGGTAAGCGGGTGCAGCAGGTGCGTTCCGCGCGGCGTTCATGGTTAGATACCCGTCTACAGCGTGCCGCCGTTGGCGATTTTCGCTGGGTAGGGACGTGGTATCCAACCGAAGCCAGCGCCCAGGAAGCCAACATGAGCCTGCCCGAATACGAGGATTTCGTCTATAGCGCGACCTTCTGCGACCAGGAAGACCCGGTCTCCAAGTGGGACGAAATTAGTGTGATGCAGCAGCGTAAGGTGGATTATCTGGTCGGCAAGAAGCACGTCACCTGTAAGGGGCCGAGCGTCGATCTGTCACTATCCATCGAAGATCGCACGTTCATCAACGCCGACGGTCACAAGAACATGCCCTCCGGTGAGATCTTTACCGGGCCAGTCGAAGACAGCGTCAATGGTTGGGTACGTTTTAGCTATCCGAGTATCGTCGGTGGTCGGGCGGTCAGTGGCATTGAGTTAAAGTTCGAGCAGGGTAAGGTCGTCGAGGCCAGCGCGGAGCAAAACGAGGAACTCCTTCTCGCCCAATTGGATACGGACGAAGGCGCACGTTATCTCGGTGAATTCGCTATCGGGACGAATTTTGGCATTCAACAGTTTACCGGCAACATCCTGTTTGATGAAAAGATCGGCGGGACGATTCACATGGCAATCGGCACCGGTTACCCGGAAACGGGCAGCAAAAACCGGAGTGCGGTACACTGGGATATGATCTGTGATATGCGCACCGACAGCGAAATACATGTCGATGGTGAGTTATTCTACAAAGACGGTGCTTTTACGTCCTAACCGAAGGGGACTTAGATGTACGGGCAGGAACCAGAACAAGAGGTGCCATTTGACCGGCAGGGTCTCATCACACTGTTTGTTTTGGTCGTGACCGTTGTGTTGGTATTTTACTTTTGTAGCGTTGTGACGGCGGATGTCGGCGACGAAGCACAAAATGTAATTGCGACGCAACAGACGGTTTCGACGGAAGCGGCAGGAGATTAGTCATGACGCGGCGGAATTACCTCATCGAGATGGTGGCACTTTTGATTCTGGTCTTGCTCGTTGCTGGCGCGGTTTTGTTTTCGCTACAAACCAGTGATCGCGCCACAACCCTTGACGTCGATTCTGATGGTGAAGACCTGCAAGAAACACCTATCCGACCCACAGCGACAGTTCTACTAGACGACCCACCGATGACTTTTTTACCAACTCCAGGTGAAGTCGGCCTGCTCCCGACCATCGAATCCGGTCAAGCGCAGGTCTTACTCGACCCGGTGCAGGTGGCGTCGGCGCGAGTGCTGATCCGTGACGACGTTTCCGGCGCGGTCATCGGTGATGGGACGTTTCGCCTGTATGCGCCCCGCCGTGCCAACACCGGGGAGACGGTGCTGGTCGAGCTAGAACTCGAGGTCGATAATCTCTACGTCACGCCGACACTCTCCAACCGGGAGGTGACGCCACCGCCGCGCATCACATCTACACCGGTGGGTGAGCGCACCCCGCGTGCGTCGGTTTACAGCGAAAGCGGGTTGGAAATTTACCAACGCATGGGCGCGACCCTAACCTGTTCCGCACGCAGTTTTACCGGCTGTGACGACCAACGTAGCCTCGGTGATGCCAAGATCATCAACGGCACGTTGACAACCTGGAGTTGGTTCCTTGACCCGCAAGCGGAGGTCACCGGTACGCAGAATCTGCGCGTGGATGTGTGGACGCGCGAACGCAACCTCGACGGCTCGTTAGAGTTCATCGACCAATGGGATCATACGTTGAGCATCAGCCTGAACACTGCCGTTGCTGGCGAGTCGTTCGATTGGCTGCCGGTCGCACTTGCCGCTGGTGTGTTGTTGGTCGTCAGTGGGGTGGGGTTTGCCGTTTGGCGTATTCGGCTTTCGACACCACCCGATGCCACCGTGACGGCATCTACACAGCAACCGAAAGTGTTCATCAGCTACCGGCGTAAAGTGAGTTGGGCGCTGGCACGTTCGGTGGCGAACAGCTTACAGGAGCGCGGCGCGGATGTGTTCATCGACATAGATGACATCAACGAGGGGCGTTTTGCCGACATCATCGAGACATCCATCGAAGACGCTGATTACTTCGTACCCATTCTTGCGCCGACCACCCTCGACTCTAAGTGGGTACGGCGTGAGATCGAACATGCGCTCGTCCACGACATTAATATCGTACCGCTACTGATCGAAGATTTCCGCTTTGACCCGACCACATTATCGGATGACATACAAGGGCTTGCCAGCCACAACGCGATTACCGTTCTACCGGAGTTCTATGAGGAAGCGGTTAATCGGTTAGCGACCCGCTTCTTGAAGCTCAAATAGAGTAACTACTCAGGTACCCCCATGTCATTCGGATAACAAGGGGTCATAGCGGGTATCTATCGGGCTACAATTTATTACACACATTCACAACTATATTGTGATTTGTGCCATGAAAGTCCATAAATGTACACTAAGGTCATCACAACTACCCTGTGATACCCTACCTGAGTAGTTACAAACAGGCGGGGATTCACTGCACTCTTCACGAGCTTCGACATGCACATGCCACCGAATTGGTCAACGATGGCGTGAGTCTAGCCACGATTCGTAAACGACTTGGGCACAAA